>NZ_JAMYOX010000002.1:0-562619 GCF_040320025.1 Mesorhizobium sp. M0808
CAATACGGATAAGGTGTTCCACGGACGGCTCCCTTGTTTGAGATCTCAACGAACTCATTCTGGCACATCCGATGCCGTCGGGCGCCGTCCACCCCATCATGCCGTTGCCTTGGCCGAGGAGTGCTGCGGAACTAAATTCTGCATTGTAGCGACGCCTAGATGTCACGGCATGGATCCTCGGGTCTGCGTCGTGTCGCTGCGCTCCTTGCTCCGCCCGTGGATGACGAAGTGATGGGCGGCGTTCCGCTAGACTTGCCGGCGTTATTCCGGTGACGCCCCGGCGATGCTCTGGTCGTAATCGACCAGCGACCCGGTCATGACGCCGGACTGCGGGCTGATCATATAGCTGATCAACCGGGCAAGCTGCGCCGGCTTCACCAATTGGCCCATCGGCTGCGCGGCTTCGGCCTTCTCCAACCAGTCCTCCGGCGCGTCGTGCCATTTCTTCTGCACGATCGCCTCGCCCTCGGTGTCCATCCAGCCGGGCAGCACCGCATTGCAGCGGATGCGATTGCCGCGATAGGCATTGGCGACATTCTTGGTGAGTGTCGCCAGCGCTCCCTTGCTCGACGAATAGGGCGCCAGGAACGACTGGCCGCAATGCGCCGACATCGACAGCACGTTGACGATCGAGCCCGGTACCTGGCGCGCCAGCAAATGCGCCACCACGCCCTGCATCAGGAAAAACGGGCCGCGCACATTGGTCTGGAATATCTGGTCGAACAGATCCTCGGAGGTCTCGACCAGCGAGCCGCGAGCCGAGGTGGCAGCGGCGTTGACCAGCGCGTTGACGGTACTAAAATGGCCAATCGCCGTTTCGACCGCACGCTTGCAGTCGGCCACTTTTGAGACGTCGGCGCTGATGAAGATGGCATCGACGCCTGCCCCCTTGAGGATGGCGACAGCCTTGTCGCCCTTCTCCTGCGAGCGGCCGATCAGCGCCAGCGCCCGGCAGCCCTCATCGGCCAGCGCTTCGGCGACGGCAAAGCCGATGCCTTGTGCGCCGCCGGTGACGATGGCGCGTGTTTCGGAATTGCGACCGGCTGAACCGTTCATCGCCTTGCTCCTGTGCTTGATAGTCAGATTGTTTTGTCGAGGCGGATGGTCTTGCCTTCCTTGGCCGATTTCAGCGCCGCATCCGCCAGCCTGAGCGCCACCAGCCCGTCCTTGCCGCTCGGCGTCGCCTTCTTGCCTGACGTCGCTGCCGCAATGAAGGCAGCGATCTCGTTAGCATAGGCGTCGAGATAACGGGTCATGAAGAAATCGTGCAGCGGCGGCCGCGTATAGCCTTTCTCATTGGCCAGTTCGATCGACACCGGCCGCTGGTTCTCGGCCGCAATCATGCCTTTCGAGCCATGCACCTCGATGCGCTGGTCGTAGCCGTAGGTGGCGCGGCGTGAGTTGGAGATAACGCATTGCTTGCCGGAGGCAGTTTCGAGGATGACGCTGACGCTGTCGAAGTCGCCGGCCTCGCCGATCTTCTTGTCGACCAGCACCGAAGCATGCGCGCTGACCGCCACCGGCTCCTCGCCGAGCAGGAAGCGCGCCATGTCGAAATCATGAATGGTCATGTCGCGGAAGATGCCGCCCGAGCGGCCGATATAGTCGAGCGGCGGCGGGCCGGGATCGCGCGAGGTGATTGTCACCATTTCGACAGTGCCGATGGCGCCGTCGTCGATCGCCTTGCGCACGGCGGCAAAATGCGGATCGAAGCGGCGGTTGAAGCCGACCATCAGGGTGGCGCCGGCCTTGTCGACGACGGCCAGGCAACGTTCCACCCGGGCGGCGTCGAGGTCGATCGGCTTTTCGCAGAAAATCGCTTTACCCGCTTTGGCGAAGCGTTCGATCAGATCGGCATGGGTATCGGTCGGCGTGCAGATGACGACCGCATCGATATCGCCGGCCTTCTCGATGGCATCGATGCTGCGCACTTCGGCGCCATAGGCAGAGGCCAGATCGGTCGCCGCCTTCTCGAAGGCGTCGGCAACTGCGACCAGCCTGGCCTCAGGATTGGAACCGACGGCGCGAGCATGGACCTTGCCGATACGGCCGGCACCGAGAAGAGCAAAGCGAAGAGGCATGAAGAGTTTTCCTTTGAGAATGGTTCGGAAGGGAGGGCGTGTTAGCGCCTGTGGCTCGGCGTTGGCCGTTACGCCGCAAGTTCCGCCTGCCCGGTCTTGGCGCCGGTGATGTAGGAGACGATATCGTTGCCGTCGGTGTCCTGCTTGCGCAAATTGGCGACGATGCGGCCGCGCCGGAAAACGACGATGCGGTCGACCAGGTCGAACACCTGGCGCATGTTGTGAGAGATCAGGATCAGCGGTTCGCCATTCTCCTTCAGCGTGCGGATGATGTTTTCGACCTGCATCGTCTCCTGCACGCCGAGTGCCGCCGTCGGCTCATCCATGATGATGAGCTTGGAAGCAAAGGTCGCGGTTCTGGCAATTGCTACGCACTGGCGCTGGCCGCCCGACATATGACGGATGGTGTTGGAAAGATTGGGGATCTTGACCGCTGTCCGGACCAAGGCTGCCTCGGTCGCCTTGCGCATGAACTTGCGATCGAGGATCGAGAAGGGCCCGAGATTGAAAAGCACCCGCTCGCGGCCGAGGAACAGGTTCGACGGCACGTCGAGGTCGTCGGCGAGCGCCAGGTTCTGGAACACCGTCTCGATGCCCGCCTCGCGGGCTTCGATGGGGCCGGCAAAATTCACTTCCTTGCCGTCGAACCACATCCTGCCGCTGGTGCGCTGCTCGACGCCGGTGATCTGGCGTACGAAGGTCGATTTGCCGGCGCCATTGTCGCCCATGATGGCGACATGCTCGCCCTTGCGCAGCTCGAAGTCGGCACCCTCCAGCGCATGGACGCCGCCATAATACTTGGTCAGGTTTTCGGTTTTCAGGACGATGTCCGACATGATCAAGCCCTCATTGCCCGCAGGCGTTGGCGCCACTGGTCGAGAACGACTGCGCCGACGATGATCACGCCTTTGACCATCTCCTGATAATAGGCGTCGAGGCGCAGAAAGGTGAAGCCGGAGATGATGACGCCGAAGATCAGCGAGCCGATCACTGTCCCGATAATCGAACCGCGGCCGCCCGACAGCGAGACGCCGCCGATAACCGCCATGGCGATCGCGTCGAGCTCGTACATTACACCCATGCCGGCCTGGGCGGTGAGATTCTTGGAGCTCAGCACCACGGCGGCGAGCGCGGCGAGGACGCCGGCAATGACGTAGACGAGGATCTTGTGGTTGGCGATGTTGATGCCGGACATGCGCGCGGCGTCCTCATTGGAGCCGATTGCATAGCAGTGCTTGCCATATTTGGTGTAACTCAGGATCAGCTGGAACAGCACTGCGAGCGATATGAAAATGATGACCGGCATCAGCCCCTTGCCGATGGCGGCGAAACTCTCGGTCGGAAACGAGATCGGCTGCCCCTTTGACCACCATTTGGCGATGCCGCGCGCGGTGACCATCATGCCGAGCGTGGCGATGAACGGCGGGATGCGCGTGTAGGCGATCAAAGCGCCGTTGACCAGGCCGGCAAGCAGGCCGCAGCCGATCGCGACCAGCACGGGCACGATCACCGGCAGGTCGGTCCAGCCCTGGGCGATGAACATCGCCTTCGGGTTCGGGTTGCCATTGACGGTCGCCACCTGGGCGAAGCTCATGGCTATCATCGCCGTGGCGCCGACGATCGAACCTGAGGACAGGTCGATGCCGCCGGTAATGATCACCTGCGTCACGCCGATGGCAATGATGCCGACTATCGACACCTGCAGGATGATGATCTGCAGGCGCGCTTCGTTGAAGATCGCATCGATATTGTCGCGGGTGTTGAACAGGAAGCTGTCGCCCAGGAAAACCCGGCCGATCAGCTCGAAAGCGCCGACCAGGATGACGAGCGCCAGGAAGACGTTGAATTCGGCCGGCCATGCGCGCCGTTTCGCATCATAGCTGAGCCCGCCGACGCCGTGAGATGTCTGTGCCAATCGTGCTTCCTCCGTCAGCCACGGTCTCCACTCGGCGCTGTTCAGGCCGAGAGGGAAAAAGCGGAGCGGCGCTGTCTTACTTTGGCGCGCCGCTCCGTATCGGACAGGTCCGCCTCAGTTCTTCTTCAGGAACTTGTCGATATTTGCCGGCGTGACCAGCTGGAACGGGATGTAGACCTTGTGCTCGACCTTCTCGCCCTTCGCCAGCTTGAGCGCTGCGTCAAGCGCGCCGGCACCCTGGCCGGCCGCGTCCTGGAACACCGTCGCATCGAGGTCGCCCGCCTGCATCGCGGCAAGCGCATCCTGGGTAGCGTCGACCCCGCCGACGACAACCGACTTCATGTCGATGTTGGCGGCCTTCATCGCCTGGATGGCGCCGATGGCGCTTTCGTCATTATTGGCGATGACGCCGTCGAACGGCTTGCCGGTCGACAGCCAGTTGGTCATCAGGTTCTGCGCTTCTTCGCGCTTCCAGTTCGACGTCTGCTTGTCGATGATCTTGATGAAGCTGCACTCCGGCGTGGCGATCACGTCGTCAATGTCCTTGGTGCGCTGCACCGCTGCCTGATTCGACAGCTCGCCCATGATCACATAGACGTTGGCTTCAGTCTTGCCGGCCTCCTTGAACAGGCGGCAGACCTCCTTGGTCTCGAGCGTGCCGGAATCGGCTTCGTTCGAGGCGACGAAGGCCTGGTTTTCGGGCAGCGTGTCGACGTTGACCGGCTCGCGATTGACATAGACCAGTGGAATCTTGGCAGCGGCGGCTGCGTCCGACATCGCCTGAGTCGCCGAGGTGTCGACCGGGTTGACGATGATGGCGTCGACGCCTGAGGCGGCGAAGTTCTTGATCTGGTCGAGTTGCTTGGCGACGTCGTTCTGCGCATCCTCCACCTGCAGCTCGACGCCGTCCATGCCCTTGGCCTGTTCAATCATGCCGTTGCGCAGCACGGTGAGAAAATTGTCGTCGAACAACGCCATCGACACGCCGATCTTGGCAGCAAAGGCGGACGAACTCATCAGCGCCGCGAACGCGACGCCCAAAAGCAGTTTTTTCATTTTATTTCTCCTCCACATTGGTGTCCGGCTGCACCGATCTACCCGGAATTCCCCGATCTCGCAGGGAATTCTCTCCCGATTGCCATTTTTAGTTCCGGAGGCATTTGCCTGAAACAGATCTTCCGGAACGAAAGAACCAAAATTCTCAGTTGGTGAAATATTTATTCCATTTCGCTTGGGCGTCAAGCGAGATTTCGCCATGAGGAATGGATTTTCGGCATTTCGAGCGCTTTTAGACGGACGCTAACGCAAGCCAGGCCTGAAAGCGTTCTGATAGATTACATCATGTCTGCCGCCGATGACCGCGACGTCAGATGTTTTCCGGCAGATAAATGTCGAAGGGCAGAAAGGTCTGGCCCGGCGCATTCGCAGCGCCGGTCTCGATGGCATGCGCCATCAGCCCGACAAGCTCGCGGCAAAGCGCCGCCAGTGGCGTCGAGATCACCATGGTCAGGAAATTATCTGCCAGCGCCGCGCGGGAGTCGGGCGTGATCTCGTTGCAGACGACCGCCGGCATCTCAGCCGGCTTTGCCTCCCTCAGCGCCGAGATCGCGCCTTCCATGCCGCCACCGGCGACATAGCAACCGGCGAGATCAGGGTGGCGGGCCAGAAGCTCGATCATTGCATCATGCGTGATCTGGTTCGCTTCCAGATTGACCAACGTCTCGAGGAGAGTGAATTCCGGCGCCTGCTCGCGAAAGAAGGAGCGAAAACCGATCTCGCGAAGCTCATGGCCATGGAAGCGATGGCTGCCGACGAAGAGGGCAACCTTGCCAGGTCTCTTCGCGGCCTTCGAGATCATCCAGGCAGCGGTGCGGCCGACCTTGCGATTGTCCAGGCCAACATAGCCCTCGCGAATACCGGACGCAAAGTCGGAAAGCAGGGAGAACACCGGTACGCCATTGGCTTTGAGAGCCTCGACGGCGACCGTCAGCGTCGGGTGATCAGGCCCGACCAGGGCGACGGCCCTGGATTTGGCGGCCAGCTTGCGCATCCGCTCGACGATCTCGTCCGGCGCCAGCGAAGCGGCGAAGTCGATGGTGGCCACGCCGCGAAAGCGCGGCGACTGCGATACCGCCAGTTCAAGCTCGCGGGCAAATTCACTGTAGAAGACGTCCTCCCGTCTCAACAGCAGGAACCCGAGCCGGTATTCGGGCAATTCATGGCGCATCCGCTGCTTGATCAATCCGGCTGCGTGATAGCCGATGCTGGTCGCGGCCTCATAGACGCGGCGCGCGGTTTCTTCGCGCACCGGCAAGCGGTTGTTCAGCACCCGGTCGACGGTGGCAACGCTGACCCCCGAAATGCGCGCCAGGTCGGTGATCGTCGGCCGTTTCGCCATCGCTGCCTCATTCCACTGTTTGGCCCTTTTACACCATTCTGATGGAAAATGATAGAAACTATCTTTGTGATATTGAGCCTATCAGGGCTCGGCGTTATTTTGAACGCTGACCGAATATGATCGAGGCCTCCGCCATGGTGGATATTGGACT
Organism: Mesorhizobium sp. M0808; assembly: GCF_040320025.1. Lineage (NCBI taxonomy): Bacteria > Pseudomonadati > Pseudomonadota > Alphaproteobacteria > Hyphomicrobiales > Phyllobacteriaceae > Mesorhizobium > Mesorhizobium sp. M0808. Next base: position 6,546 of record NZ_JAMYOX010000002.1, read on the forward strand.
CCGAACCGGGAATACGAGCTCCGCAGCGGCGTCCCGACGCGACTACAGCCTGATCGGCCGCGACGCGAAGCTTGCCGTCGAGAGCGGGCTGGCGGCGGCCGAGTGGTATCACACCGACGTGCCGCGCAAGGAGATGAAGGAGCTGATGCAGCGCTCCGACGGCCCGGCGATCCGCGATACCATCATCTGGCTCGGCACCATGATCCTCAGCGGCGCCGGCGCCGCCTGGTTCTGGGGCAGCTGGTGGTGCGTGCCGTTCTTCTTCGTCTATGGCGTCCTCTACGGTTCCTCCACCGATTCACGCTGGCACGAATGCGGCCACGGCACCGCCTTCAGGACGCAGTGGATGAACGATGTGGTCTATCAGATCGCCTGCTTCATGATCATGCGCAATCCCGTGACCTGGCGCTGGAGCCATACGCGCCACCATACCGATACCATCATGGTCGGCCGCGATCCGGAGATATCGGTGATGCGTCCGCCCGATCTGCTGCGCGTGGTGCTCAACTTCGTCGGCATTCTCGACGCCTGGCACGCGATGAGCGACATGCTGCGCAATGCAGCCGGTATCGTCAGTCCGGCCGAAAGAACCTTCATTCCCGACCAGGAGCAGCCGAAGGCAATTCGCATTGCCCGCATCTGGACGACAATCTATGCCGCGACCATTGCGCTGGCGCTCTATACCGGCTCGTTCCTGCCGCTGATGCTTGTCGGGCTGCCCAGGCTTTACGGCGCGTGGCACCATGTCATGGTCGGCCTGCTGCAGCATGGCGGCCTGGCTGAAAACGTCACCGATCACCGGCTCAACAGCCGCACCGTTTACATGAACCCGATAAGCCGCTTCATCTACTGGAACATGAACTACCATGTCGAGCATCACATGTTTCCCATGGTGCCCTATCACGCGCTGCCCAGGCTGCACGAACTGATCAAGCACGATCTGCCGGCGCCGACATCGTCCATCCTGGCGGGCTACCGCGAGATGATACCGGCTTTCCTGCGCCAGCTGCGCAATGAGGATTATTTCATCAAGCGCGAACTGCCGCCGACGGCGAGGCCCTATCGCGAGGACTTCCACAACGACAACGCTACCGCTGCGGTGGCTGCCGAATGACAAGCCCATGCCGAGGGTGCCAAGTATTGGGGGAGCCGTAGATGAGCGACTGGGTCGAGGCCTGTGACGCCGAGGACATCGACGAAGAGGACGTGATGCGCTTCGACCATGGCGGCCGCACCTTTGCCATCTATCGCAGCCCCGACGACGAGTATTTCGCCACCGACGGGCTTTGCACGCATGAGAAGGTGCATCTGGCCGACGGGCTGGTCATGGACGACATCATCGAGTGCCCGAAGCACAATGGCCGCTTCAACTACAAGACAGGGACTGCCAGGGGCGCGCCGGTCTGCGTCGATCTAAGAACTTATCCGGTCAAAGTCGACGCCGGCAAAGTCCTTGTCCGGATTGGTTGATGATGACGAAGGGAATGGTCATCATTGGCGCCGGCGAATGCGGCGGGCGCGCCGCCCTTGCGCTGCGCGAGCTCGGCTATGATGGCCCGGTGACGCTGGTCGGCGACGAGCCGCATCTTCCCTATGAGCGGCCGCCGCTGTCGAAAGACGCGATGGTCGCCGACGCGCCCCTGCTCAAGGCGATCGCCAGTGAGGCGGTCCTGGCCGAAAGATCGATCAGGCATATCCATTCGGTCCAGGCGGTGGCGATCGTCCGAGAGGCGCATGTCGTGCGCCTCTCGGACGGTTCCGTCCTGGCCTACGACAAGCTCCTGCTGGCGACCGGTTCGGTGCCGCGCAAGCTGCCGATGCCGGGCCTTGGCGGGCGCTGCGTCTACCTCCGGACCTTCAACGACGCGCTGGCCATTCGCGCCCATCTCAGCGCCGGAAATCGCATCGCCATCATTGGCGGCGGCTTCATCGGGCTTGAGCTTGCCGCGGCGGCACGCAGACTGGGTGCGGCGGTCACAGTTATCGAGGCGCAGCCGCGCATCTTGATGCGCGGCGTGCCGGCCGAGATCGCTGAGGTCATCCATCAGGCGCATGAAGCCGAAGGCGTGAAAATCCTGTGCGGCGAGGGCATCGCCGCCATTGCCGATGATGGCGCCGAAGTGCGCATCGCGCTCGCCGGTGGACACGACATTGTCGCCGATCTTGCCGTGATCGGCATCGGCGCCGTGCCGGTGACCGGACTTGCCGCGGAGGCGGGGCTGACCGTCGACAATGGTATCGCCGTCGACGCCGAGCTTCGCACCAGCGACCGGGATATCTTTGCCGCCGGCGATTGCTGTTCGTTTCCGCTCGCCGTCTATGGCGGCCGGCGCGTGCGGCTGGAAGCCTGGCGCAATGCACAGGAGCAGGGCGCGCTTGCCGCCAGGAATATGCTTGGCGCCGGCGAGTCCCATGCGGCGGTGCCGTGGTTCTGGTCGGATCAGTACGGCCTGACCTTGCAGATCGCCGGCCTGTCGGACGAAGGCCGCAGCATCGTGCGCCGCGACCTCGGCGACGGCGCCTTCATCCTGTTCCACCTCGCCGAGGACGGCAGGCTGGTTGCGGCAAGCGGCATCGGCCCCGGCAACGCGGTCGCCCGCGACATAAGGCTGGCCGAGATGCTGATTGCGAAGCAGGCAAGGCCGGCGCCGGAAGCGCTAGGCTCGCAGACCATCAAGTTAAAGTCGCTGCTGGCGGCTTGATCCGCCGCGTGGATAATTGGCCGAGCGCGTTCGGCTAGAACAGCGCCTTCAGCTCCGGCAGCTTGTCGTTGACCAGCCAGCCATAGTAATTTTCCTCGGGCAGTTTTTCCGGCTCGCCCGCAGCGCGGCGCTTGTCGTTCTCGGCCTTCAGCGCATAGGCGCGCTGTTCGGGGTTGCCGACATTGTAGAGCGTCGACGTGATGCCGGGATTGCCTGAGATGTCGAAGCCGGCAATGCTTCTATAGGCGTCGATCGATTTCCGGATTGTTGCTGCGACATAAGGCAGTGTCAGGTCAGGATCCATGATGGTCTTGTAGACCGCGTTGGGATCGCCGACGTCGAGTTCCGGCAGGCCGGAAACCTTGTGCACGAGGTCGCTCATTTGCAGCGCCGTCAGCGGATTGAGCTGGCCAAGGCCAAAAGTCTGGCCGGCATAATAAGGCTGGAAGAAAGTGGCGCCTAAGCGGTCGTTGGGAAAGCTCTCGCCGTCGACGGTCTTGCCGCGGAACGACCGGTTCCACACCTGTTCGCGGCACTCCCACAGATCGTAGCTGTCGGACTTCCCTGCGCATTTCGCAAATTGCGGCCGCTGCACGAAATCGGAGATGTCCTCGCCATCATAGGCAAAGGAGAGCTTGCTCGACAGATACGAAATCGCCTTGACGTAGTAGGTCTGCAGCCGGTCGTAGGCATCGACATTGTAGGTGTGCTCGCCGACGATGGCGCCGACGATATGCATTGGGTCGATGCCATAGGCCGCGGCTGCCTGCTTGATCTTGCCGCGCAGCTCGGCATCGTTCTGGAGCAGCGCAAAGACTTTGCGGTATTTCGCCTGGAAGGTAGTGTTGGTCGCCTGGGTGCGCCGGCTCGAAGCGCCCGGTATGTCGGGCTGCTCGGTGTTGCGGTTGCCCGGCGGCACCATCGTTGCCGCTTGCGCGGCGAACATGGCTGCCGCCAGCGTCAGCCCCAAAATGACGAGGATCAGTTTTTTCATGCGCCGCCGCCCAAATAGTCGCCGGCAAACTAGGTAATGCTCCACCGGGAGTCGAGAGACGCCTGCACCCGACGGGACGAAAGCTTGCCGGATGCTTCCATTTGGCCACACATCGGGAATGCTGGGCCAAATTGGGGAGGCCGGGAGCAATTCCCCGACCCTCTGCGAGAATGAAGCGTCTCCTACAGGATGAAACGCGACAAGTCCGTGTTTCTGGAGAGGTCGCCGACATGCTTCTCGACATAGGCGGCATCGATGGTCACCGAGGTGCCGTTGCGGTCCGGCGCGTCATAGGAGATATCGTCCAGCACCCGTTCCATCACCGTCTGCAGCCGCCTGGCGCCAATATTCTCGACGCTGGCGTTGAGGTCCACGGCGATGCCGGCCAACGAATCGATGGCGTCGTCGGTGAAGACCAGATCGACGCCTTCGGTCTTCATCAGCGCGATATACTGCTTGATCAGGCTGGCTTCGGTCTCGGTGAGGATGCGGACGAAATCGCCCTTCTCCAGCGCCCGCAGCTCGACGCGGATCGGCAGGCGGCCCTGCAATTCCGGCAGCAGATCGGAGGGCTTAGCGACGTGGAACGCACCCGAGGCGATGAACAGGATGTGGTCGGTCTTCACCGGTCCGTATTTGGTCGCAACCGTGGTGCCTTCGACCAGCGGCAGCAGGTCGCGCTGCACACCTTCACGCGAAACACCGGCACCGATGCCGCCTTCGCGCGAGGCGATCTTGTCGATCTCGTCAAGGAAGACAATGCCGTCATTCTCGGTCGATTCGAGTGCCCTGCGCACCACTTCGTCCTGATCGAGCAGCTTGTCGGACTCGTCGCTGATCAACAGCCCGTAGGACTCCTTGACGGTCGTCTTGCGCAACTTGGTCTTCTTGCCGCCCATCGCTTTCGACAGCATATCGTTGATGTTGAGCACGCCGATATTGGCGCCCGGCATGCCGGGGATCTCGAAGCCGGGCATGCCGCCATTGCCGGTATCGGCCACTTCGATCTCAATCTCCTTGTCGTCGAGCTCGCCGTCGCGCAGCTTCTTGCGGAAACTGTCACGGGTGGCCGGGCTCGCCGTCTTGCCGACGAGCGCTTCGAGCACCCGTTCCTCGGCGTTGATGTGGGCACGCGCCTTGACGTCCTCGCGCATCTTCTCGCGAACCAGCCCGATGGCGATCTCGACCAGGTCGCGGATGATCTGCTCGACATCGCGGCCGACATAACCGACCTCGGTGAACTTGGTGGCTTCGACCTTGACGAAAGGCGCACCGGCAAGGCGTGCCAGGCGGCGCGAAATCTCGGTCTTGCCGACGCCGGTCGGGCCGATCATCAGGATATTCTTCGGCATCACCTCTTCGCGCATCTGGCCCTCGAGCTGCTGGCGGCGCCAGCGGTTGCGCAAGGCAATCGCCACGGCACGCTTGGCGTCTTTCTGGCCGATGATGAAGCGGTCGAGTTCCGAAACGATTTCGCGAGGAGAGAAGGTGCTCATGTCACTAAATTCCACTTTGCCACTGCCGAATGGACTCGAACGGATGCAGCAGCATGATCACGTTGAGTGTCAGATTGTCCCGGATGAGATAGCCGACACCGAATTCGAAGATGAGGGCGAGGGTTACGACCACCCATATAGGAAGCCTTCGCGCCATGACAAACCCCAGCACCATGGCCAGCGTGTCCGACACCGAATTGATGATGCTGTCGCCATAATAGTCGAGCGAGATCGTGCCGGCGCGATAGCGATCGATGATGAAAGGGCTGTTCTCGAGCAGCTCCCAGCCGCCCTCTATAACCACCGCAAAGGCCAGCCTGAGCCCGATCGGCGAGCGCGGGAAAAGGAACCACGCCAGCGCATAGAACAGGAAACCGTGAATGATGTGCGAGAAGCTGTACCAGTCGGAAATATGCTGGGAATTCTCCGAGCTTTGCACCATGCCGTGCCACAGCTTGACATAGCCGCAGGTACAGATCGGCGTCCGCCCCATGCCGTAAAGGACCCCGGCCTGGAAGATGACCAGGCCGAGAACCAGCAGAAGCCCCATTCGCCAACTGTCGTAGTAGGCCGAGACGGTTTTGTCGCTGGATACGCTCATGCTGCTATTGCCCCTCTTCTGCGTCACCCTGTCCGGCATCACCCTCTGGAGCATCAATCGCCATCAGCACGGCATCGCCATATTCCGACTTCCTGCGATCGATAGCCGTGAAACCGGCCTTTTCATAGGCACGGATAGCCCGTGCATTGGCGGGGTCCGGGTCGATGATGACGCGCGGCGTACCTTCCTCGAAAAGCTGCTCGACGAACTGCCGGACGATCGCCGAGCCGTGGCCGACCCCGACAAGCTCCGGCACACCGATCGACAGATCGATGCCGAGCGTGCCGAACGGCTGGTCGCTATAGGGATGGCCGTCCTCCAGATGCGGATCGTAGCTCTGCAAATAGCCGATGGGCTTTCCGTCGAGCTCGATAATCAGCGGCTCGACCGAAATGCTGTCGATATGCTCGCGGATCTCCGCAATCTCGGTCTCTGGGTCGTTCCACCATTCGGCGACATGCGGCTCGGCAAGCCAGCCGGCGATCATCGGCAGGTCCCTCTGGGTCACCGGCCGAAAACCATAGCGGAGGCTCCGCTCAGGCGGCATCGAGGGTTTCGACGACGAAGTTGTTGTTGGTGTAGACGCAAATGTCTGACGCGATCTGCATCGCCTTGCGGGCGATCTCCTCTGCGCCCTTGTCGCTGTCCACCAGCGCGCGTGCCGCTGCCAGCGCGTAATTGCCGCCCGAGCCGATGGCCATGACGCCAAATTCGGGCTCCAGCACGTCGCCGGTGCCGGTCAGTGCCAGCGACACCGACTTGTCGGCCACCAGCATCATCGCTTCCAGCCGCCGCAAATAGCGGTCGGTGCGCCAGTCCTTGGCAAGCTCGACGCAGGCGCGTGTCAGCTGGTCGGGATATTGTTCGAGCTTGGCTTCGAGCCGCTCGAGCAGCGTGAAGGCATCGGCGGTGGCGCCGGCGAAACCGGCGATGACGTTGCCGCCCTTGCCGATGCGGCGCACCTTCTTGGCGTTGCCTTTCATGATCGTCTGGCCGAGGCTGACCTGGCCGTCGCCGGCGATCACCACCTTGCCGCCCTTGCGCACGGTCAGGATGGTCGTGGCATGCATGGTCAGTTCATTCGACATTTTCTGCTCCGATAAGCACCGATCCCATCGAGGCGATCGGCGCGTTACGAGTGACTTGATCGGCCATATGTATGCATAGGCCGGACGATTGCAAACCGGCCATCCGCCGGGCCGGACTGTGCTCCGCAGCGGTAACTGGCAATCGCCGGATCATGCTGCTAGAAGGCTTTCGTTTTCAGGCATGTGAACGCCTGAATCGTGCAAAATCTGAGACAAGGATGAGGTCATGGCGCCCCGTTCCGCCGAGATAAGCCGCAAGACCAGGGAAACCGACATCGCCGTGTCGGTTCAGGTCGACGGCTCGGGCAAATCCGACATTTCGACGGGCGTCGGCTTCTTCGACCATATGCTGGACCAGTTGTCGCGCCATTCGCTGATCGACATGACCGTGAAGGCCAAGGGCGACCTGCACATAGACGACCACCACACGGTCGAGGATACGGGCATTGCGCTCGGCCAGGCGCTGGCCAAGGCATTGGGCGAGCGGCGCGGCATCATGCGCTACGCCTCGATCGATCTCGCCATGGACGAGACACTGACGCGGGCGGCAATCGATGTCTCCGGCCGGCCTTTTCTGGTCTGGAATGTTTCATTCTCGTCGCCGAAGATCGGTACGTTCGACACCGAGCTGGTGCGCGAATTCTTCCACGCGCTGGCGCAGAATGCCGGCATCACGCTGCATGTCACCAATCATTACGGCGCCAACAACCACCACGTCGCCGAGACCTGCTTCAAGGCCGTGGCGCGTGCGCTGCGTTCGGCGCTTGAGCGCGACCCGCGCCAGCCGGACGCGGTTCCCTCCACCAAGGGATCCCTGAAAGGATAGCGTCATGGCCATCTATGTCGTGATGGAGCCGCCAGGCCGCAGCGAAAGCGTGGACACTACCTTTATCCGTGACGGCTTTGCCTGGCTCGGCTTCCTGGTGCCGCCGCTGTGGCTGGCCTGGCACCGGCTGTGGGTCGAGGCGGCATTGGCGTTTGTCGCCATGGGCCTGCTCTCGATGTTGGGCGAAAGGCTGGACCTGGAAACAGCCGGCTCGCTTTTATCCCTGCTTGTCATGCTCTTTGTCGGACTGGAAGGGCAGGGCTTGCGGATCGCAGCCCTGCGCCGTCGCGGCTGGCATGAATGGGGCGTGGTCGAGGCCGACAGGCTCGACGACGCAGACGTCCGCTATGCATTGGAAGCCGATGCTCAGTCGGATGAACAACCGACGGTGCAACGCATCGTCCCAGACGCGGCACATGCCCGGTCGGCGCAGATGGGCCTGGCGCTGGGGCTGAACCATATTCCGGGAAAGCCCTGAGATGAGGGTGGCGATCATCGATTACGGGTCGGGCAATCTGCGCTCGGCCACCAAGGCCTTCGAGCGTGCCGCGCATGAAGCCGGCATTGCCGCCGCGATCGAACTCACCGCCGATGCCGAGCGGGTCAGGACCGCCGACCGCATCGTCCTGCCCGGCGTCGGTGCCTATGCCGATTGCGCCGCTGGACTGCGTGCGGTCGCCGGCATGTGGGAAGCGGTCGAGGAGGTGGCGATCGCCAAGGCTAGGCCGTTCCTCGGCATCTGCGTCGGCATGCAGCTGATGTCGGAGCGAGGCCTGGAAAAGACCGTCACAAAGGGCTTTGGCTGGGTCGCCGGCGACGTCAAGGAGATCACGCCGGCCGATCCGACACTGAAGATCCCTCAGATCGGCTGGAACACGATTGACCTGAAGCGCAAGCATCCGCTGTTTTCCGGCATTGCGACGGGTGACAAGGGACTGCACGCCTATTTCGTCCACTCCTACCATCTCGATGCACGGAAGGAGGATGAGGTGCTGGCGGTTGCCGACTATGGCGGCCCGGTAACGGCCGCTGTCGCCCGCGACAACCTAGCCGGAACGCAGTTCCACCCCGAGAAGAGCCAGGCGCTGGGCCTGGCGCTGATCACCAATTTCCTAGGCTGGAGGCCCTGAACCATGAGCAAGAAGGGCTATTGGATGGCAATGGTCGATGTCCACGATCCCGAGATCTACAAGCAGTACATCGAGGCCAATGCCGCGGCTTTCGCGAAATACGGCGCGAAGTTCCCGGTGCGCGCCGGGCGGTACACCAGCCCGGAAGGACCGGCAGGCAATCGCCACGTGTTGGTGGAATTCGAATCCTATGAAAAGGCGCTGGAATGCTACGGCTCGCCTGAATACCAGGAGGCCTTGAAGTACAGGCTCGCCGGCTCGACCGGCCACTTTGTCATCGTCGAAGGCGCCTGAAGGTGTTTCTGTTTCCGGCGATAGACCTCAAGGACGGCAAATGCGTGCGCCTCAGGCATGGCGACATGGCGACCGCCACCATCTACAATGACGATCCCGCCGCTCAGGCGCGCGCCTTCGCAGAGCAGGGCTTCGAATGGTTGCACGTCGTCGACCTCAACGGCGCCTTCAAGGGCCAGAGCGTCAACAGCGCCGCGGTCGGCGCCATCCTGAAGGCGACGAGCAATCCGGTGCAGCTCGGCGGCGGCATCCGCACCCTGGCGCAGATCGAGGACTGGCTCGACCGTGGGCTGGCCCGCGTCATTCTTGGCACCGTGGCGGTGCGCGATCCGGATCTGGTCAGGCAGGCCTGCAAGGCATTCCCGGGCAAGATCGCCGTCGGCATCGACGCCAAGGGCGGCAAGGTCGCGATCGAAGGCTGGGCTGAAGCCTCGAGCCTCGGCGTCATTGAACTGGCGAGGAAATTCGAGGGTGCCGGCGTCGCCGCCATCATCTACACCGATATCGACCGCGACGGTGTGCTGACCGGCATCAACTGGGACGCCACCATCGATCTCGCCGACGCGGTGTCGATCCCGGTTATCGCCTCGGGCGGGCTCGCCTCGATCGCCGACATCGTGCGCATGACCCTGCCCGATGCCCGCAAGCTCGAAGGCGCGATCTCCGGACGCGCCCTCTACGACGGCCGCATCGACCCGGCCGAGGCATTGGCGATCCTGCGTGGCAAACCGATGGCAGGGGTGTGAAACGTGAAGGTCTCGATTATCGTTGCTCCCTACGACAGCGGGCACTATCACGAAGGGTGCGGCCAGGGGCCGGACGCCATCATCGGCGGTGGGCTGGTCGAAGCCCTGACCGTGGCTGGCCATGACGTCGCCGTCGAAGATATCGGCAAGGTCGGAGACGAGCAGGGGCGCGAAATTGCAACCGGCTTCGCCGTCTGCAACGCCGTCGCGACCAGGGTTAACCTCGCCCGCGATGGAGGACGCTTCCCCATTATCCTTGCTGGAAATTGCCTGACCGCCGCCGGTGCGGTCGCCGGTGAAGTTGCGGATTCGATCATCTGGATCGACCAGCATGGCGATCTCAACACCCCGGAGACGTCCTCCTACGGCTTTCTCGACGGCATGGCGCTGGCGGCGACGCTCGGGCTCTGCTGGCATCCGATGGCGGCAGCAATTCCGGCGTTCCGGCCGATAGACCCGGCGCGCTGCATGCTGGTCGATGCCCGCGACCTCGATCCCGACGAAAAGCGACTGCTGGAAACTTTGCCGATCGTGCGCACCGAATGTGCCGGTGCACTCGATATGATCGGAAAGCTCACGGCGACAGGGACTGTGCGGGCGCATCTGCATCTCGACCTGGATGTCCTCGATCCGGATGTGTTGCAGGTGAACCGCTACGCGCACCCGGGCGGCCCGAGTCCGGAACAGCTACGGCAGCTTGCCTGCGGACTGGCCAGGTCAATCCCAATCGTCGGCGTGACGCTCTCGGCCTACGACCCGGCCTTTGATTCCCAGTCCGAAGTTCCGCCCGTCGTCGGCCAGCTGCTTGTCGACTTTCTTGCGGCGATCGAGAGGATCTGATGCTGAAAGCCCGCGTCATCCCCTGTCTCGACGTCAAGAACGGCCGTGTCGTCAAGGGCGTCAATTTCGTCGACCTGGTCGATGCCGGCGATCCCGTCGAAGCGGCAAAAGCCTATGACGCGGCCGGCGCCGACGAGCTCTGCTTTCTCGACATCACCGCCACGTCGGAAAACCGCGAGACCATTTTCGATGTCATCGCCCGCACCGCCGAACAATGTTTCATGCCGCTGACCGTTGGCGGTGGCGTCCGTCAGGTCGCCGACATCAGGAAGCTGCTACTGGCCGGCGCCGACAAGGTGTCGATCAACACGGCGGCGGTGAAGACCCCAAATTTTGTCGCCGAGGCTGCCGACAAATTCGGCAACCAGTGCATCGTCGTCGCCATCGATGCCAAGAAAGTGTCCGCTGCGAGCGAGGCTGATCGCTGGGAGATATTCACCCATGGCGGCCGCGAGAAGACCGGCATCGACGCCGTCGAGTTCGCTCGGCGAGTGGTCGATCTCGGCGCCGGCGAGATCCTGCTAACATCGATGGACCGCGACGGCACCAAGGCCGGCTACGACATAGCCCTTACCCGCGCGGTCGCCGATGCCGTACGCGTGCCGGTCATCGCTTCCGGTGGCGTCGGCACGCTCGACCACCTTGTCGAAGGCATTCGCGACGGCCATGCCGGCGCGGTGCTGGCGGCGTCGATCTTCCATTTCGGCACCTACAGCATCGCCGAAGCCAAGCTGCACATGGCTCAGGCCGGACTGCCGATGCGGCTGGACTCGCCGGGTAATCGGTCCTAGAGCCTTTCCGGCTAAGAAGAGGCTGTAAACGCCGTCATGACCGAGTTCTCGCTCTCCGAACTGGAGAAGATTATTGGCGAACGCGCACGTTCCGGCGATCCGGATTCGTGGACGGCCAAGCTCTTTCAGCGCGGCATGAGCAAGGCAGCGCAGAAACTCGGCGAAGAGGCGGTGGAAACGGTGATCGCAGCCGTCAGCGCCGACCGGGACGCGCTTGTTTCGGAAAGCGCCGATCTCATCTATCATTGGCTTGTCGTTCTCGGCATAGCGGACATTCCGCTGAGCGATGTGCTCAACGAGCTTGAACGCCGCACCGGTCGTTCGGGCATCGCCGAAAAGGCGTCTCGGCTGGACCGGGGCTGATCGCTGCGGAGGAACTCGATGGACCAGCTCGCTCCTACCGAGAAGTATTCACCCTATCGTTTCTTCTCGGCCGAGCAATGGTCGCGGTTCCGCGCCGATACGCCGATGACGCTCACCGAGGACGAGGTCCGTCGTCTGCGGTCGCTGAACGATCCGGTCGATCTCCACGAGGTCGAGCGCATCTATCTTTCGATGTCGCGGCTGTTGTCGGCTCATGTCGAAGCCAGTCAACTCCTGTTCAGGCAGCGCCAGGCCTTCTTCAACGCGCTGGACGCGGCCAAGACACCGTTCATCATCGGCATTGCCGGTTCCGTCGCGGTCGGCAAATCGACCACGGCGCGCGTGCTAAAGGAGCTGCTGGCGCGCTGGCCGTCGAGTCCCAAGGTCGACCTGGTCACCACCGACGGCTTCCTGCTGCCGAACGAAGTCCTGCGCCGCAACAACCTGATGGAGCGCAAGGGCTTTCCCGACAGCTACGACGTCGGCGCCCTTCTGCGCTTCCTGTCCGGCATCAAATCGGCGCAGCGCAACGTCCGCGCGCCGGTCTATTCGCACCTGACCTATGACGTTATCCCGGGCGAGTTCCAGACCATCGACCGGCCCGACATCCTGATCTTCGAAGGCATCAATGTCCTGCAGCCAGGCAAGCTGCCCAAGGACGGCAAGATCGTGCCTTTCCTGTCGGATTTCTTTGACTTCGCCATCTATATCGATGCCGAGGAGGCGCTGATCCATCACTGGTATATCGCCCGCTTCATGCGGCTGCGCGAAACCGCCTTCCGCGACCCGGCCTCCTTCTTTCACCGCTATTCGCAACTTTCCGAGGATGCGGCCCGCGCCATCGCCGAGGGCCTGTGGACCAACATCAACCTGAAGAATCTGCGCGAGAATATATTGCCGACCCGCGCCCGAGCCGATCTCATCCTGCGCAAGGGCGCCAACCATCTGGTCGAGGAAGTGGCGCTCAGGAAACTGTGAAATCCCGGGACATTCCTTAAAGTCATCTTAACCCAGTCTTTCTATTGTCGGGCCTGATCTGCGGGCTCGGCAAACAAATGAATGCGCCATTCCTAAACATCGATCAGCCGGCAGCTGACCGCATCGCACGTCCGGGCAGCGGCGGCGCAACGATTGCCCTGATCGTGCCTGTCCACAATGAGGAAGGCGCAATTGCTCCATTCCTGAAGGCGGTATGCGAAAGCACCGCGCCGCTGAAGGACAAAGGCGTTGCCCTCGAGTTCATCTTCGTCAACGACGGCAGCAGCGATACGACGCTCGAAAAGCTGATCGAAGCCCAACAAACCGATCCACGCATCCACGTAATCGACCTTTCACGCAATTTCGGCAAGGAAGCCGCGATGACCGCGGGGCTCGACAGCTGCGATGCCGATGCAGCGATTCCGATGGATGTCGATATGCAGGATCCGCCGCATGTCATTCCGCTGCTTGTGGAAAAGTGGCGCGAGGGTTTTGAGGTTGTTCTGGCCAAGCGAGCCAATCGGTCGAGCGACAGCTTTCTCAAGCAGCGCTCCGCCTCGATGTTCTACCGCGTTCACAACTGGATCGCGCAGCAGAAGATCCCGCACGATGTCGGCGACTTCCGTTTGATCGACCGCCAGGTCATCCAGGCGCTGCGGTCTTTGCCCGAACGCCGTCGTTTCATGAAGGGCCTGTTCGCCTGGGTCGGGTTCCGCACCGCAAGCGTCGAATATGTCCGCGATCAGCGCATCGCCGGCCAGTCGAAATTCTCCGGCTGGAAGCTGTGGAACTTCGCGCTCGAAGGCATCACCAGCTTCTCCACCGCTCCGCTTGAAATCTGGACCTATATCGGCGCGACGATTTCCGCGCTGTCGTTCCTCTACGGCCTGCTGATCGTCGCCAAGACAATGATCTTTGGCGTTGATGTGCCCGGCTACGCCTCCCTGCTGGTCAGTGTTCTTTTCCTTGGCGGCATCCAGTTACTCGGCATCGGCATCATCGGACAATACCTCGGCAGGGTCTACGCCGAGATCAAGCAGCGTCCGATCTACATCGTGCGCCGCAAATATGAGGGAATGAGCTGATGGAGATCGACGCCTACCGACAGATGGCCGCCACCGAAGACGAGCATTGGTGGTTCTGCGGGCGTCGCGCCATCGCCGAGGCGGTCATTCGCAGCATCGGCCTGCCTGAAAACGCGCGCATCGTCGAGATCGGCGCCGGCACCGGCGGCAACATCCGGATGCTGGAGCAGTTCGGCGCAGTGACGGCAGTCGAGATGAGCGATCTCGCGCGCAGGATTGCCTGGGAAAAGACCGGCCGCGACTTCCTCGCCGGACATCTGCCGGACAACATTCCTGTCGCGCCGCAAAGCTGCGACCTCGTCTGCCTGTTCGACGTCCTGGAGCATGTCGCCGAAGACGAGGCGTCGCTTGCCGCGATCCGCCAAGTGCTGAAACCGGGCGGCAGCGTCGTCCTCACTGTGCCCGCACACCAATGGTTGTGGAGCACGCATGATGTGGGGCTGCATCATATGCGGCGCTATTCACGCAATCTGCTGCGTGAACGAATCGAAAGGGCTGGTTTCGCGATCGACCGGCTGAGCTACACAAATGCCGCGCTCTTCCCGGTAGCGGCGCTGGCACGACTGGTGGACAGGTTGCGCAAGTCGGCCTTGCCAGCCGGCCATGCCACGCCGCCAAAACCACTGAATGCGGCGATGAAGGCAGTGTTTTCGGCGGAAGGCCGCATCATACCAAATGCAAGCTTGCCCTTCGGGGTTTCGCTGCTGGCGGTATTCCGCAAGGACAGCGCCGTCGAAACCGCTCGCCTCGACGAGAAATTGGCAGCTTGACCGCGTCATGGGCACCGGCTCGTATCGTCGACTATCGCGCTTTGCGCTGATTGGCATCGCGTCGACGCTGATCTACGCCGTTTGCGCTTTTCTGCTGTCGCGTGGACAGGCAACGGCGGCCCTGCCGGCGGCGCTCACATCGTTTGCGGCCTACGCCGTCGCCGCGCTGTTCTCCTACACCGGGCATAAATATTTCACGTTCACCTCGGGCGGCAGCCACGCGATGGAATTGCCCCGCTTCCTCCTGCTCACCGCTTCCGGCCTCGCCGTCGCGATCGCCCTGCCGGGGCTTTTGACCCAGATGCTCGGCGTCCCTGCCGCAATCCCGATCCTGCTCACCTGCATTGCCGTGCCGGTCATCAACTATGTCGTCCTCGGGCGGTGGGTGTTTCGTGGTCTCTAGCGCGCGATCCCTCAGTGAACTGCTGCCCGGCGCCAACCTCTTCTCGCCCTTTGTGGGCGTAGCGGGTGCACCGTTGCTGCTGGCCAGTCTGGTCGTCACATACGCCGTCTGGCTATCGACCGTTGCAATTCCGACCAATGTTGACGTGTCGTGGCTTCTGGTCGTCTGCGACCGCCTGCTTGGCGGAGAGCGGCTCAACACCGACATCGTGGAGACCAACCCCCCTTTCTCGATCTGGCTCTACATGCCGTTCATGCTCCTGGAAAAGCTCACTGGCATGCGTGCGGAATTCTGGCTGACGCTTGGCGTCGTTTGCCTGAGCCTGGCCAGTCTTTCCGTTTCCGTCCACATTCTCTCGCGCGATGAACCGGTCTACCGGCAGCCCCATGCGCTGTGGGCGGCAGCGGCGGCCCTGTTTTTGATCCTGTGTTTCATGCCGGATCAATTCGGCCAACGCGAGCACTTCGCATTGATTACCATTCTGCCTTGGGTGGCGTTGCAATGCACACGTCAGCGGAACCTGGATTTCAGCGCGGGCTCGCGCCTGGAGCACATGGTCGCGGGCTTCGGCGCGGCGGTCGTGGTCATGGTCAAGCCGCCCTATTTTGTGCTGGCCTTCATGTTGCCGTCGCTCTGTCTTGCGCTTGAAAGGCGGTCGCTGAAACCGCTCTTCGTCGCAGAGAACCTGGTGGGCGCTGCGATCGTGGCCGCCTATATCGCGTCCATCGCGCTCTTCGACCGCGCTTACGTCAGCGACGTCCTGCCCTTGGTCAGGGAGGTCTATCTTCCGTTGAGGGCCTCTGCCGCCGATATGCTGGCAAACTGGCCGAAAGTGGTGCTGCTTCTGGCCGCCGCCACCGTGCTTGCGGCCGGCGGCCTGAGAAAGACGAACTGGGACGTCAGGATTCCGCTCCTGACCGCCCTGGGGTTCATTCCGGCCTTCATCGTCATGGGCAAGGGTTGGCCCAATCACGCGCTGCCGATGGTCGTTGTTGCGACACTTGCATTTGGCATCCAGCTTGTGCGGTTCGGCACATTCGGCAGTGCAGGCTTCGTTCGCAAGGCCGCCCTGATCTTCGGCTGCGTGCTGGTGCTGCAAATAGCGGTCCGGGCACAGTACGCGGCGCTGACGACGGATAACGGCCCGATCGCCCGGTCTGTCGCCGCGATCCGCGCAACGGTCGAAACCCCGACCATCATGTCGATTGCCGACCAGATGCAGGTTGCCCATCCCCTCGCCAGGCTGGTCGGCGGCAGGTTCATATCACGCCATCCGAGCGCCTGGGCGGTCTCCAACGCGGACACGCTCGCCCGCGTCACCGGCGATCTCGAACGGAGACCGGAACTTGAAAGCATCCGCGATCGGGTGATCGGCGAAAACGCCGCCGAGATATCAGCGAAGAAGCCCGATATCGTGCTGTCAGGCTCGCCCGCGTGGACTGCCCTGATGCTGCAGGACAAGCGGATCCAGGTCGCCTTGGCCGACTATCGTCTGCTGCACGCCGAGCCGGAAATCACTGTCTATCTGCGTTACACGGCGCCTGCGCCGCTCCACACCGATTGAGCAGGAGCCCCCCGGAAACCCATGACACGGCTGGATCCAATCGCTCCGCTGGACGACATATGGCTCGATCTCGAGAGCCTCGGTGCAACAGCATGAGCGTCTCGAACGACATTGGCGGCTTGAGCCGCTGGCGCGACCGGGATATTGCGGCGTCGCTGCTTCCTAGCCGCAATGTCCTGGCCATTGCCGCAGTCACCGTCTTCTCGATCTTCTGGCAGCGACGTTGGGGGACTGTTCCCGACACTAGCTGGCTGATCACGGTCTGCGAGCGTATGCTGTCCGGTGAGCGGCTTTACTCGCAAATCTACGAGACCAATCCCCCATTCAGCGTCTGGCTCTATCTGCCGCCAGTGGCTGCGGCCAGATTGCTGGGTACCGCCCCGGAAATCCTGGTTGAGGCCTGGACATACCTTGCCGTGTTTATCGGACTTTCGCTCTCGGGCGTGATCGTCAAGCGTGCGGGTTTCACCGAAACTGCATCATTGTTTGCACTGGGGCCAGCGTTTTGCGCAATGTTGGTGGTCTTCCCCGGAAATGCTTTCAGTGAGCGGGAGCATATCGGCATGGCACTTTTCATGCCGCTGCTTGCGCTTCATGCCTGGCGCGCGCGCAGAGATGCAGCTGCCCAACCAGACCCCGGGCTCGCCGTACTCGCCGGCCTGTCGGGCAGCATTCTGCTGCTGGTCAAGCCCTACTATGCGATCATGGTGTTGGCGCCGGCGCTGGTCGTTGCAGTGCGCCGGCGCAGTCTGAAATCGATCTTCGCCCTGGAACACTGGGTCATTGGCGGCATCTGCGTTGTCTATCTCAGCACGGTCACGCTGATCCATCCGGAATTCGTGCGCGACATCTATCCCCTCTTGGCGGACGTTTATGCAAAGATCGGCATCTTTTGGCCGATTGTGATCGGCTACGGTTTCTCGTGGTGTTTCCTTGTCTTCCTGATCTGGTGGCTGTGGCCTGCCAGGCGGTTTCCAGAGCTGGCGGCGGTTGCGTTGGCGGCATCGATCGCTGGCATGTTTCCCCTGTTCTACCAAGCCAAAGGCTGGTCTTATCATGCCTATCCCGCGATCTTTTGCGCTGTGGCAGCCATTTTCTGCCTGCTAGCACTGCCCAGGATCGTGCAGCAGCCGTCGAAGCTGTTGACGTTCGTGACGGCTCCTTCGCGAGCTTGGGCATTGGCGGCGGTGGCAATCGCTTTCTTGCCGTACTGGAGCACCCAGAAACCAGGGCCGGCGCTGGTTGCCGCAATTCGCGCCGCCACCGATCGGCCGACCGTAGCGTTGGTCAGTTCGGATATTTCCTCGGGACATCCGTTGAACCGTATGATCGATGGGCAGTTCGTTTCGACCCACGTCAGCGATTGGCTTGGAGCGTTCGCACTTTCCCTGTCCCGGCAGGCAGCTCTCTCGGGTGACACCGCCGAAGCCATGCGTTACCAAGCCATCATGGCGCGCTACGTCGAAAGCAAACGCGAAGAGTTCGTGCGTCTGCGCCCGGATATCGTCGTCTTCAAGAAAAACAACACGATGTGGACAAGCCAACTGATGGGGCATTTTGGCTTTGACGCCATCCTGGCGCACTACCGCATTCTTATCGAGGACGAGACCGAGCGCATCTATCTGCGCGACGATTATGTCCGCCCGGGCCCCCGGCCACCCGAACAGCCTATTTCGGCATCGTCACCCGTCGCAGCGTCAGATTGATGCGGCCGCCACTCCTGAGCAATGCCGAGGTCGACGGGTAGATACGGTCGACGCCGTGAAAGCAGAGCCGCCCTTCGCCGCCAAGCACGACGACGTCGCCGCTCCTCAGCCTGAACGATTTGGTGGCGCCGTCGCGCGTCGTCTGGCCGACCCGGAACAGGCAATCGTCGCCGAGCGACACCGAGACGACAGGCGCGGAGAAATCGCTCTCGTCGCGGTCCTGGTGAAGACCCATCTTGGCATCCTGCGAATAGAAATTGACCAGGCAGGCTTCCGGCGGGTGCGCATAGGCAGATACATCCCGCCACAGTTCGAGCAGCATCTCCGGGATCGGCGGCCAAGGCCTTCCGGTCACCGGGTGGGTCGGCTGGTAGCGATAGCCGTGCTCCTTGTCGGTGACCCAGCCCAGCGGACCGCAATTGGTCATGCGCACGCTCATCTCCTTGCCGGTACGCGGCATCGCCGGCACGAACAGCGGCGCGTTCTGCACGACCTGCCTGATATCTTCCACCAGCACTTCCTGCATGGCGCGCGACAGGTAGCCGGGCATATGGCGGACGCCTTTGGGCAGTACGAGCATCGCGTCGCTTAATCCGTTGGTCTGGAGAAATCAGAATGCCACCGTCAAATGAAAACGGCGACCCGAAAGCCGCCTCCGACGGTGGCTGCGCGCTTTAACCGGCGATCTGAGATCCGAAGCCGCTTCGGCTGTCACTCATCCCCGACCCGGCCGCGCAGTTTCTTGATCGAGCCGCGCCCGGCCTTGCTCTTGAGCCGTCTTTCGACCGCGCCTTTAGACGGCCTGGTCTTCTTGCGCGGCGGTGGTGGTGGTTCGGCGGCCTTGGCGACCAGTGCCGTCAGCCGCGCCCGGGCGTCCGCCCGGTTCTGCTCCTGGGTGCGGAAGCGTCCGGCTTCGATGACGATGACGCCGTCCTTGGTGGCGCGCTGGCCGGCAAGCTTGATGGTCCGTTCGCGCACCCGCTCCGACAGGCCAGCCGCATTGGCGGCATCGAAGCGCAATTGCACTGCCGTCGCCACCTTGTTGACGTTCTGGCCGCCCGGGCCGGACGAACGGATGAAGTCCTCGTGCAAGTCGCCCGGATTAATCACCGCATCGTCGGTAATGATGATCTTGTCGTCGGCGTTCATGCCGCACTCATGGCGCGGCAGGCGAAAAAAGAAAAGGCCCGATCGAAGCCGGGCCTTGAAGCATCACCAGGGGCGACGGCTATTCAGCCGCTACCTGCATGCGTGGTGCGGCGCCGAGCACGGTGGCGTCGACATGGGCTTCGAACTTTTCGAAATTGTCGACGAACATGCCGACCAGCCTTGCCGCCTGCCGGTCGTAGGCGGGCTTGTCGATCCAGGTCGATCTAGGGTCGAGAATGGCGCGGTCGACGCCGGCAACCGTCACCGGTACGTCGAAACCGAAATTGGCGTCGGTGCGGAAGTCGGCCGCTTTCAGCGAGCCGTCGAGCGCCGCCGCAAGCAGCGCCCGCGTTGCTTTGATCGGCATTCGCTTGCCGGTGCCGTAGGCGCCGCCGGTCCAGCCGGTGTTGACCAGCCAGCAATCGACGCCGTGGCGGGCGATGAGCTCGCGCAGCAGATTGCCGTATTCCGACGGATGCCGCGGCATGAACGGTGCGCCGAAGCATGTCGAAAATGTCGCTTCGGGTTCCGTAACGCCCTTCTCGGTCCCCGCCACCTTGGCGGTGTAGCCGGAGAGGAAATGGTACATGGCCTGCGCCGGGGTCAGCCGCGCGATCGGCGGCATCACACCGAATGCGTCGGCGGTCAGCATGATGATGTTCTTCGGGTGGCTGGCGCGCCCCGTCTTGCTGGCGTTAGGGATGAAGTGGAGCGGGTAGGCGCAGCGTGTGTTTTCGGTCAGCCCGCCGTCGTCGAAATCCGGCACGCGGCCTGCGTCGAGCGCCACATTCTCCAGCACCGTGCCGAAGCGCTGGGTGGTGGCGAAGATCTCCGGCTCGGCTTCGGCCGAAAGCTTGATCGTCTTGGCATAGCAGCCGCCCTCGAAATTGAAGATGCCGTGCGGTCCCCAGCCATGCTCGTCGTCGCCGACCAGCGTGCGCGACGGGTCGGCCGACAACGTCGTCTTGCCGGTCCCGGAAAGGCCGAAGAAAACGGCCGCGTCGCCGACGGGCCCTTCATTGGCCGAGCAGTGCATCGGCATCACACCTTTTGCCGGCAGCAGGTAGTTGAGCACGGTGAACACCGACTTCTTCATCTCGCCGGCATACGAGGTACCGCCGATCAACACGATCATGTGCGAAAGATCGACGGCAATCACCGTTTCGCCGCGCGTGCCGTGGCGGGCGGGATCGGCGCGGAACGACGGCAGGTCGATGATCGTCAAATCGGGCATGAAATGCTCGAGTTCGGCGGCGGCCGGTCGGATGAGCAGATTGCGGATGAACAAGGAGTGCCAGGCAAGCTCCGTGATCACCCTGGTCGGCAGCTTCAGCTCCTCGTCGGCGCCGCCGACCAGGTCCTGCACATAAAGGTCCTTTCCAGCCGCGTGGGCGCGAAAATCGGCAAGCAGCGTATCGAACTGGATCGGCGAAATCGCTTTGTTGTTGTCCCACCATACATGCGGCGCGGTGCTTTCGTCGCGCAGCACGAATTTGTCCCCGGGCGAGCGGCCGGTGTGCTGCCCGGTCTCGGCGGCAAGCGCGCCATGCGCGGTGAGTCGGGCCTCGCCACGGCGGATTGCCTCCTCGTAGAGCGCGGCCGCGCCGAAATTATAGCGCACCACGCCCGTGGTTCTTAGGCCGATCCGATCGATTGCACATGCAAGATTGCGTTTGCCGGCTTCCGACATGGGTGTCCCTTCTTCGATTTACCGCGTCTTTACCGGCGAATTCCGGAACCCCCATTGCAGGAGCTAAAAACGTCAAAACCAGAAAAGGCGAATGATATCAAATCATTAATCGATTTAAATATTTTGAAAGTTGTTTAAATCGTTTATATGTGCAAAAACACTGATGGTTGCCCAAAGGATTGGCGATGTTCATTCGTCCAATCCATATCGAGGTACAATTGTGGCCGTCGACATGCCGCGCGTGACAGCGGATACAGCCTATGCCACATTTTGTACCTAATTTGTCCTGCAAAAGCCCCTTCTCGACGAAAGAAGGGACAGCTCATGAGGGAGCCGCTTGAAATGGCAACAATCGCGCTTGTCGACGACGATCGCAACATTCTGACTTCGGTTTCGATCGCCCTCGAATCCGAGGGTTATCGGGTCGAAACCTACACGGATGGGGCATCGGCGCTGGAGGGACTGGCGGCGCGCCCGCCGAACCTCGCCATCCTCGACATCAAGATGCCGCGCATGGACGGCATGGAGTTGCTGCGCCGGATGCGTCAGAAATCCGACCTGCCGGTGATCTTCCTGACCTCCAAGGACGACGAGATCGATGAACTGTTCGGCCTCAAGATGGGCGCCGACGACTTCATCCGCAAACCCTTCTCGCAGCGTCTTCTGGTGGAGCGCGTCCGCGCCGTGCTGCGCCGCGCCAGCACCCGCGAGGCGGCGGCCAAGGCGCCCAACCAGCAGGCCCGGTCGCTTGAGCGCGGCCAGCTTGTCATGGACCAGGAGCGCCACACCTGCACCTGGAAGGGCGAGCCGGTGACGCTGACCGTCACCGAGTTCCTCATCCTGCATTCGCTGGCCCAGCGTCCGGGCGTTGTAAAAAGCCGTGATGCGCTGATGGATTCGGCTTATGATGAGCAGGTTTATGTCGATGACCGCACCATCGACAGTCACATCAAGCGGCTACGCAAAAAGTTCAAGGCCGTCGATGATGACTTCGAAATGATCGAAACCCTTTACGGAGTCGGATATCGGTTCCGCGAAGCTTGAGTCGAGCGGGAGCTGCTATTCGATGGCAGTGCAAGTAGAGCGAGTGAGACGGTCGGGCGCCGCCAGGCGCCCGCCGCGGATTCTGCCCGCCTTCGTGTCGAAAATTACGGTGCCGATGCGCCGGTTTCTCGGCCATCACATCTTTTCCAGCCTGACGCGGCGTATCCTCTTTCTCAACCTTGCCGGCCTTGCCGTCCTGGTCACCGGCATTCTCTATCTCAATACCTTTCGCGACGGGCTGATCGACGCCCGTGTCGAGAGCCTGATGACTCAAGGCGAGATCATCGCCGGCGCGATCGCCGCCTCGGCGACGGTCGAGACCGATTCGATCAGCATCGATCCGGAGAAGCTGCTCGAGTTGCAGGCCGGCGAAAGCCTCGGCCCGGGCTCCGATCAGCTCGATAACCTCGATTTCCCGATCAATCCGGAGCGCGTGGCGCCGGTGCTCAGGCGGTTGATCTCGCCGACGCGGACCCGCGCCCGCATTTACGACCGCGACGCCAACCTGCTGCTCGATTCCCGCCATCTCTATTCGCGCGGCCAGATCCTTCGCTACGACCTGCCGCCGGTCGAAGAGGAACAGCCGGACCTTCTGGAGCGCATCCAGAAATTCGTCTTCGATTTCTTCCGCAACAAGCAGCTGCCCGTCTATCGCGAGCAGCCGGGTGGCAACGGCGCCGCGTTTCCGGAAGTGGTCAAGGCGCTTACCGGCAGCCCGTCGACGATCGTGCGGATCTCGGAGCAAGGCGAGCAGATCGTTTCTGTGGCGGTGCCGATCCAGCGCTTCCGTGCCGTTCTCGGCGTGCTGATGCTGTCGACCGAAGGCGGCGACATCGACAAGATCGTCGCGGCCGAGCGGAAGGCCATCCTGCGCGTGTTCGGCATTGCCGCCCTGGTTACCGCCATCCTGTCGATGCTGCTGGCCTCCACCATCGCCAATCCGCTGCGCCGGCTTTCCGCGGCAGCCGTCAGGGTTCGCCGCGGTGTCAAGAACCGCGAGGAAATCCCCGACTTCTCCGATCGGCAGGACGAGATCGGCAATCTGTCGATCGCCGTGCGCGACATGACCAATGCGCTGTACGCCCGCATCGAGGCGATCGAAAGTTTTGCCGCGGATGTCTCGCACGAGTTGAAGAACCCGCTTACCTCGCTGCGCAGCGCGGTGGAGACATTGCCGCTGGCCAGGAACGACAATTCGCGCAGCCGGCTGATGGATATCATTCAGCACGATGTGAGGCGGCTTGACCGTCTCATCACCGATATTTCCGATGCCTCCCGTCTCGATGCCGAGCTGGCGCGGGAAGATGCGGGAACCGTCGACCTCAAGAAGTTCATCACCGATCTGGTCGCCGTCTCGCGCGAGGCCACGCGCAACAAGAAGGCGGTCGAGATCGAATTCAAGGTCGCCAAACTGCCACAGGGCGTGAAAGGCTACTTCGTCGTCGGTCATGATCTGAGGATCGGCCAGGTGATCACCAACCTGATCGAGAATGCCCGCTCGTTCGTTCCCGAGGAACGTGGCCACATCACCATATCGCTGGCGCGCGCCGGCAAGTTCAACATCGTCACCATCGACGACAATGGACCCGGTATCCGGGCCGATAACATCGATCGCATTTTCGAGCGGTTCTATACCGATCGGCCGGCCGGCGAGGCGTTCGGTCAGAACTCGGGCCTTGGCCTGTCGATATCCAGGCAGATCGTTGAAGCCCATGGCGGCACGCTGAGCGCCGAGAACATCCCGGGCACCAAGCCTGGCGAGATCAAGGGCGCGCGCTTCGTGGTGACGCTGCCGGCGGAAGGCTGACGGATGAATTCCAATCACGCCTGGTCCTATTGTGCAGCCTGAAAATATTCACGGCACCGCGATCCTGATAGGTGATCGCGGCATTCTCATCACCGGACCGTCCGGCTTGGGCAAGACGACGCTGGCGCTCGCCTTGATCGATCATTGCAGCCAGCGTGGGCTGTTTTCCCGGCTGATCGGCGATGACCAGCTCTATGCTGCAGATTGCGACGGGCGGCTGGTCTGCCGCGCACCAGCCAGCATAGCCGGCCTCGTCGAGGTGCCGGGATTCGGCCCCAAACCGATACAGTTCGAGCCAAGCTGTGTGATCGACCTCATTATCCGGCTGGTGCCAGCCGGCAAAATGGCCCGCTTCCAGGAAGACTGCAGCGAACTCGTTGTCGGCGTACCAGTGCCGCGCATCGATCTTGCCGAGCGCAATGTAGCGGCGGCCTTGCCGGCATTGATGTGGCGCCTGTCGATTGCGCCTTTCCTGTGATCCGATTTCGATTTTTTGCTGCAATGCGTCAAATTGGCTTGGGCCGGCGCAATTTTGGGCTTGTCAACGGGCCTTGCGTCGACAAGATAGCGCTCCCGCCACCTGGAACGGTCGGCGAGCATAAAATGCGCCTGTGAAGCGGCGATGACGGGAGCCACCAAAGAATGATCGGACTCGTGCTTGTAACGCACGGTCAACTGGCCGCCGAGTTCCGCAATGCCGTGGAACATGTCGTTGGGCCACAAGACAATTTCGAGACCGTGGCGATCGGTGCCGACGACGATATGGAACAGCGCCGCCGCGACATTATCGAGGCAGTCGGCCGCGTCGATACGGGATCAGGCGTCATCGTTTTGACCGACATGTTCGGCGGCACGCCCTCTAACCTCGCCATTTCCGTGATGGAATCCGGGCGTATCGAGGTCATTGCCGGCATGAACCTGCCGATGCTGATCAAGCTGTCCAGCGTTCGCAAGGGCGACAACATGACGGCCGCGCTGGATGAGGCGCAGGCTGCCGGCCGTAAATACATCAATGTCGCCAGTCAACTCCTGAGCAGCAAATGAGCGCGCTGTTGCCGGAAAAGGACAAGATCGTTCGCGACTTTCCGATCGTCAACCAGCGCGGCCTGCACGCACGCGCCTCGGCCAAGTTCGTTCAAATCGCCAGCGGCTTCAACGCCACGGTCCAGGTCGAGAAGGACGGCGTCAAGGTCGGCGGCACCTCGATCATGGGCCTGATGATGCTGGCGGCGAGCCCCGGTTATTCGATCCGCGTCACCGCCACCGGCCCGGAGGCCGAAGAGGTCATCGATGCGCTGGAGCAACTGGTTGCTTCCCGTTTTGGCGAGGAATGCTGACGTGCTGATCGCTTCTGAAGACATGCACGGATAAAGATTTCTTTATATCCCATTGTCGTCCGACTCCCGATCTGCTAGTCAGGCCGGCACCTCGCGCCCTCCGACACGCTTTCGGGGCGGGCGCGTCCCGCAATCAATTCGCATCGGAGCACTGCCATGACGGGTAGCAAGGACTATGTGGTCGCAGACATCGCGCTTGCCGGCTGGGGCCGCAAGGAGATCGAGATCGCCGAAACCGAAATGCCGGGCCTGATGGCCTGCCGCGAAGAATTCGGCGACAAGAAGCCGCTCAAGGGCGCGCGCATCACCGGCTCGCTGCACATGACCATCCAGACGGCGGTGCTGATCGAAACGCTTAAGGCGCTCGGCGCCGATATCCGCTGGGCTTCCTGCAATATCTTCTCGACCCAGGACCACGCTGCCGCGGCCATTGCCGAGGCCGGAATTCCGGTGTTTGCCGTCAAGGGCGAGACGCTTGAGGATTATTGGGTCTACACCGACAAGATATTCCAGTGGGCCGATGGCGGCACCTCCAACATGATCCTCGACGACGGTGGCGATGCCACCATGTACATCCTGATCGGCGCCCGCGCCGAGGCCGGCGAGGATGTGCTGTCCAATCCGGGCAGCGAAGAGGAAGAGATCCTGTTTGCCCAGATCAAGAAGCGCATGCAGGCATCGCCCGGCTTCTTCACCAAGCAGAAGGAAGCGATCCGCGGCGTCACCGAAGAGACGACGACCGGCGTCAACCGGCTCTATCAATTGCAGAAAAAAGGCCTGCTGCCGTTCCCGGCGATCAACGTCAATGATTCCGTCACCAAGTCGAAATTCGACAACAAATATGGCTGCAAGGAATCGCTTGTCGACGGCATTCGCCGCGGCACCGACACGATGATGGCCGGCAAGGTCGCGGTTGTCTGCGGCTATGGCGACGTCGGCAAGGGCTCGTCGGCTTCGCTCAAGGGCGCCGGCGCCCGCGTCAAGGTCACCGAGGTCGATCCGATCTGCGCGCTGCAGGCGGCGATGGACGGTTTCGAGGTGGTCACGCTCGAAGACGCAGCGCCGACGGCCGACATCGTTATCACCACCACCGGCAACAAGGACGTTGTTACCCTCGACCACATGCGCCTGATGAAGGACATGGTGATCGTCGGCAACATCGGTCACTTCGACAACGAGATCCAGGTGGCCTCGCTGCGCAACCTGAAATGGACCAACATCAAGCCTCAGGTGGATATGATCACCTTTCCGGACGGCAAGCGGATGATCCTTTTGTCGGAAGGCCGCCTGCTCAACCTCGGCAACGCTACCGGCCACCCGAGCTTCGTCATGTCGGCGTCCTTCACCAACCAAGTGTTGGCCCAGATCGAGCTGTACACCAAGCCCGGCCAGTACGAGAACCAGGTCTATGTCCTGCCGAAGCATCTCGACGAAAAGGTCGCGCGCCTGCATCTCGACAAGCTCGGTGCCCGCCTGACCGAATTGTCAGGCGAACAGGCCGCCTATATCGGCGTCACTCCGCAGGGACCGTTCAAGCCGGAACACTACCGCTATTAACCACGGCGAAACTTGCCACTAGATATTGAAGCCGGGCGATTGACTTTTCGCCCGGCTTTATTTTTGCGCTGATTGATTCTTCACGCCGATTCGCGCAAGCGCTATGGTGCTGATTCGCGGTCCGGGGACGAGGCCCGGGCGCACGCATCAGGGCGGTCTTGCATTCAGGCGGCGAAGAGGACCAAGACATGCCGGGGGATAACCCGCCTTGCGCGGGACAGGCCGTTTCCGGCGGCCATAACGATTCGATCACGGGCTCCGCTGCCAGAGGCGGCAGCCTTCTATGGCGCGCCGGCAGCCGTGTCGGGGTGCTGCTTGCTTCTTCCGCGCTGGTTAGTCCGCTGCTTGGCTTTACTGCACATGCCCAAACCCGCGTGGCGCAAAAGGCCGGGCTGTCGGTCAGCACGGTCGAGGTCATGCAACTCGCCATGTTCGTCGGCGTCATGGGGGCGGCATTGCTGTCGGCCATCTTTCTGATCCGCGAACGGGCGCGCACCGCGGCGGAAAATGCCGAGCTCAGGACCCGTATCGCCGACGTCAATGCCGCGCTGCAGCGCTCGGAGGCGCTGCTCCATTCCCGCGATCAGCGCGTGGTGGTATGGGCGGCCGAGAACAAGAAGCCCGAGCTTGTCGGGACATTGCCGATCGAGAGCGGCGCGCCGGAGGACCGGGCGGCCTTCCTGGCTTTCGGCCGCTGGCTGATGCCGCGTTCGGCGGCCGCACTCGAACATGCCGTCGCGGCACTGCGGGACAAGGCAAAGCCGTTCGATCTGGTCATCGAATCGCAGGCCGGCCAGCCGCTCGAGGTTCACGGCCGCAAGAGTGCGGCGCATGGGCTGGTTCGCTTCGTCTCGCTTTCGGAGACACAGCGAAGCCAGGCCAGGCTGAAGATCGAGAACCAGCGCTTAGCCGCCGACCATGAGACGCTGATCGGTCTTCTGGATGCGCTCAAGATGCCGTCATGGCTGCGTACTGTCGACGGGCGGCTGAAATGGGTCAACCGCGCCTACGCCGAAGCGGTCGAGGCCGAGAATGCCGAAGCGGCGGTCCGCGATGGCAAGGAATTCCTCGGCGGCCAGGCGCGCGACACGATCGCTGCGCAGCACAAGTCGCGCGCGGTCTTTGAACAGACGCTCTCCACGGTCATCGAAGGCGACCGCCGTATGTTTGCCGTGACCGATTTTGCCGGGGCGGATGGTTCGGCTGGTCTTGCCTGCGACATCAGCGCTATCGAGGCCATTCGCGCCGAATATGAGCGGACCATGCAGAGCCACGCCGACACGCTCGATCAGCTCAACACCGCCGTGGCGATTTTCGACACCGACGAGAAATTGCGGTTTTTCAATCAGGCGTTCCAGAAACTATGGGGCCTCGACAGCGGCTTCCTGCACAGCGCGCCGGACAACGCCTTGCTGCTCGACCGCCTGCGCAGCGAAGGCAAGATCGCCGAGCAGCCCGAATGGCGGCGCTGGAAAGAGAGCCTGCTCGGCGCTTACCGCGCGGTTGAATCGCAGGAGCATTGGTGGCATCTGCCGGACGGCAAGACCATTCGCGTCGTCGCCAATCCGCAGCCCAAGGGCGGCGTCACCTGGGTGTTCGAGAACCTGACCGAGAAGATGGACCTTGAAAGCCGCTACCAGACCGCCGTCCGGGTCCAGGGCGAGACGCTCGACAACCTCGCCGAAGGCGTCGCTGTGTTCGGCCCCGACGGCAGGCTGAGACTGTCGAACCCGGCGTTCGCGGCATTGTGGGGGCTGGATGCCGATGCCTCAAAACCCAACGTCCATGTCTCGACGATCCGCGACCTTTGCGACCGCCGTGCCGTCGACAGTCCGTGGGGCGGGTTCGTTGCCGCCATCACCGGCTTCGACGACGAGCGCCGCGACCGCCACGGCCAAACCGAATTGAACAACGGCACCGTTTTGCGCTACGCCGTCATCCCTTTGCCCAACGGCCAGGTGATGATGACCTTCGTCGACGTTACCGACAGCGTCAATGTCGAGCGGGCGCTGAAGGACAAGAATGAGGCGCTGCAAAAGTCCGACCAGATCAAGAACGAATTCGTGCAGCACGTCTCCTATGAGCTGCGCTCGCCACTCACCAACATCATCGGCTTTACCGAGCTTCTTTCACTGCCGTCGACTGGTCCGCTGAACCAGAAGCAACGCGAATATATCGGGCATGTCGGCTCGTCCTCCTCGGTCCTGCTCACCATCGTCAACGACATCCTCGACCTGGCGACGGTGGATGCCGGCATCATGGAACTCGACATTTCCGAAGTTCACATCGATCGAACCATTACGGCTGCCGCCGAACTGGTCGCCGACCGGCTGGAGGAACATGCGATCAAGCTTAGGATCGACGCGGCGGCCGCGCCGAAAACCTTCCACGGCGACGAGATCCGCGTCCGCCAGATCCTCTACAATCTGCTCAGCAATGCCGCCAATTACGCGCCGGAGGCGAGCACCATAACGCTCGCCTGCCGCCAACTTGCCGACGGCGTGGAATTTTCCGTTCACGATGACGGCCCCGGCATGCCGCCGGACCTGCTTGACTCAGTGTTCCGGCGCTTCGAGCCGCGCACCAATGGCGGCCGCCGCCGTGGCGCCGGGCTCGGCCTGTCGATCGTCAAGAGCTTTGTCGAACTGCATGGCGGCAGCGTCCGCATCGAGACCGGCAGGGATAAGGGCACCACGGTTGTTTGCACCTTTCCCGACACGCCGTCCGGCATCCGCGCGGCGGCCGAGTAGCGCGTTCGATGGCGGTATTGGTGCTGGAGCATTTTCTCGCCGACGAGGCTGCGACGGCAAGGTTCGGCGAGGATCTCGCCATGTCGCTGCGCATTGGCGACGTGCTCGCCCTCAAGGGCGATCTCGGCGCCGGCAAATCGACCTTGGCACGGGCGCTGATCAGGGCACTGGCCGACGATGCCGGACTCGACGTGCCGAGCCCGACCTTCACGCTGGTCCAGAGCTACGACACGCGTGTGCCGGTTCATCATTTCGATCTCTACCGCTTGGGCACGGCATCCGAGCTGGATGAGCTGGGCTTCGACGAGGCGCTGACGCAAGGCGCCGCGCTGGTCGAATGGCCGGAGCGGGCAGAGGCATATCTGCCGAAAACCTCGGTGCTGGTCGAACTTCTCCAGCAGGGCGACGGCCGATTGGCGAGACTATCGGGAGAGGGCGCCGCCTTCGAGCGCGCGGCGCGATCGCTGGCAATGCGCGATTTTCTCGGGCAGGCCGGTTGGGGCGAAGCGCAGCGACGATATTTCATCGGTGATGCCTCGGCTCGCTCCTACGAGATCGTCACGCTCGCCAGATTTCCGCCGCGGGTGCTGATGAACTCGCCAAGGCTGGTGCTCGGACCGCCAGTCCGCGACGGCAAACCCTATGCCGAGATCGCTCACACCGCGCAATCCGTTTCGGCGTTCGTCGCCATCGACCGGGCCTTGCGGGCCGGCGGCGTCAGCGTCCCGGAAATCTATGCCCAGGATCTCGACCAGGGTTTTCTCCTGCTGGAGCATCTCGGTTCCCAAGGGTTTCTCGACAAGCGCGGCCAGCCGGTGGCCGAGCGCTACGCTGCGGCGGCCGGACTGCTTGCCATGATGCACGGCAAAACATGGCCGACCCGCATGCAGGCCGGCCCCGGCGTCTTCCATGAGGTGCCGCCTTTCGACCGCGACGCCATGATGATCGAGGCCGAATTGTTGGTCGACTGGTATGTCCCGGCGATATCAGGCGCTCCGCCTAGAGAGGCGCTGCGCGCCGGTTACCGCAGCGAATGGAGTGCGGTGCTCGATCGGCTGGAGGGACGCGAATACACGCTGATGCTGCGCGATTTCCATTCACCCAACCTGATCTGGCGCGCTGACCGTTCCGGTCACGATCGCCTCGGCGTCGTCGATGTCCAGGACGCGCTGATCGGGCCGTCCGCCTACGACGTCGCCTCGCTAGCCATGGACGCGCGCGTCACTATCTCACCCGAAATCGAAAAGCACACGCTCGCCGCCTACATCGCCGCGCGACGCGCTGCCGGTGCCTTCGATGAGAACGAATTCCGCGAAACCTATGCAATCATGGCCGCACAGCGCAATTCCAAGATCCTCGGCATCTTCGTGCGGCTCGAAAAACGCGACGGCAAGCCTTATTATCTGAAGCATCTGCCGCGCATCCGCGACTATCTTCGCCGGGCACTGGCGCATCCGGCGCTGGCCGGGCTGCAGGATTTCTACATCGCCCACGACTTGCTGGAGGAACGCTCGATTTGACGGCTAAGGATTTGGGCCTGAAGGCGTCGGATGAGCAGTCGATGCCGACGACCGCCATGGTGCTCGCCGCCGGGCTCGGCAAGCGCATGCGGCCGATCACCGACACCATGCCGAAGCCGCTGGTCAAGGTCGCCGGCAAGACATTGCTCGACTGGGGGCTGGACTGCCTAGCCGAAGCCGGCGTCGCCACGGCCGTCGTCAACGTCCATTACCTCCCGCAACAGATCGTGGACCATGTAGCCCGCCGCAGTGCGCCGAGAATCGTCATCTCGGATGAGAGCAGGGGCTTGCTTGACTCCGCCGGTGGTATCGTCAAGGCATTGCCCAGGTTAGGGGCGCCCTTCTATGTGCTCAACGCCGACACCTTCTGGATCGACAGCGGCGTCTCCAATCTCAGGCGACTTGCCCTTGCATGGGAGGGCGTGACAATGGACATTCTGCTGATGCTTGCGGATCTCCAGTCGGCAACCGGACATAGCGGCGGCACCGACTTCCTGATGGCGCCGGGCGGCGCCTTGCGGCGTGCGAACAACGATCCCGCCGGTCTGATCTATGCCGGCGCCGCAATCGCCCATCCGCGCCTTTTCAAGGACGCTCCGACCGGGCCGCACTCGCTCAATGCCTATTTCGATGCGGCCATCGCTACTGGGCGCCTGTTCGGCATGAAAATGCAGGGTCACTGGATTACTGTCGGCACGCCCGATGCCATTCCGCTTGCGGAAGCGGCCGTCGCCGCCGCGCTTGCCGGCACGCCCAATGCTGTTGCTGAGGCACCCGGCGCTTTTACCGAGGCGAAATGAGCGGCTCCCGCCGCGTTTTCTCGATCCCGCCCGGAGCGCCGTTCCTGCCGACGCTGGCCGAGGCGCTGCTTGCGGGGCGCTTGGTTCCCGGCTTCGCCTATGACGGCGATCCGCTGGCGCTGGCCGATCTCACCATCTATGTGCCGACGCGCCGTGCGGCGCGGGCGCTTCGCGGCGTCTTCGTCGATGCTCTCTCGCGCTCGGGAAGCCGCTCGGCGATCCTGCCGGTCATCCGCCCGCTTGGTGAGTTCGATGAAGATGAAGCCGCCTTCGAGGCAGGAGCTTCGGTCGCCATCGACCTTGCGCCGCCGATCGCCGCGGTCGAGCGTCTTCTGCTGCTTGCGCCGCTGGTGCGGGCGTGGAAACGCCGCCTGCCGGCACATGTCGCGGCATTGTTCGACGAGGAGATCGTCATACCGGCCTCCGCCGCCGACGCCATCTGGCTGGCGCGCGACCTTGCACGCCTGATGGATGAGATCGACACCGAAGGCACGGATTGGGCAAGGCTCGCCGACCTTGTAACCGGCAATCTTGCAGGCTGGTGGCAGGTGACACTCGACTTCCTGACCATCGTGACGGAGAACTGGCCGAACCTGCTCGAGGAACGCCATCGTTCCAATCCGGCCGCGCATCGTAATGCCCTGATAAGGCTGGAGGCGGCGCGGCTGAAGCGTAATCCGCCAGCCGGACCGGTGATCGCCGCCGGTTCCACCGGCTCCATTCCCGCCACGGCCGAGCTGCTTGCCGTGATCGCCGGTCTGCCCAATGGCGCCGTCGTGCTGCCCGGGCTCGACCGGGCGTTGGACGAGCCGTCCTTTGCCGCGATCACCACACCGGGCGCGCGCCCAGCCGTGCTTGGCCACCCGCAATACGGCCTGGCAAAGTTGATCGGCAAGATCGGCGTGCCGCGCGCCGATGTCGAGGAGATTGCTGTTGCGCCGCGACCGCTTGCGCTGCGCGCCGCACTTGTCGGCGAAGCGCTGCGCCCGGCGGAGACCACCGAGCTCTGGGCCGAGACGCGCGCCCGCTTTAGGGCCGGCGATATTGCCGAGGCCTTCGCCGATGTGACGCTTCTCGAAGCCGCCAGCGAACGCGACGAAGCCGTGGCGATCGCTGTCGCGCTCAAACAGGCCGTCGAACGGCCCGGCCAGCGCGCCGCACTCGTCACCGGCGACCGCGCTCTGGCGCGGCGCGTCTCAGTCGAGCTGCTGCGCTTCGGCGTTGCCGCCGACGATTCCGGCGGCACGCCGCTGATCAACACACCAGCCGCCAGCCTGCTCAGGCTGGCGCTTCAGGCAGCCTTCCGCCCGGGCGACCCCGTCGCCCTGCTGTCGCTGCTCAAGCATCCCCTGCTTGGCCTCGGCCTGGAGAGGGCAAGCGTGCGCTATGCGGCCGAAATCGTCGAACTCGTGGGGCTGCGCGGCGGCACAGGGCGTCCGGACGTGGCGTCGCTGCCGCAGCTCTTCGACACCCGGCTCCTCGAATTCGACGGCGGCGGCAATCGCCGCCCACCCTTCTGGTGGCCGCGGCTTTCGGTCAGGCGCATCGAACAGGCGCGCGACCTGCTGATCCGGCTAACGGCCGCGCTGGCGCCGCTGGTTGCTTTTCGCGGCGACGAGAATGCCGATCTTGCCACCCTTGTGCGCGCCAGCGTCGTTGCGCTCGAAAGTCTCGGCCGCGCCGCTGACGGCAGCCTGAGCGAACTCTATGCGGGCGATGCCGGCGAAAAGCTCGCCGAGCTCTTGCGCGGGCTGGTCGCGGCCTCGGTGTCGTTCTCCTTCGCCGCTGACGAATGGCCTGACGTGATGGAGGCGCTGATCGCGCCCGAGACGGTCAAGCCGGCGCAGGGCACCGACAGGAACATCGCCATCTGGGGTGCGCTGGAAGCGCGGCTTCAGGATGTCGACACGCTGGTCGTCGGCGGGCTCAACGAAGGCGTGTGGCCGCGCAAGCCGGAGAGCGACCGCTTCATGTCGCGGCTGATGAAGACCGGCATCGATCTTGAACCGCCCGAGCGGCGCATCGGCCTTGCCGCCCATGATTTCCAGATGGCCATGGGCGCCAAAAAAGTGGTGCTGGCTCGCTCCGGCCGCTCCGGCGACGCACCGTCGGTACCTTCGCGCTGGCTGCAGCGCATCCTTACATTCGTCGGCGAGGACCACGCTGCTGCACTTCGCCGGCGCGGCGACGAACTGCTTGCCTGGGCGCGTGCGCTCGATGCCGGCGAAAAGCAGGACTTTGCGCCGAGGCCGCAGCCGAAGCCGCCGCTCGCCGCGCGGCCGCACCACTTCTCGGTCACCGAGATCGAAACGCTACGCCGCGATCCCTATGCGGTCTATGCCAGAAGGATACTCGGCCTGATGCCGCTCGATCCGGTCATTCGCGATCCGGGCGCCGCCGAGCGTGGCACGCTGTTTCACGCCATTCTGCACCTCTTCTCGGCGAGGGTGGCCGACCCGCGCGCGCCGGAGGCGCTGGACGGGCTCATCGCCGCAGGCCGCTCCTGCTTTGCCGAGGCGGCCCTGCCGGCCGATGTCGAGGCGGTGTGGTGGCCGCGTTTTGAAAAGCTTGCCGCCGGCATCATCGAATGGGAGCGCGGCCGGGCCGCCGCCGTGGCACGGCGGCACGCCGAGGAACGCGCCGAAAAGACCGGTGTCGGCCGATCCGGCGTGACCCTGTCCGGCTACGCTGATCGAATCGATCTGCTGGCTGGCGGCATGGCCGACATCCTCGACTACAAGACCGGCTCCTCGCCATCCAAAGCGCAGGCGCACACGCTGCTCGCGCCGCAACTGGCGCTGGAGGGCGCGCTGCTGCGTCGCGGCGCCTTCAAGGAGCTTGGCGCCTGTGAGCCGTCGCAACTGGCTTTCGTGCGGCTGAGGCCGAATGGCGAGGTGTTCGAAGAATCGATCCTCGAATACAACCGCAAGCCGCGAACCGCCGCCGATCTCACCGAAGAGGCGTGGGCGCGGCTGGAAAAACTGCTGATCCACTACGCCGACCCGGCGACCGGCTATCTGTCGCGGGCGCTGCCGTTCCGCGAGGGTGAGACCGACGGCGACTACGACCATCTCGCCCGCGTGCTCGAATGGTCGGCCGGCGGCGATGCCGACGACGAGGGAGGGGAGGCATGAAAAAGGCCTATCCCATTCCAAGCGACACTGTCGCCAGTCAGGCAAGCGCCTCCGATCCGCGCAATTCCGCATGGGTGTCGGCCAATGCCGGATCCGGCAAGACCCATGTACTCGCCCAGCGCGTTATCCGGCTGTTGCTGCGCGGCACCGATCCGTCCAAGATCCTGTGCCTGACCTATACGCGTGCCGCCGCCGCCAACATGTCGAACCGGGTGTTTTCGACCCTGTCGCAATGGACGGCCCTGGGCGATGCCGAGCTCTCGACACGGATAGAGGCGCTGGACGGCCGCCAGCCCGACCGCGAAACCATGCGCCGGGCGCGGCGGTTGTTTGCCGAGGCTCTGGAAACACCGGGCGGGCTGAAGATCCAGACCATCCACGCCTTCTGCGAATCGGTGCTGCATCAGTTCCCGCTGGAAGCCAATATCCCTGCGCATTTCGAAATGCTCGATCCGCAAATGGAGGCATCGCTGTTTGCCGCCGCCCGCCGCGACATGATTTCGGGCGGCGTTGCAGGCGATGCGGCATTGTCCGACGCCTTCGCCACCGTGCTGGAGCGCGGCGGCGAGCATGGGCTCGACGCACTGCTGGCCGAGATCGTGCGCAAGCGCGATGGTTTGCGTGCGTTCATCACCGCGGCCGGCGGCGATGGTTTTCAGGCGCTGTTCGACGAGTTCCATTTCCGCGCCGGCCAGACGGCCGAAGGTATAGCCGCCTCGGTCTGGCCGCTGCCCGGCTTCCTGCCGGATTATCTCGTGACCTTTTCACGGGCGGCCGAGGCCGCCGATGCGCGCATCGTGCTGAACAATCTGCTGCCATACGCCCGCCTTGCCTTTGCCGAGGAGGATCCGGTACGTCGCCTGAATTTGCTCTCCAAGGCTTTCCTGAGGGCCGACGGCGAGCCTTACGATCCGGCAAAGACATTTAAAAGGGCATTGCTTGACCGGCTGCCCGATCTTGCCGAACGTTATCTGGCGGCGGTCGACGCCATTCTCGAAATCTCCGACCGGCTGGCCTTGTTCAGGATGCTGGAAGGCACGCGTGCGGCGCTGACCATCGCCGACTGGCTGATCGCCCGTTACGAGCAATTGAAGCGCGCCCGCGGCTTCCTCGACTTCAACGACCTGATCACCCGTACGGTCAACCTTTTGGCACGGCCCGATGCCGGCCCTTGGGTGCAGTACAAGCTCGACCAGGGCATCGACCACATCCTGCTCGACGAGGCGCAGGACACCAGTCCCGACCAGTGGGAGGTGGTCAAGCGGCTGGCAGAGGAGTTCTTTGCCGGGCTCGGCGCACGCGACGCGGTCCACCGCACCATCTTTGCTGTCGGCGACGAAAAGCAGTCGATCTATTCCTTCCAGGGAGCCGCCCCGGATTCCTTTGCCGACAGCCGGCTTTTGTTTGCCGGCAAAGTTAGATCCACCGCCGCCGCCTTCGCCGATCTCAAGCTGACCTGGTCGTTCCGCTCGACCGAAGATGTTCTTGCCGCCGTCGACCGGGTCTTTGCCGACCCGAACGTGCGGCGCGGCATCAGCCACGATCCTGATCCGCTCGACCACAAGGCGATCCGCACCGATGCGCCGGGTCATGTCGAGGTCTGGCCGTCGATCGGCGCCAACGTCGTCGACGAACCAGACGATTGGACGCAAGCGGTCGACCATGCCCACGCGCCGGCAGTCCGCGTCGCTGAAAACGTCGCCGCAACGATTGCCGGCTGGATCGGCAACGGTGAGGTCATCGAAGGCCGCGGCAAGAAACTCCGCCCCGGCGACGTGCTGGTGCTGGTGCGCAAGCGCGATCGCTTCGTCCATGCGCTGACGCGGGCGCTGAAGCGCCGCGACATTCCGGTGGCCGGCGCCGACCGGCTCAGCCTGCCCGGCCACGTCGCGGTGAAAGACCTGATCGCACTTGGCCATTTTCTCATCCAGCCCGAGGACGATCTGTCGCTGGCCGCCGTGCTGCGCAGCCCGATCTTCGATGTTTCGGAAGAGCAGCTTTTCGCGCTTGCTGCCCAGAGGCCGTCGGGCGTCTCGCTGATCGCCTCGCTGCGCCGGCATGTCGGCGAAAGCGAGGCGTTGGCCGCCGTCGTCAGCCGGCTCGACACATGGTCGAACGAGGCCGCATTCAAGCCGGTGTTCGAATTCTATGCCGCAGCTCTCGCCCGCGACGGCCTGCGCAAGAAGATGATCGCGCGGCTCGGTCCGGAGGCCGGCGATATCCTCGACGAATTCCTGAATTTCTGCCTGGCCGAGGAGCGAACCGGCCTGCCAGGGCTGGAATCCTTCCTGTCGACGCTGGAAAACGCCGGCCCCGAGATCAAGCGCGAAATGGACCAGACCCGCGACGAGGTTCGCGTCATGACCGTGCACGCCGCCAAAGGCCTGGAAGCGCCGGTGGTATTCCTTGTCGATGGCGGCTCCGCGCCGTTCAGCGACCAGCATCTGCCGAGATTGATGCCGTTCGAAGGCTCGGGCGACTGCTGGGAGGGCAAGGGCTATCTCTGGCGTTCGGCCAGCGATGTCGCCAATGGGTTTTCACGCGCCGCATCGGCCCGCGCCCGCGAGCTCGCCGACGACGAATACCGCCGGCTGCTCTATGTCGGCATGACCCGCGCCGAGGATCGGCTGATCGTCTGCGGCTACCATGGCAAGCGGGCGCCGAATACCGGCACCTGGCATTCGATCGTCAGCCGCGCACTGGTCGGTGCCGCGGAGAGCGAAGAACGCCGGCATCCCGCCACTGGCGAGACCGTGCATCGTTTCCAGGTGACGAAACTGCCGCCCATGCCACTGGCGGCAGTGAATGAGGCACGACAGGCGGAACGCTTTGCACCACTGCTTGAAACCCTGTTCCGGCCTCTGCCGCCCTTCGAGGAATTGCCGCGGCCGCTCTCGCCGTCCGGCGCCTCGGTGCTGATCGAGGAGGCGCGGCAAGCGGTGGCCGACACGCGTTCGCCGGTACTGGATGCCGACGCCGAGCCCGGCTTTGCCGTCATGCGCGGGCTGGCGCTGCACAAATTGCTGCAGATGCTGCCCGGCATCGCCGAGGGAAAACGCCGGGATGCCGCCGAACGCTATCTGGCAAGAGCCGGCGCGGAATGGCTCGACGACGAGCACGACAAGGCCTTGGCTGGCGTTTTCAGAATTCTTGCCGACAGCCGCTTCGCGCCGCTGTTTGCGCCAAACTCGCGCGCCGAAGTCGCCATCATGGGCAGCCTGGAGGTAAGGGGCAAACTGCGCTCGATTTCCGGCAAGATCGACCGGCTGGCAGCAACGCCGGACAAGGTTTCGATCGTCGACTACAAGACCAATCGGCCAGCGCCAGCTACGCTCGCCGAAGTGCCGCAAGCCTATGTTCTGCAGCTCGCACTTTATCGCGCGCTGCTTCAGCCGCTCTATCCGGGACGCGAGGTCTCGGCGGCGCTGCTGTTCACCGAGGCACCGCGGCTGATCGAGCTGCCGGCGGCGGCCTTGGACGATGCGCTTGCTAGACTCACGGGAGCGTGACACAACACTTGCTTGAAGACGGACGCGACCACCACCACATTTGGTGCGACGAACAAATCGAAAGGATCTCAGCATGGCCACCGTCAAGGTCGACAAGAGCAATTTCCAGGCCGACGTGCTCAACGCCAAGGAGCCGGTCGTGGTCGATTTCTGGGCGGAATGGTGCGGCCCGTGCAAGATGATCGCCCCGGCGCTCGAGGACATCGCCATCGAACTCGGCAGTAAGATAAAGATCGCCAAGCTCAACATCGACGAGAATCCTGAGCTGGCCGCGCAGTTCGGCGTACGCTCGATCCCGACGCTGATGATCTTCAAGGGCGGCGAAGTCGCCGACATGAAGGTCGGTGCTGCGCCGAAAACGGCATTGTCGCACTGGATCAACGGCAGCCTCGCCTGATCCGATCAAAATTTTGCAGAAAAGCCCGGCCTCGCGCCGGGCCTTCTTTTGCTGGCGTCATTGGTGGGCCGCTCTGGCACTCGCGGCTTGCCGCCCGGTATTCTTCTCTTCTGAATTCAAAGGAGAAGCGATATGACCGGATCCGCCAAGGCCACCGTCTTCATCGACAATGAGCGCGTCATCGTCACCGAATACCGCTTCGCCCCGGGAGACAACACCGGCTGGCATCGCCATGGCCACGACTATGTGATCGTGCCGTTGACCGACGGCAAGGTGAAGCTCCTGACCAAGGACGGCGAATCCTTTGCCGAGATGAAGAAGGGCGCGCCGTATTTCCGCAACGAGGGCGTCGAACATGATGTCATCAGCGCAAACGATGGCGAATTCGCCTTCATCGAGGTCGAGCTGAAGTAGTCCACCAACCATCGGCTGCGCCGCTACAATTGTCCCGGCGAGGCGCGATCACCAATCCGCGATACGATCGCCACCGACGAATTGTGCGCTTTTCTCAGTATATTCGAACAGTTCGATCTTCACGCCGTTGGGCTCGCGGATCCAAGCCTGGTAGGTGTCATCGCACGCGCGTTTCTTTGAAGTGACATCAACCCCCTTTGACCTCAGATGGGCGATCGCGGCGTCGATGTTTTCCACTTCGAGGCAGAAGTGGTTGATCTGGTTCAAGTCGCCATAGCTGGCGCCGTCTTTCTGGAACACCTCGACATGGCTACGGCTGCCGCAATTGAGGTAGAAGCCGAAAATCTTCCCGTCGCGCAGGAAATTGAACTGGGTGTCCATGCCGAGGACGTCCCGATAGAAGCTTCGCGTCATCTCCAGGTCATTCGCGAAAATGCAAACGTGAGCGAGCTGCTTTACCTTGATCATGATTGGCTCCTCGCGGTGGTCTGATAAGTGTGGCGTCACCGTGGCCCGGCTGAAGCACGCCTCAAACCGGCGGCGTGCCGTTTTCGGCCAATACCGCGCCGGCCAGGTAAAGTGACCCGCCAATCAGGATGCGCGGCGGCGGTCCGTCCCATGTGTCGCGCAGCAGCATCAGTGCGTTTGCAACGGAACTAACCGGTTCGGCCGACAAGCCTGCCTCAATGGCGCGGGTCGCCAGCTCGTCGTTCGGCACGCCGGCGTCGCTCAGGCTCACCGGCACGGTGTAGACGTGCCGCACCAGCCCTTTGAAGGCGCGGAAATAGCCGCTTTGGTCCTTGGTGTTGATCATGCCCGAGATCAGGAACAGCGGCCGCGGGTTCTTTTCCTCCTGCTCGGCCAGGGCCTCAGCGACGACCACGCCGGCGCCGGGATTATGGCCGCCGTCGAGCCAGATGTCGGCGCCCTTCGGCGCCAGTTCGCTCAGCCGGCCTTGTGGCAGCTTTTGCATGCGGCCCGGCCAGGCGACATTCGCCATCGCCTTCTCGGCAGCGCGGTGGCTGATCTCGAAGCCCGCTGCCTTGACCGCCGCGATCGCCGCCGCCGCATTGGCGAATTGATGGCGCCCCGGCAGGCGCGGCGGCGGCAGGTCCATCAATCCGTCTTCGTCCTGATAGACCATGCGGCCGTTTTCCTCATAGGCAAGGAAATCCTGGCCATAGACGAAGGCGGGGCAGTCGAGCCGCTCGGCGGTTTCGATGAGCACCTGCTGGGCCGTCTCGCTTTCCTGCGCGCCGATGACGACCGGGCATCCGCGCTTGATGATGCCGGCCTTTTCGGCGGCGATCAGCTCGACGCGGTCGCCGAGATAGGCTTCATGGTCGAGCGACACCGGCATGATCACCGACACGGCCGGCTCGGCGATGACATTGGTGGCGTCGAAGCGGCCGCCAAGGCCAACCTCGAGGATGACGGCATCGGCCGGATGTTCGGAAAACAGCAGGAAGGTGACGGCGGTGAGGATTTCGAAGACGGTGATCTTCTGGCCTTGATTGGCTTTGGCGACGCGGGCGATGGCTTCGGCGAAGACCTTGTCGTCCACCAGCCTGCCGCCGCCATCCGCGGCCAGCCGGTAGCGCTCGTGCCAGTTCACCAGATGTGGCGAGGTGTGGACGTGGACGCGGTAGCCGGCGGCTTCGAGCAGCGCCCGTGAAAAAGCAGCGCAGGAGCCCTTGCCGTTGGTGCCGGCGATGTGGATGACCGGCGGCAGCTGGTCTTGCGGATTGCCGAGGCGCTCGAGCAGCCGCGAAATGCGGTCGAGCGAAAGGTCGAAGCCCTTCGGGTGAAGCGCCATCAGGCTTTCGATTTCGCGGTCGGCGGCAAGCGTGGTCATGAAGGAATCCTACGCGCGCGCACAACGGCACACAACAGCCGCTCGCGCCGCGTGATGTCGCGTCAGGCTTGCGGCCGGGCTTCGGCCGGTATCGCCACCGGCGGCAGGATTTCCGGCTCCTGCGGTTTTTGCTCTTCCGGCAGCTTGAGCAGCATTCTCAGCAGCCGCGCAACCGTCTGGCGCATCTCCAGCCGCGACACCACCATGTCGACCATGCCGTGTTCCATCAGATATTCGGCGCGCTGGAAGCCGTCGGGCAGCTTTTCCCGGATGGTCTGCTCGATGACGCGCGGGCCGGCAAAGCCGATCAGGGCGCCGGGCTCGGCAATATGCACGTCGCCCAGCATGGCATAGGAGGCGGTGACGCCGCCGGTCGTCGGGTTGGTCAGGACGACGATATAGGGAAGGCCAGCCTCCTTCAGCCTGTCGACGCCAATCGTGGTCCGCGGCAGCTGCATGAGCGACAGGATGCCTTCCTGCATGCGGGCGCCGCCGGAGGCCGCAAACAGGATCAGCGGCCGCTTGCGCTGCAAGGCGACCTCGAAACCATGCACGATGGCGTCGCCGGCCGCCATGCCGAGCGAGCCGCCCATGAAGGCAAAATCCTGCACCGTCACCACCACCGGCAGGCCCTCGACCGTGCCCAGCGCATTGATGATGGCATCTTCCATGCCGGTCTTGGCCTTGGCATCCTTCAGCCGGTCAATGTAGCGCTTTTCGTCGCGGAACTTGAGTGGATCCTGAACGACCTTGGGGTTTTCCAGCGTCTCGTATTTGCCGTCGTCGAGGAAGAATTTCAGCCGTTCCTTTGCCGATATCTTCATATGATGGCCGGAGGACGGAATGACGAACTGGTTCTGCTCCAGATCCTTATGGAACACCATTTCACCGGTCTCGGGATCCTTGATCCACAGGTTTTCCGGCATGTCGGTGCGGCGGCCGAGCATCGAATTGATCTTCGGACGGACGTAATTGGTGATCCAGTTCATCGCTTCGGCTCCTGTCCCTTAAGAAGACGTAGGAAGATTATTCGGCGGCAGCAAGGCGAGCCGCGCGAACCCCTTGCGAAAGCCCGCTGACCAGCGTGGCGACGGCCTCGGCCGGATCGGCGGTCTTTTCGCCCTTCGGCCCGAGCACGTTGGCGACGGCATTGACAATCGCGGTGCCGACAACGACGCCGTCGGCCGACGCGCCGATGGTGCGCGCCTGCTCGGCGGTCTTGACGCCGAAGCCGACGCAAACCGGCAGGTCGGTATGGCTCTTGATGCGCTTGACCGCTGCCGCCACCTTGCCGGTGTCGGCCAACGCCGAACCGGTAATGCCGGTCATCGAGACGTAGTAGACGAAACCCGACGTGTTCTGCAGCACCTTGGGCAGGCGCTTGTCGTCGGTGGTCGGCGTCGCCAGCCGGATGAAATTGATGCCGGCCTTGAGTGCCGGGATGCAAAGCTCCTCGTCCATCTCAGGCGGCAGGTCGACGACGATCAGCCCGTCTATACCGCTGGCCAGCGCATCGCTCAGGAAGCGCTCGACGCCGTAGATGTAGATCGGATTGTAATAGCCCATCAAGACGATCGGGGTTTCACTGTCGCCGGCGCGGAATTCCGAGGCCATCTTCAGCGTTTTGACCAGTGTCTGGCCGCCCTTCAGCGCCCGCAGGCCGGCCGCCTGGATCGCCGGGCCGTCGGCCATTGGATCGGAAAACGGCATGCCGAGCTCGATGATGTCGCTGCCGGCGCCGGGCAGCGCCTTCATGATCGACAGGGAGGTGTCGTAGTCCGGGTCGCCGCCCATGAAATAGGTGACGAGTGCCGGTCGACCTTCGGCCTTCAGCTTTGCCATGCGGCGGTCGATGCGAGTGGCCATGATCAGATCTCCATGCCCAGCATATTGGCCACTGTGTGCACGTCCTTGTCGCCACGGCCGGACAGGTTGACGATGACGATCTGGTCCTTGTCCATATCAGGCACGATCTTCACCGCCTGCGCGATGGCATGGGCCGATTCCAGCGCCGGAATGATGCCCTCGACGCGTGTCGTCAGCTGGAACGCCTCCAGCGCCTCGTCGTCGAGGATCGGCACATAGTCGACGCGGCCGGAATCGCGCAGCCATGAGTGCTCCGGCCCGACGCCGGGATAGTCGAGGCCGGCCGAGATCGAGTGGCCGTCCATGATCTGGCCGTCGGCGTTCTGCAGGAGGTAGGTGCGGTTGCCATGCAGCACGCCGGGCGCGCCGGCACTCATCGAGGCGCAATGCTCGATGCCGTCGAGCCCGCGGCCGCCGGCTTCGACGCCGATGATGCGCACCTGCCTGTCATCCAGGAAGGGATGGAACAGGCCGATGGCGTTCGAGCCGCCGCCGACACAAGCGATGATGGTGTCCGGCAGCCGGCCTTCCTGCTCGAGGATCTGGGCACGCGCCTCGGTGCCGATCACCGACTGGAAGTCGCGCACCAGCTCCGGATAGGGGTGCGGGCCGGCGGCGGTGCCGATCAGGTAATAGGTATCCTCGACATTGGTCACCCAATCGCGCAGCGCCTCGTTCATGGCGTCCTTCAGCGTGCCGTGGCCGGCGGTCACCGGCCGCACCTCGGCGCCCAGAAGCTTCATGCGAAAGACGTTGGGGCTTTGCCGGGCGACATCGGTTGCACCCATATAGACGATACAAGGAAGCCCGAAGCGCGCCGCCACTGTAGCGGACGCGACGCCATGCTGGCCGGCGCCGGTCTCGGCGATGATCCGCGTCTTGCCCATGCGCTTGGCGAGCAGGATCTGGCCGAGGCAGTTGTTGATCTTGTGCGAGCCAGTGTGGTTCAGGTCCTCGCGCTTGAAATAGACTTTTGCGCCGCCCCCGAGGCCCTTAGCCGCGGAAACCCCGCGAAGATGCCGGGTAAGGCCTTCGGCGAAATAGAGCTTCGAAGGCCGCC
Source organism: Mesorhizobium sp. M0808 (assembly GCF_040320025.1). Lineage (NCBI taxonomy): Bacteria > Pseudomonadati > Pseudomonadota > Alphaproteobacteria > Hyphomicrobiales > Phyllobacteriaceae > Mesorhizobium > Mesorhizobium sp. M0808. Next base: position 50,812 of record NZ_JAMYOX010000002.1, read on the forward strand.
CGGCGTAATGCGTCGAGAGATCGGTCAGCTCGGCCTTGAAATCCGGGTCGTTCTTGACCTCGTTCCAGTGCCGCTCCAGCTCGAGGATCAGCGGCATCAGCGTTTCGGCAACGAAACGACCGCCAAAAATGCCGAACATGCCCTGCTCGTCGGGGCCGGTGCGGAAGGAATTCGGTATCGCCGGCTTATCCATCGCCGATCTCCTGGTCTGCGGTTTGAAGCGTGGTCAGGCGGCGCGGTTGTCGCGTGCTGCCCCGACGGCCCGGAAAAATTGTTCGATCAGCGCCGGTTCCTTGACGCCCGGCGCGCTTTCCACGCCCGAAGAAATATCTATTCCGGGCGGGTTCACGAGCCGAACGGCGTCGCCGATATTTCCAGCATTGAGCCCACCGGAAAGCATGTAATCGACGCCGGCGTCAAGGCCGGCAAGAATGCGCCAGTCGAAGGCAAGACCGTTGCCGCCCGGCAATTCCGAATTCCTAGGCGGCTTGGCATCGAACAGAAAGCGGTCGGCAATGCCGACGAAGGGTTTTACCTGCTCGAGATCGGCAGCCTCGCTGACCGGCAGCGCCTTCATCACCGGCAAGCCGTAGCGCGCCTTCACCTCGGCCACCCGCTCAGGGGTTTCGGCGCCGTGAAGCTGCAGCATGTCGGGCTGCATTTTTTCGACGATCTCATCCAGAAACGCGTCGCCGGCGTCGACCGTCACCGCAACCGCCTTGGCCCTGCCGCGCGCCGCTTCGCGCAGGCGGCCAGCTTCCGCCGGCTCGACATAGCGCGGGCTTTTGGCAAAGAAAATGAAGCCGACATGGCTGGCGCCGCCGGCCAATGCCGCGGCCAGTGCCTTGTCGGTCTTCAACCCGCATATCTTGATGTCGAGCGCCATGGCGCGGGATTGGCACGAAACGGCCAAAGAGTCGAGAAAAAGCATCCTGTTTGCCGCCAGCGCGGAACGCGCTACCTTGCTAATGTAAGAGCGCAACGCGCTACCTTGCTAATCTAAGAACGCAACGCGCTGCCTTGCTCAGGCACAAAGGCGGGAGAACAAAGATCATGCCGGAAAAGACCGTCGCGGAACTCAGGCAAAAGCTGGCGCAGGCCCATGAGGTCATCGCTCATTTGATGGACAAGGCCGCCTTCAACGGCGCCGAGGCGCACCGGGCGCTGGCTTATTTCAGCAACGATGGCTTCGAGAAGGATTTCCTGCCCTGGCCGCGCCACGCCGACGAGGGGCTGCGGCCGGAGGAGTTGAACGCGGCCAATGACGATTGAGCAATTAAGCCCTGATCAAAAGCGCACTCTGTCAATGGAGTGTTCCTCCTCTCAACGCGCAACTTAGGTTGTTCATGGCCTCCAACGGAAAGTCATGTTTGCGCCAGTTTTCCTTGTAACCTTTGAGGCCATGTGTGTTCAAAACCTCACGCGCGGCACTGAGAACTGCTTCTGCGAACTCTCGCAACCCGCATGTGGCTTCAAGTTTCACCTCGCCGAAGTCGTCTGGCTCGTCAGACCAGATTTCTGAAAATTCCAGTATCTGCACTCTGACAAAAGCGCCTTCTGGCACCAGGACGAAGCGATACTCACCGGGCTCATCACAGAAGCGTGCGACCGAATACCTGGTGCCTTTCAGCGCGTTCAGCGTGGCGCCAAGCAACTCGTTGAGGGCATCGCCCAGATAAGACGCCGCCACGGTCGCCTGAAGGTCCCCAACCGTGACATCGCACATCGCCCAGCCCGCTCCAATCAGCCGGTATTCCATCCGCGCAGGCATCAATCACTCGAACGCGATCGCCTGCAGCGCGCCGCCATTGCGCTTGAGCCAGTCCTTGCAACGCTCGGTGTCCGGGCAAAGCTGCTCGCATAATTTCCAGAATTTCGGGCCGTGGTTCATCTCCTTGAGGTGCGCCACCTCATGCGCGACGAGGTAGTTTATCACCGGCCGCGGCGCCATCATGATGCGCCAGGAAAACGACAGATTGCCGTCCGACGTGCAGGACCCCCAGCGGCTCGACGTATCCTTGAAGCGGATCGCCTTGGCCCGCTTGCCAATCGCCGCGCTGTGCTTCGTCACCAGCGCCTCGATCTCGCGCTTGGCTTCGCGCTTCAGGAAATCGGCGATGCGGCGCGGCAGATGCACGCGTTCGCCATGCACGATCATCAGCGGTCCGCGCTCGTCGCGCGACAGCGTGACGGTTCCGCGTTTCGACGGTTCATGGACGATGCGATGCGGCACACCGCGCACCGGTACCTTGATGCCGGGCCGCACCTGTGGCCGGTTGGGTACCTTGGCCAGCCTTTGCTCCAGCCAGTCCTGATGGCGGTCGAGGAATTTTTCCACCTCGCCGCGGCGCAGCCCCGGCGGCACGGTGATGCGCAGGCCGCGGCCGCCGGAGTCGATGCGCAGCGTCAGGCGGCGGGCGCGGTCGTTCTCGACGATCTTGAGCGGCAGCGTGCGGCCGGCAACGCAATGCTCGCGCTCCACGACGGGCGTGGGCTTGGGTTTCGCCGGGGTGCGGAAGAAGCCGAATGACATGCCGGGACGATACGCGATTCGAGGGAAACGAATAGAACAAAAAAGAAACGGCGCCGCTGACGCGGCGCCGTTTTTGAATTATTTATCGGGGCAAGGACCTTTACTCGTCGAGCAGGCCTGGCGTGGAATTACCGCCGCGTTTGTTGTTCGTCGTCGAGCCGGTTGACCCACCGGTCGTGGGCGACGTCGACTTGTTGCGGTTGGCCATGAAGCGGTCGAACTCTTCCTGGTCCTTGGCGCGGCGCAATTCGCGGGCATATTCGTCGAACTCGCTCAGCATCTCGTCGAGCTTGCGGCGTTCCTCGGCAAGCCGCTCGAGTTCCTTTTCGCGCCAGTCGTCGAAAGCGACGTTGCCGGTGCGGGCGGAGCCATGGCCCCAGCGCGCGGCCTTGTCGGACCCGCGGCGGCAGCCGGCGAAGATGCCGTCTGTGGCGCGATTGACGTCACGCTTGAAGCCCTCGAGCCGGTCGCCCCAGATGATGTAGGCGAGCATGGCGAAGCCGAGCGGCCAGAACACCATGAACCCGATCACCATCAACGCGATGGTCGCCGGCGTCCAGGCCGGACGGATCAATGCAGATGTGTTCATTTCTCCCAATCCTTCAGTTGGAGACAGCCAAATCCGGCTGCGTGAAATCGAAATGGGATGGAGAAAACGGCGATTCAAGACAGCGACCGCCAAAACCGGACAAGCGGCTGAAATGATTATCGCTTTTTGAGCATTTCGAGGAAAAGAGCAGTCAGGCCCCATAAGGGGGCAATGCCGCCGACGGTTCTGTAGTGAAAATCCAGCGCCGATCGCGTCTGCTGGCTGAGTGCAATGGTTTGACGCTTCGAAGCCGTCCGTTCAAAAATCCAGAGGCGCATTGTCGACGACCTCTTTCATCACGAAGAAGGTTCTGGTCTGGCGAACGCCAGGCAGTGCGATCAATTGGTCCCCGTGGATTCGGTTGAAATCCGCCATGTCACCAACCCTGATCTTCAGAAAATAATCGAAGTCGCCTGCCACCAGATGGCAGTCGAGGATGAATTTCAGCTTGGCGACGGCCTTTTCGAATTCCGCGAAACTCTCCGGGGTCGAACGGTCGAGTACGACGCCAACCATCACCAACGCGCCTCTGTCGACCTTCTGCGGGGTCACCATCGACCTGACATGGCTGATGTAGCCTTCATCGAACAGGCGTTGCGTCCGGCGGTGGCACGTCGCCGGGCTAACAGCGACCGACTGCGCCAGCTCCGCATTGGTCAGTCGCCCATTGCCCTGGAGCAGGCGCAACATTTTCAGGTCGATCCGGTCGAGCGCTGCGCGCATGAAAGATTCTTCCGTTATTCGGATTAAGAATCGAATATATATGACATTTCAATGCCATGAAGCGATATTTTGGATATTCTGGGCTCGATCTTTGAGAGCACATTTCAAGGCAGAGCTGATAGTGTTCATCGCACCACACCGCAATGAATGGAACAAGCGAGGGCACTCTCATGCTCGAGAAATTCGAACGTTATCCGCTCACATTCGGGCCGACCCATATCGAGAAACTGGAGCGGCTTGGTGGTCATCTCGGCGGGAAGGTCGATCTCTATGCCAAGCGGGAGGATTGCAATTCCGGCCTTGCCTTCGGCGGCAATAAACTGCGCAAGCTCGAATATATCGTCCCGGACGCGATCGCCTCAAACGCCGACACACTGGTGTCGATCGGCGGCGTCCAATCCAACCATACGCGCATGGTGGCGGCCGTCGCGGCGAAGATCGGCATGAAGTGCCGCCTCGTGCAGGAAAGCTGGGTGCCCCACGAGGACGCCGTCTACGATCGCGTCGGCAATATCCTTTTGAGCCGGATCATGGGCGCTGATGTCCAGATGGTCGATGAGGGTTTCGACATCGGGATTAGGGAAAGCTGGGAACAGGCAATCGCGGATGTGAAGGCCAAGGGTGGCAAACCCTATCCAATTCCGGCCGGGGCTTCGGTACACAAATATGGCGGCCTGGGCTATGTCGGCTTTGCCGAGGAGGTCCGCGCGCAGGAGAAGGATCTCGGCTTTGCCTTCGACTACATCGTCGTTTGTACCGTCACCGGTTCGACTCACGCCGGCATGCTGGTCGGCTTCGCCAAGGACGGCCGCGAGCGCAAGGTGATCGGCATCGACGCATCCTGCACCCCGGCGCAGACCAAGGCGCAAGTGCTCAAGATCGCGCAGAGCACCGCGACGCTGGTCGAACTCGGCAAGGAGCTCGATGAGAACGATGTCGTCCTGATCGAAGATTATGCCTATCCGGTCTACGGCGTCCCCTCGCAGGAGACGAAGGAAGCAATCCGTCTCTGCGCGCGTCTTGAAGGCATGATCACGGATCCGGTCTATGAGGGAAAATCCATGCAGGGCATGATCGATCTCGTGAGCAAGGGTTATTTTCCCAAGGGATCGAAAGTGCTCTACGCCCACCTTGGCGGCGCTCCGGCCATCAACGGATATGCTTATGCGTTCCGCAACGGCTGAATCTATCCCGCCTGCCGCACCATGGCGTCCACCGCCCGCACCAGCATGTCGAGATCCTGCGGCCGCGACAGGCGGTGGTCGCCGTCGGGAATGAGCGACAGCGTGACGTCGTCGGCCGGCAGCAGGCTGACCAGCTTCAACGCATGGCTCGACGGCACGTCGGGATCGGCAAGGCCTTGCAGGATGTGGACCGGACAGTGCGTGTCGATCGGCCCGGCCATCACCCGGTTGTTGCGGCCGTCCTCGATCAGCGCGCGCGTGTAGATGTAAGGCTCGGCTGAATAGTCCGACGGCTCCTCGAAAAAGCCCTTTTTCCTGAGGTCGCGCTTTTGCGCTCCGGTCAGCACCGGCTCGATCAGTTCAGCGGTGAAATCGGGCGCCGGGGCCAGCAGCACAAGACCTGCGATGCTGTTTTCGCCCGCCTTGCGCAATTCCTGCACCATGCGCAGCGCGATCCAGGCGCCCATCGAGGAGCCGACCAGGATCTGCCTGCCCTGGGTGAAGCGGCGGAAAACCGCCAGGCTCTCGCCCAGCCATTTCGAGATGGTGCCGTCGGCAAAGGCGCCACCCGATTCGCCGTGGCCGGAATAATCGTGGCGCAGAAAGGCGCGACCTTCTTTGCGCGCCCATTCCGACAGCGTTTCGGCCTTGGTGCCCAGCATGTCGGATTTGTAGCCGCCGAGCCAGACGATGCCGGGCTCGGCACCTGCCGCATGCCTGACGGCGATGCTCGTCCCGTCGACGTCCAGGAAGATCGGGGTGGTGGTCATGGTGTATTCCCTCACGCCGGTCTTTTGGCACAAGCGGGGGTTCAACGAAAAGTGCTCCGCCACTTTCTTCGCTTGGTGCAGAGGAGCATTCCATCGAGCAGGTGATTTCCTGAGAATGCTGTGCTATTGACTCCGACCGCGCGCTCACCACATTGCGCGTTCGCAATTCTGAACTGAAGAACCCCTTAACGAAACGGCTCAAGGAGACCACGACCATTCGCAGACCTTTCAAAGCAGCGGCGCCCACCAAGGAAGGCCCGCGCTCCAACCGTGACATCCGGGTTCCCCGGGTCCAGCTAATCGACGCCGAAGGCCAGAACCGCGGCGATGTCTCCATCAACGATGCATTGCTGCTCGCCGAAGAGGCGGGGCTCGATCTGGTCGAGATATCGCCCAATGCAGTGCCGCCCGTCGTAAAGATCCTCGATCTCGGCAAGCTGAAATACGCCAACCAGAAGAAGGCGGCCGAGGCGCGCAAGAACCAGAAGGTCATCGAGATCAAGGAGATCAAGATGCGCCCGAACATCGACAGCCACGACTATGAGACCAAGATGAAGGCCGTCCGGCGCTTTTTCGAGGAAGGCGACAAGGTCAAGCTGACATTGCGCTTCCGCGGTCGCGAGATGGCGCATATGGAACTCGGCATGCAGCTTCTGAACAAGGTTCGCGAGGAAGTGGCGCCCATCGCCAAGGTCGAAGCCGAACCGAAGCTCGAAGGCCGCCAGATGATGATGGTGCTGGCGCCCCGCTAAAGCGCGTTGCGCTTTAGTTCTGTTTTGTGCATGTCGTTGTCGCAAAACCGCTGCGCACTTTTGGGCGACGTGCATAAAATCCGCCTGAATCATGTTGCAAGGCGTCCCGGCGATCGGCGGGGCGCCTGTTTTCTTGGCCAGACGCTGCGATCGCCGGCGAGAGCAAAGACGCTCTGGTTCCCTCGACGATCGGATTCCCGACATGGTCAATGAAGTCAAGCATTCGGAAGCCAGATATGGACTGGGCAGCTATCAGCACACGCGCAGGATGGTACTTGCCGTTCTGATCGTGGTGATGTTTGCGGCGCTGCTGTTCGGCCAGTCGGTTTTCCCGCCCGATACGCCAGTGCATGAAACGATCGAAATGGTCGGCGTCGTGCTGATCTTTCTCGGCGTCGTCGGACGCTTGTGGTCGACGCTCTACATCGGTGGACGCAAATCCTCAGAAGTGGTGACCGGCGGACCGTATTCGATTACGCGCAACCCACTCTACCTTTTCTCCACTTTAGCTGCCGCCGGTGTCGGCGCACAGATCGGCTCCATCTCCGCCACGATCGGCTTTGGAGCGCTCTGCGCGGGTGCCTTTTACATCGTTATCCTGCGCGAGGAGAAATTCCTCAAGCAGGTTCTCGGCGCGCCATACCAGGCCTACCTGGCGAAAGTGCCGCGCTTCTTCCCGAAACTATCGCTGTATCAGGAAGGCGACACCGGCAGCTTCAAGCCGCGCCTGCTGCGAACCACGCTGCTGGACGGTCTGGTCTTCCTGGTTGCCTTGCCGGCTTTCGAACTGATCGACGGCGCCCAGCAGTCCGGCATATTGCCGGTGCTGTTCCGTTTCCCCTGAGTGCAGTGTTGCTGAGTACAGTGTTGCTGGGCACGGGGTGTTGCGCGCCAGCCCGCTTTGACGTATAGGACCGCCGTTCCCAAAAAACCGCCCGGCAGGGCATGCCGTGGCGGTTTCATTTGCTTTTCGGGCTTTGGTCGGCCTGAAGCGAACAAAAAGCGCATTGGTGCGCATATAAACGGAGTAGCAAAATGCCCAAGATGAAGACCAAATCGGCCGCCAAGAAGCGGTTCAAGATCACAGGTACGGGTAAAGTTCTGTCGGCTGCGGCCGGCAAGCGTCACGGCATGATCAAGCGTTCCAACAAGTTCATTCGAAATGCCCGCGGCACGATGGTTCTGGCTGAACCGGATGGCAAGAAGGTCATCAAGAATTTTCTGCCGAACGGCCTCTAGGGCATGATGCCAAAAAGTTGCAGACTTTTTGGAAACATCATGCGCCAAAATAAGAGCATTCGGTCTGGGCACGCATTTGTTTTACGCAATTCCGAACGGAAAACCGCCAGGCACTTTTCCTGGAATTGCTTTTAAGGAGATCATGACATGGCACGCGTAAAGAGAGGCGTCACCTCGCACGCCAAGCACAAGAAGGTCCTGAAAGCCGCCAAGGGTTTTTACGGCCGTCGCAAGAACACCATCCGCATCGCCAAGCAGGCGGTGGAAAAGTCGCTGCAGTACGCCTATCGCGACCGCAAGAACCGCAAGCGCTCGTTCCGCGCGCTGTGGATCCAGCGCATCAATGCGGCGACGCATGAGCATGGCCTGACCTACGGCCGTTTCATCGACGGTCTCAACAAGGCCGGCATCGAGATCGATCGCAAGATCCTGTCGGACATGGCCATCCACGAGCCGCAGGCCTTCGCCGCACTCGTGGCCAAGGCCAAGGTCGCGCTCGAATACCTGAAGAATACCACGCCGAATGCTTTTGAAAGCGCTGTCGCTTAAGACCAGCGCTTCCCAAGCTATTCGACACTTGATTTGGGAAACCCGCGCTGGCAGGGCTGGCGCGGGTTTTTCTTTGCTTCCAATCGGATCTGGAACATGAGTGACATGGAAACTCTCGAAAATTCCCTGATGGCCGAGATCGCCTCGGCCGCCGACGAGCAGGCGATCGAGGCGGTGCGTGTCTCTGCCCTTGGCAAGAAGGGCTCGGTTTCCGAGATGCTGAAGACACTCGGCTCGATGAGCGCCGAGGAGCGACAGGTCAAAGGCCCGGCAATCAACGGCCTCAAGAACCGCGTCACCGAGGCACTTTCGGCGCGCCGCGCCGAGCTGAAAGATGTGGCGATCACGGCACGGCTTGCCGCCGAGAAGGTCGACGTCAGCTTGCCGGTCAGGCAATCGCCGGCCGAGCGCGGCCGCATCCATCCGATCAGCCAGGTTATCGACGAGATCGCGGCGATTTTCGGCGATCTCGGCTTTGCCATCGCCGAAGGTCCGGACATCGAGACCGACTATTACAATTTCACCTCGCTGAACTTCCCGGAAGGCCACCCGGCGCGCGAGATGCACGACACCTTCTTCTTCCAGCCGGACGCGCAGGGCGAGCGCAAGCTTTTGCGCACCCACACCTCGCCGGTGCAGATCCGCACCATGGAGATGCAGAAGCCGCCGATCCGCATCGTCATTCCCGGCAAGACCTACCGGCAGGATTCCGATGCCACCCACTCGCCGATGTTCCATCAGGTCGAGGGGCTGGTGATCGACAAATCGGCCAACGTCGCCAACATGAAATGGGTGCTGGAGGAGTTCTGCAAGGCCTTCTTCGAAGTGCCGAGCGTCAAGATGCGCTTCCGGCCGTCCTTCTTCCCGTTCACCGAGCCCAGCCTCGAGGTCGACATCCAGTGCGACCGTTCGCGGCCCGGCGAGGTGCGCTTCGGCGAGGGCTCGGACTGGATGGAGATCCTCGGCTGCGGCATGGTCCACCCCAATGTGCTCCGTTACGGCGGGCTCGATCCCGACGAATACCAGGGCTTCGCCTGGGGCATGGGCATCGACCGCATCGCCATGTTGAAATACGGCATGCCGGATCTGCGCGCCTTCTTCGACGCCGATGTGCGCTGGCTGTCGCATTACGGTTTTAGGCCGCTTGACATGCCGACGCTGTTCGGGGGCTTGAGCGCGTGACGACCGGGCCGCAGCAAATCCGCGGGCAGCTCGCCTTCCTGCACATGTCCGACGCGCGGCCGCATAGCTTCAAGTGCAGCGTGCCCAGACCAGACGGAACACAGTCATGAAACTCACCCTCTCCTGGCTCAAGGATCATCTCGAGACCGACGCCTCGCTGGCGGAAATCGTCGAGCGTCTCACCTCGATCGGCCTCGAGGTCGAGCATGTCGACGACCGGGCGAGCCTGGCCCCCTTCGTCATTGCCAAGGTGCTGACGGCGGTCCAGCATCCCGACGCCGACCGGCTTCGCGTGCTGACCGTCGACACCGGCGACGGCAAGCCGCCGGTGCAGGTCGTGTGTGGAGCGCCGAACGCCCGCGCGGGCCTGATCGGCGCCTTTGCAGCACCGGGCACTTATATTCCCGGCATCGACGTGACGCTGACCGTCGGCAAGATCCGCGGCGTTGAAAGCCACGGCATGATGTGCTCCGAGCGCGAGCTCGAATTGTCCGAGGAGCATGACGGCATCATCGACCTTCCGGCCGATGCGCCGGTCGGCACCAGCTTCGCCGCCTATGCCCATCTCGATGATCCGCTGATCGAGATCAATCTGACGCCGAACCGGCCGGATGCGACCAGTGTCCATGGCATCGCCCGCGATCTGGCGGCGAGCGGGCTCGGCACGCTGAAGAGCGCGCCGATAGAGCCGATCCCCGGCAAGGGCGAGACGCCGGTCAAGGTGACGATCGAAGCGCCGGAGCTCTGTCCCGGCTTTGCGCTGCGCCTGGTGCGCGGCGTCAAGAACGGACCGTCGCCGAAATGGCTGCAGCAAAGGCTTCTCGCCATCGGCTTGAGGCCGATCAGCGCGCTCGTCGATATCACCAATTACGTCACCTTCGACCGCGGCCGGCCGCTGCATGTCTTCGACGCTGCGAAGGTCACCGGCAATCTCGCCGTGCGCCGGGCGCGTGATGGCGAAAAGGTGCTGTCGCTCGACGGCCGCGAATACACGCTGACGCCGGAGATGTGCGTCATCGCCGACCAGGACGGCATCGAATCGATTGCCGGCATCATGGGCGGCGAGCATTCCGGCTGCGACGAGAACACCACCGACGTGCTGATCGAGTCGGCGCTTTGGGACCCGATCACCACCGCCCGCACCGGCCGCACGCTCGGCATCATCACCGACGCGCGCTATCGGTTTGAGCGCGGCGTCGACCCGGAAATGATGGTTCCCGGCTTGGAGCTGGCGACGAAGCTGGTGCTCGATTTCTGCGGCGGTACGCCGGCGCAAACCGAAGTCGTCGGCTATGCCGGCCATCAGCCGAAGATCGTCTCGTTCCCATTGTCGGAAGTGAAGCGGCTGACCGGCATCGAAGTGCCGCGCGCGACGAGCCTCGACATTCTAGCCCGCCTCGGCTTCAAGCCGGAGGGCACGGGCGATGTCGTCAATGTGGCGGTCCCGTCCTGGCGGCCGGATGTCGACGGCAAGGCCGACCTGGTCGAGGAGGTCATGCGCATCCACGGCGTCGACAATATCGCGCCGCAGCCGCTTGGTTCGCACGATGCGGTCAACGCCAGGATCCTGACTGTGCTGCAGATCCGCACCCGCGCCGCCAAGCGGGCGCTTGCCGTGCGCGGCATGATGGAGGCCGTCACCTGGTCGTTCGTTCCGGCAAAACACGCCGAATTGTTCGGCGGCGGCCAGCAGGCGCTGAAGCTTGCCAACCCGATCGCCGCCGATATGTCGGACATGCGGCCGTCGCTGCTGCCGGGGCTGATTGCGGCAGCACAGCGCAATGCCGACAGGGGCATCGGCGATGTCGCGCTGTTCGAAGTGTCGGGCACTTACGAGGGCGACGGCGCCGACCAGCAGCGGCGTGTTGCCGCCGGCGTGCGGCGCGGCACCGCCAGGCTCGAGGGCTCCGGCCGCCATTGGGCCGGCAATGCCGGCGCCGTCGGCGTCTTCGATGCCAAGGCCGATGCGATCGCAGCACTCGAAGCCTGCGGCGCGCCGGTCGAGCGGCTGCAGATCGAGGCTGGCGGCCCGGCCTGGTATCATCCCGGCCGCTCCGGCACGATCAAGCTTGGGCCGAAGGTAATCCTTGGCACGTTTGGCGAGTTCCACCCGAAGACGCTGGAGGGGCTGGACGTCTCCGGCCCGCTCTGCGGCTTCGAAGTGTTCATCGATACCGTGCCTGAGCCGAAGGCCAAGCCGACGCGAACAAAGCCGAGGCTGGATCTGTCCGCCTTCCAGGCGGTCAAGCGCGATTTCGCCTTCGTCGTCGACAAGGCGGTCGAAGCCGGCACACTCGTTCGCGCCGCCCTTGCCGCCGACCGAAAGCTGATTTCCGGCGTCTCGGTGTTCGATGTTTTCGAGGGTGCAGCGCTCGGCGCGGCGAAGAAATCGATCGCTATCGAAGTGTCGATCCAGCCGGTCGAAAAGACGCTGACCGACGACGATTTCGAGGCGCTGGCCAAGCGCATCGTCGAGAATGTCGGCAAGCAGACCGGCGGCGTGCTCAGAACCTAGAACGGATGCGATGATGGTTCACACCAGCAAACTCTCCATCACCTGGCTGGCAACTCACATCGGGACGATCGACGGCTTCTTGGATGACCAGGAATGCGCCGATCTGATCGCTGACAGTGAACGGCACGGTTTCGAGGCGGCCAAGGTGAACAGCTCCGGCGGCGCCACCGTCCTGAAGGAGCTTCGCAATAACGACCGGGTTGTCTTCGATGACGAGGACCTTGCGGATTTGCTCTTCGCACGGGCGCGGCCTCTGCTCTATCGTGGTCTCGGCGACTGGCGCTTGACCGGGCTGAATGAGCGTTTCCGTTTCTATCGCTATGGGCCGGGCCAGAAGTTCGATTGGCACCATGACGGCTATTTCGAGCGCCACGCCTTGGAGCGCAGTCAGTTCACGTTCATGATTTATCTACCAGATGGATTTGAAGGGGGAGGAACCTCGTTTCGCGGCGAGGTGCCGGGCTATGCCGGTAGCAGTCTTCTGGTGAAGCCGAAGAAAGGAATGGCACTGGCGTTCTACCATCCGATCGAGCATCGCGGCGACGAGGTGCTGTCGGGGCGCAAGTACGTCATCCGAACGGACGTGATGTACAAGCGCCAATGAAACGCTGTCCGTTCTGCCGCTGAGCTAAATGCACCTGACCCCGCTGGAAGTGTTTTTCGTCAAGGAGTTCTGCCGTTCCGCCGGCGTTTCTCCTGACATGATGCGTGCGCTGAAAGTCAAAGACCGCAGCCGCGATCCTGTAGGGTTCATGACCACAATCGTTGCCTCATCGGTTCCCCCGGAATTGCGCTTTGAGAGTCGAGTGTTCAGTTCGCTTCGGGTAGCGTGCGTTGGACCTGACCAGCTTCTTTGCGGCATGGTGCTGTTCTTCGATGAGATTGAAGGAAAGCTAGATGCGATCGAAGGCTTTGTGTACGGCGAAGAATGGCCGTCAATCGAGGAGCCAGTCTTCTGGTCCGAGACCGACCGAACAATGAGCCTTGGGCGAGAGGGAAACTAGCCTGCAGAAATGGGCGTCACGACGCCCTTTCCGATAATTGCACAACGGATGGCGCGCTGAGGATCTAGAGGGGTTGCCGGCAGGTGACGAATCGCCCTCCAAAGGGCGATGGACCATCTGCGCTATTCAGGGCTGCCCTTCGAGGAACAGCGTGCAGTCTTTCTCGATATCGTCTCAGCCGATCCGCTGGTCGGTGAGACGCTGTCGCGGGTACGGGTGCTAGGCCTGCCGGACTGGCTGGTCGTCTCAGGCGCGCTTTACAACAGCGTCTGGAATCATCTGACCGGAAAGCCCTCGGGGTACGGCATCCGGGATGTCGACCTGTTCTATTTCGATGAGAGCGATCTGTCCTATGAAGCCGAGGACACGGTCATCCGCCGGGCGGCGAAGCAGTTCGAAGGACTGACGCTGCCGGTCGAAGTGCGCAACCAGGCGCGGGTGCATCTGTGGTTTGAGGCGCGCTTTGGCGGTTCCTATCCCAGACTGTCGTCGTCCGCCGAGGCGCTGTCCTATTTCGCTTCGAAAACCCATGCGGTCGGCGTTAGATTCGGCATCGATGGGCAACTCGCGCTCGTGGCGCCGTTCGGGCTCGACGACATCTTCTCGTTTCGCGTTACCCCGAACCGTGCACTGGATAATCGGCAGACGCACGAGATGAAGGGCGCGCGTGCCAGGGAGAACTGGCCGGAGATCAGTGTCGTGCCTTGGTAGGAAATGTCGGCGCGAGGCACCCCCCCTCTGCCCTGCCGGGCATCTCCCCCTCAAGGGGGGAGATCGGATGTCGCCTCGGCTTTCGCCAATCACCGGCGCCGGAAGGGCGGGGAGGGCGCGGGAACTGCCAATCTCCCCCCTTGAGGGGGAGATGTCCGGCAGGACAGAGGGGGTGCCTCGCGCCGAGGTCTCACAACGCTTTGCATCGCACCGTATTAGTCAAAAAGGGGTGCCGAAACGCCCCGTTTCGATTGCGCCGTCGATTGCCGTTCACCCGTTGACCAGCGCCAGCAGCTCCTCGGTATAGCGCTTGCCGACCACCTTTTCCGGCGACAGGGCGTCGCCGATGGATGCCACCTCGGCCTGGCTCAGTACGATATCGGCTGCCGCCGTATTCTGTTCGAGATGTCGGATCTTGCGGGCACCAGGGATCGGGACAATGAAGTCGCCCTGATGCAGCACCCAGGCGAGCGCCAGCTGCGCCGGCGTCACGCCCTTCCCGGCGGCCATCTTTTCCAGCACGGCGACGACCGCCGCATTGGCCGCCATGGCGTCGGCCTGGAAGCGCGGCAACCCGCGGCGCCAGTCGTCGGCGCCGAGAACATCGGGCTTGGCGATCGTGCCGGTGAGCAGGCCGCGGCCGAGCGGGCTATACGGGACAAAGCCGATGCCGAGCTCGCGGCAGACGGCAAACACTTCCCCCTCCGGATCGCGGCTCCACAGTGAATACTCGCTCTGCACGGCGGCGATCGGGTGCACGGCATGCGCCCGGCGGATGGTCGCCGCACTCGCCTCCGACAGGCCGAGCGCCCGCACCTTGCCCTCGCGCACCAGCTCGGCCATGGCGCCGACCGTATCCTCGATCGGCACGTTGGGGTCGACGCGGTGCTGGTAATAGAGATCGATCACCTCCGTATCCAACCGCTTCAATGACGCTTCGGCCACCGCCTTGACATGCTCCGGGCGGCTATCGACACCGGCCATGCGCTCCATGCCGCTGCCTTCTTCGAGGATCTTGAAGCCGAATTTGGTTGCGATCGTCACCTTGTCACGCACCGGCTTCAGCGCCTTGCCGACCAGGATTTCGTTCTCGTAAGGGCCATAGACCTCGGCCGTGTCGAAGAAATTGACCCCGATCTCGACGGCATGGCGCAGCGTGGCAATCGCCTCCGCCTCCGGCTGGCCACCATAGGCAAAGCTCATCCCCATGCAGCCGAGGCCGACCGGGTAGACGTCAAGTTCATTGCCAAGCTTGCGGGTTTGCATCACGTGTCTCCTTGTTGTGATGGTTGTGATGCCGCAGAGATAGCGTCTTGCCCTGCGTTCGATAATCGGCTCTCATTTGCACGGGCTGTTCCAAGAAATAGATCAATGAAGCGAACCCATCTTTCACAGCTCGCGGTACTGGCAACGGTCGCCCAATGCGGCAGTTTTCGCGGCGCCGCCAAGGAGCTGGCGATCGCGCCATCGGCGGTCAGCTATGCGGTGTCCAGCCTGGAAGCGTGTCTTGGCGTTCGCCTGCTGGCGCGCAGCACGCGCAGCGTCGCTCCGACCGAGGAGGGCGCGCAACTGCTCGAGCGCCTCAGGCCGGCGCTGTCGGAAATCGACCTGGCGCTGGAATCGGCGATCGAGGCGCGCGACCGGCCGGCCGGCAATCTCCGGCTGACCGTGCCGCGCACCGCGGCCCACCTGGCGCTGACGCCGAGGCTCAGCGCCTTTGCGGCTGCCTATCCCGACATCGTGCTGGAGATCGTCATCGAGGACCGCTTCACCGACGTCGTCGAGGGCGGCTTCGATGCCGGTGTGCGACTGGGCGAGAGCCTGCAGCGCGACATGATCGCGGTGCGCATCGGACCAGACCTTCGCGGCGCCGTGGTCGGCGCGCCAGCCTACTTCGAGACCGTGCCCAAGCCGCAGCATCCGCGCGATCTCGCCGCTTACCGCTGCATCCGCTTCCGCTTCTCCAGCGGCATTCTCTACCGCTGGGAATTCGAGCAAAACGGCGAGGAGATCGAGATAGCGGTGCAAGGGCCGCTGATCCTCGACGAGGACCATCTGATTGCCAATGCCGCGGTTGACGGCGCCGGGCTCGCCTTCGTGTTCGAGGACTATGTCCGCGCCGCGCTCGCCGCCGGCAAGCTCGTTCGCGTGCTGGAGGACTGGTGCCCGCGCTTCGACGGCTTCTTCGTCTATTACCCCAGCCGCCGCCAGATGCGGCCGGCGCTCAGGGCCTTTGTCGATTTTTTCAAGGTCGGCGAGTAAGCCAACCCTCCCCACAAGGGAGAGGTGGAAGAAAGCCGACCTGGCATTCGTTCACCGACCATGTCAGCACTGCCCAAAAACCAGACGGCCGGCTACGGCTGGACGGCGATCATCCTTCACTGGCTGATCGCGGCGCTCTTTATCGGCCAGTTCGTGCTCGGCTTCGTCATGGTGCGGCTGTCCAGCCAGCGCACCGCCTTCGAGCTGATCCAGCTGCATAAATCCTTCGGCTTCCTGCTGCTTGGACTGGTCATCCTGCGCATCGCCTGGCGCCTAGGCAGACCGGCCCCATCGCTGCCGCGCTCGGTCGGGCCTTTCGAGCGCCGTGCGGCGCCGCTGGTCCATCTCGCGCTTTATGCGTTTCAGCTCGCTCTGCCGTTGTCCGGCTGGGCGCTGGTCTCGGTCTCGGTGCTGGAGATCCCGAGCGTGCCGTTCAATCTGTTCGTCATGCCCAATCTGCCGCTCGGTGAATCGGACACGGCAGAAAGCTTCTGGGCAGCGACGCACTGGTATCTCGCCTATGCCGGCATCGGACTTGTCGCTTTGCATCTCGCCGCAGCGCTGCGCCATCATTTCTGGCTGAGGGATACCGTGCTGACGCGCATGATCACGGCTTCGTCACATCACGACAGGGAATAGAGCGGACGGCTCATTCGTTGATGGGGCGAGGACGCAAGAAAGCGTTGCCTGCCAAGAGGACCATTTCCATGTACGCGCGCATCTTCGGATTTGCGGCCGCCGCCGCTTGTATTGCCATGCCTGTTTTCGCCGCCGTTGCCCTCGGCGACGCGGCCGGCAGCTACATCATCCGCCCGGGGAGTTCCAGCATCCACTTCTCCATCGGCAAGCTCGGCGGCGGCGGGCTCGACGGTGCCTTCGCCCGCTTCAAGGGCAGTATCCTCATCGACAACAGCGATGTCGGCCGGTCCCAGGTCAATTTCACCATCTTCCCCGAAAGCGTCGGCACCGGCCAAAGCCGCATCGATGCCTTTCTTCGCTCGGACGCGGTCTTCGACGCCGCCGACAATCCGGAGATCCAGTTCCGTTCGACCAGCGTCAAACGCACCGGCGACACGTCAGCCCTGGTTACCGGCAGGCTGACGGCGCGCGGCAAGACCTTTCAGGAAAAGTTCACAGCCGATCTCGGTGGCCTCAAGGCGGGCACGATAAAATTCCACGTCACCGGCAAGGTGCTGCGGTCGCGCTACGGCATGGATGTCGGCACGCCGATTTATTCCAACGTCGTCGACTTCGACATGACGCTGACGGGTAGAAGGGGATAGCCTTTGCAGGTTCCGCCAGGGCAGCGCGGGCATCCGGACAAGCCGCAGATGATCGCCCTGTTCGCCGCCATGCTCCCGCATTGGCTTTTCTCCTGAATTAGGGCAAACCTCCAGGCCTGCAATCGAGAGGAGAAATTTGATGTTCCGATGGGGTGTTTTGTCGACGGCCAAGATCGGCCGCGAGCAGCTTTTGCCGGCAATCGTCGAGGCGGAGAACGGCGTGCTGTCCGCGATTGCCAGCCGCGATCTGTCGAAAGCGCGGGCGCTGGGCGAACGCTTCGGTGCGCGCCACGCGTTCGGCTCCTATGAGGAGCTGCTCGCCTCCAGCGACATCGACGGCGTCTACATTCCGCTGCCGACCTCGCAGCATGTCGAATGGACGGCCAAGGCGATCGAGGCCGGCAAGCATGTCCTGGTCGAAAAACCGCTGGCGCTCGATGCCAAGGACATTCCGCCGCTGATCAAGCTGCGCGATGCCAGGAAGGTGCTGGTCTGCGAAGCCTTCATGGTCGTCTACCATCCGCAGTGGATCAAGGTGCGCGAGCTGATCGCCAACGGCGCCATCGGCCGGCTGCGCCATGTCCAGGGCGCGTTCTCCTATTACAATGTCGACCCCAACAACATGCGCAACAAGCTCGATCTCGGCGGCGGCGCGCTGCCCGACATCGGCGTCTATCCGACGGTATCGACGCGCTTTTCGACCGGCAAGGAGCCTCTGCGCGTCCAGGCGACGATCGAGCGCGACAAGACATTCGGCACCGACATCTATTCCTCGATCCGCGCCGATTTCGGCGACTTCGAGCTGTCGTTTTACCTGTCGACGCAGATGGCGGCACGCCAGGTGATGGTCTTGCACGGCGAGAAGGGCTTCATCGAGGTGTTCTCACCGTTCAACGCCGGGCTCTACGACCATCACCGCGTCGAGCTGCACAACCAGAACCACAGCGAGGCGCAGGTGTTCCGCTTTCCCGGCACGCAGCAATACCGGCTGGAAGTCGAGGCCTTTGCGCGGGCGGCCCAGGGCGGCAAGGACCGCGTCTTCACTCTGGAAGAATCGGTGCTCAACCAGAAGGTCATCGATGCCATCTTCCGCGCCGGCGAGAAGGAAGGCTGGGAAACAGTCTAGGCCGGCCATGATCCCAAAAAGTGGGGACCGGTTTTTGGACAAGATCATGGCCAAATAGATGTCCGACGATGCGGATGTGATCATTGTCGGCGCCGGCCTTACCGGCCTTGTCGCTGCGGCCGAACTGACTGCGGCCGGCAAGAAGACCATCATCGTCGAGCAGGAGCCGGAACAGTCGCTTGGCGGCCAGGCATTCTGGTCGCTCGGCGGCATCTTCCTTGTCGATTCGCCCGAACAACGGCGCATGCGCATCCGCGATTCGTATGAGCTGGCGCTCGAGGACTGGCTGGGCACCGCAGCCTTCGACCGCACGGAAGATCTCTGGCCGCGCCGCTGGGCCGAGGCCTATCTCGGCTTCGCCGCCGGCGAGAAGCGCTCCTGGCTCATGCAGCGCGGCCTGAAATTCTTTCCGGTGGTCGGCTGGGCCGAGCGCGGCGGCGGCAATGCCGTCGGCCACGGCAATTCGGTGCCGCGCTTCCACATCACCTGGGGCACCGGCCCTGGCGTGCTCGAACCGTTCGCGCAGCGCGTACGCGAGGCCGAGAAGCGCGGGCTGATCCGCTTCAAATTCCGTCACCGGGTCAACGAATTGACGCGGACGGGCGGCGTCGTCGACGGCGTGCGCGGCGACCTATTGGCGGCGAGCGATGCCGAGCGCGGCCGCAAGAGCTCGCGCGAGATCACCGGCGATTTCGAGCTGAAGGCGCAGGCCGTCATCGTCGCCTCCGGCGGCATCGGCGCCAATCACCAGCTGGTCCGGGAGAATTGGCCGAAGCGGATGGGCGCGCCGCCGAAACGCATGATCACTGGCGTTCCCGATCATGTCGACGGCCGCATGCTGGCGATCGCCGAAGCCGCCGGCGGCCGGCTGATCAACCGCGACCGCATGTGGCACTATGTCGAGGGCGTCAGGAACTGGGCACCGATCTGGACCGATCATGCGATCCGCATCCTGCCCGGCCCGTCATCGCTGTGGCTCGATGCGCGCGGCAAGCGCCTGCCGGTCCCGCTCTATCCCGGCTTCGACACGTTGGCCACGCTCAGCCACATCATGAGCACCGGCTTCGATCATTCCTGGTTCATCCTGACCAAAAAGATCATCCAGAAGGAGTTCGCGCTGTCGGGCTCCGAGCAGAACCCCGATCTGACGGGGAAGAGCTGGCGCCAGGTGCTCGGCCGCGCCACCAGCGGCGTGCCCGCGCCGGTCAAGGCGTTCATGGAGAAGGGCGAGGATTTCATCGTCGAGCCTGATTTGCCGGCGCTGGTCGCCCGCATGAACGCAGTGGCCGGCGGCGAGCCGCTGCTCGAACTGGCGCAGGTTGAGCGCGAAATCCGCGCCCGCGACCGGCAGCTCGACAATCCGTTCTCCAAGGACATGCAGATTACTGCGTTGCGCGGCGCGCGAGCCTATTTCGGCGACCGGCTGATCCGCACGGCTAGGCCGCACAAGCTGCTCGATCCCGCCAATGGCCCGCTGATTGCCGTCAGGCTCAGCATCTTGACCCGCAAGACGCTCGGTGGGCTGGAGACTGACCTCGACAGCCGCGTGCTGGGCGCCGGCGGCCAACCAGTCGAGGGGCTGTACGCGGCGGGCGAGGCCGCCGGTTTCGGCGGCGGCGGCATGCACGGCTATGCGGCGCTCGAAGGCACGTTTCTCGGCGGCTGCATCTTTTCCGGCCGCAGTGCCGGACGGGCGGCGGCACGCGCGGTGGGGTGAAACAAGGCCCGCCGGCGGCCGTTGCGCCAAGGTGGCGATTGCACCGAATGGCCAACTTCCCTTAGAGCATTTTGCAGCCAAAATGGAATCATTTGGCGTCCGCATAAATGCGGCAAAACAGATGGTTAGAGCGGGTTACCGGTTCCAGGAGAACCGGAACCGCTCTAGGCGAAGGGCTGCAAATTGACGTCTTGAAGCTTGGAACCGGCAAGCAAAGCCTCGAGCACCTGCTTCTTGAGAGACAGGCACTGCGAACGGGCAAGTTTGACGATGGCGGAAACCTCGCCTGCCTCGCAGGCAAGGACCAGCTCCTTTTGCTGGGCGATGATCAACTGGGTGAAGTCGCGGGACTTGAAGCCGAGGTGGAGAACCCGCGCCGACTGGTCGAGTATCTGGTCCAGGAGATGCGCCAGTCGTAAATTTCCCGAGAGCTCCGCAAGGGCCAGACGAAAGGCACGGTCGGCCGCAAGAAAGGCAACGTGGCTGCGTAGCGTCTCCGGCTTCAGCACTTTTTGCGCTGCCAGCCTGACATCCTCGAGCCCGCGCTCGGTCATGTTCGATGCCGCCACCCTGAACACTTCCGGCTCGATCAAGCTGCGGACATCGAAGATCTCGTTGACATCCCGCAGGCTGAGCGTAGCAACGACGTAGCCGCGGCGCGGCTCGCTCCTGACCAGTCCTTCCTGCATCAGTCGGGCCAGCGCCGCGCGGATGGTCGCCTTTTTGATCTGGTATCGATCACCGATCTGTTTCTCCGTCAGCGCTTCGCCGGGGCGCAACACGCAGGCAATGATGTCGTTCCTCAGCTGCTCATATGCCTGTTCCCTGCGAAGGACGTCGGCGGCTGACAGTGCTGTCGCCTCGACCGTGGCCGGCCTTGCCGGTTCGGCGGTCAACTTCGTCGTTTTCATATTCTGTCCGTCTGGCTGTCCGGTTGACGCTGGCATCAGCATTCGCTAGCGTGAGCATCTCAGATTGATAATCTGAGCATCTCAGGGAGGATAACTGATATGCCTTTACCCGCCAACTCGCCTCTCTACGCCGCTGCCGATGATATCGTCAATGCCGCGAAGGGGCCAGGTCCCCTCGAAGCGGTAAGGACGGTCCTGGGCGACTACACCAACCGCTTTCACGCATCGGGAACACTCGCTCACGAAGAAGACGACGACGAGGTGCTTCTGCATGCGAGTCCGAACCTGACGATCTATCACATCACTCTGTCGCCCGGCCTGCAGTACCCGCCTCACAACCACCTGATGGATGCCTTGATCGGCATCTACAAGGGCAGCGAGACGAACTTCATCTATCCCGTTGCCGGCAGCGAACTCGATGTTCCCGAAAGGCAGGACATCGCAGCGCCTGCCGTGGTGCACATGGCGTCAAATACCGTGCATGCGGTTGCGAATACGGGCGGTGCGCGATCGGGTGCGCTGCATGTCTACCTCGGCGATCTCACACGAACCCACCGGCAGCTGTGGAGTCCGGACAGCAACCACGCCGAGCCGTTTGACAATGACCGCTATCTGGCCGGCGCTCGGCCCATTCAGCAGTCCGGGCACGAATGAGCGCAGGGGCGTCGCGGGCGGCGAAATTGGCCGTGATCAGCGGACCCGTCGGAATCGCGTCACACTTGTCACTCTCGCCAATCCGCTATCGCCCCTATCCTGGCTCACGACCCAACACGTCGCGCCGGTGCGGCGACAAACCAGCAAGGGAGATGCACAATGACGGCACATCAGAATGGCACAGGCGAGCAGACGACGCGGCTCGCGATGAAGACACCACCGGTCGTTTCGCCTGACGCGTGGGAGGCCGCGCGCCAGCAGTTGCTCGTGAAGGAGAAGACTGTGACCCGGGCTCGCGACGCACTGGCCGCCGAGCGCCGGCGGATGCCGTGGATGGCGGTGGAGAAGACCTATACGTTCGAGGGCCCCGACGGAAAGGTGAGCCTGCTCGACCTGTTCGAGGGCCGCCGTCAGCTGATCGTCTACCGCGCCTTCTTCGAGCCCGGCGTATTCGGCTGGCCCGACCACGCTTGCCGCGGCTGCTCGCTGGGGGCGGACCAGGTCGGCAATCTTGCCCATCTGAACGCCCGCGACACCACGCTTGCCTACGCCTCGCGCGCACCGCAGGCCGACATTGCGCGGCTGAAGGCGCGGATGGACTGGAAGATGCCCTGGTACACCATCACCGACAGCTTCGATGCCGATTTCGGCGTTGACGAATGGCACGGCCACAACGTGTTCATCCGCGACGGTGATCGCGTGTTCCGTACCTACTTCATTAACAACCGCGGCGACGAGGCGATGGGGACCGTATGGAGCTATCTCGACCTGTCGCCGCTCGGCCGCCAGGAGGTTTGGGAGGATTCGCCCGAGGGCTATCCGCAGACGCCGACGTACAAGTGGTGGAACTGGCACGACAATTACGGCGCCGAAGCCGTTCCCGACAAAAAGTGGGTCGAGGTGTCGGACGCCGGAGAGGCCGCGTTCCGGAACCGCACTGAATAGAACGTCTTTGGCGTCGCGCAAATGCGGCCAGGACAATTGGAGGAGCGGGATGCACGGTTCGACCGCATCCCGCTCGCTATGCAGGACAACGGACATGAGCGAGATTCATGCAGGCGGATCCACCGGCGATGCGAGCCCGGCCGGCCATAGTGCAGCCGATTGGCTGTCCTTTGCGGCCGCGCCGACCTTCGCAACCATGGCGCTGCTGACGCTTCTCGGCGGCGCGCCGGACATGATGTGCTCGACCGGGCAAGAGGCGTCACCGCTGGGCGGCATGGTCCCGATGTACCTGCTGATGAGCGGCTTTCATTTAGGACCTTGGCTGAAGCAGGTTTCCGGCCGGCGACGCCGCCGCAAATAGAGCTGTACCGGCCGACAAAGGCCCGTTCTGGTCGGGAAGACATCCCTCACCAGATCCACTCGCCCCTTCCCAAAACCGCTACCGCATCGACAATCCGGGTAAAGCTCGAGCGGGCGCGGCCGGCCGTGTGCCTGGCGCGCAAATAGCCATGCACCAGCCCCGGCTCCTCGAGCCACCAGGCCCGCCCGCCCGCGGCAACGATGCGGTCGCGATAGGCTTCGCCGTCCGACGACAGCGGGTCGCATTCAGCGGTGATCACGACGGTGGGCGGAAGATTGGCGAACTCGGCGTCGGCGAGCGGCCACAGAGTGAGATCGCCGGTGCGATCGTCGCCACCGGTCCTGATGTCCCTGTAGAAAACGAGGTCGCGCGCGGTAAGCATCGGCGCCTCCGCGTGGGTGACGTAGGAACCGGCGGAGCTGTCGCCGCCAAGGCCGGGATAGACCAGAATCTGGCCGATCGGCTTGCGCGCATGGCCGCGCGTTGCGTGACTGACAGCGGCGGCGAGATTGCCGCCGGCACTGTCGCCGCAGAGCAGGACAGGACGCTCGTAAGTCGCCGCCGCCCATTCGAAGGCGCTGATGGCGTCGTCGAAGGCGGCCGGATGAAGGTGCTCAGGCGCCAGCCGGTAGTCGACCGAAACCACTTCATAGCCGGTGCGGCCGCAAAGCTCGGCGCAGAGGTCGTCGTGGCTGTCGAGCCCGCCGAGGATAAAACCGCCGCCATGGAAATAAAGCACCATCGCCGAAGCTTCCGGCGCCGGGGCGCGGTAGACGCGGATCGGAATGTGCCAGGGTGTGGCAATGGCGGTGGTTTCCGCCGTGACGCCTTGGGGATAGCCGGCAAAGAACTCGCGGCACATCCGGTTGTAGATCTCGCGCTGCTCGGCGATGGTGTAGTCGATCGTATCGGGCGGATAATAAGAATTGGTCCGCTCGATGAAGGCCCAGGTCTCGGCGTCGATGAGGGTTTTGTAGTCGGTCATGGGCGCTGAATGGATCGCAATGAATCCGCCTGAACACCCTCCTCTGGCCTGCCGGCCATCTTCCCCTCAAGTGGGGAGATCGGCAGCTTCGGCGAAACCGCCTTTTCTCCGGCGTCGACAATTGGCGAAAGCGATGATGACATCCAATCTCCCCCCTTGAGGGGGAGATGTCCGGCAGGACAGAGGGGGTGAGCGCCATCATTCCTGCAATACCACTACTTCCCCTTCCACACCGGATCGCGCTTCTCGGCAAAGGCGCGAAAGCCCTCGAGATTGTCCTCCGAGCCGTAGAGTGCGTCAACCGTCGACAGTTGCCGGCGCGTCACCCGGTTCATCGCGTCCTGGAAAGTCAGCGATTCTGCGACCCGGGCCGTCTCCTTGATCGCGGCGAAGACCAGCGGCGGGCCGCTGGCGAGCAGCCGCGCGATCTCCCAGACGCGGTCCTCCAGTCTTTCCTTGGGCAGCACCTCGTTGACCAGGCCCCATCGATGCGCCTCGGCGACATCCATCCAGCGGCCGGTGAGCAGAAGGTCCATGGCGACATGGTAGGGGATGCGCTTCGGCAGCTTGATCGTCGCCGCATCGGCAAGCGTGCCGGCGCGGATTTCGGGCAGCGCGAAGGAGGAGTGATCCGATGCATAGATGAGGTCGCAGGATAGCGCCAGTTCGAAGCCGCCGCCGACCGCCATGCCGTTGACGCAGGCGATCACCGGCTTGTTGAGATCGCGCAGTTCCTGCAGCCCGCCGAAGCCGCCGACGCCGTAGTCGCCGTCGACCGCGTCGCCGCCGGCCGCGGCCTTCAGGTCCCAGCCGGCGCAGAAGAACTTGTCACCGGCGGTCTTGACGATGGCGACGCGCAAGTCGGGATCGTCGCGAAACGCCTTGAAAGTCTCGCCCATCAGCCGCGACGTCTTCAGGTCGATGGCATTGGCCTTGGGCCGGTCGAGCGTGACTTCGAGGACAGCGCCTTCGCGGCGGGTCGAAATGATTTCAGACATTCTTCTTGTCTCCAAGCACCAGCAGCGCATCGGCGATCCAGGCGCCCTTGCCTTCGGTGCAGACGATCAGCGGATTGATGTCGAGTTCCTCGATCTCGCCGGCGTTTTGCTGCACGAAAGCGGCAATGCCCGATATCGCATCGATTGCCGCTGCGACATCGGCCTTCGGCCGACCGCGATAGCCGTCGAGCAGCGGGAACAGTTTCAGCCCGCGCAAAGCGGCCTCGATATCGTCGCGGGTCGCCGGCAGCATCAGCGTGACGCTGTCGCGCAACAGCTCGACCAGCACGCCGCCGGTGCCGAGCGTCATCACCGCGCCGAACATCGGGTCGCGGGTGAAGCCGACGAGCAGCTCGGCGACGCCGTCGCGCACCATGCGCTCGACATAAAGGCCCGTGCCGAGCGGGCCGAGATCGTGGGCGGCGGTGCTGACGGATTCGGCATCCCTCAAATTGAGCCGGACCGCGTCGAGCTCGGACTTGTGGATGACACCAAGGGCCTTCAGCGCCACCGGGAAGCCGAGCGCCATCGAGGAGATGACAGCTTCGACCGCGTTGCCGGCGCGCTCGCCCTTCGGCACGGGGAGCCCGGCCTCGATGAGCCGCGCCTTCGCCTCGGCCTCGTCCGGCGTGACATGGTCGCCGACCGGCGCGCCGGACGCCGAAGTGTCGATCGGCTGCGCCTGCGGCTCGCGCCAGGCCCAGCCGATGAAGGCCGCCGCCTGGGCGGCGTCCATGGCTTCGGAGATGCCGAACAGCGGCACCATGCCCCGCGCCATCAGGCCGGCAGTGTATTCCTCGGGCAGGTTCTCCGGCAGCGAGGAGACGATCGCGCCTTGCGCGCTGTTGGTCTTCAGCGCCACTTCGAAGGCGCGCAGCGTCGCCCACCAGTCGGTGTCCGAGCAGCGGTCGGGGCGCGGGAAATCGAGCACCAGCATGTTGAGGTCGAAGCCGCCCGACACCATCGCGGTGAAGGTGGCGGTCATCGCCGGCTCGTTGTTCCAGATGAAGGTGTGGTAGTCGAGCGGGTTGGCCACCGCGACCAGCGGCCCGAGCGTCGATTTGACATGCGCGCGGTGCTCGGGGGTGAGTGGCGGAAACGTCACCCAGCGGCCTTCGGCGCTGTCGGCCATCACCGACGCCTCGCCGCCCGAACAGCTCATCGACGACAGCCGGTAGCCGGGCAGGGGGCCGGTGACGTGCAGCAGCTTGAGCGCCTCGATGAAGGCCGGGATCGAATCGATGCGGGCGATGCCGAGCCGCTTCAGGAAGGCGCCGGACGCTGCGTCCGAGCCGGCCAGCGACGCGGTATGGGAAACGGTCGCCTGCCGCGCCTGCTCGGAGCGGCCGACCTTCATGGCGATGACAGGCTTTTTCAGCTCGCGCGCCCGTGCCGCCAGCCTTTCGAAGCCGGCTACCGAATCGAAAGCCTCGATATGCAAGCCGAGCGCGGTGACACGGTCGTCCTCGATCAGGCCGAGCGCCATTTCGGAAAGCCCGGTCTGCGCCTGGTTGCCGGCGGTCATCAGAAAGGCGATCGGCAGGCCGCGCTTCTGCATCGTCATATTGATGGCGATGTTCGACGACTGGGTGATGATGGCAACGCCGCGACCGCCTTCTGGCAGCCTGATGCCGCCATGCTGGTCGGGCCACAAAAGCGCGCCGTCGGCATAGTTGATGAGCCCGTAGCAGTTCGGCCCGATGATTGGCATTTGGCCCGCCGCCGCGACCAGCTCGGCCTGCAGCCGCTCGCCGTCCTCGTCATAGGCCTCGGTTTCGAGGAAGCCGGCGGCGAAGCAGACCGCACCGCCGGCGCCGCGCTCGGCCAGTGCCTTGACCACTTCGATGGTCAAGTGCCGGTTGACGCCGACGAAAGCGGCATCCGGCGCACCGGGCAATTCGGCCACCGAGCGATAGGCCTTGCGGCCGGCGACCTCGGCCTTGCTCGGATGCACCGGCCAGATCTCGCCGGCAAAGCCCATCTTGATCGATTGCGCGACGACGGCGGCAGCCTGCGCGCCACCGAAGACCGCGATTGTCCGCGGGCGCAAAAGGCGCTCAAGTTTGTGCATGAACACCCTCCTCTGCCCTGCCCTCTTTGCCAAAACTTGGCATCTCCCCCTCAAGGGGGGAGATTGGCAGTTGGGCCGCCGGCCCCAGGCATGCAACGGCAATAACTGGCGAAATCAGGAATGGCGGCCGATCTCCCCCCTTGAGGGGGAGATGTCCGATAGGACAGAGGGGGGCGCGAAGGAATGCAAACATTGCGCTGTTCAGCCCCCGAACGGGCGCAGCAGCGCCCGCGAGATGATGTGGCGCTGGATTTCCGAGGTGCCTTCCCAGATGCGCTCGACGCGGGCGTCGCGCCAGATGCGCTCGAGCGGCAAATCGTCCATCAGCCCCATGCCGCCATGGATCTGGATCGCCTCGTCGGCGACAAAGGCGAGCATCTCGGTGGCCTTCAGTTTGGCCATGGCCATGTCCTGGTCGGTGACGGTACCCTGATCGTACTTCCAGCCGGCTTCGAACACCATCAGGTCGGCGGCCTTCAGCTCGGTCGCCATGTCGGCGAGCTTGAACGACACGCCCTGGAACTTGCCGATCGGCTGGCCGAACTGCTGGCGCTGCGCGGCGTATTCGACGGCGTGGCCAAGCGCCCGCTCGGCGCGGCCGAGGCAGGTGGCGCCGACCTGCAGGCGCGTTGCGCCAAGCCACGAATTGGCGACGTCGAAGCCTTTGTGGACCTCGCCCAGAACCTGACTGGCCGGCAACCGGCAATCGTCGAATTCGAGGATGGCATTGGTGTAGCCGCGATGCGAGACGTTGCGGTAGCCGTCGCGCACCGTAAAACCCTTGGTGCCCTTATCGACAAAGAAGGCGGTGATCTTCTTGCGTTTTCCACGCGAAGACCCTTCCTCACCCGAGGCCATGAAGACGATGGCGAAATCGGCGAGGTCCGCATGGCTGATGAAATGCTTGGTGCCGTTCAGCACCCAGTCGTCGCCGTCTTGCACGGCGGTTGCCTTCATGCCGCGCAGATCGGAGCCGGCGCCCGGCTCGGTCATTGCCAGGCAATCCCATTTCTCGCCGCGAATGCAGGGAAACAGATATTTTTCGCGCTGCTCCGGCGTGCCGGCGAGAAGGATGTTCGAAGGCCGCGCCACGCAGGTCCAATGCAGCGCGTAATTGGCGCGGCCGAGTTCCTTTTCATAGAGCAGCCAGGTCACCGTATCGAGCCCGGCGCCGCCGACATCGGCCGGCATGTTGGCGGCATAGAGGCCGGCTTCGATCGCCTTGGCCTTGATCTCCTCGATCAGCTCGCGGCGCAGCACGCCGGTACGCTCCACTTCGCGCTCATGTGGGTAAAGCTCGTTCTCGACGAAGGCCCGCGTCGTCTCGACGATGAGCTTCTGCTCCTCCGAAAGACCAAAATCCATGGTCTCAGCCTTTCTTCCTTTTCTTCGGCTTTTCAGCCTTTGCCTTTTCGGCCGCCTTGGAGGCGGTGGGCTTCTTGGCCGCGAGCTTGGCCAGCTGCCTGGTGTAGTCCTTATGCAGGGCGCCGGCACCCCAGCCTTTGCCTTTGTTCTGCTTCGACAGTGCCTCCATGATGGCGACCAGATTGTCGTCGCGGATCTTTTCGAGCTCGCGGATCGACAGACCGTGCGCCTGGTCGTCCGACTGCGTGGCGATCAGCTCGACCAGCTCATCGTTGAACTCCGGCACGTCCATCAGCTTGGTCCACGGCCATTTCAGGCACGGGCCGAACTGCGCCATGAAGTGGCGCATGCCGGCCTCGCCGCCGGCGACGCGATAGACCTGGAACATGCCCATCTGCGCCCAGCGCAGGCCGAAGCCGTAGCGCATGATGTCGTCGAGCTCCTCGACCGTGCAGATGCCGTCCTTGACCAGCCACAGCGCCTCGCGCCAGGCCGCTTCGAGCAGCCGGTCGCCGACGAACGCTTCGATCTCCTTGCGGATCACCACCGGCTTCATGCCGATCGAGGCATACATCTCCTTGGCGACTTCGATCGCCTCGGGAAAGGTCTGTTCGCCGCCGACGATTTCGACCAGCGGCAGCAGATAGACGGGGTTGAACGGATGGCCGACGACCAGCCGCTCCGGGTGCTTCTTCATCGCCACCTGCATGTCGGTCGGTTTGATGCCGGAGGTGGAGGATCCGACAATGGCGTTGGCCGGCGCATAAAGGTCGATCTCGGCCAGCACGCGGTGCTTCAGGTCGAGCCGCTCCGGCACGCTTTCCTGGATGAAGTCGGCGTCGGCCACCGCCTCGGCGATCGTCTTGGCGAAGGTAAGCTTGCCCTCCTTCGGCAGGCCGCCGGGCAGCATCTGCTTGTAGGCGCGTCGCGCTCCCTTCATCACCTCGCCGACCTTGCGTGACGCCTCGGGATCGGGATCGAAGATCGACACGTCGATGCCGTTGAGCAGCAGCCGCGCGACCCAGCCGGCGCCGATGACGCCGCCGCCGATGGCGGCCGCCTTGTTGATGATGCTCATGCGGAAGCTCCGGTTCTTGTGCGGGCTGTTGCGGGGTCGGTGAGGGCGACGCGCTCGCCGGCACGGATCACGGACGCGTCATAGGCCTTGCGCGCGAACACTTCGAGCACGAAGGGCCGGAAGAAATCGATCGGCAATGTCTCGTAGTCGGGATCGAAGCTCGACTGATCCCAGCGTTCGCAAAACTCATCGCAATCGTCGAAGTAGATGTGCCCGGCGAAACGGTCGCGGGCGTGCGGATTGCCGCCGAGGTGGTGGGCGTAATAGAGGCGCTGGAAATCGCCGTCCTTCTCCACCACCCAGGTGCATTGCTCGCGAACGAAGGGTTTCAGGATCGACGCCGCATACTCGTCGTGGTTATAGGGCGCGTAGATGTCGCCGATATCGTGCAGCAAGGCGCAGGCAATCCAGTCGGTGTCGGCGCCGTCGCGCCAGGCCCGTGTTGCCGCTTGCAGCGAATGGCCGAGCCGGGTGATCTTGTAGCCCGAGGGGCCCGCATCAAGCTGGACGAGCGCGTCGAGCAGCCGCTCGCCGGTCTTTGCCGCATAGTCGATCTCGTGCTCGGTGAGGAAGGCATAGTCCTCGCGGTCGCCGTCCTTCATGGCGGTGAATTTCACGGTCTTCATCGGCGGCTCCTCCCAACCGGCTACCGGCTTTTCAAAGCGGTGCGCGCTTCGTCAGGTTCAGCTTCTTGCGGACTTCGTCCGGGCCGATGACCCTGGCGCCCATATTCGACACGATGCTGACCGCCCGCTCGACCAGCTGCGCATTGGTCGCCAGCACGCCCTTGTCGAGCCAGAGATTATCCTCCAGTCCGACGCGGACATTGCCGCCGGCCAGCACCGCGGCCGCGACATAGGCCATCTGGTTGCGGCCAATGGCAAAGGCCGACCAGTTCCAGGTCGACGGTACATTGTTGACCATGGCCATGAAGGTGTTGAGGTCGTCCGGCGCGCCCCACGGCACGCCCATGCACAATTGCACCAGCGCGTCCGGCTTCAGCACTTCTTCCTCGACCAATTGCTTGGCGAACCACAGATGCCCGGTGTCGAAGGCCTCGATCTCCGGCTTGACACCGAGCGCCGTCATCATGCCGCCTATGGCACGCAGCATGCCGGGCGTATTGGTCATGACATAATCGGCCTCGGCGAAATTCATGGTGCCGCAATCGAGCGTGCAGATTTCCGGCAGGCACTGGCGCACATGTTCCATGCGGTTGCTCGCGCCGCCCATGTCCGTGCCTTTTTCGTTCAGCGGCAGCGGCTTCTCCGGCGGGCCGAATACCATGTCACCCCCCATGCCGGCGGTCAGGTTCAGCACCACGTCGACGTCTGCCGCGCGGATGCGCTCGGTTACTTCGCGATAGAGATGCACGTCGCGCCTAGGCTTGCCGGTCTCGGGATCGCGCACATGGCAGTGCACGATTGCAGCACCTGCCTTTGCCGCCTCGATGGCCGAATCGGCGATCTCTCTGGGCGAGCGCGGCACATGCGGGCTGCGGTCCTGCGAACCGCCGGACCCGGTCACGGCACAGGTAATGAAAACCTCACGGTTCATCGCTAACGGCATCGGACTCTCTCCCAATAGAACGTAGGGCAAGAATGCCTGACTTGCCGGAAACTGTTTTGCGTTTTACGAAGATCGTGTGACCAAAAACGAAAAACCGACGATCTTTCGGGCCGAGCGTTTGCCGCTCAAGGTGACGCTGCTGGTATTCTCCGGCTCGTCGATCATGTGCGTCGCGTCGGCCGTCGATCCGTTGCGCGCCGCCAACCGCATTGCCGGTGAGACGCTGTTCGATTTCAGGCTGGTCTCGGTGACAGGCGAGGCGCCGGTCACCACATGCGGCCTGCCGGTGGCGGTCAGCGGCCGCTTCGATGCGGCTGACACAACCGATATGCTGGTCGTCGTCGCCGGCTTCGGCACGCAGAACTACGCCACATCGGCCCTGCTGTCCGGACTGCGCCGGGCGGCGCGCGCGGCACGCGCCTGCGGCGGCGTCGAGGCCGGCACCTGGCTGGTTGCCCGAGCGGGTCTGCTGGAGGGGCGCAGCGCCACCACCCACTGGGAGGACATGGAGGATTTCTCGTCGGCCTTTCCCGGCGTCGACGTGCGCCCCGACCGCTACGTCATCGATGGCCCGGTGTTCACCACCGGCGGCGCCTCGCCGACCTTCGACCTGATGCTGCATCTGATCCGCACGCGGCTCGGCATGGCCGTGGCGCTAGATGTCGCGAGCGTCTTCATCTACGACCAGGCGCGCGCCGCGACGGACGCGCAACCGCTGGTCTCGCTCGGCCGTCTCGACGGCTACGATCCCAGGCTGGCGCAAGCCATTCGGCTGATGGAAGCGCATGTCGACCAGCCGCTGACTATCGCCGCCGTGGCAAAGCGCGCCGGGGTGACGGCACGGACGCTGGAAAGCATCTTTCGCAAGTCGATCGGCGAAACGCCCGGCGCTTATTACCTCAGGCTGCGCCTCGGCGCCGCGCGCCGGCTGGTGGTCGACACGCGCATCGCCATGGCGGACATTGCCGGGCGAACGGGGTTTTCGTCCGCCGCGGCATTTTCCAGAGCGTTTTCAAGAGCGTTCGGCGAAGCGCCGGTCAGGCTGCGTCGGGGATAATGCATGTCGCCCAAAAGTGCGGAGCGGTTTTGGGATAACGACATGCATAGACAAAGGTAGATCAGGCAGCGTCCTGGCGGTCGCTGCTGCCGTCGATCTGCGAGCGCATCTGTCTCGCAAGATGGGTCTCGAAGCGGCTGGCGACCGCGCGATCCCATTCGTTTGCACTCAGCGCACCTTGTTTCGGGTGCGGCAGCGCCATCAGCCGGTCGATGATCGATCCAGCCTCGCCAGATGAGAGCAGGGCGTCGATTTCGCGTTCGTGCTGCATATCGTTTCGCCTCCTTCTTTCTGAATCCCGCCACGAACCACACTATAGGAGGTTCGTGACGGCTGTTTGAAGGCAAGAGCGAGGCGATTGATGGGCGATGCCGGGCAAAGTTTTGTCCGCCGCCGCCCATCTTGGGCACGATCGTCCCGGCAGGTCAGGCGCTGCTTCAGCCAAGCCGCATCGACAGTTCAACATCCTCGCCGAACGGCGTGGACATGTAGCCACTCCCGGTCGAGCGCACCCGCTCGAGGTATTCGGGGCAAAGATCGGCGTTGTCGGCAATGACGAAGGCGCCCGGCCTGAGGCGGCTTTCAACCAGACTCAAGATCTCGGGATAGAGCGCTTTGGCGCCGTCGAGCAGAAGCAGGTCGACGCTTTCGGGAAGATCGACGCTTAATGTTTGCAGCGCGTCTCCCTGTCGGATTTCCACCATGTTGATGAGACCGCCTGCTGTCAGATTACGCCTCGCGCGCGCGACCTTGGATGGCTCGAACTCGCTGGTGATCAGGCGGCCGCCGCCATTGTCCCGCAAGGCTGCGGCAAGGTGCAGGGTCGAGATGCCGAACGAGGTTCCAAATTCAACGATCGTCTGTGCGCCGCTGCCTCGTGCCAGCATGTAGAGCAGCGTGCCGGTCTCTCGCGAAACGGGAAGCCAGAGATCCCTTAGCCGCCCATAGAAATCGAGGTATTCGGTCTTGCTTCGAACGAGGCGCATCCGCTCCTCGGCGGAGAGTTCCGCCACTGCAGGGCTCGTTGCGGCAGCGGCTTCCTCGAACAGGCGGTCCAGCAGGGGCGCGAGCGGCGTTGTCGTCAGTGTGGTCATATCGGTCTCCAGTCGGAATGGAATGCGTTCTTGTGCGGCATTCAAAATACGACCAATCATTCGCGTTCACTAATCGCATTGGCGCGCCCCTCAATGAGCGATCACCGAAGCTCCCGGATTTCCTCGCGAAAACAGCCCAAGCAAGCCCGCTCGGCGGAGCTCGTCGCTGCGATTTTGCAGGCTGCTGTTCAGGTTTTGGCGAGGGAAGGCGCGCAGCGCTTCACCACGGCACGGGTGGCCGAGAAGGCCGGCGTCAGCGTCGGATCGCTGTATCAGTATTTTCCGAACAAGGCGGCGATCCTGTTCCGGCTCCAGAGCGACGAATGGCGGCAGACGACCGATTTGCTGCGCGACATCCTCGAGGACGTCAGGAAACCGCCACTTGAACGGCTGCGCGACCTGGTCCACGCCTTCCTCCGCTCGGAGTGTGACGAGGCCGCGGTGCGTGTGGCGCTCGACGACGCCGCACCGCTTTACCGCGACGCGCCCGAGGCGCACACGGCAAGGGCGTCCGGAGACCGCACCATCCAGCTCTTCATGCAGGAGGCGTTGCCAAACGCCGCGCAAGTGACTCGCGAATTGGCCGGCGACCTGGTCATGACGACGCTTAGCACGGTGGGGAAGCAGTTCTCGGAGACGCCTCGAACGCCCAAGGAGATTGAAGTCTACGCCAACGCCATGGCCGACATGTTTTGCGCCTACCTGAGAGGCCTCGATCACGGCTAAGACGCGCCAGACCCAGTCAGCGAACAGGCCACGCGAGTTTCACACGGGGCAAACCTTGTTGGTTTCAGCCCCGCGGAAAGCCGCCTTTATCGGCGGCCGTTCGAACAATGCGGCCGCGAACCGGGTACGCCTCAGACGTACCGGTTGACGATGTTCTCGAGTAGCTCCTGGCGGCCGGATCTGGGCTGCGGCTCGATCTTCTCCTTGACGACGCGCTCAGCGACCTCCTCCAGCGTACGCTTGCCGGCAAGCATCGCCTTGGCCTCGGCCGAATCCCAGCCGGCATAGCGCTCGGCGAGCGGGGCGGACAGCGCCTTGTCCTCGACCATGCGCGCTGCCGCCTTGAGGCCGCGGGCGCAACAATCCATGCCGCCGATATGGCCGATCAGCAGATCCTGCGGATCGAGCGACTGGCGCCTGAGCTTGGCGTCGAAATTGGTGCCGCCGGTCTTGAAGCCGCCGGCCTGCAGCACCTGGTAGTAGGCCAGAGCCATCTCCGGCACATTATTGGGGAACTGGTCGGTGTCCCAGCCCGACTGGTAGTCGTTGCGGTTCATGTCGATCGAACCGAAAATGCCGAGCGCGTTGGCCAGCGCCAGTTCATGCTCGAACGAATGGCCGGCCAGGATGGCGTGGCCCTGCTCGATGTTGAGCTTGACCTCGTTCTCCAGTCCGAAACGCTTGAGGAAGCCATAGACGGTGGCGACGTCGTAATCATACTGGTGCTTGGTCGGCTCCTGCGGCTTCGGCTCGATCAGGATGGTGCCTTCGAAGCCGATCCTGTGCTTGTAATCGACGACCAGGTTGAGGAAACGGCCGGCCTGTTCCTGTTCGCGGGCAAGGTCGGTGTTGAGCAGCGTCTCATAGCCCTCGCGGCCGCCCCACAGCACGTAGTTCTCGCCGTTCAGCCGCTTGGTGACGTCGATGCAGTGTTTCACCGTCGCCGCCGAATAGGCAAAGACGTCCGGATCGGGATTGGTGGCGGCGCCTGACATGAAGCGGCGGTTGGAGAACAGGTTGGCCGTGCCCCACAACAGCTTGACGCCGGTCTGCTTCATCTTTCCCGAGAAGTAATCGGCGATCTCGTCGAGCCGCGCCGCACTTTCGGAAAAGTCCCGGCCCTCCGGCCGCACGTCGGCATCGTGGAAGCAGAAATAAGGCGCACCCAGCAGCGAAAACATCTCGAAGGCGACGTCGGCCTTGAGTTTGGCCAGCTCCATCGTGTCGGTACCGCCGGCCTTGGGGAACCATGGCCGGTCGAACGTCTGACCGCCGAACGGATCGCCGCCCGGCCAGGCGAAGGAATGCCAATAAGCGACGGCAAAGCGCAGATGGTCTTCGAGCCGCTTGCCGGCGACGATCTCGTCGGGATTGTAGAACCGGTAGGCCAGCGGATTGGTCGAATCCGGTCCCTCGTATTTGATCTGTTGGATGTCGCCGAAAAAACCGCTGCTCATGTTCTTTTCCTCTCGCATGGTTCGGCCTGATTACCTCAGGCGTAATTGGTTTCGCGCTGACGCTGGTCGAAAAGGCTCATGTCAAAGCCACCCAACGAAGGAGACAGACCATGACCGACCTCAACACCATTGCCGAAAACTACATCGCCGCCTGGAACGAGAGCGACGCCGCGCGCAGGAAAGCCTTGCTCGAGGCAACCTTCACCGAGGACGTCGGCTATTGCGATCCGATCATGCAGGGCGACGGCCATGACGGCATCGCGGCGCTGATCGACGGCGTGCAGCAGCGCTTTGCCGGCTTCAGGTTCTCGCTGAAAGGCAAGCCGGACGGCTTCGCCGATACCATCCGATTCTCCTGGAACCTCGGGCCGGACGGCACCGAATCCGTCATCGAAGGCACCGATATCGGCGTCATCGAAAATGGCCGGCTGAAAAGCGTCACCGGCTTTCTCGACAAAGTGCCGGCACAGTGAGGCCTTCTCGGCAGGCCACGGCGAGGGCGGGAAACCGCTCACGCCGTGGCGCTCCTGATCGCCGGGTAAAGCTGGCGGTAGCGCTGATAGGCATCTGCATAGGCACCGCTTAGTGCGGCGACCGGTTCCACCGTGGCGTCCGTCGCCGGCGCCGTGCACACGGCGCGCGGATCGGCGCCGGTCGCCGCGACCAGGCCAAGCCGGGCGGCTCCGAAGGCGGCGCCGAAATCGCCGTCGGCTGGGATATCGACTGGCAGGCCAAGCGCTGTGGCGATGGCCTTCAGCCAGTAGCGCGAACGCGAGCCGCCGCCGATCGCCGTCACCCGGGTCAGCGTCGTGCCGGCTTTGGCCAGGGCTTCGAGGCTTTCGCGGAAAGCGAAAGCGACGCCTTCGAGCACGGCCTGGGTCAGTGCCGCGCGGCCGGATTCGTGGGCAAGCCCGGTAAACGCGCCACGAATGGCGGAATCGTTGTGAGGCGTCCGCTCGCCCGAGAGATAGGGCAGGAAGGAGACGCCGGTCGGCGCCTGCAGCGCATCGCCGAGTTCGGCGGTCAACTCGCCGGCGCTTTTTCCAGCGATCCCCGACAGCCAGTTGAGCGAATCGGTTGCCGATAGGATGACGCCCATCTGGTGCCAGGTGCCGGGCAGTGCGTGGCAGAAGGTATGCACGGCGCTTTCCGGATTGGGCAGATAGGACGCGTTGGCGGCGAAAAGCACGCCGGACGTGCCGAGCGAGACGAAAGCCTCGCCGGCACCGACCGTGCCCATGCCGCAGGCCGAAGCCGCATTGTCGCCGGCACCGCCGGCGATCGGGATGCCCGCCTGCATGCCCCATTTCGCGGCCAGTTCGGCGCGCAAGGCACCGGCCTTGGCCGTGCCTTCGACCAACGACGGCATCTGCCTTTCGTCGAGCGATGTGGCGGCGAGCAGCTCGGCGGACCAGGCTCGTCTGCCGACATCGAGCCACGACGTGCCAGCCGAATCCGACATTTCCGAAATATGCTCGCCGGCGAGCCAGAGCCGCAAAAAGTCCTTCGGCAGCAGGACCCTTGCCACCTTGGCGAAAACAGCCGGTTCGTTGTTCTTGACCCAGGCTAGCTTTGGCGCGGTGAAACCGGGAAAGACGATGTTGCCGGTCAGCTTGCGAAAGCGCGGGTCGGCGTCGAGTGCAGCCGCCTCGGCGTGGCTTCGCGTGTCGTTCCACAGGATGCAGGGGCGCAGCACCTGGTCGGCGGCATCGAGCAGAGTGGCGCCATGCATATGGCCGGAAAGGCCGATGCCTTTGACCGCCGCGAGTTCCTTCGCATGCATTGACCGCAGCTCGCCGACCGCCGCTTCGCAGGCGCGGATCCAGTCGGCCGGGTTCTGCTCGGACCAGCCGGGATGCGGGCGCGACACGTCGAGCGGCGCATGGCCGGAACCGACGATGCTCTGCCTTGCATCGATCAGCAGCGCCTTGACGCCCGACGTGCCGAGATCGAGGCCGAGATACATGTTTCCTCCCATGTCCGTCATGCCTGGCGGCGACGGTCTTTCTTGCTTCCCCGCCCAGTCCTGTGACACGGGCGGCGAAGATATCCCGGCAATCGTGCCGCCGGAAACGCACCCCGGTCAACACGCGAAGATTTTTTCGACGCTCGAAAAAATCTGGTCGGGGCAGTTTTTAAGGCAAGATGTGGCCTTGGTCAATTCGCCGCGAGAGCGGTTGCACGCCGTGAAAACAGTGCCGACAACGGGCTGTCCGGCCGTGCCAGCGCGCGTTCCGCCGCAAGCGCCCTCGCCAGCGCGCCATCACCGGAACGCAATGCCGCTTCGATCAGCGTCAGGTCGATGACGTCGCGTTGGGCGTGGCTGCCGCCGAAGCGATGGGCGATTGCCCGGATCGGCCGGATCAGGCGTATCGTCCCGGCATAATTGCCCTCGCCGAATGCCTTGATGGCGAGCGTCAGGGGATGGCCGACATCCCTGGTGAAAGCAGCGTTGTCGTCCTTGCCGCGCATCGCCTCGCGCTGCGCCTCGAGCAAGCCGCGGGCCGGCGCTTCGAGGCCGGCGCCGACAAACGCCATCATCGCGTGGGCGTCATTGAAGGCATAATGGCCGGCGCTCGCCTTGGGCAACCAGTTGGCGGCGAGTGCCGTCCAGCGCTCGCCGACATCGACGCCGCCGAGATGCAGCCGCCACAGGATCGCCGAGGCATCGACCATGTTGAGCGCCAGCGTCGAGCGCTCGCCATAGATCGGCCCGTCGTAGAGCGCCAGCACCTCGTCGGTCTCGCCGAGATCATAATGGAACAGCGCCAGATGCCACCAATTATGCACCTGCAGGAAGCTTTCCCGCGTCCACGCTTCGGGATTGGCGCGCATCCACAGAATGCCGTCCTTCTGCCGGCTCTGCATCTCCATGACATGGGCCACCGCATGCTGGGCCCAGCCGTCGCGCGGCTCGAGATCCACCGCCGTGCGGCCAAGTTTTTCGGCGCGCGCGTAGTCGCCCATTTCTTCCAGCCCGAAGGCTTGCATGCCGAGTATGGCATGGTAGCCCGGCATGCCGCTCTGCCAGGACGGCAGCGCGCGGCCGATGCGGTCGCGCAGCATGCGCGCATTGCCGGTGAAGAAGTCGATCTGGTGGCCGGTCTGCAGCGCCAGCGCATCGAGCGGAAACTCGATGGCGATATCCTCCAGCACGCGGGCGGCCTCGTGCCAGCGTCCTTCCGCAAGATGGCCAAGGGCGGCGACATGCGCCTGCTCGCGCGTTGTCGCGGCAAGTGGCAGCGCCGCCTCGTGACATGCCTTGGCCACCGCCGTCGCTTCGCGCTCTGTGGCAAGGCCAAAGAGATAACCCTTGAACACATGCGCCATGACGAAGCCGGGATCTTCGGCGATTGCCCGGTCAACGGAACCGACAGGATCGCCGATGAAGCACTGCAATTCGCGAACAGCCCGGCTGTAGGACGAGAGCCCGGCCTCCGTCGCGCCAGACAGCGTCAGGCCAAATGCGTCGCTCACCGCCATGGTCTGTTCTCAGTTGCCCGAGCGCATCGCCACTGTCGCGATGCCGGCGCCGACCAGCAGCGTGCCGCCGGTGCGGTTGAAGATGCGGATCGCCTTTGGGTTGCGCACCACGTTGCGCGCCCTTGCGGCGATCAGCGCATAACCGAAGGCATTGGCGAAGGCGAGCGCCAGGAAGGTCGTCTCGAAGATCAGCATCTGTGTCCAGAAATCCGCATGCCGGTCGAGGAACTGCGGCAGGAAGGCGACAAAAAAGGTGATGCTTTTCGGATTGAGCGCGGTAACCAGCCAGGCATGCGCCATCATTTTCGCCGACGACACCGCATCGGTGCGCGGTTCGGCCCGGAGCGCGCCGCCGGCGCGAAACAGCTTGATGCCGAGATAGATCAGATAGCCGGCGCCGATCACCTTCAGCACGGTGAATACGGTGGCGGACGCCGCCAGCAGCGCGCCGATGCCCAGCATCGACAATGTCATCGCGGTGAAGTCGCCGAGCGCCACGCCGACTGCCATCGGCAGCGCGGTGCGCCAGCCCTGGCCGAGCGCATAGGACACCACCAGCAGGATGGTCGGACCTGGAATGACCAGAAGGACTGCCGAGGCGGCGGCAAAGGCGGCCCAGTTTTCGAAGGACATTTTCTTCTCCTTGAGCTCAAAGAAGAGGATAAATCCTTGGTCCCGCGCAGATGTAAAGAGGCAAAAATCGAAAAAGCCCCTCGTTAACGCCAGGCGGCCGGCCTTCACGCTTTTTCAACCATGATTGGTGAAAATGCCTGCTATCCGGCCGGATCGTGTTTCCCGCCGACAGCGTAGGGTTTGGGTAAATGCGTGAGTTGCCGCAAGGTCTGTCGCTGCCGCACAACGGCGACGCAATCGAAACCGAAATACAGCTTTCCCGCCGCACGGTGCTGTCCGGCGCCGGTGCGCTGGCGCTGCTCGGCGTCGCCGGCTGCAGCCAGACGCTGGATCTGCCGTCGCTGCAGCTCGACGACGTCACCACCGGCTCGATCCGGCCCATCCGTCCGAGTATCAGCGTCGACAAGAACATCACCAGCCCCGACGTGATGTACGCTTCGCTCACCGACGGTGGCTTCAATGTGCCGGAAGTGCCCTATCTCAAGGTCAAGCCGGAGTTCCGCCGCCAGATCGTCGTCGATCCGACCGGCGAGCAACCCGGCACCATCGTCGTTCACTCGCAGGAACGGCTGCTCTATCTGGTGCAGTCCGGCGGCGATGCGATCCGTTACGGCGTCGGCATCGGCAAGGACGGGTTCCGCTGGTCCGGCCGCGCCAACATCCAGTACGGCAAGGAATGGCCGGTCTGGACCCCACCGCCCGAGATGATCGCCCGCAGGCCGGAACTGGTGAAATGGCAAAGCGGACAGCCGGGCGGCCTCGACAATCCGCTCGGCGCGCGTGCCCTCTACATCTATCAGAACGGCAGCGACACCGGCTATCGCATCCACGGCTCGCCCGAATGGTGGAGCATCGGCCAGGCGATGTCGTCGGGCTGCGTGCGCCTGATCAACCAGGACATCATCGACCTCTACAGCCGCGTCTCCAAGAAGAATCCGGTCGTCGTCGTCTGACCGGCGGCCAAGGCTCGAGCGATTACTCTGCCGGCTAGCGCTGCACACCCATGTACTACATTTTGTGCGAATTCATGCGACGCTTCGCCTTGCCCAGCCATGTCCACTCGTGTGACTGACAAGTTTTGGGAGATCGCGACATCGTTGCACTGATCGAGGCGAGCGAAGCGGAGAAGCCGACCATGCGTGGTCCCTGCAAGAAGCAAGAAAGCAATTGATGCCGATTGTCAGGATAGCCGAACTGGAAATCGATCCTAAGCAGATCGGCAGCTACAGGGCCCTGCTTGCCGAAGAGATTGAGGCTTCTGTACGCGTCGAGCCGGGCGTGCTTTTCCTTCATGCGGTGGCAGTAAAAGGCACGCCTGAAAAGGTGCGCGTGATCGAATGCTACGCCGATCAGGCGGCCTATGAGGCCCACCTGACCACGTCGCACTTTCTCAAATACAAGGCGCAGACGGCGAGTATGGTCAGGTCACTTCGGCTCATCGAAACGGATCCTATCGCGCTGCAGGCGAAGAGTGGCCCGATTTCAAACTGACCCACTGCCTCTGCCGTTGCGCGATGCCGCAAGACAGGCGAATGTGCCTGCGATTTTCACCGCCCGGGAGACGTGAACAATGGCCGGAACTTTTGTCATCGCGCAAGGCGGCGGCCCGACCGCCGTCATCAACCAGACCGTGGTGGGCGCCACGCTCGAAATCCGCAAGCGGCATCCCGGCGCCAAGGTGCTTGGTTCCATCCACGGCGTGCGCGGAATTCGTGACGGCAATTACGTCGATCTTTCCGCCATCCCCGAGGACCGCCTGCGGCTGATCGCGGCGACACCGAGCGCCGCGCTTGGTTCGACGCGCGACAAGCCGGATGCCGCCTATTGCGACCTCATCCTCAACGGCTTGAAGAACGCCGGCGCCGATGCCTTCATCTATATCGGCGGCAACGACACCTCGGGCACGCAGCAGATCCTCACCGACGCCGCCGGCGGCAAGATCGCCTTCGTCCACGCGCCGAAAACCATCGACAACGATCTCGAGGAGAACGATCACACGCCCGGCTTCATGTCGGCGGCCGAGTTCGTCGCTGGAGCATTCCTTTCGGTCGATCTCGATTTCCGCGCTCTGCCGGGCATCTATGTCGGCATCGTCATGGGGCGGCATGCCGGTTTCCTGACGGCCGCGTCCGCGGCCTGGCAGCTCGATCAGGACAGCGGCCCGCATCTCGTCTACGTGCCGGAGCGGCCGTTCTCCGCGGCGGGCTTCATCGACGACGTTCGTGCAACGCTCGACCGCCACAAGCGCTGCATCGTTGCCGTCTCCGAAGGCGTCAGCACCGCCGACGGCAAAGCGCTGGTCGAAAGCCTGGTGCCGCCGGAAAGGCTGGAGCGCGACCAGCACGGCAACGTCAAGCTGTCGGGCAGCGACCTGCCGGCAGCCTTGGAGCGCGCGCTCGCCGAAGGATTGCCGGGCAAGCGGGCGCGCGTCGATGCGCTCGGCTATATGCCGCGCGGCTATGTCGGCGCCATCAGCGCGGTGGACGCGCAGGAGGCCTTCGATGCCGGTGCCTTCGCGGTCACGGTGGCCGACGAGGGGGGCGGTTCGGTGGCGCTGCAATATGACGGCAAGAAAACCGTGCTGAAGAAGGTGCCGCTGAAGAACGTCGCCGGCAAGACGCGCCATATGCCGGATGATTTCATGCTGCCGGATGTCAACCGGCTGTCCGATGCGGGGATGGCCTATCTGAAGCGGCTGGTCCCGCAAAAGTACAAGGTCGGCAAGCCGTTCGTCTGATGCCGGCCTTGATCTGATGGACAGCTGGTTCAGCAAAACCATCGTCGACGCCAAGACGACGATGCTGACCGAGCCCTTCGTGCACGAATTCGTGCGCGCCAACATCTGGCATCTGCGCGGCCGCGATGTCGACCTGCTGGTCGACACCGGCATGGGGATCTGCCCGCTGGCGCCGCAGATCGACACGCCGTCCGGCAAGCCGCTGCTCGTCGTCGCCACGCATATCCATCTCGATCATGTCGGCTCGCTGCACGAGTTTCCGTTGCGGGCAGGGCCGCGCCACAGCGCCGCACAGTTCGACAGCATGGATGAAGCGGTGACCTACGCCTACATGTTCCATGATCTGGAAGGCGCCGTCTCCAGGCTGCCGGCAAAGGGCTGGAAGGCGGCCGATTACAGGATTCAGCCGGCGCCTCTGGCCCGGACCCTGGACGAGGGCGATAGGATCGACCTCGGCGACCGCCAATTCCGCGTCCTGCATCTGCCCGGCCACTCTCCGGATTCGATCGCGCTGTTCGACGAGGCTGACGGCCTGTTCTTCGCCGGCGACGCCATCTACGACGCCATGCTGATCGACGACCTGCCGGATTCGGATCGTGCCGCCTATCGCCGCACGATGCAGCGCCTGCTCGAGCTGCCGATCCGCATCGGCCATGGCGGTCATGGACCGAGCTTCGACGGCAGGCGGATGCGCGAGATCGCCACCACCTATCTCAGCCGGACCGACCGGAAAGGCGAATAGGAGGCCTCGGCTGAGGCGGCGCAAATCTGAAGCGATTTGTCTTGCGCAGCTATTTTGTTCTTGCTTTGTGCCGGCAGCTATGCTAGTAATCTGGGTATGGTGCTGATTCGCCCCAATGACCCGCCGCAAGGCGGGTTTTTGTTTTCGGGTTTCGGCGCCAGCCCGGCAAGGCGGCTGCCAGCCGGAAATTAAATCTTCGTAATATTATCTGGAAACCACGATCGGCGCCCTAGATGCGGGGCTGTCGATCCGGTCGGCCGCCGTGCCAGGCGAGACAGGCAAGGCCGACACGCCGATAGAGCATTCCGGTGACGGAACGCTGCGGCGCCCGATCAATCTCTCGCCCGGACAACGGCCATGTCACCAATCCAGACCCTTCGCAGACATCGCGTCGCCGCTCTGCTGGGCGCCGCGCTGATCGTCAGCCCCTTCGCCCTGCCCCTCGCTCCCAGGCTGAATGATG
Source organism: Mesorhizobium sp. M0808 (assembly GCF_040320025.1). Lineage (NCBI taxonomy): Bacteria > Pseudomonadati > Pseudomonadota > Alphaproteobacteria > Hyphomicrobiales > Phyllobacteriaceae > Mesorhizobium > Mesorhizobium sp. M0808. The sequence continues at coordinate 94,280 of NZ_JAMYOX010000002.1, forward strand.
TCCTGGCGGCAACAGTGACCCCACCTGTCACCGGAATGACGGCGCCCAGCGGTTCGTTCGCTCCGGTCGTGGCGGCCGACAAACCGGCAGTGGTGACCATCGCGACGGTCATGAAAGTACAACAGCCGGACACCATGAGCGACGCCTCTCCCTTTGGCGGAACCTCGCCTTTCGACGACTATTTCCGCCATTTCTTCGATGACCAGGGACAGCCCGCCCCCAAGACACCGCCGGAACAGGCGCCGCGCACCGAGGCCCTCGGCTCAGGCTTCATCGTCGGCGCCGACGGCACCATCGTCACCAACAATCACGTCGTCGACGGCGCCCAGTCGATCAAGGTGACGCTCGACGACGGCACCGAGCTTCCCGCCAAATTGATCGGTCATGACGCCAAGAACGATCTTGCCGTGCTCATGGTCAAAGCCGGCAAGCCCTTGCCGATCATCAAATGGGGCGATTCCGACAAGCTCATGCCGGGCGACCAGGTGCTCGCGTTCGGCAATCCTTTCGGCCTTGGCACCACGGTCACGGCCGGCATCGTCTCGGCGCGCGGCCGCGACCTGCATAGCGGGCCGTTTGACGACTTCATCCAGATCGACGCACCGATCAACCGGGGCAATTCCGGCGGCCCGCTAACGGATGTGAACGGCAATGTCGTCGGCATCAACACGGCGATCTTTTCGCCGAATGGCGGCAGCGTCGGCGTCGGCTTCGCCATCCCCTCGGACCAGGCGCAAAAGGTCGTCGCCAAGCTGATGAAGGGCGGCTCCATCCAGTACGGTTATCTCGGCGTCCAGATCCAGCCGGTGACGCCTGACATGGCGAGCGCCATCGGCCTCGATCACGCAGCCGGCGTGCTGGTCGCGCAGGTCAGCGACGGATCGCCGGCCGCCAAGGCCGGCATCGAGACCGGCGACGTCATTACCAGTTTCGCCGGCCGCGACATAAAGGATCCAAGGGATCTGTCGCGCACCGTCGCCGACGTTGCGCCCGGCACGAGGGAAACCCTCAATGTCTGGCGCCAGGGGCAAAGCCTGCAGATCTCCGTCGAGGTCGGGCGCAACGAAGACGACATGGCAACGGGATTGGTGACCAGCGATCGGCGTCAGCCGTCGACGGAGCAGGGCCTTCGCGCACCGGCGCTCGATCTCGGCCTGATGGACGTCACCCCGGATGTGCGCCAGGCAATGAACCTGGCAGGCAACCAGCACGGCGCGCTGGTCGAGCGCGTCGACCCGAACAAGGCGGCATCGGCTTCCGGCATCCAGCCCGGCGACATCATCGTCGCCGTCGACCAGCATCCGGTGAGGAACGCCAGGCAGGCTAACCAGGCGATTGTGCAGGCTGCCAAATCTGGCAAGAAATCGGTGCTGCTGCTTGTCGAGCGTGGCGACGCCCAGATGTTCGTCGCCGTCCCCTTCGCCAGTGGCTGAAGCGGGCGCCGCGCTGCCAAGATCGATGTAGAGCATTGCCGCCAGGCCGGAGCCAAGATTTCGGTTGCCCGCGCACGCGTCTTCGAGAAAACTGACAAAGGTCGATTGGACCTTGCGCAAACGGATATTCTCGATGGTTACCCGAGGCTTCTCTTCCGGACGAAAGCCGCCGACGGATACGGATGCACGTATCCCGCCGGGGCAATATCTCGAGCAAGGTTTCCCGGTCCTGTCGGCCGGCCCGACGCCGCATGTCCGCACCGAGGATTGGTCGTTTACGCTTAAGCACGGGCCGCGGCCGATCAAGAAGTGGAACTGGGCCGAGTTCAACGCGCTGCCCTTGACCAAGATGACGCGCGACATCCATTGCGTCACCGCATGGACCAAGTTCGACACCGCGTGGCAGGGCGTGCTGGTCGACGACATCCTTGCCGACGCCGGCATCGAGCCGCCCACCGCCTTCACGCTGGCGCTGGGTTTCGACGGCTATTCCACCAATGTGCCAACGAAGGATCTCACCGGCGGCAAGGCGATGGTGGCACTGCTTTACGAGGGCAAGCCGATCACCCCCGATCATGGCGGCCCGGCCCGGCTGCTCGTTCCGCACCTCTATTTCTGGAAATCGGCCAAATGGCTGAACGGGTTGCAGTTCACCGAGCGTGACGAGCCGGGTTTCTGGGAATTGCGAGGTTATCATATCTACGGCGATCCGTGGCGCGAGCAGCGCTACACGAACGATCCATGAGCGACGCACCGGCGGCGCAGTCGCCCTGGCAGACGGTCACCATCACCCGCATCCAAAAGCGCACGCCGCGCGTCACCAGCTTTTTCCTGCAGCCGTCGCGGCCCTTCGTCTACCATGCCGGACAGCATGTCGATGTCAGGTTGACAGCGCCGGACGGCTATCAGGCGCGCCGCTCCTACTCCATCGCCTCGGCGCCGGAGACCGGCGAGACCATCGAACTGGCGATTGAAAAACTCGAGGACGGCGAGGTCTCGCCGTTCTTTCACGAGATCGCGGCGGTGGGCGACGAGGTCGAATTGCGCGGGCCGCTCGGCGGCCATTTCGTCTGGTCCGACGGCGATGGCGGACCGCTCCTGCTCGTCGGCGGCGGGTCGGGCGTGGTGCCGCTGATGTCGATGGTCCGTCACCGGGCGATGCGGGGATCGCTGGTCGCCGCCACCTTGGTGTTTTCGGCGCGGGTCTGGGACGAGGTGATCTTTCGCGACGAGTTGATCGACCTCGCCGAGCGCCGGGATGGCTTCGACCTGGTGCTGACGCTGACGCGCGAGCCGGCCCGCCGTCCGGCAGATCATGCGCGGCGGGTCGACGCCGCGATGATGGTGCAAGCCATGACGAGGCTGCCCGCGCCGCCGAAGCTCGCCTTTGTCTGCGGCTCGAACGCATTCGTGACGGCCGCCGCCGAGGCACTGATCGATGCCGGGGTGCCTGCGGCACTCATCCGCACCGAACGCTACGGGGTCTGACCGGTTCTGCTTGCCCGGTTGCTGCCTTTGTTGGGCGGCATAAAGCAGGCCAAAAGCAGCCGCAACGCCGACGCCGCGTTTGGCCGAAATGGTTAACGATTCGACAAAGAGCCTCGGCTGCGACTTTTGTCGGTTTAAAAAATCGAACCGAACGGTTCGTTTCTGTTGACAATGCGTGCAGGACGCTGTGAACGCTGCCTCCCCAAGTCACCTTGCAGCCAGACCGATACTATGGGCTATCTACTTGATATTTAGCAATAAAATTGTGGCGAAGGGAATCTCTGGCACAATTTCAAGGTGTAGATTCTTGGTCCACACCAAACAACTTCGTGATTGGAAACTGGCCATCGCCTTTCCCACATCGGGGCTGTCCGAACGACGCGAATTCCTCCCAAGACACGCCGCTGGACGGACGGAAAAACTGAGATACTGGAGTACTAAAATGAAAAAGATCGCTCTTGCCGCCGTCGCCGTTTTGGCCATCACCGGCAGCGCCTTCTCTGGCAGCGACAACTTTGGTTCCAAGGGTGCGAACCAGCCTGCCGCTTCGGTCGACAGCTCGTATACGGCTTCCATTCAGAAGCCGGCTCATGCTGACCAGCAGCCTGTCCAGGGCGCCGACCGTAACCTCTTCGGCAACAACTAACAGTCGATCCCAGCATCAGGGCGGCGGGCATATCCGCCGTCCGGGGATCTGAAAAATTCAGGAGTATTAAGATGAAAAAGATCGTTCTTGCTGCCGCCGCCGTTTTGGCCATCACCGGCAGCGCCTTCGCGGGCAGCGACAACTTTGGTTCCAACGGAGCCAACCAGCCTGCTGTCTCGGTCGACAGCTCCTACACGGCTTCCGTCAAGACGTCGGACCAGGCTGAAAAGCAGCCGGTTGTCCAGGGCGCCGACCGTAACCTCTTGGGCAACAACTAACAGCCGATCCCACCATCAAGGCGGCGGCATGCCCGCCGCTTGATTTCGAAAATCCAGGAGTACCCAAAATGAAAAAGATTGTTCTTACTGCCGCCGCTCTCTTGATTGCCGCCGGCAGCGCTTATGCCCGCAACGACAATGTTGGCGGGACCGACATCAACAAGCAGTCGACCGTCAACGTCGACAACACGCAGACGTATTCGGTACGTGACAGCAACTCGCCGATCTACAAGCTGCTGAACTCGTCTGGCGATGTGCCCAAGTCCGCGCCTCAGGGCGCCGACCGCAACCTCTTCGGCAACAACTAGAGCAATTCCAGGAAAAGTGTGAAACGGTTTTCCGTCCGGAATTGCTCCAAACAAAGAGATAGAGCGGTTCGGCGTTCCGTGAAACGATGAATCGCTCTAACGGCCGAACTGGAATTCCAGACAAGAGCGGCGGGCCATGCCCGCCGCTCTTGTTTTTTGCATGGCGGAAGAACGCCTGCTTCAAGCCGCCTTTGCTTCTGCTTCATGGAGCGCGAAAGAGCGCCCGTCCGCGTCGAAAATATGCAGGTCGCCGGCGTCCGCCGTCAGCTGCAGCGTCGCTCCGCGCTTGACCTCGACATTGCCCGGCAGCTTGGTCACCAGCGGCAGGTCGGCGCGGCCGATGTCGACATAGACGAGCTGGACCTCGCCGAGCTGCTCGACGTAATCGACCGTCCCTTCGAACAAATAGTCGGCGCCGGTGGCAATCATCAGATCCTCCGGCCGCACCCCGAAGCTCACCGCAGCGCCTTTCGCCGAGGCAGGCGTTGCGATCGGCACCGTCGCCTTGCGGCCGCCGACATGGCTGACGACCGTCGGGTTGCCGGTCTTGTCGATCGTCGCCGGCAGGATGTTCATCGCCGGCGAGCCGATGAACTGGGCGACGAACAGATTGCCGGGCCGCTTGTAGAGCTCCATCGGCGTGCCGACCTGTTCGATATGGCCTTCCTTCAGCACTACGATGCGGTCGGCCAGCGTCATCGCCTCGACCTGGTCGTGGGTGACGTAGATCATCGTTGTGGCCGGCATCGACTCCTTGAGCTTGGCGATCTCGATGCGGGTGGCGACACGCAGCGCCGCGTCGAGGTTGGATAGCGGCTCGTCGAACAGGAAGACCTTGGGATTGCGCACGATGGCGCGACCGATGGCGACGCGCTGGCGCTGGCCGCCCGACATCGCCTTGGGCAGACGGTCGAGATATTTGGTCAGCTGCAGGATCTCGGCCGCCTGGCGCACCCGCTTGTCGATCTCGGCCTTGCTTTCCTTGCCGATCTTCATCGAGAAGGCCATGTTGTCGTAGACGGTCATGTGCGGATAAAGCGCATAGGACTGGAACACCATGGCGATGCCGCGCTTTGACGGCGGCACGTCGTTGACGATCTCGCCGTCGATCTTGAGCTCGCCCGAGGTGATCTCCTCCAGCCCGGCGATGCAGCGCAGCAAGGTCGACTTGCCGCAACCCGAGGGGCCGACGAAGACGATGAATTCGCCCGACTTTATGTCGAGGTCGACGCCGTGCAGAATGTTGAGATTGCCATATGATTTCCTCACTTGCCTTAGCGTGACATCGGCCATGGTGTACCCTCCAGTTCTTCCTTGAATTCAGTCGATACGCCCGAACCAGGCGCCGTAGCCGCCGAGGCGGATAGTGCCGGCGCCAGTCTGTCCCGAAAACCCGTGTCCCGGCAAGGGCTGCAATGAGCGGCCGCCAAGATCGACTTCGGCCGGCTTTGCTCCGAGATTGAAGGCGCAGACGATCTGCTCGTTGCTTTCACGGCGGGTGAAGGCGACGGTGTCGCCCTCGCTTTCGATGAACTCGATATCACCCTTGGCCAGTGCCGGATGGGCGCGGCGGAAAGCCAGGAAGCGCCGGTAGTGCTCGAGCAGCGAGCCGTCGTCGCCTTGCTGCACATTGACGGCTTGCGCAAGGTGCTTGCTGGGCACCGGTAGCCAGGGCTTTGCCGTCGAGAAGCCGCCATTGCGGGCAGCGCCGTCCCAAACCATCGGCGTACGGCAGCCGTCGCGTCCCTTGAATTCGGGCCAGAAGCGGATGCCGTATGGGTCCTGCAGATCCTCGAAGCTGAGCTCGGCCTCGCTGAGCCCGAGCTCCTCGCCCTGATAGATACAGACCGAGCCGCGCAACGACATCAGCAGCGCCGAGATGACCTTGAGGTAGGCGGTCGGGTCGGGCTCGCCGGCTGCCCAGCGCGAGGCGGGACGCATCACGTCATGGTTGGAGAAGGCCCAGCACGACCAGCCGTCGCTGGCCACCTTGCCGAAGGTTTCCAGCACCGAGCGTACCTTTGCCGCGCTGATCTTCTCCGGCGCCAGGAAGTCGAAGGAGTAACACATATGCACGCGCTTGCCGCCGGCCGTATAGGCCGCCACCACTTCCAGCCCACGCTGCGAATCGCCGACCTCGCCAACCGCGGCCGTCGCCGGGTATTCGTCGAGCAAGGCGCGGAAGCGTTCGAGGAAGCCGAGGTTTTCAGGCCGGCTCTTGTCGTAGAGATGGTCCTGGTAGTTGTAGGGGTTGACGGCCGGCGCCGTCTGGTCGTTGCGCTGCTCGGGCGGCAGCGGCGGATTGTCTTCCAAGCCTTGGCTGTGGAAATAGAAATTGATGGTATCGAGGCGGAAGCCGTCGACGCCGCGCTCCAGCCAGAAGCGGGTGACGTCGAGCAGCGCGTCCTGGACCGCGCGGCTGTGGAAATTGAGGTCGGGCTGCTCGGCCAGGAAATTATGCAGGTAATATTGCTGGCGGCTGGTGTCCCACTGCCAGGCCGAGCCGCCGAAGATCGACAGCCAGTTATTGGGCGGCGTGCCGTCCGGCTTGGCATCCGCCCAGACATACCAGTCGGCTTTTGGATTGCTCCGGCTCGACCGGCTTTCCTTGAACCAGGGATGGATGTCGGCGGTGTGCGACAGCACCTCGTCGATCATCACCTTGAGGCCAAGCCGGTGCGCCTCTGCGGTCAGCGCGTCGAAGTCGGCCAGCGTGCCGAACATCGGATCGACGTCGCAATAATCCGACACGTCGTAGCCAAAATCCTTCATCGGCGATTTGAAGAATGGCGAGATCCAGATGGCGTCGACACCGAGCGAGGCGATGTAGGCCAGCCGGCCGATCATGCCCCTGAGGTCGCCGATGCCGTCGCCGTTCGAATCCTGATAGCTGCGCGGGTAGATCTGGTAGATCACGGCACCTCGCCACCAGTCGCGATCTATAGCGAGATCTGGCTTCGGGGTGGCCTTCAAAGCGGATTGCATGATCTCAACCTCCTTTCACCGAGCCGGCAAGCAGCCCGCGGACGAAATAGCGCTGCAGCGAGAAGAACACGATCAGCGGCACGATGATGGTGACGAAGGCCGATGTCGTCAGGATCTCCCAGTCGCCGCCGCGCGAGCCGAGCAACGCATTGAGCTTGGCGGTAAGCACGATCTGGTCGCCCTCGGTACCAAGGAAAACCATCGCCACCAGCAGATCGTTCCACACCCAGAGAAACTGGAAGATGGCGAACGAGGCCAGCACCGGGAACGACAATGGCAGCACGATCTTGACGAAGATCTCGAAATCGCTGGCGCCGTCGATACGCGCCGACTCCATGATCTCGCGTGGCAGGCCGGCGATATAGCTCCTCAGAAGATAGATGGCGAAAGGCAGGCCGAAGCCGGTATGCGCCAGCCAGATGCCGAGATAGGTCTTCGACGGCACGCCGAAGAAGCTGCCGACGCCGTTATAGAGCTTCAACAGCGGAATCAGCGACATCTGCAGCGGCACGACCAGGAGGCCAATGATGACGGCGATGAGCAGGGCCCGGCCGGGAAAGCGCATCCAGGCCAGCGCGTAGGCGGCGAACGCGGCGATCAGGATTGGAATGACGGTCGCCGGAATGGTGACGGTCAGCGAGTTCATGAAGGAGCGGCCGATGCCTTCCGAAAACAGCACCGAGTCGTAATTGTCGGTGGTGAATTTCGGCGGCGCCGACGAGGCGTAATAGACGCGCTGGCCGCGTTCGCCTTCGAAAGCCTTCGGCGAGGTCATGACGAAACTGCCGTCGGCATTGAGTTGCAGGATCACGCCGTCGCCGAGATCGGCTGTCGTGCCGGCGGGATATTGCGTCGGCGCTGCCGACTTGACGCCGAAGGCGCTGATGTTGCGGGCCGGACCGTCGCCGAAGACATTGCCTTGCAGAACGAACTTGCCGTCCTTCTCGACTTGCGCCGAGGCGGGCGGCAGCCGTCCGGCTTCCGTCTGGCTGGAACTGGTGAACGAGTTCCACCAGCCCGAAGCGATGATCTGATCCTTGTCGCGCAGCGACGAGACCAGAATGCCGAGCGTCGGAATCGTCCAGATCGCAACGAAGATGAAGACGGCGATATGGACGCCGAAACGGCTGACAAAGGACTTTCCGGTCGACGCGGCCATCTCAATGTCCTTCCGTCTCTTTGTTCGCCTGGCGGATGTTCCAGACCATGATCGGAATGACCGCGATCATGATGATGATGGCGATGGTGGCGCCGCGGCCGAAATCGCCGCCGCCGCGGAACATCCAGTCGAACATCAGATTGGCCAACACCTGGCTGTTCCACTGGCCGTTGGTCATGGTCAGCACGATGTCGAAAACCTTCAGCACCAGGATGGTGATGGTGGTCCAGACCACGGCGATGGTGCCCCAGATCTGCGGCACCATGATCTTCCAGAAGATCTGGAAAGGGTTGGCGCCGTCGATGACGGCGGCTTCCAGCGTCTCTTCCGGAATGCCGCGCAAGGCCGACGACAGGATGACCATGGCAAAGCCGGTCTGGATCCAGATCAGGATGACCATCAGGAAGAAGTTGTTCCAGAACGGCAGCGAGATCCAGACCTGCGGCTGGCCGCCGAAATACTGGATGATGGCGTTGAGCAGACCGATCTGCGTCTGCCCGTCGCCGCGATATTCGTAGATGAATTTCCAGATGACGCTGGCGCCGACGAACGAGATCGCCAGCGGCAGGAAGATCAGGCTCTTGGCGATGGTGCCCCACCAGATCTTGTCGGTGAGCACGGCGATGATCAGCCCGAGGAAGGTGCAGGCGGCCGGCACCACCGCCAGCCAGATGATGTTGTTGAGGATCGAGTTGCGGAACTCGCGGTCGCCGAACGCCCATTGATAGTTGGCCAAGCCGACGAAATGGGCGCCGCCGCGATCGAGGAACGACAGCCTCAGTGTCTCCACCACCGGGTAGATCAGGTAGATGGTGAGGATGATCATCGCCGGGCCGACGAACAGCCAGGGTCGGATCACCCCCTGCCGGCGCAGATTGTTAATCGCCGCCTTGCCGGAAACGCCGCGCGCCGGAAAGATCGTGTCGAGTGCCTTGTTGGCGCCCCAGAAATAGGCGACGCAGCCGCCCACGCCGATGATGATGACGAATATCGCCGAAAAAATCTGAGCCGCCATGGGTCCCTCCCCCTGCGCACGGATCCGCCAGTCGAGAATGGCTTTTGGCGACGGGATCATGCGCCGATTCAGTTGTCTGGAGCGCGACCAGCCGGAAAGCAGGTCACTGGGCGCGCGTCATGCCGGAATGCGTTGTGCTCACGACAATCGACGCGACGCCAACACCGGATAAGGTCCGGGCCGTTTGAGGCCCGGACCACATCACATTGGGAACTCAAGCCGGCCGCTTACTTGATCGCGTCCCAGCTTTTCTGGATGTCAGTGGCGACGTCCTGGGCGGACTTGCCGCCGACCAGGTCGATCATGCCGGTCCAGAACGCACCGGCGCCGATCTTGCCCGGCATCAGGTCGGACCCGTCGAAGCGGAAGGTCGAGGCGTTGGCCAGGATCTCGCCCTGCTTCTTCAGCGCGTCGCTAGCATAGGCGTCCTTGTTGACCGACTTGAACGGCGTCACGAAGCCGCCCTGTGCCATCCAGATCTCATGAGCGAGCGGCAGCTTCAGGAATTCGATGAACGCGCGGGCACTCTTGCTATCTTTAGTGATCATGGCCAGCGTGCCGGCGCCGAGCACCGGAGTGCCGAGCTCGGGCTTGGAGGCGTAGGGCGGGTAATAGAAGAAGTCGGCATCCTCGCCGATCTTGGTGCCTTGCGGGAAGAAGGTCGGGATGAACGATGCCTGGTGGTGGAGATAGCATTTCGGCGGCACCGAGAAGAGGCCCTTCGGGCTGTCACGGAAATCGGTCGCCGCAACCGCCTTGGCGCCGCCCTCGACCATCTTGTCGTCGGTCGCGATCTTGCCGAAAATGTCGATGGCGTTGACCACTGCCGGATCGTTGAACGGAATTTCGTTCTTAACCCATTTGTCGTAGGTCTCGGGCGTCTGGGTGCGCAGCATGATGTCTTCGACCCAGTCGGTCGCCGGCCAGCCGGTGGCGCCGCCCGAACCAAGCCCGATGCACCATGGCGTGCCGCCGTCGGCGATGATCTTCTTTTCGAGCTCGGCAAGCTCTTCCTGCGTCTTCGGCACCTTGTAGCCCGCTTCCTCGAAATTGTCCGGCGAGTACCAGACCAGCGACTTCACGTCGGCCTTATACGGAAAGGCGAAGAAGCCGGGCTTGCCGTCCTTGTCCTTGAACGTGCCGAGGTCGACCCAGGATTGGCCGGCGCCGTAATTGTCCTTGACCCAGTTGGCCGTGTCGTCGCCGAGCGGCGTCAAAAGGCCCTTCGATGCCAGATCCTGGATCAGGCCCGGCTGCGGCAGCACGGCAATGTTGGGCGGGCTGCCGGCCTGCGTGTCGATGACGATCTGCTGCTCGTAATTCTCCGACGAGGAGTACTTGATCTCGGCGCCGGTGGCTTCGGAGAAGTAATCGAGGACGGTGCGGATAAGCCCTTCGTCCTCGCCGCGCCACGGTCCGAAGATCGTCAGCGTCTCGCCCTTGAGGTCGACTTTCTTGAGCTCTTCGTAGTTCGCCCAGTTGAAACGGGGATCTTCGCCCGGCTTGAACTTCAATTCGGCTTGCGCCGGCATGGCGAGCGCAAGCGTGGCAAACGCAGCGCCCAGCAGAAGCATTTTCTTCATCGGTATTCCCTCCCAGTGGTGACAAACACCGAACGAAACCTCCATTCCGTCCGCCGGCGCTGCAGGACTGTGACTCAGTCGGAAAGGAACTGCAACCTTTCGTAGAGTCTTCCAAAGCGCTTTGGTGATTTTGATCTCGCCACTGAATTGATCGCGAGTCAAGAGGAAGCCAAGCTAATCGATTTAATTTCTGCGGTCGAGTGCCAGCGAAAGTGCGCTGCAGCACAGTTTTCTGGCGGTGCAGCAGCAAATTCGGCTTCAAACCGGTCCGAACCGTGCGTATGGTCAGTGCGCTCGGCAACGCGGTTCGTAGCAGCCAGCTCGATTCAGATTAAAAGCGCTTTGAGGTTTGGAGGCCTCCGGTGAACCTCAAGCAGCTCTCCCATGTGCTGGCGCTTTCGCAGACCACGGTCAGCCGCGCATTGAACGGCTACCCGGAAGTCAACGAGGAAACGCGCCGGCGGGTGGTCGATGCCGCCAAGCGTCACGGCTATCGCCCCAATCCGAGCGCCCGCCGGCTGGCGACCGGCAAGACCGGCATGATCGGCTATGTGCTGCCGACGGGGACGACCGTCGACATCGACCCGCATTTCGTCGAGTTCCTGTCCGGCCTCGGCGACTATGCGCGTTCGCACGAGCTCGACCTGGTGCTGTCACCGGCCGATGCCGACGACCAGGAGACGACGTACCGCCGCATTGTCGCCAACCGGCAGGTCGACGCGGTCTATATCTCGTCGCCGAGGCCGGCCGACCGGCGGGTGGCGCTGGTCAATACGCTCGGCATTCCTTTCATCGTCCATGGCCGCAGCGAAGGCTTCGATTTCGACTATCCGTTCACCGACATCGACAATGAGGGCGCCTTCCACGAGGCGGCGCGGCTACTCGTTCAGCTCGGTCATAGGCGTCTGGCGCTGATCAATGGCGACGATCGCGAGACCTTCGCCATCCATCGCGAGCGCGGCGTGCGCCGCGCGCTTGCGGCGAGCGGCCTGGTGCTTCGTGATCAGTATGTCTGTTCGCTCACCATGACCGAGGAGAACGGCTACCGCGCCGCCCGGCGCTTGCTGGAACAAAGCGACGCGCCGACGGCGATCGCCTGCTCCAGCCTGATCATGGCGCTCGGCGTGGTGCGCGCGGTGCGCGATCTCGGCCTGACCATTCCGGGCGACCTGTCGCTGATCGCCCATGACGACGTCTTTCCCTGGCTGAAGCCGGAAAATTTTTCGGTGCCATTGTCGACGACGCGTTCGTCGATCCGCCTCGCCGGCGCGCGCATCGCCGAACGGCTGGCGGCGCGGATTTCCGGCCTGGAGGAGGGCGCTCGCGGCGAAGTCTGGCCGGTCGACCTGGTGGTCAGGGGATCGGTCGCCGGCGCGCCGGCCTAGAGGCAATCACTCTGAACGGCCGAGGTCGACTCTTGGCGGCTGTTGGCCAGCACCAGCGAGTGCGTCCTGGTCTCAGGCCGCGGATTTGAGGTGATCGATGAAGGCGCGCAGCTTCGGCAGGACTTGGCGCTTGCCGGGATGATAAAGGAAGACACCCGGCGTCGTCGTGGCGACGCTGTCCAGCACCGACTGGAGTTTTCCTTCGGCTATCAGACCTTCGGCGAGTGGTCGCGGTGTCTGCGCCAGCCCGACGCCCCGCATCGCAGCCCCGACCAATGTCGAATAGTCGTGCGCAATCAGCGGGCCTGAGACGACCGCTTCGATTGCGCCGTTGCCGTCGATGAAGGACCAGGGCGCGATAGCGCCATTCGAGCGGCGCAAGCGTAAGCAGGCATGGTGGCGCAAGTCGTCGACACGCTCGGGACGGCCGTAGCGCTCGAGATAGTCAGGGCTGCCGACGACCACGAACGAGAACGGCGGGGTCAGCCGCACCGCGACCATGTCGGCGGCGATGAGCTGGCCGAGGCGGATACCGGCATCGAACCCGCCGGTCGCCAGATCGACCATCTGGTCGCTCACGGCGATCTCCAGTTCGATCTCAGGATAGGCTTGGCAGAACGACGCGAGCAGCGGCTCCAGCATCAGCGGCACGATGGCGCGGGGCACAGACAGGCGCAGCAGACCGGTCGGCCGCTGGCCGATATCGCGGGCAGCCTCGCCGGCCGCGACGATCTCCTCGAATGCAGGGCCGGCCCGGTCGAGGAATCGCTGGCCAGGCTCGGTTAAACCAACGCTCCGCGTCGTGCGGACGAACAGCGGCGTGCCCAGGCGGGCTTCCAGCGCGCGCACCGCTTGGCTCACGGCGGATGGCGTCACGCCGAGATCGGCGGCGGCACGGCGGAAGTTACGGCGCCTGGCGACGGCCAGGAACGCCTCGATGCCCTCCAGCGCACCATGTCGGACTGTGTAGTTCTGCTTCATAGGTTGTTGTGATTACACCGGATAGTCGAATTGCGGTAGCGGGCTTAAAGCCGCGTGAATCAACTGTTGAGAGAAGGCCAAATGTCCACGGAAATGGTGTTCCAAACCCATCTTGCTCTCGGCTATGTCGCGTGGCTGCTTTGCTTCGGCGCGTACGGTTTGCCGTGGCTCAGGTCGATGGACCGGGTCGCGGCGCAACGCGCCATCGCCACGCTGCACAGCTTCCGCTTCTTCGGGCTCGTCTTCATGGTTACGTAAGCCCCAATCTGCCCACCGACTTCGCCGTATTCGCCGCCTACGGCGATTTCGCGACTGGCGTGCTGGCCATGCTGGCGCTGCTCACGGTGAGGATACGCCCGCTCTTCTGGCCGTTGGTCGTCGCCTTCAATGTCGCAGGGACGGTCGACCTCATCGTCGACTATTACCACGCCATTCAGATCGGCCTTCCTGCACGCGCAGGCGAACTGGGCGCCACCTACGCGATCCCGATCATCTACGTACCGCTGCTGATGATAACGCACATCGCCGCATTCTATTTTCTGCTACGTCCTCAGCAAAACGCGACTTGAGCGGGCTATTCCTTCGCCGCCTCGGCCGCCTTGGTATTCAGCAGGCCAAAGCCGAAATCATTGTCCCGCCCCTTCGCGCCGAGATCCCTTGCGGTGACGGCAAGTGCTTTCTCGACCCAGTCGGCCGAACGGTCGGGTGCGGCATGGAACAGGTTGGCGACGGCGCCGGTCACGATCGCTGCGGCGAAGGACGTCCCGGTCACCACGTCCGAGCCGGCGCCGCTCGGCGCCACCATCTCGACGCCGGGAGCGGAGATGAAGACATAGGCGCCGCGATTGGCCTGCGGCATCAGCCCGTCCTTGGCATCGGTGGCCGTCACCGCCATCACGCCGTCGAAGGCGGCCGGATAACCATAGGGCGCCTTCGGTCCGTTATTGCCGGCGGCCGCAACCAGCACGATGCCAAACGCGCGCGCATTGCGGCAGGCGATGCCGAGCAGGTCGTTCTTCGGACCGACGAAGCTCATATTGATGATGCGGACATCCTGCTCCGCCGCCCAGTCGAGCGCCGAAAGGATGACGTCCATGGTCGACTTGCCGCCCTCGAAGGCGCGGGCGTGATAGATCCTGGCACCCGGCGCCATGCCTTTGAACGCGCCGGTGCCGGCAATCAGTCCATCGACCGAAGTGCCGTGGTCGCGCGCCTTGATCGGCACGTCGGGCATGGCATCGAACTGCCCGGCGATGACGCCGGAGAGCGCCGGATTGCCGTCATCGATGCCGGTGTCGATGACGCCGACGCGCACATTCTCGCCGCTGGCTTTGTCGGCATCGAGCGCAATGCGCTCGAACGCATAATTGACGATGCTGGCCGCCTGCTGCAGCGAGTAGACGTGGTTGGCCTCACGCCGCAAAGTACGGCCGTCGGCGGCAAGTTGCGCCAGCACGACGCCGACCGGGCGGCCATCGGGAATGCCGAAGCGCACCAGCGTGTTGCCGAGCAGCCGCGACTGCCGCTGCGAGCGTATCTCGAGGCCGAACGAGGCCGCGATCTGCTGGACCGCGCCGGCATCGCCATTGACCGTGACCAGCACCTCGTCGGGCACGAAATCGCCGATCACGGCGCGCGGCGGCTCGGTTGCGACAAGATCGGTGGGTGCTACGACCGGACCGCCCGGCGCGGCAGCCTGTATTGCCGGCGCGACGGCGGGTGGGGTTGCAGTATTGCCAGGAGGTATAGCGCCTCGGTGACTACGGCAGGATTGGGGAACAGGTCGAAAATCAAGTCCGGAAGAAACACCGCGCCCGTTATTCCAGGAGCCAGCGCTTTGCCGCCATCCTTCACGGCGCCGCCATCCTTGGCGCAGTCGGCGTTGGCAGCATTTCCCCGGTTCAGGCAGTCGATCTCAGCCTGGGTGAGGTTCGGGTCATTGGTCTGCGCCATTGCGGACGCGGCGAAGATTGTCATCGCTGCCGTCAATCGAATGACCGCCTCAGCCGCCATCAGCCGGTTTCCTTCCCTCCAGCGCAGCTTCGGTGAAAGGCTGGGCGGCAATAAGGCCAAGCAGCTTCTGATAGTCGGCGGCGGTCTTGGCCGGAACGCCGAGGCGGAAGACGCCGTCGGCGGTCGGCCCGCCGGCGATCTTCAACTGGTTCTGGTCGAGAAAAACGATGATGTCGGACAGCTTCGCATCCGGTTTGAACTTCACAAGGGCAAACGGCATTTTGGCCAGATCGTCCTCCGATCTGGCAATCTCGAAATCGCCACCTCTGTTGCCGGTCTGCACAAAAGACTGCACGACGACCAGAGCCAGCAGCACCGCGGCCGCGGCCCAGGCGACGCCGGCGGGCACCGCCATGAAGCGGCTCCAGGCTTGCGCCAGCCAGGACGATGCCGCAGGCGCGCGGGACGGGCCGGCCTCGGCGTCGAGCGCCTTGGCAAAGCGGCTGAGCGCATCGGCCGGCGGGCGGATTGCCTCGTTTGCGGCAGCGGTGCCGGAGAATTCGGCCTCGGCCTCGCCTAGTGCGGCCATCGCCGCCGGATCGCTCGCCAGCCATTCCTCGATGGCTTCGAGCTCGGTGCCCTCCAGCGAGCCGTTCAGATAAAACGGCAGCAGCATTTCCATTTCGTCGCGGCGTGACATTTTTTCAGCGGCGCTCATGGCCACCCCCTGTCGTAACCGGCGGCCTTGAGGGCTTCGCCGAGTTTCTTGCGGGCGTAGAACATCCTGGTCTTGACCGTTGCGACCGGGATGCCGAGTACCTCGCCGATCTCGCTCACCGATTGCCCGTGATAATAGGCAAGGTCGATCACCGTGCGGTGCTCTTCCGGCATGGCATCGATAAAGCGTCGCAAGGCGGCGGCCTTGTCTTCCTTCATCGTCACGACTTCCGGCGTGTCGGCGCCGTCGGCGACCTGGGCCGCGTCATCGTCGTCGATCCAGTCTTCCTTCTTCTTGCGCAGCAGGGACAGCGCCTTGAAGCGGGCAATGCCGAGCAGCCATGTCGAGACCTCCGAGCGCCCCTCGAAGGCCGGTGCCTGCCGCCAGAGTTCGAGGAACACCTCGTTCGCGATATCGTCGGCCATCAGTTCCGATCCCGTCTGGCGTGCCACGAAGCGGTAGACCCGCGCGTGGTGGCGCATGAACAGGAGCCGCACGGCGGCACGGTCACCTTTCGCGACCCGCTCGACAAGCGCGCGATCGGTCTCCGCGGCCGTCATCGCCGGTCGAGCCGCCTGGCTCCTGCCTGCTCTGTCGCTGATCGGCCCAAAAAGGTTCACCGCATCCGCCCGTATATTTGCGGAGGCTAACTGAAGAGCGGGAGCGTTGCCAGAGGGAGAAGAGGGCGCGCTCAGCTCAGGAATGGCTCGGCCTTCATCGTCGCCGGCACCGGCACGCCGAGGCGCGCAAGCGCCGTCGGCGCGAGCTGCAGCTGATCGAGCAGCGTATTGGCTTCCGGACCCTCGCCGGATCCGAAGTAGTAAAGTGCGAAATCCTGCATCTCCTCGTCGTGGCCGCCATGATGGCCGCGATCGGTCTGGCCATGATCGGCGGTGACGATCACCTCGTAGCCGGCTTCCCGCCAGCGCGGCAGAAAGCCGGCGAGCATGGCGTCCATTGCATAGACGGCATGATCCATCTCGTGGCAGTCATGGCCGAAGCGGTGGCCCATCGAGTCCAGCGTGCAGCTGTGCAGGATGCCGTAGTCGATGCCGTAGCGCCTGGTCAGCATGGTCAACGTCGCGAACAGGTCGACGTCGCTCGGCGTCATCTGGTTCCTGGCATTGTAGCCGGTCATGGTGTGGAACCGGCCATGGCTGATCGGCCTGCCCGGCTGGTCGAACTCCATGTCCTCGACCAGGTCGAACGGATAGGCCCGAAAGAATTCGGACCAGTAGGAGTGGGTGACCGCACCGGTCTTGCCGCCGGCCCTGCTGACTTCGGAAAAGATGTCCGGCTGTTCGACGCGAAACCGGTTCTCGTTGGACAGGATGCCGTGCACTTGAGGCGGCACGCCGGTGTGGATCGAGGCATAGCAGGATGCCGAGGTCGACGGCAGCACGGAGCGCATCTTCCACACGCGGGCTTCGCCTGATTGCACCCAGCCTTCGAGATTGCCCATCAGCCGTCGCCAGTTCCGGTAAGGCACGCCGTCGAGGATGATGAGCAATAGTTTTGTGTTGAGCGCCAAGGGCGCCTCCATGCGGCTTAATCGGAAAAGTCAGGGCGGGCCTGCCGTTCAATCCACGCCCGGACAGGATCGTCGAGCGCAAAGGGCGGCCCGCTAGTTCCCCGCGCTGGCCATGCGCCGTCCCTTGATCGCTTTCTCTAGCCAGCCGATCTCCATTTCTGGCACCGACGATAGCAAAAGATCGGTGTAGGCATCGAAGGGTGGCGTCAGCACGGTGCTCTTGGCGCCGTAGCGCACCACTTCGCCGCGATACATCACGACGATTGAATCGGCGATCGACTTGACCGTGGCCAGGTCGTGGGTGATGAACAGATAGGCGACGTTTTCCTCTTTCTGCAGCCCGAGGAGCAGCTCCAGTATGCCGTGGGCGACCAGCGGATCGAGCGCCGAGGTCACCTCGTCGCAGATGATCAGCTTCGGCTTTGCGGCGAGCGAGCGGGCGATGCAGACGCGCTGCTTCTGGCCGCCCGAAAGCTCGGCCGGATAGCGGTCGACATAGCCTTTGCCCATTTCGATCTTGTCGAGCAGTTCCGCGACACGGGCGTCACGTTGCCTTCCGCGCAGACCGAAATAGAATTCCAGCGGCCGGCCGATGATGGTGCCGACCGTCTGGCGCGGGTTCATCGCCACGTCGGCCATCTGGTAGATCATCTGCAGTTGGCGAAGATCCTCTTTCGGCCGGTCGGCAAGCCGGTTGGCGAGCGGCCGTCCGTCGAAGGTGACGGTGCCTTGTTCGGGCGGCAAGAGGCCGGTGATGGCGCGCGCCAGTGTCGATTTGCCGGAGCCGGACTCGCCGACCACCGCCAGCGTCTGGCCGGGGAAAATATCGATCGAGACGTTCTTCAGCACCTTGATGTGACTGCGGCCATAGGCGGCGGTGATGTTCTTGACCGACAGGAACGGGCTCGTGCCAGGCTTCTGCTCCTGGTGTTCGATCTCATGCACCGAAACCAGCGCGTTGGTGTATTCCTGGCGCGGCTCCTTGATGATCTGGCGGGTGCCGCCCCATTCGACCAGCCGGCCGTGGCGCAGCACCATGATCTCGTCCGAGACCTGGGCGACGACGGCAAGGTCGTGAGTGATGTAGAGCGCCGCGACATGCGTGTCGCGGATGGCATCCTTGATCGCCGCCAAGACGTCGATCTGCGTCGTCACGTCGAGCGCCGTGGTCGGCTCGTCGAAGACGATCAGGTCGGGTTCCGAGCACAGCGCCATTGCCGTCATCACGCGCTGCAGCTGACCGCCCGAGACCTGGTGGGGGAAGCGCTCGCCGATGCTTTCGGGGTTCGGCAGGCTGAGCTTCTTGAACAGCGCCACGGCGCGCTTTTCGGCTTCGGCCCGCGTCGCCGTGCCGTGCAGGAGTGCTGCCTCGACCACCTGGTCCATCAGCCTGTGCGCCGGATTGAAAGCGGCTGCCGCCGATTGCGCGACATAGCAGACCTCGCGGCCGCGCAATTTGCGAAACCCTTCGTTGCCGCCCTTCAGGATGTCGCGGCCATTGAGGATGACCTCGCCGCCGGTGATGCGCACGCCGCCGCGGCCGTAGCCCATCGACGACAGGCCGATGGTCGATTTGCCGGCGCCGGACTCGCCGATCAGGCCAAGCACCTTGCCCTTCTCCAGCGTCAGCGAGACATCGTGCACCAGCACGATGTTCTTCGGCGCCTCACCCGGCGGATATACCGTGGCCTCGATGCGCAGATTGCGAATGTCGAGCAGCACGCCGGACTTCGGTTGCCCGGGCTTCGGTTGCCCGGGCTTCGGTTGCTTGTCAGCCATTACCCGCGTCCTCCCTTCAGGCTTGTCGTGCGGTTGAGCACCCAGTCGGCGACCAGATTGACGGAAATCGCCAGTGCGGCGATCGCCGCCGCCGGAATGAGGGCGGCGGCTATGCCGAAGACGATGCCGTCCTTGTTTTCCTTGACCATGCCGCCCCAATCGGCGCTAGGCGGCTGCACGCCAAGGCCGAGGAAGGAGAGCGTCGACAGGAACAGTACGGCATAGATGAAACGCAGGCCGAGTTCAGAAACCAGCGGCGACAGCGCATTGGGCAGGATCTCGCGGAAGATGATCCAACCGCTGCCTTCGCCGCGCAGCTTGGCCGCCTCGACATAATCCATGACGTTGATGTCGACGGCGACCGCCCTCGACAGGCGGTAGACGCGGGTCGAATCCAGAACGCCCATGACCAAGATCAGCGTCACCAAATTGGATGGCAGCACCGACAGCACGACAAGCGCCATAATCAATGTCGGGATCGACATCAGGAGATCGACGAGACGCGACAGAAGCGTGTCGAACCAGCCGCCGAACACCGCGGCCGAGAAGCCGAGGATGGCACCGAGCGAGAACGACAGCGCCGTCGCCAGCACCGCGATGAACAGGGTGATGCGGGCGCCGTAAATCATGCGCGACAACAGATCACGGCCGAGATTGTCGGTGCCCAGCCAATGCGTCGCCGACATTGGTTCCCAGACATCGCCGATGATCTCGCCATTTCCATGCGGCGCGATCCATGGCGCGAAGATCGCCGCCAGCACGAACAATGCCGTCAGCACTAGCCCGATCAGCGCCGGGATGGGGATGCGTTTTATGACGAGCATACCCGCCCCCTCATTTCGGATGTCTGAGGCGCGGGTTGGCGACGATCGCCGCTATGTCCGCGATGATGTTCAGGCTGATGTAAACGGCGGCAAAGATCAGCCCCACCGCCTGCACCACCGGCACGTCGCGCTTGGTGACGTGGTCGACGAGATACTGCCCCATGCCTGGATAGACGAAGATCACTTCGACGACGACAACGCCGACGATCAGGTAGGCGAGGTTGAGCATGACGACGTTGATGATAGGTGCAATCGCATTGGGAAAGGCATGCCTGCGAATGACGGCGAAGGCCGACAGCCCCTTGAGCTCCGCCGTCTCGACATAGGCAGACTGCATGACGTTGAGGATCGCGGCGCGCGTCATGCGCATCATATGGGCGAGCACCACCAGGGTCAGCGCCGCCGCCGGCAGCGTGATCGCCAGAATGCGTTCGCCGAAAGGCATTCCGTCATAGACGGTCGAGATGCCCGGGAAGATCTGGTACTTCACGGCGAAGAAATAGACGAGCACATAACCGATGAAGAATTCGGGAAAGGACGTCGAGGCGAGCGCCAATCCGGAAATCAGTTTGTCGACCCAGCCATTGCGGTAGCGCACTGCGATCAGGCCGAGGATGATCGCCAGTGGCACCGCCACGATCGCCGCCCAGAAGGCGAGGAACAACGTATTCCACAGCCGCCCCTTGATCGAGGTCGCAATATCTTGCCCGCTCGACATCGCCGTGCCGAGATTGCCGGTGAGCACGCCGCCGAGCCAGCGGAAATAGCGGATATAGGCCGGATCGTTGAGACCGAGCTGCTCGCGCAGATTGGCGAGCGACTGCGGGGTCGCCGACTGTCCGAGGATAGCTTGCGCGACGTCGCCGGGCAGGATTTGGGTGCCGGCGAAGATCAGGACCGAAACGGCCAACAGCAGCAGAATGCCCAGCGCGATGCGCTGGGCCACAAGTTTCACGATGGGTGAGGACATATCCGCAAGGCCGGGCTCAGGCTTCGAGCCAGCACTTTGCCAGAGCGTATCCGTTCATCAGCTCCTGATGCGGATCGTCGACCCAGCCGGCAACCTTGGCGCCCGTCGCGTCGATGAACTGGTTGAACATCGGCAGGATGAGGCCGCCCTCGTCGCGAACGAGCATCGCCATGTCGCGATACATCGCCTTGCGCTTGGTGTTGTCGAGCTCGGCGCGTGCCGCCAGCACCATCTTGTCGAAATCCGGACGCAGGAAACGCGTATCGTTCCAGTCGGCCGTCGACAGGTAGGCAGTCGAATACATCTGGTCCTGCGTCGAGCGTCCGCCCCAGTAGGACGCGCAGAAGGGCTGCTTGTTCCAGACTTCGTTCCAGTAGCCGTCGCCCGGCTCGCGCTTGATCTCCAGCGTGATGCCGGCCTTGGCCGCGCTCTGCTGATAGAGCTGCGCGGCGTCGACAGCGCCCGGGAAGGCGACGTCCGATGTTCTGAGCAAGATTGAGCCGTCATGGCCCGACTTCTTGAAGTGGAACTTTGCCTTGTCGGGATCGTATTTGCGCTGCTCGATATCATCGGAAAACAGCGGGTATGCCGCATTGATCGGGAAGTCGTTGCCGAGCGAGCCGTAGCCTCTGAGGATCTTGTCGAGCATCTCCTCGCGGTCGATCGCCAGCTTCAGCGCCATACGCAGATCGTTATTGTCGAATGGCGCGGTGTTGCAGTGCATGATGAAGACGTAGTGGCCAGGGCCGGCATGGTTGCGGATGGTGACGCCGGGTAGACGCTTGATCAGGTCGACGATCTTCGGCTCGACGCGGTTGATCATGTTGACCTGTCCGCCCTGCAGGGCGGCCGTCCGCGCCGTGGCATCGTTAATGACGATGACCTCGACCTGGTCGGCATGGCCCATCTTGTCGCTCTGCCAGTAGTTGGCGAAACGCTCGCCGCCATGACGCACGCCAGGCTCGTTGGTAGTGACCTTGTAAGGCCCGGCCGAGATGCCGGCGTCGGCCTTGTCCTTGCCGCCGTTCGGCTGGATGATCAGGTGGTAGTCGCTGAGCAGATAAGGAAGGTCGGCATTGGCCTCCTTCAGCGTCAGAACGACTTCCTTGCCGCTGACCTTGATGCTCTCGATGCCCTTCATGTAACCGAGTGCGCCGGACTTCGACTTTTCGTCCGAATGACGTTCGAGCGTGGCGGCCACGTCCTCGGCGGTCACCGTCTTGCCATTGTGGAATTCGACGCCGTCACGGATTTTCAGCGTCCAGGTCTTGGCGTCGTCCGACGAGCCGATCTCCTCGGCGATGCGGTTCTCGAGAGTGCCTTCCGGGGAAAGCTCGACGATCAGTTCGCCCCACATCTTGCCGAAGGCGAACGGCACCTGGGTCAGGAACAGGGCCGGATCGAGGCTGTCGGCCGAAGAGCCGCCGACCAGGCCGGCCTTCAGCGTGCCGCCCTTGACCGGGCCTGCGGCACGCGCCGCGTTTGAAAGCAGCGAGTTGGCGAAGGTTGCGGTGACACCGAGCGCTGCCGCCCGGCCGAGAAAATCGCGACGGCTCAGCTTGCCGGACGCAACGCGCCGGCTCAGATATTCCAGTTCGTTCGACATGTTGAGTTCCTCACTCTGTTGGTCCGACCTTATGGTCGTTTTTCTCATTTCTATCGGGAGAATAATGACCGTAAGGGAAAGCCGTAAGCAAGACCGAATGCGACATGCCGTGGCGTAAATCGTGCGTCGCAATTGGACCAATCGCTATAAGCGCTCAAAGCAATGCGCGCGGGATTTTCTCCTCGAAGTTGCGCTCGAAGACCAGTTTTTCGCCTTCGTAGGCTTCGATTCTGGCGCTAACCATGAAGCTTTGCGCGTCGGAGCGCATTTCGGCGAAGGTTTCGGTGCGCACCGACCATTCATTTCGCGACAGCGTCTGGGTCCAATGCGTCTTGCCCGACGCTGACAGCGGATTGTCGGGATGGATCGCCCATGTCTCTCTGGCGACGCTGCCATTGGCGAGGCCATGCCCCAGGTCGCGCACCTCGCCAAAATCGTCGACGATGGAAAGCGTGGTCATTCCGGTCTTTTCGTCGCGATCGACATGACGCTCGGAATTGGCGGCGCGGACCGTTTCGGTTGCCCAGGGCGTGGCGCTTTCGGGGGCGGGGAAGGTGACCTCATCGCCTGTCGCCGGCGGGCGCAGCGGCAGCATCAATGTCGCGGCCGACAATTCCAGCCGGACCGGCTCCGGCGACGGCCAGATCATCGGCCAATAGCTGTTGGAGATGGCAACGCGCAAGCGGTGGCCGGCCGGCGCGCGATAGGCGCATTGGTCGAGCACCACCCGGGCGCTGACGGTTTCGCCGGGCACCAGCGCTTCGGGAAATTCGTGCGAGTTGCGATGCGTCAGGTTGAGCACGCCGTACGAGATCAGCTCCGATGCCCCGTCCGGATGGACGTCGCACAGCCGAACCGCGATGTTCGCCTGGCGCCGGTCCGACGAGACCCTGACCACAACTTCGGGAGCACCGACAATGTCGACCGTTTCGGTCAGCACCGGCTGGTCGAAACACACCGACAGCGCATCGTCGGGGCGCTGGTCACCCGGCAGTTCCGGTCCAAAGGTGAAGGGGAAATATTCGCCGCCGGCGAGGCCGCAGCTTTGCGGCGAAACGACCATAGCGTGGTTGCCTTCAGCGATAAGCTCAACCTCTTGCGTCTTGATGTTGGGTGACGGCCATTCCGATTCAGCGACCCAGCGGCCCGGCCGCTCGGGATGCCAGCGCGCCGGACGCACGCTGTCCATGACATAGGCGCGGTAGGCGGGGTCGGCCTCGACGCCGGTGTCGATGTCCTTCAGCCAGCGGTCCCACCAGCGCAAGGCCTCCTGCAGGAAGCCGATGCGCGGTTCGGGCGCGGCGTAATGCGGGTATTTGTGGATCCACGGGCCGACGATGCCCTTGACCGGCGCCTGGATGTTGGCGGCGAGATGGGAAATCGTATTGCGATAGCCGTCATGCCAGCCGCCGATCGACAGCACCGCGGCATGGATGGCGGAATAGTCCTCGCAGATCGAGCCGCGCTTCCAATAGGCATCGCGATGCTGGTGCTTCAGCCACAGCGGTGCCAGGAAGGGCTGGTTCTCCAGCCTGGTCAGCCACAGGTCGCGCCATCTGTTGTCGCCGGCCAGCAACGGATCCGGCGGCCTTGACGAATAGGACAGCATGGTCGAGGCCCAGCCGAAATTCTCGATCAGCAGGCAGCCGCCCTTGTAGTGGATGTCGTCGGCATAGCGGTCGACCGTCGAACAGAGACTGATGACCGCCTTCAGCGCCGGCGGCTGCTTAGACGCCACCTGCAGGCAGTTGAAGCCGCCCCACGAAATGCCCATCATGCCGACATTGCCGTTGCACCAGGGCTGGTCCGCCGCCCAGGCGATGACGTCGCAAGCGTCCTGCAATTCCTGCTCGGAATATTCGTCGTCCATCAGCCCTTCGGAATCGCCATTGCCGCGCATGTCGACGCGGATCGAGGCGTAGCCGTGGCCGGCAAAATAGGGATGCGTCAGCTGATCACGATAGATCGTGCCGTCGCGCTTGCGATAGGGCAGGTGTTCGAGGATTGCCGGCACTGGGTCGTCGGCAGCATCGGCCGGCATCCACACCCGCGCCGACAGCCGGCAGCCGTCCGGCATGATGATCCTCATATCCGGAAATTCGACGATCTTTCGGGGGAATTCAGTGACGATTTTCATGCGGGCGAACTCCAGGAGCGCCAGATGATGGAGCCCGTGAGAGCGCGTCATGGGCCAGTCAACGAATTCGGCTGGTCAATCCGCGTCAATTCAGCGGAATGTCGTTTTCGTCCTTGCCGGCCTGATAGGCGCCGGACAATTCGTCATAGCGCGCTGATATTGTGTGGATGCGCGCTTCCAGCCGACCGCGCTCGGGGTCGGGCAGCGAGCGCACCAATTTGCGGATCGAAAAGCTCTTCCAATAGGCATTCTCGGCATTGTAGCCGCCGGGATCGAGGGTGAAGACCTCTTTCAGGATCTTCAAATCGTGCGGGATGTCGAAGCTGTCGCGCGAGTCCTCGTGGCTGAACAGATAGAAGAAATTGTCGAAGCCGGTCCAGGTGATCGCCGACAGGCAGAGCGAGCAAGGTTCGTGCGTGGCAAGAAAGATCGCGTCCTTGGTATCGACGCGCTCGGCCTTCGGCATTTCGTAGAAGCGCTTCAGGCAGTGCACCTCGCCATGCCAGAGCGGGTTTTCCGTCTCGTTGTTGGTTTCGGCAAGCACCAGCGAACGGTCGTCCTTGCGCAGGATCGCCGCGCCGAACAACTTGTTGCCATGCGCGACGCCCTCGGCCGTCTTCGGCACGATGTCGTGCTCTATGACATCGAGCAGGCGGTCGATCAGCGAAATGTCGGTCATCACCGGCTCCCATCGGGAAGATGTATCTCGTAGGCGTGCGAGAAATGGCACTCTTCGAGATTGGAGTCGTCGCCGCCACGGTCGACGACCAGGAAGTCCTGCGGCTCGCCGATCGGCGTCAGCACGCCGTGCCACAAATTGCGCGGATAGTTGATGCCTTGCCCGGGCGCGGTGATGAAGGCATGCGGCTCGCCCGGGCCCTCCTCGCCGTCATGGCAGACGACGACCAGGAACGGCCGTGGTGACAGCGGGATGAAGGCCTGGCTGCCAAACGGATGGCGCTCCACCATGGTAAGCTTCAACGGCAGCTCATAGTGCGTGCCACGCACCATCGAGATCAGCACGCGCGCATTCGGCCCTCGTGCTTCCGCGGTGGCGAGGTCATGGTAGCGCTCGGCCTTGCCGCCATTGATCGGATAATGGTTGTCGCCGCCCATATCGATGACGTCGCCGAATTCGGCGAAATTCTCGCGGGTCAGCGGCCGCGCGACGATGCGGGTCATGGTGTAGGTCTCGCGACGCCGGCGCTGCCAAGCTTGGCGTGGCGGTTGACGTCCTTGTAGAGGAGATAGCGGAATTTGCCTGGCCCGCCGGCATAACAAGCCTGCGGGCAGAAGGCGCGCAGCCACATATAATCGCCAGCCTCGACCTCGACCCAGTCCTGGTTGAGACGATAGACCGCCTTGCCCTCCAGCACATAAAGCCCGTGCTCCATGACATGCGTCTCGGCGAAAGGAATGACCGCGCCCGGCTCGAGCGTGACGATGGTGACATGCATGTCGTGGCGCATGTCGGCCGGATCGACGAAGCGCGTGGTCGCCCATCGGCCTTCGGTACCCGGCATCGGCGTCGGCGCGATGTCCTGTTCGTTGACGAAGAACGCTTGCGGCGGCTCGATGCCGTCGACTGAATCATAAGTCTTGCGGATCCAGTGGAAGCGGACGGCGGCGCCGCTTTCATTGTGCACCGTCCACCCACTCGCCGGCGGCAGGAAGGCAAAGCCGCCCGGCCTTAAGCTATGTTTCTTGCCGGCAAGCGAAACGCTTAGCTCGCCTTCGACCACGAACAGCGCACCTTCGGCGGCGGCGTCAAGCTCAGGGTGGTCGCTGCCGCCGCCAGGCGCGAGCTCGACGATATATTGCGAAAACGTCTCGGCAAAACCCGACAGCGGCCGCGACAGCACCCAGACGCGTGTCCCATCCCAGAACGGCAAGGCGCTGGTGACGATGTCCTGCATCACGCCCTTGGGGATGACGGCATAGGCCTGTGTGAACACAGCGCGGCCGGTCAGCAATTCGCTCTGGCCGGGATGTCCGCCCTGCGGCGCATAATAGGTTCGCTCGGCCATTTTCATCATATCCATAAATTCAAGCCTGTTGCGGACGCCAAGGCCTATCGCGGCAGCCAAAGCCTATTGCGGAAGCATGTCCTTGAGACGAAGCAGCGCGATGCGCTCGACCTGTCTGCAGGCGGTTTCGAATTCGACATCGTGGCTGTTGCCAATACGCGCCTCGAACTCGGCCAGGATCTCCCCCTTGGTCTTGCCTTTCACCGCAATAATGAAGGGGAAACCGAAACTGGTGACGTAGGCGGCATTGAGTTTTGCGAACAGCTCGCGCTCCTTGTCGGTCAGCGCGTCGAGGCCGGCCGAAGCCTGTTCCCTCGACGATTCCGCCGTCAGCCGCTTGGCCTGCGCCAGTTTTCCGGCAAGGTCGGGATGCGCATTGAGCACGGAAAGCCGATCGGCCTCGCTTGCCGCGCGAAAGACGCGGCAGAGCGCATTGTGCAGGCCGCCGGCACTTTCATGCGCCGGGCCGAGCTCCAGCTCATAAGCGCGCTCGGCAATCCACGGCGAATGCTCGAACACGCCGCCAAATGTATGGACGAAGGCCTCGAATTCCATTTTCGACGGGCGCAGCGCCGGCAACCGGAACGGATGCGTCTCCTGCCAATGTTTTGCGATGTCGATGCGCCGTGCCAGCCAGACCTTGTCGTGTGATTTGACGTAGTCGATGAAGCGCTTCAGTGCCGCGACCCGGCCCGGCCGGCCGACGAGGCGGCAGTGCAGGCCGATGTTCATCATGCGCGGCCGTCCTGCCTTGCCCTCGGCATAGAGCGTATCGAAACTATCCCTGAGATAGGCAAAGAACTGGTCGCCCGAGTTGAAGCCTTGCGGCGTGGCAAAGCGCATGTCGTTGGCGTCGAGCGTGTAGGGGATGATCAGCTGCGGTTTCGCCGTGCCATCCGGCGCCACGTGCTCGAACCAGTAGGGCAGTTCGTCGTCATAGGTGTCCGACACATAGTCGAAGCCGCCCTCTTCCGCCGCCAGCCGCACCGTGTTGATCGAGGTGCGCCCGGTGTACCAGCCGGTCGGCCGCGCGCCTGTGACCTCATAATGCAGCCGGATCGCCGCTTCCATGTCGCGGCGCTCGTCTTCTGGCGCATGGTCGCGGTAGTCGATCCATTTCAGCCCGTGCGAGGCGATCTCCCAGCCGGCCTCCTGCATCGCCGCAACCTGATCGGGCGATCGCGCCAGGGCCGTGGCGACGCCGTAGCAGGTGACCGGCACTTGCGCCGCGCTGAACAGGCGCAGCAATCGCCAGAAGCCGGAACGGGCGCCGTATTCGTAGATCGATTCCATGTTCCAGTGGCGCTGGCCGGGCCAGGGCGCGGCGCCGACGATCTCCGACAGGAAAGCCTCCGAAGCCTTGTCGCCGTGGAGGACGCAATTCTCGCCGCCCTCTTCGTAATTGACGACGAACTGCACGGCGACATGCGCCCCGCCGGGCCATTTCGGATCCGGCGGATTGGCTCCATAGCCCCGCATGTCTCGTTCGTAACGCATTCTCGCTCCTGCCGGAATTGTGATCAGGATAGTCGAAAGGAGTGCCTGCGCATTCCCCCGAAATTTTTGAAAGTGTTTTTGTCGCGCTCCGCTCGACCGGGACTTATGCATCGCCTTTAATTGGCGCACAATTCATGAATAGTGTTCGACTGTGCAGGGAATGGAGCAGCCAGTGGCGGAAACGTCGAAAGCCGAAGGCGGGCGCCTGACGACCCACGTCCTCGACACTGCAGCCGGCAAACCGGCGGCCGGTCTGTCGATCGAGCTCTATCATCTTGACGGTCAGGCCCGGACGCATCTGAAAACGGTCGTCACCAATGATGACGGCCGTTGCGATGCTCCGCTGCTTGCCGGCGCGGAATTCCGTACCGGCGAATACGAGCTGGTCTTTGCGGCTGGCGATTATCTGCGCCGGCAAGGGACAAAACTGCCGGAACCGGCCTTCCTCGACCATGTGCCGATCCGCTTCGGTATGGCCGAGCCGGTGCACTATCATGTGCCGCTGCTCATGTCGCCTTACGGCTATTCGACTTACCGGGGAAGCTGAGATGGCCGGGATCAAGACACGCAACGAAATCCGGTTCATCCTCAATGGCGAGGACGTCGCGCTCGGCACGGTCGCGCCCGACCAGACACTGCTCGACTGGCTGCGGCTCGACCGCTCGCTGCGCGGCACCAAGGAAGGTTGCGCCGAGGGCGACTGTGGCGCCTGCACGGTGCTGGTCGGCAGGCTCTCCGGTGGAACACTGGTCTATGAAAGCGTCAATGCCTGCATCCGCTTCCTTGGCTCGCTAGACGGCACGCATGTCGTGACCGTCGAGCATCTGCGCGGCGACGCAGGAAAACTGCATCCCGTGCAGCAGGCGATGGTCGATTTCCACGGCTCGCAATGCGGCTTCTGCACACCGGGTTTCGTCATGTCGCTTTATGCTCTGTGGATGCGGGCGCCGGAGCCGTCGGACGCCGCCATCGAAAAGGCGCTGCAAGGCAATCTCTGCCGCTGCACCGGCTACGAGGCGATCATGCGCGCCGCACGTGCCATCTCCAGCTACGGCTCGGCGGCAAAGGATCCCTTGGCGGCGGAGCGCAAGGCAGTCACGACCAAGCTCGAAGCGATGAAGGACGGTTCGCGCATCGAGATCGGCTCCGGCAACAAGCGGCTGATCGTGCCGGCCAATGCCGACGATCTGGCCAGCGTGCTGGTCAAGGAGCCGGGCGCCACTATCGTCGCGGGTTCGACCGATGTCGGCCTTTGGGTGACCAAGCACATGCGCGATATCGCGCCGGCGATTTTCATCGGCAATCTCGATGGTCTGTGCGGGATTTCCGAGAACAAGGGCGTCATCTCGATCGGCGCCGGTGTCACCTATAGCGAAGCCTTCTCGACGCTGGCGAAACGCATCCCGGCGCTCGGCCCGCTGTTCGATCGCATCGGCGGCGATCAGGTGCGCAACATGGGCACCATCGGCGGCAATATCGCCAACGGTTCGCCGATCGGCGACACGCCGCCGCCGCTGATCGCACTCGGTGCCCGCCTGACGCTTCGCCGCGGCGACAAGCGGCGGACGATCCCGCTCGAGGAGTTTTTCATCGCCTATGGCCGACAGGACCGGCAGCCCGGCGAATTCGTCGAGGCCGTGCATGTCCCGGTGCCAGGTAGCGAGACGAAATTTGCCGTCTACAAGATCACCAAGCGCCGCGACGAAGACATCACAGCAGCGCTAGGGGCGTTTACCCTGAAGCTCGCCGCGGATGACACGGTGGCGGATGTGCGCATCGCCTACGGCGGCATGGCGGCAACGCCGAAGCGAGCCTTTGGCGTGGAAAAGGCATTGCTTGGCAAGCCGTGGACGGAAGCGACGGTCGAGGCGGCGATGGCCGCGTACGCCGGCGATTTCACGCCGCTGACCGACATGCGGGCAAGCGCCGAATACCGGGCGCTGGCGGCGCGCAACCTGCTGCTGCGCTTCTTTGCCGAAACCACCGGCACCCGGGCGCCGATCCAGGTATCACGGCACGAGGCGGCATGATGAACAAGCACGCCACCCCAAACCTGAAGGCGCAAAAAATCGCCGGCGGCGTCGCCACCGACCAGCGCCATGATTCCGCGCACAAGCATGTCAGTGGCACGGCCGTCTATATCGACGACATGCCGGAACCGGCCGGCACGCTGCACGGCTGCCTTGGGCTTTCGACGGCGACGCATGCCACCATCACCAGCATGGACCTGTCGGCGGTGCGCGCCGCACCCGGCGTCATCGACGTGCTGACGGCGAGCGACGTGCCAGGCGAGAACGACATTTCGCCGACCGGCCGTCACGACGAGCCGGTGCTGGCCGACGGCAAGGTACAATTCTTTGGCCAGCCGATCTTCTGCGTCATTGCCGAAACCCGCGAGCAGGCGCGCCGTGCAACGAGGCTGGCCAAGGTCGAATACAAGGAATTGCCGTTCGTCGCCGATGTCGGTGAGCTCGATCCACGGATGGATAAGCTGGTCACGCCGCCGCTGATGCTGAAGCGCGGTGATGCAGCGGCTGCGATCAAGGCGGCGCCGCGCCGGCTGAAGGGAAAGATGCGCATCGGCGGCCAGGAGCATTTCTATCTCGAAGGCCATATCGCCTTGGCCATTCCTGGCGAGGACCACGACGTCACCATCTATTCCTCGACCCAGCACCCGAGCGAAATCCAGCACATGGTCAGCCACGCGCTCGGTGTTCCGAGCCACGCGGTGACGGTGGAAATCCGCCGGATGGGCGGCGCTTTCGGCGGCAAGGAAACGCAAGGCAATCAGTTTGCGGCATTGGCCGCTATCGCCGCGAAGAAACATCATCGGGCCGTGAAAATCCGGCCCGACCGCGACGACGACATGATCGCCACCGGCAAACGCCACGATTTCCTCGTCGACTACGAGGTCGGCTTCGACGACGAGGGCAATATTCTGGGCGTAGATTTCATGTTCGCGGCGCGCTGCGGCTTCTCGGCCGACCTCTCCGGCCCGGTCACCGACCGCGCACTGTTCCATTGCGACAACACCTATTTCTGGCCGGCGGTGCACGCGCAATCGGCGCCGCTCTACACCAACACGGTATCGAACACCGCCTTTCGCGGCTTCGGCGGCCCGCAAGGCATGGTCGGCGCCGAGCGCGTCATCGACGAAGTCGCGTTTGCCGTCGGCAAGGACCCGCTCGAAATCCGCAAGAAGAATTTCTACGGCACCAGCGACCGCAACATCACGCCCTATCACCAGACGGTCGAGGACAACGTCATCCACCGCATCGTCGCCGAGCTGGAGGCGAGTTCCGACTATGCGAGGCGCCGCCGCACCATCGATGCTTTCAATGCCAACAGCCGCTTCATCAAGCGCGGACTGGCGCTGACGCCGGTCAAGTTCGGCATCTCGTTCACCGCCACCCATTACAACCAGGCCGGCGCGCTGGTGCATGTCTATACCGATGGTTCGGTGCATCTGAACCACGGCGGCACCGAGATGGGGCAGGGCCTCTATGTCAAGGTGGCGCAGGTTGTGGCGGAAGAGTTCCAGATCGACCTCGATCAGGTAAAGATCACCGCGACGACGACCGGCAAGGTGCCGAATACCTCGGCCACCGCCGCGTCTTCCGGCTCCGACCTCAACGGCATGGCGGCGCAGAATGCCGCCCGCCAGATCAAGGACCGGTTGATCAATTTTGCCGTCGAGAGATACCAGGTGCCGCGGGACCAGGTGCTGTTCTTGCCCAACCGCGTGCGCATCGGCAACCAGGAGATCGCCTTCGCCGATCTCGTCAGGCAGGCCTATATGGCGCGCATCCAGCTTTCGGCGGCGGGTTTCTACAAGACGCCGAAAATCCATTGGGACCGCGACAAGGGCGAGGGCCATCCCTTCTACTATTTCGCCTATGGCGCCGCGTGCTCGGAAGTCTCGGTCGATACGCTGACCGGCGAATATGTCGTCGAGCGCACCGACATCCTGCACGAAACCGGCCGCTCGCTGAACCGCGCCATCGACCTCGGCCAGATCGAGGGCGGCTTCATCCAAGGCATGGGGTGGCTGACAACGGAGGAACTGTGGTGGGACGACAAGGGGCGGCTGCGCACCCATGCGCCATCGACCTACAAGATCCCGCTCGCGTCGGACCGGCCGAAGATTTTTAATGTGACTTTGGCCGACTGGGCGCAAGCAGGCGAGCCGACGGTGCACCGCTCCAAGGCGGTCGGCGAGCCGCCCTTTCCGCTCGCAATGTCGGTGCTGCATGCGCTGTCGGACGCAGTGGCGAGCGTTGCCAGCCACAAGATCTGCCCGCGCCTCGACCCGCCGGCCACGCCGGAGCGTGTGCTGATGGCGATCGAACGGCTGAAGCGGGAAGCCAGGACCGGCACTTGAATCCCGGAAAACGTGCAATTCAGGCTGAAAAACTCTATATTTCCCGATAGGGAACGCGAATGATGAACGCGAAAGTGCAGAGCCTGAAAGCCTTTCTTGCCGGTGCCGGCCGGGTCGCCTTGGTTGAGGTGGCCGGGACAAAAGGTTCGACGCCGCGCGAGACGGGTGCCCTCATGCTCGTCTCGGGATCGGCCACTTTCGGCACGATCGGCGGCGGCCAGCTCGAATACATGGCGATCGACAAAGCGCGGCAGATGCTTTTCTCCCCCCTTGAGGGGCAGATGGCCGCGAAGCGGCCAGAGGGAGTCGTCTCAGAAGGCACCGCCAGCGCGTCGAGCACTGCCGCGGCGACCCCACCCGGCGGCTTCGCCGCCACCCTCCCCTCAAGGGGGAGGGATACCCTCGACATCGCGCTCGGCCCGGAGATCGGGCAGTGCTGCGGCGGCAGGGTCGAGCTGCTGATCCGGCTGGTCGACCCCGCGCTTGAAGCCAAGCTGGTTGCGGCGGCGGAAGCCGAGGAAGCGCAGCTACCGCATGTCTACATCTTCGGCGGCGGCCATGTCGGCCAAGCGCTGGCCTCCGCGATGGCCTTGCTGCCGGTGCATGTCGTCGTTGTCGAGACGCGAGCCGGGGCGCTGGAGGGCATGCCGGAAGCGGTAGAAACAAGCCTGACGCCGATGCCTGAGGCAATGGTGCGCGAAGCCCCGGCTGGATCCGCTTTCGTCGTCCTCACCCATGACCATGCGCTGGACTTCCTGATCGTCGCCGAGGCGCTGAAACGCCGGGATGCCGCCTATGTCGGCATGATCGGCTCCAGAACCAAGAAGGCGACCTTCCGGAACTGGTTCCTTAAGTCGGCGGACGGAAGCGAGGCGGAATTTGCCCGCCTCGTCTCGCCGATCGGCGGCGATACGGTGAAAGACAAGCGCCCGCAGGTGATCGCCGCACTCGCCGCAGCCGAAATCATGACGGCATTGGCGAGGTATTATTTACCCGTCGACGGGCCAAAATATTCCCAATCACCGGGCGGTGGTCGGTCGACCGCATCATCGTCGCAGACTTTTTGATGCTATGAACGAAAGACTGGAGCAGTTGGCGCGTAAGGCCGAGAAAAACACGAGCAGCACATATTGATGAAACAGCTTGTCATAGCTCTTCTGGCTGCTTTTGCAGTTTTCTTGGCGTCTACAATAGGATCGCGAACGCCCGCTGCGCGACACGCCGGCGGGCAAACACTCCGCGCCACCTGGTTTGTGCATGTGTTTGCGGTCCTGCTTGCGGGCTTTATCGCGGTCGTTGTGGTTGCCGGACACAGCGAAACACCGAGCGAGCAACTTCCCTGGATTTTTGGTCTACTGGTTGGCTTTGGTCTGAGCCTGATCGGGTGGATTTGGTTCTTTTATGTTCGCGTAGTCTTTTGGAATGTCGAGGGAATAGGAATCCGGCAGCCATTCATGCCGCCTCGATTTATTCGGTGGGAAGACATCGAATGGGCTGGTCGCAAATGGACAGGAGATTTCCAGCTTCGTTCCAAGAAAACCAGCATTGGCTACACCGCGTTCCAGGGCGGACACGATGAGCTAAATCGCCGGGTGAAGCTTGAGGTGCCGAAGTTCGAGAGGAATTTCTAATCGAACCCCGGCGCGCCGAGCAAATAGCGCCGTCCAAAAAGAGCTATTCCTTCTCCTGCGTGTGCGCCTCAAGGAACCACAGCAATTTGTCGAGCGAGCGCGAATAGGCGGTGAAGATGTCGGCGGTATCGGCGTCGCCCGCGCCAGCCGCTTCGTCGATCGCGGCGCGTGCCCGCTTGGCGGTCGCGGCATAGCGGTCGATCAGCGCCGCCAGATGGTCTCGGGTCTTGTGGATGTCGGTCGGATAGGCCTCCAGCATAGTCGCCTTCGACACCTCCTGCGAGGTGCCGAGCGCCGTGCCGCCGAGCTGTACGGCGCGCTCGGCAATGGTGTCGACATGGCCGTCGATCTCCTCGCGGAACGTGTCGAGCATCTCGTGGATGGCGATGAATTGCGGTCCCTTGACGTTCCAGTGCGCCTGCTTGGTGATCAAGGCCAGATCGATGGCGTCGGCGAGGCGGGCATTGAGAAGATCGATACACTCTTTCTTGGCATTGGATTGCAGGTCATTGCGGGTGGCGATGGCATCCATGATCGGCTCCTGTGGCGGTTGCGTCCGCGTGGTTTGAAAAGAGGGCGAAGTTTGGGATGGACAATCGAATATGCGCGCAGACGCCCTCATCGCCGCGGCACAGCATCCCAAAACGGCGATCTCCGACTTTCGTTCCGCTCGTCGTTTTACGCCGGCGTTTTCAAGCCCAGATGGTCGCGCAGCGTGCTACCTTCATAATCCTTCCGGAAAAGCCCGCGCCGCTGCAGCTCCGGCACGACAAGCGTGGCAAAGGCTTCGAGTTCGCCGGGAAAATAGGATGGCATGACGTTGAAACCGTCTGCCGCGCCGCCCTCGAAGCGTGCCTCGAGCTGGTCGGCGATCTGGGCCGGAGTTCCGACGACGCGCCAATGACCGCGCGCGCCGGCGAAATGACGGGCAAGCTGGCGAATGGACAGCTTGTCGCGGCGGGATTGCTCGATGACGAGCGCCTGCCGGCTCTGCATGCCTTCGCTGGCCGGCAGCTCGGGCAGCGGTCCGTCGATGGGATAGCGCGCGAGATCGGATATGCTGAGATAGCTGGAAAGCAGCGCGACGCCGACATCGTCCGGTATCAGCTCCTGCAGTTCATCATGTTTTGCCCGGGCTTCCGCTTCGCTTGCCGCGACGACCGGCGCGACGCCGGGCATGATCTTGACGTCCTCCGGCTCGCGCCCATGGGGCGCCAGCCGTCCCTTGAGGTCGTCGTAGAAGGCCTTTGCCTCCTCGAATGTTTGCGCCGCAGTGAACACCACATCGGCGGTCCGGGCGGCGAGATCGCGGCCCTCGTCCGACGCTCCTGCCTGAACCATGACCGGCGCACGTTGTGGCGAGCGCGGCAGATCGAGCGGGTCGCGCACCGAAAAACTTCTGCCTTCGTGTCCACCCTGGCCTCGCCAAAGGCCGGTAACCACGGCAGCGAATTCGCGCGCGCGTTCGTAGCGGTCCGCATGTGGGCGCAGTCCGGTCGAGCCGAAATTGGCGGCCTCGATCTGGCTCGCCGAAGTGACGAGGTTCCAGCCGGCTCGGCCACCGCTCAGATGGTCGAGCGACAGGAAGGTCCGCGCCAGTCCGTAAGGCTCGTTATAGC
Organism: Mesorhizobium sp. M0808; assembly: GCF_040320025.1. Taxonomy (NCBI): domain Bacteria; kingdom Pseudomonadati; phylum Pseudomonadota; class Alphaproteobacteria; order Hyphomicrobiales; family Phyllobacteriaceae; genus Mesorhizobium; species Mesorhizobium sp. M0808. The sequence goes on from NZ_JAMYOX010000002.1 coordinate 130,214, forward strand.
TCGTCGACGCCGTGGAGACGAGGCCGATGCGCTCCGTCTGGACGGCGAGCGCGGCAAGCAGGCTTATCGGCTCGAAGCCGATCGAGCGCGACGTTTGGCTGGCGATGTTGACATTGGCCTCGCGCACGCCGGCGGCGTCCTCGCAGAAGATCATGTCGAACTTGGCTGCTTCCGCCGTCCGCGCCAACTGGACGTAATGGTCGATGTCGATGCCGGCCGTGACATGCGCCTGCGGATGGCGCCAGGCGGCGATGTGGTGGCCTGTCGCCCACAGGAAGGCGCCGAGCTTCATCTGGCCTCGACCGGCGCTCATTGCCGATCCTCCCCTGCAAGCCCGAGATGGGCGCGCAGTGTCGCCGCGCTGTAGCCGGACCGGACAAGGCCGCGGCGGCGAAGCTCCGGCAGCACGAGACCGACGAAATCGTCGAGCGCCGATGTGAAGGGCATGGCGATGTTGAAACCGTCGCAGGCTTTCGAGCGAAAGCACTCTTCGAGCCTGTCCGCAAACAGGTCCGGCGCGGCGGTTATTTCGGCGCTAACGGTAACGTTCATCAGCACTTTCAGCGCCTCCGGACTGCGCCCGAAGGCAAGCGCACGGCGCTTCAGATCGCCAGCCTTCGCCGGCTCGATCGATGGCTCATCCAGCAGGACGACATCGGCGGTGCGGGCGGCGATATCCGTGTCGGGCTCGGACAGGCCGGACATGACCAGCATCGGCGTGTCCTGCGGCGACCGCGCCACGTTGAGCGGCCCGCGCACGGAAAAATATTCGCCCTTGTGGTCGAGAAGGTGCATCTTCTCGGGATCGAAGAAGCGGCCGCCAACTTTGTCGAACAGCAGCGCGTCTGCGTCCCAGCCTTTCCACAAGCCTTGCACGATGCCGATGAATTCCTCGGCGCGCAGGCGGAAATCGTCGCCGGAAAACCCTTCCGGCCGGCTGAAATTGGCCGCCTCGCGCGGTTCGGGCATCATGCTCGCGTTCCAGCCGGCGCGGCCATGGCTGATGATATCGAGCGAGGCGAAACGGCGCGCGAGATTATAGGGCTGGTGGGCGACCGTCGACGCCGCGGCGGCAAAGCCGATCCTGCTTGTCACCGTCGCCAGCGCCGCCACCAAGGTCGTTGCTTCGAAGCGCATTTGCCGGTTCGGCCCGCCTGCAACCGGTGCGGAATCGCCGAGCAACACCATGTCCAGGCCGGCCGCTTCGGCTTCTTGCACGAACCGCGTCAGCAGACTGAAGTCCGGGCCGGCGTCGGGCGGATGGGAAGGAGCGGCTTCCGGAGACAGTGAAACGGCGAGACACATTGTGGCGCCGTTGGCCATCGCTTTTCCCTGTTGAGCGAGATTCCTTGAGAATTATCTCGCCGGCTGGACGGAAAGCAACCGGCCAGCCGGCGATCATTTGCCGGCCAGAATATCCCTGATCAGCCGCTGGCAGCGCTCGGCCATGAAATCGAGCAGCAGCCGCACCTTCGGATCCTGCAGCTTCTTATGAGGGTAGACGGCGGCGAACTGCACCGGCGTCGGCGGCGTGTTGCTCAGGATCACCTTCAGCCGCTGGTCGCGGATAAACGGCTCGACCTCGAAGCGCGGCTTGTTGATGATGCCGCGGCCGGACAGCGCCCAGCCGGTCAGCACGTCGCCATCATCGGTATCGTAGGGGCCGTGCACCTCGAATTTTTGCGGTCCGTTCGGCGTCTGCAGCGTCCAGACATATTCGCGCGCGCCGGAATAGCGCAGCATCAGGCAATCGTGCTTCTTGCCGATCAACTCCTGCGGCTCGGTAGGCTCGCCGCGCGCTTCCAGATATTGCGGAGCCGCCACCAGAACGCGTTCGCATTCCATGATGCCGCGCATCCTGAGGCTGGAATCCTCGATGATGCCCAGCCGGAAGGCAACGTCGATGCCTTCCTTCATGATATCGACATTGTGATCGGAAAGCCGGAGCCGCACTTCGATATCGGGGTACCTGTCGTGGAAATCCGGGATTCCGGATGCTACCAGCCGCCGCCCGAGGCCGAGCGGCGCTGTCACCTTTATGGTGCCGCGCGGCTGCCCGGATAACGCGCTGACCGCAGCTTCGGCCTCGGTGACCGCCTCCAGCACCTGCTTGGCGCCGGAGTAGAACACCGTGCCGTGCTCGGTCGGCATCAACTGCCGCGTCGTGCGGTTGAACAGCCTGACGCCCAGGTGCTTCTCGAGCTCCTTGATCCGATTGGAAGCGACCGCCGGCGAAATGCGCATGTCGCGCCCAGCCGCCGATAAATTGCCGAGCTCGACGACGCGAACGAAAACGGCGATGTTGTCGAGATAGGCCATGCGGCTTCCGTGGCTCTCATGTGGCTGCGTATGATCAGCCTAGTATTTTCCAATTTTTTTTGAAAGTCATCGTGCAGCTCGGCCCTTTCCGTTTGCGCTCCAGTCCGTAAAGTCAGTGGATCGGCAGGGACGATTTCTTTCATGATGGATTTCGCGATATTCTGGGATTGGCTGAGTTTCGCCGTGCGCTGGCTGCACGTCGTCACCGGTATCGCTTGGATTGGATCGTCGTTTTATTTCGTCGCGCTCGATCTCGGGCTGCGCCAGCGTCCGGGCATGCCTGCCGGAGCCTTCGGCGAGGAATGGCAGGTGCATGGCGGCGGCTTCTACCATGTGCAGAAATATCTGGTGGCGCCGGCTGAGATGCCCGAGCATCTGACCTGGTTCAAGTGGGAATCCTACGCCACCTGGCTGTCGGGCTTCGCCATGCTGTGCGTCGTCTACTATGCCGGTGCGGACCTGTTCCTGATCGATCCGAATGTGCTTGCCATGTCGGTGCCTACAGGCATCTTGCTGTCGCTGGCGACGATCGGCGTCGGCTGGGTGGTCTACGATCTCTTGTGCCGTTCGCCGCTCGGCAACAGCGACACCGGCCTGATGCTGGTGCTGTATGGGGTGCTGGTATTCATGGCCTGGGGACTGACCCACCTGTTCACCGGCCGCGCCGCCTTCCTGCATCTCGGCGCCATCACCGCGACGATCATGTCGGCCAACGTTTTCATGGTCATCATCCCCAACCAGAAGATCGTCGTCGCCGACCTGATCGCCGGCCGTAAGCCCGATCCGAAATACGGCAAGATCGCCAAGCAGCGCTCGCTGCACAACAATTACCTGACGCTGCCGGTTTTGTTCCTGATGCTGTCGAACCATTATCCGCTGGCGTTCGGGACAGAGTTCAACTGGGTCATCGCCTCGCTGGTGTTCATCATCGGCGTGCTGATCCGGCACTATTTCAACACCAGGCATGCGCGCAAAGGCAATCCGACCTGGACCTGGCTGGCGGCCGCCGTCCTGTTCGTCGTCATCATCTGGCTGTCGACGGCACCGAAGCTGCTGACCGGCGAGGTGAAGGCCTCGTCGGCTGCACAGGTCTACGTCGCCTCGGCGCATTTTCCCGCCGTGCGCGATACGGTGCTTGGCCGCTGTTCGATGTGCCACGCGGCGGAGCCGTCCTACGCGGGCATTTACCACGCGCCTAAGGGCGTGATGCTCGATACCGATGCCGGCATCGCCGAGCACGCCGGCGAGATTTACCTGCAGGCTGGCCGCAGCCACGCCATGCCGCCCGCCAACGTCACCCAGATCACCGACGAGGAACGGGCACTGCTGGTGGCATGGTTCGAAGGCGCAAGGAAATGACCGGCACGCTCCTGCGCGGCCGCACGCTGTCGTTTTTGCGCTGGCCCGAAACCATCGACGACCATTCCGCCTGGCGTTACGAGCAAGATGGCGGCCTGCTGATGCGCGACGGCAGGATCGTTGCCGCGGGCGCCTATGCCGAGGTCGAGAAAAAGGCGGGCGAGGGAACAAAAAAAATCGACCACAGGCCGCATCTGCTGCTGCCCGGGTTCATCGATGCGCACGCGCATTTTCCGCAGATGCAGGTCATCGCTTCCTTCGGCGCCGAGCTGCTCGACTGGCTGAACACCTACACTTTTCCGGAAGAGACAAAATTCCAGAACGCCCAGCATGGCCGCCGTATCGCCAGGCTGTTCCTGGATGAAGTATTGCGGCATGGCACCACGACAGTCGCGGCATATTGCTCGGTACACAAGGAATCTGCCGAAGCGTTCTTCGCCGAGTCGCACGACCGCAACATGCTCAACATCGCCGGCAAGGTGATGATGGACCGCAACGCGCCGGACGGCGTGCTCGACACGCCGCAATCGGGCTATGACGACAGCAAGGCGTTGATCGATGAGTGGCACGGCAAGGGACGCCAGCACTATGCCATCACGCCGCGCTTCGCCATCACCTCGTCGCCCGAGCAATTGGAGATGGCGGGCGCGCTCTGCCGCGAATATCCTGATCTGCACATGCAGACGCATCTGTCGGAAAACCACGCCGAGATCGCCTTCACGCAGCAATTGTACCCGCAGACGCGGGACTACACCGATATCTACGAACACTATGGGCTGCTCGGGCGCAGAAGCCTGTTCGGCCATTGCATCCACCTGTCGGAACGCGAGGCGGATGCGCTTTCGGATAGCGGCTCGGTGGCGGTGTTCTGCCCGACCTCCAACCTGTTTCTCGGCTCGGGCCTGTTCGATTATCAGCGCTATAGCCGCCGCGAGAAGCCGCTTCGCATCGCCGCCGCCACCGATGTCGGCGGTGGCACCAACTATTCGATGCTGCGCACCATGGACGAGGGCTACAAGGTGATCGCGCTGAACGGCGAGAAGCTCAATCCGTTCCAGTCGTTCTGGCAATTGACCCGCGGCAATGCCGAGGCGCTGTCGCTTGCGGAAAAGATCGGCACCCTGGAGGAAGGCAGCGACGCCGATATCATCGTGCTCGACGCCCGCGCCACGCCGGCGATGCGGCTGCGGGTGGAGACGGCGGACACGCTCGCCGAGGAATTGTTTCTGCTGCAGACGCTCGGCGACGACCGCGCCGTGCGCGAGGTCTATGTCGCCGGCCGGGCGGCCAAGGCGGATATAGCGGTTTAGCCGTCGTATGCGGCCGGCTTGACCGGGCGGCAGCCATCCGCCAAAGCAACAGGCGAGATCGACAGGGGAACGACATGGCCGTTGCGGACGACATCGCTCTGATCAAGAAACAGGAAGCCACGCTTGTCTTTTCGGCCTTCGATGAAGCCGTCGCTTTCGAGATCGGCTCGGCGATCCGCGACCGGGCTCTCGAGGAAAACCTGCCGATCATCGTCGATATCAGAACTTTCGACCGGCCGTTGTTCTATGCGGCAATGCCCGGCTCGAACGCCTCCAATCCGGACTGGGCGCGGCGCAAGATCAACGTCGTGCGGCGGTTCCTGAAAAGCACCTACCGCATTGTGCTGGAGCAGCAGCGCCCCGACCGCAGCTTCAAGCCCGGCGAGGGGCTGGACGTTGCCGACTATGTGCTGGCCGGTGGCGGCTTTCCCATCACTGTCAAGGGCGCTGGCGTCATCGGCGTGATCGCCGTCTCCGGTCTACCGGAGCGCGAGGACCACGGAGTGGTCGTCGATACGCTGTGTAGCTACTTGGGCGTCGATAGCCAGGAGTTGGTCCTGCCGCCGGAAGCAACATCGTGACGTTGGCGCTGCCCCTCATCCGCCTGCCGGCACCTTCTCCCCGCGTAGTGATGGGGAGAAGGGAAACGCTCCAACGCTGGCGATCCCCTCTCCCCGTCTCTATACGGGGAGAGGGTAAGGGTGAGGGGCAGCGCAAACGCCGCAGAAGCTCGCACAGCGTCCGTGGTAGCTCAGTATGACCGCGCTCGATCCCAAGTCCTTTCTCATTTCGATCTTCAACGCCGCCGTTGCCGCCGCCGATCCCCAGAGGACGATCAAGGATCATTTGCCCGCAAGGCCGAAGGGACGGACGATCATCATCGGCGCGGGAAAAGGCTCGGCGCAGATGGCGGCGGCTTTCGAGAAAGTGTGGGACGGGCCGATCGAAGGGCTGGTCGTCACCCGCTACGGCTATGGAGCGGCCTGCCGGCGCATCGAGATCATCGAGGCGGCGCATCCGGTGCCGGATGCCGCAGGGCTCGAAGCTTCCCGGCGGCTGCTCGAAAAAGTCCAGGGACTGACTGCGGACGACCTCGTCGTGGCGCTCATTTCGGGCGGCGGCTCGGCGCTGCTGCCGTCACCTGCCGAAGGTCTGACGCTGGCCGACGAGATCGCCGTCAACGAGGCGCTGCTCGCCTCCGGCGCGCCGATCGCCGCGATGAACACCATCCGCAAACATGTTTCCACGATCAAGGGCGGCAGGCTGGCGGCCGCTGCCTATCCAGCCAAGGTGGTGTCGCTGGTGGTCTCCGACATTCCGGGCGATAACCCGGCGCTGGTCGCTTCCGGCCCGACCGTTCCCGATTCCGGCAGCCGCGAAGATGCATTAGCGTCGATCGCCGCCTATGACATGAAACTACCGGCTTCAGTGATGGCGCACATCAATTCGCCGGCCGCCGATGCACCGCGCGTCGATGATCCGCGTTTTTCGCGCAACGAGGTACATCTGATCGCCTCGGCCGGCGTATCGCTGGAAGCGGCTGCGGCCGAAGCCAGGTACCAAGGTATCGAAGCGGTCATTCTCTCCGATTCCATCGAGGGCGAGGCGCGTGAGGTCGGCGGCGTCCACGCTGCAATCGCGCGCGAAGTGGCGACGCGCAACCGGCCATTCGCAAAACCGGTGCTGATCCTGTCGGGCGGCGAGACGACCGTGACCTTGCGCGCGAAAGGCAAAGGCGGCCGCAACTCGGAATTCCTGCTCGCCTTCGCCATTGGGATCAGCGGCATGGCGGGCGTCCACGCACTGGCCGCCGACACCGACGGCATTGACGGTTCGGAAGACAATGCCGGCGCCTTCGCCGACGGCTCGACAGTGTCGCGGATGCATAAGGCGGGCGTCGATGCCAAGGCCATGCTTGCCGGCAACAACGCCTGGACGGCATTCAATGCCGTAGATGACCTTTTCGTACCCGGTCCGACCGGCACAAACGTCAACGATCTCCGGGCGATATTGATCAAATAGCTCAGGCGGCCATTAGCTTTTTCACCGCTCTCATATCCTGCAGGAACCGGTCGCGTTCTGCCTGCCTGTCCGCCGGCTCGCGAATGCGCAGGATGAAGGACGGGTGGATGGTGACGAAGACACGCAAGCCATCGTCACGCTCCACGACGGCCCCGCGCATCTTCATGATCGGCACCACCTTACCAAGCAGCGCCTGCGCCGCCGTTGCGCCGAGCGCCACCGCCAGATTGGGCTTGATCAGATCGATTTCCTTGTCGAGCCACCAGCGGCAAGCCTGCACCTCGCCGGCGTTCGGCTTGGAGTGGATGCGCCGCTTGCCGCGCGGCTCGAACTTGAAATGCTTGACCGCGTTGGTGACGTAGACTTTCAGCCGATCGACGCCGGCATCGTCCAGGATCGCGTCGAACACCTTGCCCGCCGGACCGACGAAGGGCTTGCCCGCCAGGTCCTCCTGGTCGCCCGGCTGTTCGCCGACGAAGATCACCTTAGCTTTATCAGGGCCCTCACCGAACACGGTCTGCGTGGCGTCGTGCCATAGCGGACAGCGGCGGCAGATCTTGGCCGTTTCGCGCAGTTCAGGAATCGTCCTGGCGTCGATTTCTGTCGTTTCCGGAGACTTACTTGCAGGCAAGCGTCTTGCCTGCACTTTGGCATGGTGCGGCGTCGGGGTTGTCTGCATCCTGGCGATCATGACTAAGGCGGCCTTGCTCGCTCCTGCAATCAGACACGCAATGAGCAAAGCCCGCCGAAGGTTCCGTTGAAATTATTCCGCATGGGCCTTCACCGGCGGATGGCCGACGATGTGATGCCCTACACCTCGTGCAGATAGAGGTGATAATCCAGTTCGCTGACCGTGCGCGCCACGCGCAGATATTCCGACTGCTTGATCGCCACGAACGTCCGGTGCAGGTCTTCGCCCAATGCGCCCTTGAGGAAGGTCGACGCCCTTGCCGCCTCGATCGCGGCACGCCAGTCGACCGGCATCGTCGTGCGCGTGACGGCCGATTCGTAGCCATTGCCGGTGGTTTCGGGACCGGGATCGAGGCCTTCGTCGAGGCCTTTGACGACACCGGCCAGCACCGTTGCTGCCACTAGGTAAGGATTCGCGTCGACGCCCGATGGCCGGTGCTCGATGCGGCGGTTCTTGGCATCGCCGGCCGGCACACGCAGTGCCACCGAACGGTTGTTGACGCCCCAGGTCGGCGCCACCGGCGCATAGGATTGCGAGACGAAGCGCCGCCATGAATTGGCATGCGGCGCGAAGACCAGCATCGATTCCGCCATCGTCTGGATCAGTCCGCCGAGGCCGCGCAGCAGCGGCAGCGACCAGCTTTCGCCGCCGGTTTCGGCAAAGACATTCTTGCCGGCATCGTCCAACAGCGAGACATGAAAATGCATGCCCGAGCCGGCATATTTCTCGATCGGCTTGGCCATGAAGCAAGCGGTGACACCATGACGGCGCGCCTGCGCCCGCACCAGTCGCTTGAGCATCACGAGATCGTCGGCCGCCCGCATCACATCCTTGCGGTAGTTGAGCGTCAGCTCGTACTGGCCGGGCGCATATTCCGAGATGACCGTCTCGGCCGGGATGCCTTGCACCTTGGCTGCGGCGTAGATGTCGGAAAACAGCGGCTCCATGCCGTGCAGATGGTCGACGGAATAGACCTCCGTCTTGGCCGAGCGGCGTCCGTCAAGCACCGCGTGCGCCGGCTGCACCTTGCCTTCGGCGTCGCGCTCGTTGGCGAGCAGGAAGAATTCGAGCTCGAAGGCGCCGGCCGGATGCAGGCCCTTGGCCGCGAGGATGTCTACCTGGCGGGCGAGTGCCAGCCGCGGGTCGGACGACATCGGCTGGCCATCGAGATGGTACATCGCCATCAGCACCTGGCCGCGCGGCGGCTGGGTGCCGAACAGCGGCACCAGTGTGCCGGGGATCGGCCACGCCCGCAGGTCGCCGTCGCCCGTCGTCCAGATCAGCCCGGTCTCGTGAACATCCTCGCCGGTGATGTCGAGGCCGAGGATCGAGATCGGCATGTGCCGGCCCCCCTCGAAGATGCTCATCAACTCATGCCGGCGCACGATCTTGCCGCGCCCGACGCCGTTGGCGTCGGTCAGCACGATGTCGAACGCTTCGATCTCGGGATGAGCGTCAAGAAAGGCCTGCGCCTCGGCGGGCGTCGAGCCCGAAGGGGATGCCGTGACCAGGTTCAAACTTTGCTTGGGCGCTTGTTTCATGCCGCAAGCTTGTCTCACGCCGTAAGCTTTGCCGCAACCGCGCCGAAGGCAGTGATCAGCCGGTTCACCTGGGCGGCGCTGGTCGCAGGAGAGATCAGCATCATGTTGTGGAAGGGTGCGATCAGCACGCCGCGATTGACCAGCGCGACATGGATTGCCGCCTCGAGCTCCGGCACGTGCGCAGCTTCCGCTTCGCCGCCGTTCCTCAGCGGGCCCGGCGCGCAGATGAACTCGACACGGGCACCGACGCGAGCAACATGCCAGGGCAGACGATAGCGATCGATGACGGCGGTCAGCCCGGCGTCGAGCCGCCGCGCCAGATGGTCCATATGGCTGTAGTTCTCGTCGGTCATGACGTATTCGAGCGTGGCGCGCATCGCTGCGAATTGCAGCGGATTGGCCGACAGCGTTGTCCCCATGCCGGAGTAGCCGGGCTCTTTCCGACTGATATAAGCGGCATAGCGGGCCGCAACGTCTTCGCTCATGCCCCAGACGCTCGCCGGTACGCCGCCGGCAATCGGCTTGCCCAGCACGAACAGGTCCGGCTCCAGCCCGTATTTGCTTGTATAGCCGCCGGGACCGGTCGAAATTGTATGCGTCTCGTCGATTAGAAGCAGCGTGCCGGTCGCACGGGTGAGACGCCGCAAGCCATCATGAAAGCTGGCTTCGGGCAGCACCATGCAGGAATTGGTCAGCACCGGCTCGGCGATGACGCAGGCGACATCGTTGCCCCGGAGTGCCGCCTCGAGCGCCGGCAAATCGTTGAACTCGACGACATCTGTCGCCCGGGTCAGGTCGCGGAATTCGCCGGCCAGTCCCGGTCGATTCACCGCTTTCCCGGCGACCAGCCGCACCATCGTCTCGTCGACCGAGCCATGATAGCAGCCGTTGAAGACCAGTATCTTCTCCCGGCCGGTAACGGCGCGGGCAACCCGCAGCGCGAAGCGGTTGGCATCGGTCGCCGTCGTCGCGATCTGCCACGACAGCAAACCGAAGCGCTGCTGCAGCAACGGTCCGATGGCCAGCGCGTCTTCGGAAGGTAGCATATAGGTCAGTCCTCGTCCGGCCTGCCGGCGGATGGCGCGGGCGACCGGCGGCGGCGAATGGCCGAACATCGAGCCGGTGTCACCAAGGCAGAAATCGTCCAGCCGATTGCCGTCGATGTCGGTGATCGCAGCGCCCTTGGCACTGTCGACCAGGATCGGGAATGGCGTCGGCCAGTCGTTCATCCAATGCATCGGCACGCCGCCGAAGAAGCCGGGCAGGCCATTGCCGATTTTCGCCATCGATTTTGGCCGCGCCCGGCGGAAGACTTCTGCCTCGGTCGCGCGCAACTCGACGATCCGGGCCGGGCCGATGCCGCCGATGCAAGTCTTTGAATGGTTCATGACGTTCATGCCGGCCCTCTCAGTCGCACTTTAGACAATCGGCATCCGCCACCGCAATTGGCCGGGCGGCTGCCCTGTGTTGGGTCAGCGGTCATTTGAATGAAAACAGGCGCTTGACCGCGAGCCGCCTTCGGGCGCCAATGGTACTTCGGCTGGAGGGCATAAGATGGTGCGGGCGATCGTCTGCGCAGCAACGCTGCTGTCGTCGGTTGGTGCGGCTCTGGCGTCCGGCGGCATCTGGTGTTCCGCCGAGGATGCAGCCGTCAAATTTCAGGTCGGTGCCGGGATCACCAGAGGCATGGGCGGGCCGACCTTCAATTTTAGCGGCGAGCTCGAGATTCTGGGCAGGCCGGCTGCCGACAGTCTGCGCGAGACATTGTTCGAGGATCAGAACCTCACGCAATATTGGCTCGACAACAAGGAATTGCGGCTGCTCGTCTACCACGAACGGCAGGTCGAAAACGCCTACGGCTATGTCGAACTGGCGATCCTGACCAAGGCCAGCGACGAAGGCGTCTATGACGGTCGCTATTTGCTCTCAATCCATGATGTAACGGCCGATGCCGAAAAGGACGGCAAGCAGGCTGAATTGACCGGCAAAGTATCTTGCGGAGCCGAGTAAGTAACAGGCTACGCCGAAATATCGATGACGCCGCAGTCGCCCGCAGCGCTGCCAAAGGCGACGCGGCGCTCTTCCTTGTCCCACATCATCGAAGTGACGGCGCCCTTGCCCGGCCGGCGCAACAGCACTTCCTTGGCGTCGGCGAAGCGCACCGCCATCACCATCCCGTCATCATAGCCGATAGCAACGACGTCCTGGCTCGGGTGACAGGCGACGGAGGTGACCATCGCATTGCCGCGCGTGCCGAGTTCCAGCGGCGCCTTGCCCATCGGCCCGTCTTTGCTGGAAAACGGCCAGACGATTGCCGCCGGCGCGCCGGAACTCGCCAGCCATTTGCCCTTGGCGCTCCACGACAGGCTTTTCACCTTGCCGGGGTAGCCGGACATGCGCATGTGCTTGCCGTCGGCGAGCTTCCAGCCATGCAGCGCGTTTTCCTGCATGGTGGTGACGACGAAGCCGCCGTCCGGCGAGAAGGTGATGCCGGTGTGGGCGCCGGCCCATTCGAGCTCGACCGGCTTGCCGTCGGCAGCCGGGAAGTGCAGCGTCGCGCCATTGTAGCGGGCAACGCCGAAGCGCATGCCCTTGGGCGAGAAGGCAAGCCCCTCGACTGAGCGCGGATGCGAGAATTCCCTGGTTTTGCCGTCGGCAAAGCGCACATAGGCAACCTTGCCCGAAGCATAGGCAACAGCGCCTTGCGGCCCGGCGGCGACGCTGGTTATCCATTTTTTGCCTGCGGTCGCCAATTCCGTTGTATTGCCGCCTGGGGTCACGGCAAAGATCCTGCCGTCCTCACCACCGGTGATCAGCCGGTCGTTTGCCGCATCATGGAAGGCGGCGAGCATTCCGTCATTGGTCTGCACCATCTTGTGGCCGTGGTCGAGCCGATGGATTTTGCCGTCGGCCAGCGCAAAATGCGGCACGTCGCCGAGAAACACGGCGGCGAGGCAGTGGCCTTCGAGATCGAGCGGGGCGACTGTCGGCATGAGAGATCATTCCGTTCGAGATTTCTGCTTGTCATCTAACCCCGCCGGGCTGTCGGCGAGGCTCCGCCTTCTCCCCTTGTGGGAGAAGGTGGATTGGCGCGCAGCGCCAAGACGGTTGAGGGGTGCTGGACGGAGTGCCGTCCTTGCCAAGCTGGAACACCCCTCATCCGACCGAGCTTCGCTCGGCCACCTTCTCCCACAAGGGGAGAAGGAGAGAAGGGCAGCGCTAGCGCTATAAAGTCCGGAAATCAAGCCGCCTGGCAGGCCTCGAAGCTTGTCTTCAGTCGCTCGGCGTCGAGTTCGCGGCCGATGAACACCAGCCGGCTCTCGTGCTTCTCGTCGTCCTTCCAGGCGCGCTGGTGGTCGCCCTCGATGATCATGTGCACACCCTGGATGACATAGCGCTCGTCATCGCCTTTCAGCGCAATGATCCCTTTCAGCCGCAGGATGTTCGGGCCTTCCATCTGGGTGACCTTCTCGATCCACGGGAAGAACTTTTTCGGGTCCATCTCGCCGCCGCGCAGCGACACCGACTGCACAGTCACGTCATGGATGTCGGAAGGGTGCGCATGATGATGCCCGTCATGATCGTGGTGATCATGGCCGTCGTGATCATGGTGATGGTGGTCATGATCATGACCATGATGGTCGTGATCGTCATGCGCCTCGAGGAAGTGCGGATCGTTCTCCAGCGCCCGGGACAGGTCGAACGCACCGCGATCGAGCACCTCGGACAGCGCCACGCTGGCGCGTGTGGTGCGATGGATTCGTGCCGCCGGGTTGATGGCGCGGATCGTCGCCTCCACCTTGCTCAGCTCTTCGGGGGTGACCAGATCGGTCTTGTTGAGTACGACGACATCGGCAAAGGCGATCTGGTCCTCGGCCTCTCGGGAATCCTTCAGACGCAGCGGCAGGTGCTTGGCGTCGACCAGCGCCACCACCGCATCGAGCTTGGTCTTGGAACGCACGTCGTCGTCCATGAAGAAGGTCTGCGCCACCGGCACGGGATCGGCGAGGCCAGTGGTCTCGACGAGGATGGCGTCGAAGCGGCCAGGCCTGCGCATCAGGCCTTCGACGACGCGGATCAGGTCGCCGCGCACGGTGCAGCAGACGCAGCCATTGTTCATCTCGTAGATTTCCTCGTCGGATTCCACGATCAGCTCGTTGTCGATGCCGATCTCGCCGAATTCATTGACGATGACGGCGTAGCGCTTGCCATGGTTTTCCGAAAGGATGCGGTTGAGCAGTGTCGTCTTGCCGGCGCCGAGATAGCCGGTGAGGACGGTTACGGGGATCTGCGTCTGTGCGTCGCTCATATTGTGCCTCGAATAGGGATTGTCGGCTCCATATAGGATGTGTGCTCGGCTTTTGCACGAGGCAAACCGGTGGGCCAAAGAGGGGCTGGTATTGCCGAACTTTCCTCACATTACCGAACTTTCATTGGCGCCGCCTGACAGCGGGCCCTAGATAGGCGGGGTCATTTACGGAGCTGTTCGCGTTGAAGAGGCGCCAGATGTCCGACAAGTCGTTGCCACTAAGCCGTCGGCAGGCGCTCGGTCTCGTTGCGGTTACCGCTGGCGGCATATTCCTGCCCGCCGGTGCAAGGGCCGGGCAGGTTTCGCCCTATGCCGGGCTTGCTTTGTTCGAAGCCGGTGCCGGCGTCTGCGCCATCACGCCCGAGGTCACCGAAGGGCCGTTCTATTTCGACCCGAAGCTCGAACGCGCCGATATCACCGAGGGCAAGAAGGGCATCGGCCTCAATGTGCGGCTGCAAATCGTCGACGCCGCCTGCCAGCCGCTTCCCGGCGCACGCGTCGATATCTGGCATTGCGACGCCCAAGGCAGCTATTCCGGCTATCCCGGACAGGGCGACGGGCAGGATATCGACACGTCCGGCCAGAGCTTTCTCCGCGGCTGGCAGAGAACCGATGAAAGCGGCATCGCTTCTTTCGCCACCATCTATCCCGGCTGGTATCGCGGCCGCACCACCCACATCCATTTCAAGATCTTCCCCGACGACCGCTCGGTGATGACCGGCCAGATGTTCTTCCCCGACAGCCTCAGCGAGCAGATATTCGCCACCGTCGCGCCTTATAAAGATCGCCCCGGCAAACGCGATACATCGAACGCGCGGGACGGCATTGCGCGGCAGGCCGGGCCGCTGTCGCAGGCAGCGCTGCGGGAAATGGCGGACGCCTATCAGGCGTTGATGGTGGTCGCGGTGAAAGCCGGTTGAGAACACCTCGTCACGTCCTCATCCAGCCATTGCGGAAAGTCGTTTGTCATCTAACTGAAATAAACATCTGGCATTAGCCACGGCGAACACCGCGAAGCTTGCCGGCAAAGCTATTTTCCGAGCCGGAATGTTTTCGATCGTCATTGCCAATCGGCGGCCTGCTTCTATGCTGCCCGCTCCGGTTCGGCCGAGGAGGGATGAGCATGGCCAAGGCGGACAAGACTGCAACAATGAGCCGGCTGCATTCGGCGGCGCGGCTGGCGCGCACGGCGCTCGCCGCCCGGCTTCTGGCGCATGGTTTCTATGCCGGCCAGGACCAGATCATGCTGGCGCTCGACCGCGAGGACGGGCAGACGCCCGGCAACCTTGCCGGCCGCCTCGGCGTGCGTCCGCCGACCATCACCAAGACCATCAACCGGCTGCAGGCGCAGGGCTTTCTGGAGAAGCGGGCCTCGTCCGCCGATGCCCGCCAGGCGCATATTTTCCTCACCGACACCGGCCGCGAAATCATCCACGCCATCGAGAAGTCGGTGAAGAAGACCGAAAAGCAGGCATTGAAGGGTCTCGACAAGAAGGATCAGAAAGCGCTGTTCAAGCTGCTTGCCCGCGTCGAGGCGAACCTGTCGAACGGCGAAATGGTGCTCCCGGATGACGAACTCGATATCGAGGACAAGATGCTTGAATAGCTCACGCGTTCGCCGCTGACGGCTGCCGCGTCAGTGCCGACCAGCGTCCCGGTGTGACGCCGAACGCCTTCTTGAAATGCCGATTGAAATGGCTTTGATCACTGAAGCCGGCTGCGATGGCGATTTGCGCCAGCGGCTCGTCGGCTTCGATCATCCGACGGGCTCGTTGAAGCCGGCGCATCAACAGGAACCGGTGCGGGCTGGTGGAGAAGGTGGCGCGGAAATGCCGCGACAGGGCATAGCGGTCCAATCCGGTTATCGCCTCCAATTCATCCGAACGTACAATCCGCGCGACATTTTCCTCCAGATAGTCGCGCGCCAGGCTGGCGGCGCGCCACGCAGTTTTCGCTACCGGTTTCGTCGGCTGACCGGCGTGCCGGGCCAAGCTTTGCATAAGCTGCGTCATGAAATCGACGACAAACAGCTCGTCCAGTTCCTGATTCAACGGCCCGAGCGCGGAAAGCAGCGTCGCCCGGAGATCGCGGTCTGTCACCACGGCATTCCCGACGAATGGTAGTGATCCGCCGCCGAGACAATCGAGCATCAGGGACGGCTCCAAATAGAGCATTCTGTATCGCAAGCCGTCTTCGGTGCCGGCACCGCCATCGTGCAGTTCGTCGGGATGAAGGATAATGATCTGGCCAGGCAGGCTCTGATGCGTTTGGCCGCGATAGCGGAAGCGCTGCACGCCATAAAACGTCACCCCGATCGCATAGGTGTCGTGGCGATGGAGATCGAAGGCATTGCCGTGGAACCGGGCCTCGATGCGTTCCATCCCGGCAGCACCGGGTGCCGGTACGATGCAGTTCTCGGCTGCATCCACGCACAAACGTCCAAGACCCTGAAAGGCTTCCCGGTCTAGATCGTGCGCCATCGCTTCACTCGCAGCCTCGATTGGCCCCCTTTTCGGATTGGAAACTGTCGCATGTTCGATACGAAATTTGCAATCGTGCTCAAGGATGATCTTCCCGTCTGGCAAAAGCTCAATGTCACCGCCTTTCTGACCAGCGGCATCGTCGCGCAATTTCCCGACATTATCGGCGACCCCTACCGTGATCGCGCCGGCAATATCTACAACCCGCTGTCGATCCAGCCCGGTCATCGTGCTTTCGGCGGACGGCCAGACGCTCGGCGCGATCCAGCGGCGGGCGCTGGAGCGTGGTGTGACGGTTTCGCTCTATGTCGAGGATATGTTTTCGACCGGGTATGATCTGGCCAACCGCGCCGTCTTTGCCGAATTTGCGCCGGAGGATGCCAAGGTGGTCGGCATCGCGCTTCGCGCCGAAAAGAAGCTCGTCGACAAGATCACCAAGGGCGCCCGCATGCACGCCTGAGTCGTCGGCCACTAGGTCGGCCACTGGGAAACAAACTGAGCCTGTCGGCGGCTGTCGTTGTGCCAGACTGTTTTGGCTTGCCCGCAGGCGACAATTGCCGCATTGGTGAGGGACCGCCTTGCTTCCCGTCCGGCCTGAAATTGAATGCTCCCCCAAGACAAGACGAAAGCGCGACATCGCCGGCGGCGATCCTGTGCATGCTTTCCGTCTATGTGTTTTTCACCTTCCTCGACACCAGCAGCAAGTACCTTGTGCTGGCCGGCGTCTCGGCGCTGATCGTCGCCTGGACCCGCTTCGCGGTCCATGTGCTGATCGTCGGCGTCTTTCTGCACGGATGGCGTGAGCCGCTGCGCTTTCGTCCCGCCAACCTGCCGGCGCATCTCACGCGCGGTCTGCTCCTGCTCGGATCGACGATATGCAACATTCTCGCGCTGCGGACGCTGCAGCTGGCGGAAACCACCTCGATCTACTTCTTCGGCCCGATGGTGATCACCGCGCTTGCCGGTCCGTTGCTAGGGGAATGGGCCGGCTGGCGGCGTTGGCTGGCGATCATGAGCGGCTTTGTCGGCGTCCTCATCATCACCCGGCCGGGCATCGGGGTTTTTGGCGTCGGCCATCTCTTTGCGCTCGGCTCGATGCTATCGAACAGTTTCTACGTCATCATGACGCGCCGCATGTCGGCGACGGAAACCTCGGAAAGCCTCATCCTGTTTTCGGCGCTGGCGCCGGCCGTGCTGCTGCTGCCGACACTGCCGTTTTCGCTTTCGTTGCCGCAGGATGGCTGGCACTGGTTCATATTGCTGATGCTGGGCGTCTTCGGCGCCATCGGCCATTGGCTTCTTGTGCAGGCCTATCGCCTTGCCACCACCACGGCCCTGGCCCCCTATCCCTATTCGCAGATGATCTGGATGATCATCTCCGGCCTGATCGTCTTCAACCAGTTTCCCGACCGCTGGACGCTGGCCGGTGCGACAGTCATCGTCGCCAGCGGCCTCTACATCGTCCACCGCGAGCACCGGCTTCGTGTGCGCAACCGCGCGACGCTGGACGCGGAGGCGGAAGCGCTGGCAAAAAAACTTTGATTTGCGCGGGATCGATGGCATAAGAGCCGGCCTTTAAACAGTTTAAATTGCTTCGGGAGCGCAGGGCGCTGGCACAGAAGATCAAGCTTTCCACCATCGCGGATGCGCTCGGCGTGTCCACGGCCACGGTCTCGCTGGCCTTGCGCGACAGCCCGCTGGTCGCCGGCGGCACCCGCGACCGCATCAAGGAACATGCCCGCGCCATCGGCTATATCTACAACCGCCGCGCCGCCAGCCTGCGCACCTCGCGCTCAGGCATAGTCGGCGTCGTCGTCCACGACATCATGAACCCGTTCTTTGCCGAGATATTGCGTTCGATCGAGAGCGAACTCGACCGCAGCCGGCAAACCTTCATCCTGTCGAACCACTACGACCAACTCGAGAAACAACGCACCTTCATCGACACGCTTCTGCAGCTCGGCGCTGACGGCGTCATCATGTCGCCGGCCATCGGCACACCGCCCGAAGACATAATCATGGCCGAGGAGAACGGTCTCCCGGCAGTGCTGATTGCACGCACCGTCGAAGGTGCCGACGTGCCGGTGTTTCGCGGCGACGATGCCTATGGCACCGGGCTTGCTACCAATCATCTGATCTCGCTTGGCCACAAGCGCATCGCAATGATTGGCGGTACCGACCAGACCTCGACCGGCCGCGACCGCTATCAGGGATATGTCAACGCCATGGAGGCGGCAGGGCTTGAGGTCAGGCCGTCCTGGCGCATCGCCGGCCCACGCACCAAGCAGGCCGGCTTCGAGGCCGCCGGGCAGTTCCTGGCGCTGAAGGACAGGCCGACCGCGGCCTGCTGCTGGAACGACCTCGTCGCCATCGGCCTGATGAACGGCATTGCGCGCGCCGGGCTGGTGCCGGGCATCGACATCTCTGTTACCGGCTATGACGACCTCGAGGAGGCGGCGATCGCGACGCCTGCGCTAACCACCGTCTGGAACGGCCAGCGCGAGGTTGGCCGCCGCGCCGCCAGCGCGCTGCTCGACAAACTCAACGGACAGACGGTGCGGCCGTCGCAGGAACTGATCAAGCCGGAACTGCATGTGCGCCAGTCGACCGGCAAACCGGTGGAACGTGCATGACAAAAACCAAACAGCAAGCTGTCGCCATTCTGGTGCCGGGCCAGTTCAACGATCATGCGGTCGGCCGCATCGACGGGGTGTTCAGCCGCGTCCGGATCGAACGCGCCGATCCGTCGCTGGTCACCGACGAGATGCGCCTTACGGTGCGCGGCATAGCCGCCTTTGGCGGCATAAGCGCCGCGTTGATGGACGCGCTGCCAAAGCTCGAGATTATCGCCAATTTCGGCGTCGGCTATGATTCGGTCGATGTCCGCCACGCCGCACGGCGCGGCATCATGGTCACCAACACACCGGATGTGCTGACCGAAGAGGTCGCCGATACGGCGCTCGGCCTGTTGATCAATACCATCCGCGAACTGCCGCGCGCCGAGGCCTGGCTACGCGACGGAAGCTGGCTGCGCAACGGCAACTATCCGCTGAGCCGGCTGACCTTGCGCGGGCGCCAAGTCGGTATCTTTGGCATGGGCCGCATCGGCCTCGCCATTGCCCGCCGGCTCGACGCTTTTGGGCTGCCCATTGCCTATCACAACCGGCGCCGCGTCGAAGGCCTGTCCTATGACTATCACCCGACGCTGAAAGGTCTCGCCGAGGCGGTCGACACACTGATCTCGGTGGCGCCCGGCGGGGCTTCGACGGAAAAGGCCGTCAATGCCGAAATTCTCTCGGCTCTTGGGCGGAACGGCGTCTTTGTCAACATCGGCCGGGGCAGCACGGTCGACGAACCAGCCCTTGCCGCCGCACTTGCCAGCGGCAGCATCGCCGCTGCCGGGCTAGACGTCTTTGCCGACGAGCCGAATGTGCCAGCGGCGTTGCTTGCCGCGCCCAACACCTCGCTTTTGCCACATGTCGGCTCGGCCTCGCAGCACACCCGCCGCGCCATGGCGGACCTGTGCGTCGAAAATCTGGTCTCGTGGTTTTCGCAGCGCAAGGCGCTGACGCCGGTGCCGGAGACGGCAAATGTCAAGGCAAGGCCGTAAGCGGGCTGCCATATCTATTAACTTCAGCTTAACCCTTCGGAATCATTCTGGTCCCTTCGCAGTGTCTGTCCGCCTGACAGGACATGACAGCAAGAGGAAGCGCGCCTCCCTGATCTCTTCGAACCGGCGCGCTTGAAATGCGCGGAGAACCAGGATGAAGACGCTTCCTGCATTGATGGCTGTCGCTGTACTGTTCGGCAGCGCCCAACTGTTTTACGCCGGTAGCGGTGAAAGCCGTGCGGCCAGTGAGTCACCGCCTTCATCCGGCAACTACAGGCTGGTAGCCCATGGCGACGAGGGGTCTTGTGCGGTCAGCCGCGGCGCCGAGATTTCGCAAGGCCTGTCGCTGTTGACGGTCGCAGCAAATTGCCGCCGGGTGTTGCCCGGCGTCGAGCAGGCGAAGTTCTGGCGAGAGCAGGATGACGGCACGGTCACCTTCAGCGCCAACGGCACCGATCCGATTGTCATGTTCTCAGTCGCCGACGGCGATGGTTACGAATCCTACGCGCCGGCGCTGCCGCTGCTGACGCTCGCGTCGGCCGGCAACTAGCGAGCGCGGCAGGACTATTCCGCGGCTGCGCGCGCACCCGATTTCGCCGCCTGGTGCAGGCGCACCGCATCGCCGAATGCGCGAAATATCTTTACCGAGATACTGTCCGATTTGACCCAGTATTCGGGATGCCACTGGACGCCGACGGCGAAAGCCCGTGCATCGCGCACCGAAACCGCCTCGACAGTGCCGTCGGCGGCGACCGCTTCGACCTGCAGCTTTGGGCCAAGCCGGTCGATGGCCTGGCGATGCACCGAATTGACCATGATGTCGCCGGCGCCGAAGACCCCGGCCAGGCAGCTGCCGGGTTTTATCGCCACGCTCTGGCGGATGGCGAAGCGTTCGTCCTGATTGTCGCTTGCCGGCGCACGATGATCGAGCGAACCGGCGCGTTCCTGGATTTCGGTGGCCAGCGTGCCACCCAGCGCCACATTCATCTCCTGGATGCCGCGGCAGATGGCGAGCAATGGCACCCCGCGCTCCACCGCCCGGCGGATCAGCGGCAACGTCGTCGCGTCGCGGGCGGAGTCGTAAGGACCATTGGCTTCGCTGGCGTCACCGCCATAGAGCGAGGGATGAACGTTCGATTTGGAACCGGTGACCATGACGCCGTCGACGGCAGAAAGCAGTTCGTCGAAGTCGAGCCGGTCGCCGAAGGACGGTACCAGCAGCGGGAACACGCCTGCACCCGAAAGCGCCGCTTCGAGATATTGCTGTGGCGCGGCATGCCAGGTGTAATTGTCGAACTGGCGGACATCGGTCGATACGGCGACGAGCGGCTGGTGCATTTGGTCCGGATCCCATCGGGTGCAACGAATTATCTGCCTGCAAAATAGGCGATCCGAAGGCGCATTTCCATGGCAAGTTTCGGCGTGTCGCGTAGGCCAGTTAATCGACCTTAGACTATAGTTGCAAGATCTGCCCCAACGCCGCGAATTTCCCCGAAATGCGCCGCTCAAACCGGGCTGCCGTGCTGGACTCGACTCCTTGCCTGTGTATTGTCGGCTCGAAGCCGATCCGGGCGCCGAAGTGTCCCGAATGTCGGTCAGTGGATCCAAAAGGGAGGAACTTCATGGATCGTCGTTCGTTCATCCGCAAGGCCGGCACCGCCGGCGTTGGCGCCGCGGCCGCTGCCGCGACACTTGCCGCGCCGGCCATCGCCCAGTCCAATCCGAAAGTGACCTGGCGGCTGGCGTCGTCCTTCCCGAAGTCGCTCGATACGATCTATGGTGGCGCCGAAGTGTTTTCCAAGATGCTGTCGGAGGCGACCGACGGCAACTTCCAGGTCCAGGTCTTCGCCGCCGGCGAACTCGTTCCCGGCCTGCAGGCCGCCGATGCCACCACTGCCGGCACCGTCGAGGCCTGCCACACCGTGGCATACTATTACTGGGGCAAGGACCCGACCTGGGCGCTGGGAGCGGCGGTTCCGTTTTCGCTCAACGCGCGCGGCATAAACGCCTGGCACTATCATGGCGGCGGCATCGATCTGTTCAACGAGTTCCTGGCGACGCAGGGTCTGTTTGGGCTGCCGGGCGGCAATACCGGCGTGCAGATGGGCGGCTGGTTCCGCAAGGAGATCAAAACGGTCGCCGACCTTTCCGGCCTCAAGATGCGTATCGGTGGTTTTGCCGGCAAAGTGGTGCAAAGGCTCGGCGTGGTTCCTCAGCAGATCGCCGGTGGCGACATTTATCCGGCGCTGGAAAAAGGCACGATCGATGCCGCCGAATGGGTCGGCCCCTATGACGACGAGAAGCTCGGCTTCTACAAGGTTGCGCCCTATTACTACTATCCCGGCTGGTGGGAAGGTGGACCGACAGTCCATCTGATGTTCAACAAGGCGAAATACGACGAACTTTCGCCGGCTTACAAGTCGCTGGTGCATACTGCCGCTCAAGCGGCCGACGCCAACATGCTGCAGAAATACGACTATCTCAATCCGGCGGCGGTTAAGCGGCTGGTTGCCGGCGGTGCCAAGTTGAGCCCGTTCAGCCAGGAGATCATGGCCGCCTGTTTCGAAAAGGCCAACGAAGTCTATGCCGAGATGGAAGCCTCGAACGCGCCGTTCAAGAAGATCTGGGATTCGATCAAGGCGTTCCGCAAGGAGCATTATCTCTGGGCGCAGGTGGCCGAGTACAACTATGACACCTTCATGATGGTCCAGCAGCGCAACAGCAAGCTCTAGAACATTCTGCGACGCCGAGTGGCTCCACTCGGCGTCGCAGAAATGGGCTAAAACAAAGCGGATGCCCGGTTTTATTTGAATGCATTCCGCTCCAGGAAGACGTGGTTCTTGTCAAAGGACCCTGAGCACGCCCCGTGTTCCTTTCTGTCAGCCTCGGACGCACTGACTTCCACCAGTATTCCCGCCCGGAGCATGGCAATAGAACACTGTCGACTTGATGCGGCCACGCCTCAGTTGCTGGACCTCACCCGTTTGTAGGCTGGCGTCGGCATAGGTGGCGGGGTCGCCTTTCCCCGGCTTCATCAGCCCGGCTTCATCAGATTGAGGATGAAGCCATCGATGCGACGCAGAACCGCGAAGCCTGCCGGTGGCAAGTGGCCCGATGGATCAGCTCTGAGGCACTACCAGGACTTTGACCTCACCTGGCGCCGGCGGGTTGGCAATGATCGCCACCGCCTCGTCGAGGCTGACTTGTCGCGATATCAGCCGATCTACTTCGATCGCCCCCGAGGCGATAAGATCGGCGGCCCGGCGATGGGTAAAGGGGTTGAGGAAGGAACCCAGGACCTTCAACTCACGGAACAGCAGATCGAATGGTTCGAACGCCACTTTCATGCCTTGCGGCATCACGCCGACGACGACGACGGTGCCGCCCGCTTTGGCCAGCCGCAACGCCTGCTCAACAGTGTCTTTCACGCCGGCGCATTCGAACACCACGTCGACGCCGCCCGGCATCAAACCCGACCGGCCGACGATCGCATCGGTGACATCGAAGGCGCTGGGATCGAGCGTCGCCGTTGCGCCAAATTGCTCGGCAAGAGCCCGCCGCGAGGCCTGACGGGTCGACAAGATAATGGTCGTCGCACCGGCGAGCTTTGCCAGCTGAACGGTGAGCAGGCCGATCACGCCGCCGCCGAGCACCGCGACCGACGAGCCTGGTTTGATCGCGGCAAGGTCCACGCCATGCAGGCAGCAGCCGAGCGGCTCGCAGAAAGCACCATGCGTAGGCTTCAGATCGCCTGGCAAGACGAAGGCCTGTTTCTGTGGCAGGACAAGATATTCGGCAAAGCCGCCATCGCGATGGATACCGATGGCGCGTAGATTGCCGCAGAGATTGACCCGGCCGGCCTGACAATGCTCGCATCGGCCACAGGCAATGTTGGGATCGCCGGTGACGCGGTCGCCGACGGAAAAGCCGGATACGGCAGGTCCGACCGCCTCGACGATGCCGGAGAATTCATGCCCGAGCGTCACCGGCGGCGTGCACGGGAATTCACCATGGAAAAGATGCCTGTCGGTGCCGCAGACGCCGCACGCCTCGATGCGCACCAGCAGATCGTTCGGCCCGGCGGTCGGTTTCTCGGCCTCGCACACGGCGAGGCTGCCCACTCGCTCCAACCGAACCGCCTTCATGGCTGCCGGGCCTTCCTCAGTTGAAACTCGGTGGTTGCGACAGATCGATTGCCGGCGCCGCCGGTTTCGCGGGCGGCTTTTCGTCGAAGCTCGGCGGCTGCGACAAATCCGGTGTGGAAGGTGAGGCCGGGGCAGTGCCGCCGTTGGCCGGCGGCGTGCCAAGCGGCGACAAGCCGATGCCAGGCGTTTCCGGCACCTGGTAGTTGATGGTGCCAGGATCGACGACAGTGCCTTTGTAGTGCATCACCATCTGCGGGAAGGCGATGGTCAGGCCGATCATGATCACCTGGATGCAGACGAAGGGCACTGCGCCCCAATAGATCTGCCCTGTGGTGACCGGCGCGATCTGCTTGCCGGTGAGTCGGTCGAGATAGGGCACGCGCGCGGCGACCGAGCGCAGATAAAACAGCGCGAAGCCGAAGGGCGGATGCATGAAGGAGGTCTGCATGTTGACGCCCAAAAGCACGCCAAACCAGATCAGGTCGATGCCGAGTTTGTCAGCCGCTGGCGCCAAAAGCGGCACGATGATGAAGGCAAGCTCGAAAAAGTCGAGGAAGAAGGCGAGCACGAAGACGAGGATGTTGACGCCAATCAGGAAACCGACTTCACCGCCCGGCAGCGACGTCAACAGGTGCTCGACCCAGATGTGGCCATTGACGCCGTAGAAGGTCAGCGAGAACACCCGCGCGCCGATCAGGATGAACAGAACGAAGGACGACAGCCTGGTCGTCGAGGCCAGCGCCTGCTTGACCACGTCGAGCGACAGCCGCCCCTTCACCGCCGCCATTGCCAGCGCGCCGACGGCGCCCATGGCGCCGCCTTCCGTCGGCGTGGCGATGCCAAGGAAGATGGTGCCCAACACCAGGAAGATCAGCGCCAGCGGCGGGATCAGCACGATGATCACCTGCTGTGCCAGTCTGGACATCAGGTTGATCTTCAGGCGCTGGTCGACGATCGCCACGACATAGATGAAGATGACGCCGATGGTGGCGCCGAGGATATCGGCGTTGCCGCCATGGTTCGGCGCAAGGTAGCGATACGCCGCATAGGAAACCACCACCGCCGCCAGCAGCGCCGCCAGCAGCGACAGCACGCCGTGGCCAAGCGTGCGGGCCTCAAGCGGCAGTGCCGGCATCGACTTCGGCCGAAAGATCGACATGAGCAGGATGTAGAGCATGTAGATGCCGGTCAAAATGAGCCCGGGGATCAGCGCTCCCTTATACATATCGCCGACCGAGCGGCCGAGCTGGTCGGCCAGGACGATCAGCACCAGTGACGGCGGGATGATCTGGGCGAGCGTCCCGGACGCGGCAATGACGCCGGATGCCAGCCGCCGGTCGTAGCCGTAGCGCAGCATGATCGGCAGCGAAATCAGACCCATGGCAATGACGGAGGCCGCCACCACGCCGGTCGTCGCGGCGAGCAGCGCGCCGACGAAAATCACGGCATAGGCGAGGCCACCACGGACCGGTCCGAACAACTGGCCGATCGTGTCGAGCAGGTCTTCGGCCATGCCGGATCGTTCGAGCACGATGCCCATGAAGGTGAAGAACGGGATCGCCAGCAGCGTATCGTTCGACATCACCCGGCTGCCATAGAAATTATCTGGCAACGCGTGCAGCAACGGCCAGGCGAGATTGATCGAGCCGCCCGAATAGGGCGACAGAAGCACGCCGATGAAGAAGAACATCAGGCCGTTGGCGGCGAGCGAGAAGGCGACGGGGTAGCCGATCAGCAGGAAGACGACCAGCGAGGCGAACATGATCGGCGCCATGTTCTGGGCGATGAACTCGATCACGAGCGCACCTCTTCGGCGAGCGCCTTGGCTTCGAGTTCGGCCTGCTCATGCGCCGATATGAACGGAGTGGGATCGTCCATCTGACCGCGCATGATGGCGATTTTCTTGATGATTTCGGAAATGCCCTGCAGCGCGAGCAGAAAAAAGCCGACCAGCAGGATCGCCTTCGCCGGCCAGATGATCAGCCCGCCGGAATTGTTCGACATCTCCCCGCTGCGATACGACAGCGACACATAGGGAACGAAATAGACCACCATCAACGTCACGAACGGCATCAGGAAGAAGACGTGACCGAAAAGGTCGATCCAGTGCTGCACGCGGCGCGAGAACATGCCGTAGACGATATCGATGCGGATATGGTCGTTCTGCTTCAGCGTGTAGGCGGCGGCCAGCATGAAGGCGGCGCCGAACAGATACCATTGCAATTCCAGCCAGGCGTTCGAGGACATGTCGAACACCTTGCGGATGACGGCGTTGGCGGCGCTTACCAGGATCGCCAGCAGGATCAGCCACGAAACCCATTTGCCGATGAATTCGTTCAAACGGTCAATGGTTCTGGAAAGAGCGAGAAGCCCTGCCATGCATTCCTCCCTTGTGTCAGAGCGCGGCGGTTCCCTGTCCGTCGCGTCGCTGTGGACCAACGGTATGCAGTGCGTGGTCCGGCGGGTCAACACGGGACAGCCCGCATAAACACAGTTGTGAGATGACGGGCGGCAAAATGCTGCCGCGTCCTTTGCATGTCCAAGGACATGCGGCGCTTTCACTCAAGCAAAGTCGGGTGCGGCTCAGGCGATCTTCTGTTGGTCGCGGCCGGCGCCGATCAGCACAAGCATGGCGACGAGGAACAGGTACATCCAGCCGTCCCGCCATTCGAGCGGAAAATAGCCGGCCCATAGCGATTCGGCCATGCCGAAAGCGGCGGCGCCCAGTGCCGCCCGCAAAGGCGAAAGATAGCCGCCCACTGCGGTCACGAACAGGATTTTCAACCCGTAGACCAACCCTGT
Source organism: Mesorhizobium sp. M0808 (assembly GCF_040320025.1). Classification (NCBI taxonomy): domain Bacteria; kingdom Pseudomonadati; phylum Pseudomonadota; class Alphaproteobacteria; order Hyphomicrobiales; family Phyllobacteriaceae; genus Mesorhizobium; species Mesorhizobium sp. M0808. The sequence goes on from NZ_JAMYOX010000002.1 coordinate 156,802, forward strand.
GCCGAAGCTGATGTTACCGTAGTAGAAGGCGGCGAGCACGCCGGCCAGTGCCGCGCAAAGGCCGCCGAAAAGCACCGCACGCCGAAATACCGCACGGACATCGACGCCGCACATCGCAGCCGCCTTGGGATCGTCGGATACGGCGCGCCAGCTCCGGCCGAAGCTCGAATATGCGAAGCCCCAAGCAGCCAGCGCTATGGCCGCCAGTACGGCGGCGCAATCGAGCAATTGGATCAGCGTCAACGTCGCCTTGAAGCTGGCATTCTGCGCGAAGACGATGGTCTGGGCCAGCATTGGCGGCAACCATAGGTCATGGGTATCGGCGGCGATGCGGCTGGCTTCCGACAAGACCAGCAATATGCCGAGCGTCGTCACCACGATGGCGTTGGGCGAGCGGTCGGCCAGCGGTTCGAAGATACTTCGCGACAGGACATGGCTGAGCAGCGCCGCATAAAGGAATGCCGCAGCTACGCCGAGCGCGACCGATGCAAACAGCGTCAGCCACAGCGCCTGATAGCCGAACGCCGCGGTGAGGATCATCGTATGCCCGCAAAAGGCGAACAGCGCGCCATAGGCAAGATTGGTACGGTGCAGGATGCCATTGGTCAGCACGTAGCCGAAGGCAAGCAATGCGTAGAGCGCGCCCGAATGCAGCCCGTTCAGAACCTGCTGGAAGAAATAGAGCATGCAAGACCCTCTATGCATGCCCCGCAATCGGGGCAGAGGTTTGGGACGAACGATATTCTCAGTACGGCGATCGCCTCAGTGACGAGCGTTGCACCCGGAATCTAACTTGTCAAACGCGAGTTATCAGTTAGATTCGCCATATGACAGTATCCTGGACTCCGCACCGCTTTACCGGTGGCATGCTGGCGCTCGATACGGCGAACACCGTCGTTTTGCGGAACGGTCCGAAGAAAACTTTCGACCGTTTCGACGATCCGGCCGAGATCGCCCGCTTTGCCGAAGCCGCGAGTGCCTTTCGCGCCGCCGAGCTCGGCGGCAGGCGGCTCGTAGCGCCGGCGCCTGAAAAGATCGCACCGGTGGTGCTGTCGATCCGGGAGACGACCGATCGGCTGTTTCGCGGCGCGGTATCGAAAGGTGCGATCGCGACCGGCGATATGCCGAAATTCTTGGAAGCCTGCGCCGATGGCCTTGCTCATAGCCGCACCGAAATCGGCACGCCTGGAAAACCGTTCGGTGATCCGGCGACGCCGATTGCCTTCGAGGCCGCGCTTGCGGTCTCGGCGCTGTCGCTGCTGCGTAGCGACACCATCGCCAGGCTGCGGATATGTCCGAACTGCAGCTGGCTGTTTGTCGACAAAAGCCGCAATTCCAGCCGCCTCTGGTGCGACATGGCGGTGTGCGGCAACCGCCAGAAGGCAAACCGACACTATCGCCGCCGGACCGCGGCCAGGGAGGTCACCAATGTCTAGAAGATTCTCACGCGCGATGATTGTCGTCGCGGCGTTGTTCGCGGCGGCCGCGCTCGGCGCCTGCCGTGATTCCGGCAAGGACCAGCTGTTCGCCATTTCCGGGAAGCTGTTCGAGTTCAACTACCGGCTGGGTATCGCCACCTATGTCATCACCCTCAATCCGCTGCGGCCGGTGGGTGAGGGGCAGGTCGCTGTGGTCTCCTTCCAGAACCCGGCCGGTGGTGATCCGATCATCGTCACCCAGAAAATATGGCCGAAGCTGCCGCATGTGACGCTCACCAGCCCGCCGCTTACCTGCGTTGTCAAGGACAAGCCCTATGCGGTGTCGATCCGCATCGAGGATTCCAGCGGCAAGTTGCTGCAGAGTTTCGCGACCACTCTGACGTCCTCGCTCGACCAGTCGGTCCTGCCCGACCGGCCTCTGGTGGTCGGGCCAGTCTACGAGCTCAACAAGGACTTGGCCGGCCATGTCGACGGCAAGCTGCCCGGTGAACCGAAGCCCAGTTGCCCAAAGGCTGCATGATGCATCACCAGCGGCACTGACCGCCGCCGGAATTTTTCATGCTCGGCCATCCTCCCCGACAGGCGTTTCGTGGCGCCACACGGCCGCGCACGGATCGTTTGTTGCGGACCGCCTGGCACCTTCGATTTTGTTTGACCTCCCCGGCAAGGGAAGAAAGACTGTGGGCACTCGACTCCGACGTTGGCCGCGCACCACCAGGCGCGGCCTCCGCACAGGAAATGCCTGATGACGCTGCACAATGTCGCGCTCGACGACAAGTTCGACCTGGCAAAGGAGCGCATCTTCCTGTCGGGTGCCCAGGCAGTCATCCGCATGCTTCTGATGCAGCGCGAGCGCGACCGCCGGGCTGGCCTGAACACCGCCGGTTTCGTCTCCGGCTATCGCGGCTCGCCGCTCGGCGGCCTCGACATGCAGCTGTGGAAGGCCAGGAACCAGCTCGCGCAGTCGGACATCGTCTTCCAGCCCGGTCTCAACGAGGAGCTCGCCGCCACCGCCTGCTGGGGCTCGCAGCAGGCCGAATTGCTGGGCGAGGGTACCCATGACGGCGTTTTTTCGGTCTGGTACGGCAAGGGTCCGGGCGTCGACCGCTCCGGCGACGTGTTCCGCCACGCCAATCTCGCCGGGTCGTCGAAACATGGCGGCGTGCTGGCCCTGATGGGTGACGACCACATGGCCGAATCCTCGACCAACGCGCATGCCACCGAGTTCCTGTTCGTCGACACCATGGTGCCGATCCTTAATCCGGCCGGCGTCCAGGAGATCATCGACTACGGCCTCTACGGCTTTGCCATGTCGCGTTTTGCCGGCACCTGGGCGGCGATCAAATGCGTCAAGGACAACATCGAATCGACGGCCTCGGTCGATGCCGCGCTCGAACGGCTGAACATCATCGTGCCGGACTTCGACATGCCGCCCGGCGGCCTCAATATCCGTAACGAGATCGACATGCTCGGCCAGGAGGAGCGGCTGCATGAACACAAGCGCGCCGCCGCTTCGGCCTTCATCCACGCCAATGGGCTGAACCGGATCGTCTATTCGGGCGGCAGCAGCGCCAAGCTTGGCATCGTCACCATCGGCAAGAGTTATCTCGATGTTCGCCAGGCGCTGGAGGATATCGGCATCGACGAAGCGGCCGCCAGTCGCATCGGTATCAGGCTGTTCAAGGTCGGCTGCCCGTGGCCGCTCGACCTGCAGCACATCGCCGACTTTGCTCGCGGCCTCGATACCATCGTCGTCGTCGAGGAGAAACGCTCGCTGATCGAGGTGCAACTGCGCGAGAACCTTTACGGCACCGCGACGCAGCCGATCATCGTCGGCAAGAAGGACGAGCGCGGCGACTGGCTGTTCCCGGCCAAGGGCGCGCTCGACCCCAACGATATTGCCATCGCGCTCGGCGAGAGGATTTTGCGAACGATCGGCCCGTCGGAAGAAATCGCCGCGCGGGTGGCGAAGTTGCGCCAGTTCCAGGCGATGCTGGCCGACACGTCAGACATCGCCTCGCGCACGCCCTTCTTCTGCTCCGGCTGCCCACACAATTCCTCGACCAAGGTGCCGGACGGCTCGCTCGCCGCCGCCGGAATCGGCTGTCATTTCATGGCGCTGTGGATGGACCGCAACACCGTCGGCTTCACCGCCATGGGCGGCGAGGGCGCGCAGTGGGTCGGCCAGGCGCCGTTCTCGAAGCGCGAGCACATCTTCCAGAATCTGGGCGATGGCACTTACAACCACTCGGGTGTGCTGGCGATCCGCTTCGCGCTGTCGACCGACGCCAACATCACCTACAAGATCCTCTACAATGACGCCGTCGCGATGACCGGCGGGCAACCGCACGAGGGCGGCCTGACGGTGGACATGATCGCAAGGCAGGTGCGCGCCGAGGGCGTGGAGCGCATCGCCATCGTCACCGACGAGCCGGACAAATATACCGGCAAGGTGGAATTTCCCGCCGGCGCCACCATCCATCACCGCGACGACCTCGATCTCGTCCAGCGCGAGTTGCGTTCGGTCAAAGGCGTCTCGGTGCTGCTCTACGACCAGACCTGCGCCGCCGAGAAGCGTCGCCGCCGCAAGCGCGGCACCTTCCCCGATCCCGACAAGCGTATCTTCATCAACGAGCTGGTCTGCGAAGGCTGCGGCGATTGCGGCGTGCAGTCGAATTGCGTCTCGATCCAGCCGGTCGAGACCGAATTCGGCCGCAAGCGCAAGATCGACCAGTCGAGTTGCAACAAGGACTTCTCGTGCGTCAACGGTTTCTGCCCCTCCTTCGTCACCGTCCACGGCGCCAAAATCAGGAAAGCCGAAGGCATAGCCGGCGCGGCCGACCCGCTCGCGGGGGTGCCGGCGCCGGCGCAATTTACGCTCGGTGAACAAGGCTGGGCGGCGATCATCGACGGTGTCGGCGGCACCGGCGTCGTCACAATAGGCGCGGTGCTCGGCATGGCCGCGCACTTGGAAGGCAAGGGCTGCGGCATGATCGACATGGCCGGCCTCGCCCAGAAGGGCGGCTCGGTGTTCACCCATGTCCGCATCGCCCGCACGCCGGACGACATCCACGCCATTCGGGTATCGGCCGGCAAGGCCGATCTCGTGCTCGGCTGCGATCTCGTCGTTTCGGGTGCCAAGAAGGTGTTGGCCGCGGTGCGCGAAGGCCATACCATCTTCCTCGCCAACACTGCCGAGATCATGCCGGGCGAGTTCGCCCGTTCGGCCGATTTCTCGCTGCCCGTCGAGCGGCTGAAGAAAGCGATAAGAACGGCCGCGGGCGACGACAGGACGCATGTCTTCGACGCCACCCGCACCGCCACCGCGCTGTTCGGCAGCTCGCTTGGTGCCAACATGTTCATGCTCGGATTCGCCTTCCAGCATGGCGGCTTGCCGCTGTCGGCGGAGGCGGTCGAAAAGGCGATCGAGCTCAACGGCGAGGCGGTAGCGATGAATATCGCGGCATTTCGCTGGGGCCGCCGCGCCGCCCACCAGCCGGATTTCGTGCGCAGCCTTCTCGCCCAGCCGGGCAAGGCCACGCAGCATGCCGCCATTGCCGAGACGCTGGACGATATAATTGCTCGCCGCGTCGCCTTCCTGACCGCCTATCAGAACGCCGCCTATGGCAAGCGCTATGCCGACAGACTGGCGGCGCTGCGCAAGGCCGAAACCAATGCTGTGCGCGGTTCGACCGTGGTGACCGAGGCTGCCGCAAAGAACCTGTTCAAGCTGATGGCGATCAAGGACGAATACGAGGTGGCGCGGCTTTATACGGACGGCTCCTTTGCCGCAGAGCTCGCAAAGCAGTTCCAGAGCTACGGCAAGCTTGAATTCCATCTCGCACCGCCGATCATGGGCAGGCGCGGCAGTGACGGCAAGCCGAAGAAATCGAGCTTTGGCCCGTGGATGATGAACGGGTTCCGCCTGCTGGCGGCGATGAAGGGGCTGCGCGGTACCGCTTTCGACCTGTTCGGCTACAGCGCCGAGAGGCGTATGGAGCGGCAGCTTCTTGCCCTCTATGAAGCCGACCTGGAGCTTGTCGCCGGCGCGCTGGCGCCGGGCAAGATCGAGGTTGCTGCCGCGCTTGTTTCGGTACCGGCGCTCATCCGCGGCTTTGGCCACGTCAAGCAGGCCAGTGCCGAAAAAGCCGCCGGCGAACGCCAGCGTCTGCTCGACCGCCTCTCGACGGCGCCGCTGCGGCCGCAACTTCAAGCCGCCGAATAATTCAGCGCTGTGATACTCCTTGTTTACCTGAACTGTAGTTTCCCTGCTTCCGCTGCGTCACCAATGGACGCCAATAGAGCCCGAACCGCTGCTCTAAACCTTTCTTAAGGCCAATGTGACACTGCTGGGTTCCCCAGGGTTGGGATCCAGGCGTGAATCTGAGACGAAAAAACGAGATTCCGGTCGACGTTTACATTCCGTTCGTGGAAACGCTGTTTCGCGACGGGTTCACGCTGTCGATCGGCCTTGTTGCGCAGACACTCCTCGTCATTCTGGTCTATTGGAAGACCATGGACTTGGCGTATCTTCTAGTTGCCGCTGGGCTCATCATTGTCGGTACTCTGCGCCTTCGCAACATCCGAAAATACGGGCGACTTCCTTCCCCGACGACGTGGGAAGAAGCCCATGATCGCGAAAACGATTACATAATTTTCGGTTCGATGCATGGTTTCATGCTTGGCGCGTTCTGTTTCGTCAGTATCTATCTGGCAAATGACAGCCACGACAACTATGCCGAAATAGCCTCTGTCTGCGTCACTCTGGCATCGGTCACGTCGATTGCCGGCCGCAATTATGGGTCGCCGCGCATGGTTATGATTTTTATCATAACCACCACATGGCCCATATCGCTTGGCTTTATCCTGCGCGGCGATATCTACCACATCATCCTCGGTCTGATGTCGGCCCCTTTTCTGTTTGCGATCAAGCGGTTCGCCGACATCGTCCGCGAAGTCCTGTTTACCGCCCTGTCGGAGGAAAAGAAGGCGAACCGCATCGCGCAGCGTTTCAACCGCGCGCTCAACACCATGTCGCATGGCCTTGTCATGCTTGGTCCCGACGGCCGGGTGGCGGTGGCCAATGCCGAAGCCGCGCACCTGATGTCGCTCAAATCGGCCGATGCGCTGCTAGGCCGCTCGATCCACGGTCTGCTGATGCGCGGCGCTGCAGGCGGCATGCTGGCGCCGAAAGATTGCCGTTACATCGAAGCCCAGCTGACGCGTGCGTTGCGCGAGGGCCGCGACCGCAAGGTCCTGGTCTCGCTCACCAACGGCCAGCACTATGAATTTTCGGCGCGCGAAGGCAGCCAGGAACTGGGCGTCGTCACTTTCGAGGATGTGACCGCCCGGGTCGAGGCGGAAGACAAGATCCGCTTCATGGCGCGCTACGACAGTCTCACCGGCCTGCCCAACCGCGCCTACTTCCACGAGTTGGTGGTGGAAGCCATGGCCTCAGGGGATCCCGAGCGTCTCTGCGGGCTGGTGGTGCTCGATCTCGATGATTTCAAGAGCGTCAACGACACGCTCGGCCATCCGGTCGGCGACGGATTGATCTACGCCGTTGCCGAGCGGCTGGCGGCAGTCGCTGGGCCAGGGATCACCGTCAGCCGCTTCGGCGGCGACGAGTTCATGATCTTCTTCGAGCGCATCGAGGATGAAAGCCACCTGACCGGCCAGGTTGATGAGATCTTTGTCAATCTACAGGGCGAGGTCGATGTCGCCGGCCACGGATTACGCATCCAGGCCTCCGGCGGCGCGGTGCTGTCGCGGGTCAAGGATACCGACGTTGACGCCATGATCGTCAAAGCCGACCTTGCACTCTACAAGGCCAAGGAGCTTGGCAAGAACGGTTGGCGGCTGTTCGAGGCCTCCATGGATGCTGCCTTCCGCAGCCGTCAGCTGATGAAGGCGGACCTGCGCAGCGCCGTGGAAAACAACGAATTGCGGGTGGTCTATCAGCCGATCGTGGCGATGAGCACGATGCGTATCGCCAGTTGCGAAGCGCTGTGCCGCTGGGATCATCCCGATCTCGGGCCGATTTCCCCCGGTATCTTTATTCCGCTGGCGGAGGAAATGGGGATTATTTCCGACATCAGCACCTTCGTCCTGCATGCGGCCTGCACGGAATGCGCCAAATGGCCGGCCCAGACCAGCGTGTCGGTCAATCTCTCGGCCAAGGATTTCCGCAACCGTGATGTCATCCAGAAGGTTCGCGACGCACTGGCTGAATCCGGTCTCTCCGCCGGACGTCTGGAGATCGAGGTCACCGAGACGGCGCTGCTCGACGACAAGTCGCTGACACGCCAATATATCGAGGAGTTGAAGCGGCTCGGCGTGCGCATTGCGCTCGACGATTTCGGTACCGGGTATTCGAGCCTCAGCTATCTCCACAAACTGCCGCTCGACAAAATCAAGATCGACCGCTCGTTCCTGATGGATGTCACTCAGAACAGCCGGTCGCTCGAATTGCTCAAGGGCATCGTCAACCTGTCACGGCCGCTGGGACTTTCGGTTACCGTCGAAGGTGTCGAGACCTTCGAACAGCTCAAGATCCTGGCATTGCAGGTCAAGCCGGACCTGGTCCAGGGCTTTCTGTTCGGGTCGGCACTCAGCGCGTCCGGCATCGAGACGATGTCGAGCACCGTCTGGCCCTTCGCCAAGGACATCCAGACGGCAAGGAAGGCGCCGCGGCGCTGACTTCGCGCTGAAAAACCGCGTATTTTAGTATAATTTTATTAATTATTAACCTTAACGAGCGGTAAACGAGCTCCTACTTATTTTCATCTTTACATCTCATGACCCGTCCGTAGTGTCGGCTGGTGGCGGTAATCGCGGGGAATAGAGTTCATGTGTGCCCAGTTGAGTTCGCTCGGCCATGCGGCGGGCGCTGGTGGGAAAGATGCGTCCGAGACCATGTCCAGCTTCGCGCAACATGTTTATGCGCTGCTTGACCGGACGGAGTACCGACGATGTGAAAGCGGCGAGGACTTCGAAAGCATTTACAGGCTGCGCTACAATTCCTATCGGATGAACGATCTGGTGCCCGAGAATGCGTCCCGTCAGGTCCATGACGAGTTTGACGAACTGCCCAATTGCCATACGTTCGGAATCTACATCGAGGGGCGGCTGGTCAGCACAATGCGCCTGCATAACGTGTCTGCTGATAACGCCACATCACCAGCGCTCAGCGTCTACAAGGACTTGTTGATGCCGCGTCTGGCGGCCGGCGAAGTCTTTATCGACCCGAGCCGTTTTGCCGTGGACGCCGAATGGTCACGGCTTTACCCGCAGATCCCGTATGTGACGCTGCGCCTTGCGGGCATGGCTTGCTTCCATTTCGGCGCGCCTTATTGCATATCCATGATCCGCGAGGACCATGCGGCTTTCTACAAGCGCATCTATCGGGCGCGACCGATTGGCGATGCGCGGCCCTATGCCGGCGTGATCAACTGTTTCGCGCTGCTTTATCAAGCCGATGTCCTGGCGATCAAGAATGAAACCTACGCTCGCTTTCCGTTCTTCCGTTCGACGCCAATGGAGCAGCGCATGTTGTTCGATACGCCCGGTGCCGGCGAACTCGCCCCGCTGACCATCCTGCCCACCGCCAAGTATTTTCGCGAAGCCGCCTGAACGAGCCCATGGAGCCTTCCGGTCGCTTCGGCGTTCTGGGCAAGGGTGCTGGTGGTAGGTCGGCATGGCCGGCATCCGCCAAGCATCGCTTCGATAGCGATCCGATCAAAGGAACCGATATGACCATTTCCACGCTCGCCCTTACCCCGCTTATCTCGCTGATTGCAGGCGTGCTGATCCTGGTGATGCCGCGGCTGCTCAATTATATCGTCGCCCTTTATCTGATCGTTGTCGGCCTGCTCGGTCTGTTCCCGCATCTCGCCGGCTAACGACATCGGCAATAGCGGACCTGCCATCCATTGTGATTGGTATCGCCGCGCTTCGCGCAGCGATTTCAAGTTTTGCTTGAGATTGTTGGCTGCGGCGATGCGGCAATAGCGCCATTGCCCTTAACGCGGCTTTTCGCTATGTGCCTGAAAGATGTCTTCGAAGGGGTATTCCAATGGCTGAACACACGCCGACCGGTCCTGTCGAACTAGGCGCGAAGATGGACTATGCCGAGCACGACCGCACCTATGCCGGCTTTGTGATGCTGGCCAAATATGGGTCGCTATTTTGCGCCGCCGTGCTTCTTGCCATGGCGTTCGGCTTCTTTGTGGGCGGCTTCTTCTCGGGGACTATCCTGTTCGTGCTGATCCTGGCCATCGGCGCCTTTATTCTCCGATAACTCCTCCAACCTTTGTCGAAGGCGCCGCCGGGGTCGGTCGGTGTCTTGCGGTAACAGGGTTCCGGCCGAAAGGATCATGCGGTGGGACAGACGGTTTTCATCCCTCGTGAGCTCGACGCAAACGAGCCGCGCGTCGGGGCCTCCCCCGACACGGTGAAGCGGCTGGCGGCACTGGGTTTCGACGTGATTGTCGAAACCGGCGCCGGCACAGCGTCGCGCATTCCCGACGAGGAGTTCGCCCGGGTGGGCGCCGCGATCGGCAAGGTCGGCGATGCTGCCAAGGCCGATGTCGTGCTGAAGGTGCGCCGGCCCATGGACGCCGAGCTGAAGGGCTACAAGTCCGGCGCCGCTATCATCGCGATCATGGATCCTTACGGCAACGACGCTGCCGTCGCTGCCCTTGCCAAGGCCGGTGTTACTGCCTTCTCCATGGAGTTCATGCCGCGCATCACCCGCGCCCAGTCGATGGACGTTCTATCCAGCCAGGCCAACCTCGCCGGCTATCAGGCGGTGATCGACGCGGCTGCCGAATATGACCGGGCGTTACCGATGATGATGACGGCGGCCGGCACCGTACCGGCAGCGAAGGCGTTCGTCATGGGCGTCGGCGTCGCCGGTCTGCAGGCCATCGCCACCGCGCGCCGCCTCGGCGCCGTGGTCACCGCCACCGACGTGCGCCCGGCCGCCAAGGAGCAGGTCGCCTCGCTCGGCGCAAAATTCCTGGCCGTCGAGGACGAGGAGTTCAAGGCGGCCGAGACGGCCGGCGGTTACGCCAAGGAAATGTCGAAGGGGTACCAGGCCAAGCAGGCGGCGTTGACCGCCGAGCACATCGCCAAGCAGGACATCGTCATCACCACGGCGCTGATCCCCGGCCGTCCGGCGCCGAAGCTGGTCTCGGCGGCAATGGTCGCCTCGATGAAGCCGGGCTCGGTGATCGTCGACCTTGCGGTCGAGCGCGGCGGCAATGTCGAGGGCGCCGAAGCCGGCAAGGTGGTGACCACGGCCAACGGAGTAAAGATCGTCGGCCATCTCAACGTTCCCGGTCGCGTCGCCGCCTCCGCTTCGCTTCTCTATGCCAGGAACCTCTATGCCTTCCTCGAGACGCTGGTCGACAAGGCGGCGAAGACGCTTGCCATCAACCACGACGACGAACTGGTCAAGGCGACGATGCTGACCGATGCTGGCAAGATCGTGCATCCGGCTTTCGCAAAGGCTGAGCAGGAGCCGCCAAAGGGCCAATATGTCGAACCACCGGCCATTCCGGCCAGGACGATGGTTGCCGAGGCTTCGGCGAAGCCGGCTGCGAAGAAAACGGCGGCGAGGAAGCCCAAGACCACCGGAGGGATCGCGTGATGGATCAGACTCTGCAGAAAGCCCTCGACCAGCTCGACCAAGCGACAGCTGCCGTGCGGCTTGCGGTGCAGAACCTGGCGGCCGCGCCCGGGACCGAGGCGGCGGGTGACGCCGCTCACGCGCTGTCCGGCGGTGCCATCGATCCGTTCGTCTTTCGCTTCGCCATCTTTGTCCTGGCGATCTTCGTCGGCTACTACGTCGTGTGGTCCGTCACGCCGGCACTGCACACGCCGCTGATGGCGGTCACCAACGCCATTTCCTCCGTCATCGTCGTCGGCGCGCTGCTGGCCGTCGGCATCTCGGCCTCAGGGCTTGCCACCGGCTTCGGCTTCGTTGCGCTGATGCTGGTATCGGTCAACATCTTCGGCGGCTTTCTCGTCACCCAGCGCATGCTGGCCATGTACAAGAAGAAGGAAAAGTAGGCCGCTATGAACGCCAACTTCGCCTCCTTTCTCTATCTGGTCTCCGGCATCCTGTTCATCCTGGCATTGCGCGGCCTGTCGCATCCGACCACCAGCCGCCAGGGCAACATGTACGGCATGATCGGCATGGGCATCGCCATCGCCACGACGCTGGCGCTGGCGACCCCTTCGGCCGGGCGCTTCGGCCTCATAGTGCTCGGGCTGCTGGTAGGCGGCTCGGCCGGTGCGGTCACGGCACGGCGTATTGCCATGACCTCGATGCCGCAGCTGGTCGCCGCCTTCCACTCGCTGGTCGGTCTTGCCGCGGTCATGGTGGCGGCGGCCGCCATCTATGCACCGGAAAGCTTCGGCATCGGCACCGTCGCCGATATTCATGCCCAGGCACTGATCGAGATGAGCCTCGGCGTTGCCATAGGTGCCATCACCTTCACCGGCTCGGTCATCGCCTTTTTGAAGCTCGACGGCCGCATGTCGGGCAAGCCGATCATGATCGGTGGCCGCCACTTCATCAACGCGGCCCTGGGCATTGCGCTGATCGTGCTGATCGTGCTGCTCGTCACCGCCGAGTCCAAGGTGGTGTTCTGGCTGATCGTTGCCGCCTCGCTGGTGCTGGGTGTGCTTCTCATCATCCCGATCGGTGGCGCCGATATGCCGGTGGTCGTGTCGATGCTGAATTCCTATTCCGGCTGGGCCGCCGCCGCACTCGGTTTCACGCTCGGCAATCTGGCGCTGATCATCACCGGCGCGCTGGTCGGCTCGTCGGGCGCCATCCTGTCTTACATCATGTGCAAAGGCATGAACCGGAGCTTCATCTCGGTCATCCTCGGCGGCTTCGGCGGCGAGACATCAGCCATTGCCAACGACGGCATCGAGCGCACGGTCAAGCAGGGCTCGGCCGAGGATGCCGCCTATCTGATGATGAATGCGCAAAAGGTCATCATCGTGCCGGGCTACGGCATGGCCGTCGCCCAGGCGCAGCACGCGCTGCGCGAGATGGCCGACAAGCTCAAGGCCAACGGCGTCGACGTCAAATACGCCATCCACCCGGTTGCCGGCCGCATGCCCGGCCACATGAACGTGCTCTTGGCCGAAGCCAACGTGCCTTATGACGAAGTGTTCGAGCTGGAGGACGTCAACTCTGAGTTCGCGCAGGCCGACGTCGCCTATGTCATCGGGGCCAATGACGTCACCAATCCCTCGGCTCGTGACGACAAGTCCTCACCTATATACGGCATGCCAATCCTCGACGTCGACAAGGCGCGCACCTGCCTGTTCGTCAAGCGCTCGCTCGGCTCCGGCTATGCCGGCATCGACAACACGCTGTTCTACAAGGACGGCACCATGATGCTGCTCGGCGACGCCAAGAAGATGACCGAGGAGATCGTCAAAGCGATGGATCACTGAAACGGCGTCGCTGCCAACTCACTGCCGATCGTCGAATACAGCCCGGCTCCGCGCCGGGCTCTTTCTTGGCTGTTACCGGTTCTGAAGCTACGATGCCGACCCGTCGTCTTGCTAACGGCGTCATCGTGGAGGTGCTGGTGCCCGACCCTGGTTCTACTGCATCGCCGGCTGCCGATCTGACCGCAGCAGAGAAGGCGCCACGCAAGCGCAGCCAGGCGGTAGTGGTCGTGCACGGCATGGGCGAGCAGCGGCCCATGGACACGTTGAGGGAGTTTGTCCAGGCCGTATGGAGCCACGATCCGGCCCGTGCACCGTTCTATGCCCATGTCCCCGATCCGGCCGACCCGATGGGTACGAAGATCAACCAGAGCTGGATCACGCCCGACAGCCGGACCAATTCGCACGAACTCCGCCGGATCACCACGCCCTATGATGTCGATGGCCGCCGCACCGATTTCTACGAGCTTTACTGGGCCGACATCACCCAGGGCACGACCCGAAGCCGCCTTGCTGCCTGGGTGACGACCCTGCTCTGGCGCAAGCCGGCCGATATTCCGCGCGATGTGCTCAAACTCTATGTCGTCACGCTTTTGGCCACCATCGTCGTCCTCGGCGCGGCGCTGGCGCTCGCAACGTCGACCTGGCAAGGCTACATCTCCTGGACGACCGGTGTGCTTGTCACGGTTCTGGCGTCGTTCGTCATCTGGTCGGTGGACCAGTTTGGCTTGCCTTATTTCGGCGACGTCGCCGCCTATGTGCGGGCCGAAGCGGCAACGGTCGAGAAGCGGGCGCTGGTCCGCGAGCGTGGCCTCAAGCTGCTGAAGCGTCTCATGATGGACGATGCCTATGACCGCATCGTGCTGGTCTCGCACAGCCTCGGGTCGATCATCGCCTATGATCTGTTGCAGATATTGTGGGCCGATTTCAGGCCTAGAAAGTTGGAAGCCATTCGCGACAAAGCGAGGCTGAAGGCGATCCACGCCGTCGACAAGGCGACGCTGGACGCCGATGCTTCCGCTTGGCCCGACAGCCTCGATGACCTCCCCGCATTCCGGCACAGCCAATGGGAGCTCTACCGGCAGCTTCGCGTCGGCGACGCCGATCATCCGCTGCCGTGGAAGATCAGCGATTTCGTCACGCTCGGCAGTCCGCTGACCCACAGCGAGTTTCTGGTGACCTACAACCTCGCCGAATTCAGGCGCGGCATCGCCGAGCGCCTGTTTTCGGCATGCCCGCCGATCGCCGACAGGGCGGCGGGCGGGACCATGCTCTACCAGGAAGGGCGCAGCCATTCCGGCAAGCCGCAGCGGGCGGTGCATCATGGCGCGGTGTTTGCCGCGACGCGCTGGACCAATATTTTCGACAGGGGCAATGGCTGGCTGACCGGCGACCCGATTTCAGGGCGGATGACGGAAAATTTTGGTCCCGGCGTGGAAAACATCCAGGTCGAGCTGCGCGGCTCGGGCGGCCGCGTCTTCACGCACAGCCTCTACTGGTCGCTGACGGCGAGCGGCGTCGAGGTCAACGCGCCGGCCGGCGTACAGCCGCGCTCGCACCTTGCCGTGCTGCGCGATGCGGTCGATCTCGGCCGCAAACTGGAAGCTGAGCTGTAGGCGGCGAGCAGCGCACGACATGCCGCGGCGGCAGTTCAAAGCAAGGTCCCCTTCGGGCGTAATCTTCCCGAAGCGGACCGAGTTCGCTTAGTCACCGATCAACGATTGGTCAGGAAAATCGCTTCCTCGTCGTCGCGCTGCCTGCCGCCAAGTGCTGCAGCCGCGCTGGCAATGAAGGCCCCGACGACCAGCGACAGCGCGCCAATCAGCGAGAAGGTGGCGCCTGCCTTTCTGGCGGTGTCGGCCGCCTGCTGGGCCTTGACCTTGGCGTCCTGCGCTCTGGCGATTACCGCATCGACGCGAGCGGTGGCATCCGCTTCGGACAGGCCTGTGCGGGCGGCCACCAGCCGCGACAGATAGGTCTTGTCGTCGGCCGATATTTCGCCTGCTGCGGCACTCGCGATCAGAATGCGGGATGCCTGCGCGGTTGCCGCAGCGTCGCTCTCCGGATTGGCGGCAGCGAGCCTTGCCGGATCGGCCGGGCGGAACAGCGTATCGACGAAATAAGACGTGGCGTTGTCAGGCGAGGCGCCACTCGCGTTCGCAGCAGCACCCGCCGAAGCGCCCATTGCCACGCCCGATGCCACAGTCGAAGCAGCCTGGACACCGGTACCTATCGCGGCCGAAAGCGCCGTGCCGAGCACGCCGGCGACGAGCAGCGTCGCCAGCGCCCAGGCCAGGAAGCCGTGAGCGGTATCGCGGAAGAAGACTTCATCGGTGTGGATGCCGACCCATTTGGTGCGCAGGCGTCCGGCGAGGTAGCCGCCCAGGGCCGACGACAGCCACTGCACGACGATCAGCCAGACGGCGGTGGAAACGGCGAAAGTGGTGACTGACGCACCCGAGCCGGACCATGGCGACACCATGCTCAGCCCAAGCCCGGAGCCGAGCAGCATCAAGATGAAGGTAAGCGTCGACGCAGCAAAGGCGCCGGCGACGATTGGCCCCCAGCTGACAGCGGGGGAAGCGGATTCCGTCGGTGCGGAAACGTCGACAGTCGTTAGGGTGGACGGCATGGAAGCCTCCTACCGTGCAAACAGCATGATCAGAATAATAATCGGAATCGGGACTCCGAGAAGCCAGAGCAAAATGCCACGTCCCATGGATGCCTCCTGCGGCGATTGTGATCAACTACAATGCCTTAAAAGACTTTCCGTTCCGGGCGATCCTCAGTGATCTTGTTTGCGATGCAGCAGGCGTATTGGTGCGTCAATGCGCACCAATGCAACTTCATGCCTAGCGGCTGGGCATCTCGGCCTTGGCTCAGATGTCCAGATTGGCGACCGACAGCGCGTTTTCCTGGATGAATTCGCGCCTTGGCTCGACCTCGTCGCCCATCAGCCGCGAAAACAAGCTGTCCGCATCCGTTGCGTCATTGACCTTGACCTGTAAGAGCGAGCGCACATTCGGGTCAAGCGTCGTTTCCCAGAGCTGCTCGGCGTTCATTTCGCCAAGGCCCTTGTAGCGCTGCATGGTCAGGCCCTTGCGGCCGGTGGCAAACACGGCATTGAGCAGTGCCAGTGGCCCCGAAATGGTTTCCGAGACATCCTTGCGGCGCAGCACCGGCGGCTCGCCATAGATTTCCGCCAGGCGCGGCGCATAGCGGTCGAGCTGGCGTGCGTCGGCGGAATTGATCAGCGCCAGGTCGAGATGCGCGAACTCCTTGACGCTGCGCACCGTTCGCTCGAAGACATAGCCGCCGATGCCCTCGTTCGAGGTCGACATGCGGCCGATCCAGCCGCGCTCGGTATCCTCGGCGATAATGTCGAGACGGCGGGCAACACGCTCGGCCGTCTCATTGGCGCGGCGGAGGTCGGTGAAGATCTCCGGGTTGAGCGCGCCGGCAATCGCTGCCTGCTCGACCACGCCTCTGTTATAGCGCGTGTGCAATCCGTTGATGAGCTGGCGGACAGCCAAGGCGTCGTCGATGGCACTGCGCAGGTCCTGCCCGGCCCGCACCTCGCCTGTGCTGAGCGCAAGCGACGCTTCTTCCAGCCCGGAGCCGATCAGGAATTCCTCGAAGGCGGCTTCGTCCTTGATGTATTGCGAGCTCTTCCCGCGCGTCACCTTGTAGAGCGGCGGCTGCGCGATGTAGAGATGACCGCGTTCGATCAGTTCCGGCATCTGGCGGAAGAAGAAGGTCAGCAGCAAGGTGCGGATGTGGGCGCCGTCGACATCGGCGTCGGTCATCAGGATGATCTTGTGGTAGCGCAGCTTGTCGGCGTTGAACTCGTCCTTGCCGATCGAGGTGCCGAGCGCGGTGATCAGCGTGCCGATCATGTCGGAGCCGAGCATGCGGTCGAAGCGGGCGCGCTCGACATTGAGGATCTTGCCGCGCAGCGGAAGAATGGCCTGGTTCTGGCGCGAGCGGCCGCCCTTGGCCGAGCCGCCGGCGCTGTCGCCCTCGACGATAAAGATCTCGGATTTCGCCGGATCGCGCTCCTGGCAATCGGCCAGCTTGCCGGGCAGCGAGGTAACGCCGAGCGAACTCTTGCGGGTGATGTCGCGTGCCTTGCGCGCGGCTTCGCGCGCGGCAGCGGCCTGGATGACCTTCTCGATGACCGCCTTGCCCTCGGTCGGGTGCTCCTCGAGCCAGGTGCCGAGCGCTTCGTTGACAAGCCCTTCGACCACCGGGCGGACCTCGGACGACACCAGCTTGTCCTTGGTCTGCGAGGAGAATTTCGGGTCGGGAACCTTGACCGACAGCACCGCCGTCAGCCCTTCACGGCAATCGTCGCCGATCAGCGCCACCTTTTCCTTCTTGGTCAGGCCCGAAGAGTCGCCATAGCCGGTTATCTGGCGTGTCAGCGCACCGCGAAAGCCTGCCAGATGCGTGCCGCCGTCGCGTTGCGGGATATTATTGGTGAAGGCCAGCACGTTCTCGTGGTAGCTGTCGTTCCACCACATGGCGACTTCGACCGTGATGCCGTCGCGCTCGGCGCGGATCGAGATCGGCTTGTCGAGCAACGGCTTCTTCGTCCGGTCGAGATATCGGACGAACTCTTCCAGCCCGCCATCGTAATGCAGTTCATGGCGCATGATGTCGGCATGGCGGGCATCGGTCAAAACGATGCGCACGCCGGAATTCAGGAAGGCGAGTTCGCGCAGCCGATGCTCCAGCGTACCGTAGTCGAATTCGACCATGGTGAAGGTCTCGGACGACGGCAAAAACGTGATTTCGCTGCCGCTGCGGCCTTCATAGGTGCCGGGGACCTTGTCTTGTTCATAACTGCCGGTGATGCGCAGCGGCGCGTCGGCATTGCCATGCGTGAAGCTCATCTCGTAGATCTGGCCGTTGCGGCGGATCTTCAGTTTCAGCCAGGCCGACAGGGCGTTGACGACTGACACGCCGACGCCGTGCAGGCCGCCTGAGACCTTGTAGGAGTTCTGGTCGAACTTGCCGCCGGCATGCAGCTGCGTCATGATCACTTCGGCCGCTGAAATGCCTTCGCCGGTGTGGATATCGGTCGGAATGCCGCGGCCATTGTCGATGACCGTCACCGATCCGTCCGGATTGAGCGTCACCGTCACCAGGTCGGCATGGCCGGCCAGTGCTTCGTCGATGGCGTTGTCGACGACTTCATAGACCATGTGGTGCAGGCCCGAGCCGTCGTCGGTATCGCCGATATACATGCCGGGCCGCTTGCGAACGGCATCCAAGCCCTTCAAAACCTTGATGGAATCGGCGCCGTATTCGGCTTCAACGCCGTTGGCGATGTCGGTCTGGTCGCTCATGAAAACCTGTCTGATTGATGCCGTGTGCAGAGCGCGAAAAATCGGCTTCGAATCGCGCATTTCTAATGTCGTAGATATAGGCGCAAAAGGCGGTTTTTCCAAGGTTTGCAGGCATTTCGGAACGGAATGACCATCGCGTGAGCCGGCTACCGGCGCCTGGCTTCGATCCTGGCCAGCCGCTCACGTAAAAACTTGATCATGACCTTGTGGCGCGGTGCCAACCGCCCGCTCCGGTCGAGCTCGAGCGTCATGTCGAGCGCCTTGGAAAGCACAGCCTTCGGGTCCTTTGCGACTTGGGCGTAGTCGATATAGGCGACCACCAGGTCGCGCTGCCAGGTGGCGTTGTCCGGATCGGACCGGGCAAGTTTCTCGCGAATGGCCAGGCTGTCCTGAAGGGCTTGCCGGGCGCCCCTGACGTCGCGCTGCCTGAGGCGCAGCGTGGCGACTTCGGACAGCGTTATCGACAAGTCCCGCTGCCAGTCGGAATTGGCGGGATCGAGCTTGGCCAGCCTCTGCGCAATCGCGTAGCTGTCCAGATAGGCTTTCAGCGCGCCTTTGTGGTCGCCCTGTATCGCCAGGACGCCGGCGACTTTCTCGATGCACACGGACAGGTCGCGCTGCCATTCGGTGTTGTTCGGGTCGCCGGCGGCGAGCGCGCTGGCCTGCGAAAGTGCCTCACGATAAGCCGAAAGTGCCGCCGGCCAATTCTGCTGGTCGCTCAGCGCATTGCCGATCTTGGCGTTGCCGACCGACAGGTCGCGCTTCAACTCGGTGTCGTCCGGATCGCGTTTCGCCAGTTGCTTGACGATCGCCAGACCTTCCTTGTAGGCCGCCAGCGCCCCGGCGGCGTCGCCGCGTTCGCGCAGCAGGTCGCCTATCGTATCGTGGCTGACCGAGACGTCACGCTGCCGGTCGGCGTCTCCCGGGTTGGCCGCCGCCAACGCCAGCCGCACCTTCAGGCTCTCTTCATAGGCGGCCTGTGCGTTGTCCAGTTGGCCTGCGATATGGGCAAGGTGACCGATCTCATCGTAGGTGATGGTCAGGTCGCGCTGCAGTTCGGCACGGTCGGGCTCTCCGGCGGCGAGCTGCTTCTTGATCGACAGGCTTTCCTGGTAGACCTCTGCGGCGCCGGCCAGATCGCCTTGCGTCGCCAATACGTTGCCGATCTTGTCGTCGGCCATGGCGAGGTCGCCGAACCACTCCAGATTGTCCGGTTCTGCCTCGGTCAGGCCCTGCAGAATGGTCTTGGCGGTCTCATAATTCTGCAGCGCTGACGGCAGATTGCCTTGCGCCATCCGCACGTTGCCCAGCTTGACGTGGCTGACGGCGAAGTCGCGCTTCACGTTGGGATCGGTTTCATGATGCGACCGCCGCTCGAGATCGGCTTGCAGCGCCTCGAAGGCACGGCCAGCCGCATCGATATTGCCGACCGTGGTATAGAGCTTGCCGAGCTCGTCCAGCGTGCGGATCAAGCGGTCGGCGTCGTCGAGCGACAGCACCACCTGTCCGGCTTCGCCATAAAGCGCCAGCACGGACTCATAGTCCCTGATGGCTGTGGCGTAGTCGAGGTCGGCGCGCGCGGCCCCGCCGGACAAATAGCGCGTTGCGGCCTCGGAGAGCGTGCGGCTGACGAAATTGGCCTTCAAAGCGTTGCGAGAGACACTGTCGATCTCGGCTGCCTCGGCGAGCTTTTTCCGCGCCGCATCGAACGCTCCCAGCGAAAGCTGCTCTTCGGCCTGCCGGCGCAACGCCGACACTCTGAGATCGTCGGATCCAAGCGTCTGCATTTCGCTCCGCACCTTGACGAAGGCGTCGGCTGCCTCACGCAGCCTGGCGTTCAGACTGTCCGCGGAGAGGTGGCCGGCATCGGAACTGATCAACGCGCCATAGAGCGGTGCCAGCGGCATGTCGGCGTCGCTGGCGATCTTCTCCACTTCGCCGCGCATCGCGGGCGTCACCTCGGCCATGGCCAGCAACAGGCGTTCGCGTTCCGGCAATTTCTCCTTGGCCGAGGCGGCAAAGAACAGCTGCGGCAGGCCGCTCTCGACATAGGGCAATTGCTTGCCGCGCGAGAGGTCGTAAACCTCCTGCTGCACGAGCGTCAGCACGGAGCGGATCTCGAGACCTTCGGTGCCGAGGTATTCGTCAGCGCCGCGGTAAACGGCGAATTCTGGTCCGTCCCATCCGCGGCGGTCTCGCCGGGCGCCGCCGAGAAGGCAAACAGGATGTTTTCTGCCCGCCCGATGCGGCCAAGACCCGGCCGGACCTTGTCGCTGACCTCTTTTACCAGCGCCGTTGCGCCGCGGCCTTCGCCGCCCGTAGCCGCAAACGGATCGCTGCGGCAGGCATCGAGCACGATCAGTCCGACCTTGCTGGTGGCGGCGACGGTCGCGCGGATCTCCTCCAGCGGCAGGCTGGTCCTTTCCAGCGTAGCGAGCGACGACGCGTCTGCATCGACCGGCAGGAGCCGATTCTCGCCGGCTATCTCGACGCCGTGGCCGGAGAAGAACACCAGCGCCACGTCGGCGCCTTTGGCATCCTCGCGGAAATCGTCAAGCGCCCGGCGCATGCGCCGCAGGTCACGGTTGGTTTCGAGGAAGACCTCGAAACCGAGCTTCCTCAGCACCGTTTCCATGATCTCGCCGTCATTGACGGGATTGGCGAGCGGCCGGATCAGCCGGTAGTCGTTCTCGGCGATGACCAGCGCAGCGCGCCGCTCCGCCATTGCAGCGGAGGCCGTCGAGAGGATCAGCAGCAAGGCAAACAGAAAACGCAAATCGAACCGCCCCGGCCCGGTCATTTGCCGGAGCATTCCATCTCTTTATGGCATGAGCAAGTTACGGCATCGGCAAGCCGGGCCGTTCGCGTTGTCAGCCAACCCGCATCGGCTTCAGCGCTTCGCTCCAGCGGAACAGCTCGTCCAGCATGGTCCTGGCCCCGCCGAGCACCTGCTCGCTGGGCAGGAAGGCGCCGGTCTCGTCGAGCAGCTTCTGGTACATCGGCAGCGCCACGCCTTCCGGAATCGGCATGACACCGACGGCGGTCAGCAACGGTTTGACCGCCTGCGCCGCTCGTAAGCCGCCGGAGACACCGCCGTAGCTGAGGATGGCGGCCGGCTTGTATCGCCATTCCCTGAGCAGGTAGTCGACCGCGTTGACGATCGCGGGAGCGGTGAAATAATTGTACTCCGGCGCCACGAAGACGAATGCGTCGGCGGCGTCGATTGCTTTCGACCAGGCTTTCGTGTGGCTGTTTTCGTATTTGCCGAGTCTCGGATGATGCGGCTCGTCCAGCACCGGCAGGTTGAATGCGGCGATGTCAGTGAGCACCGGCTCGAATTTGCCATGCTCGCGCGCAAAGCTCTCCAGCCACTTTGCGAAAGCGGGTCCGGCGCGGCCCGGCCGCGTGCTGCCGATGATGACGTTCAACTGGTGCTTCAAGGCAGGCTCCCGCCGGTTCTGACATCTGTGGTGCTGCCACCTAAGACACGCAGCCGGACACAGCAAGCAGGCACTTTCCGGTGCCCGGGTCACATTCCAGAGAGCGGATGCATCACCTTGTCGTCCGCTCACATGGACGCCTGCCTTGCCCGCCACTACATTGAGGTGTCAGCGGAGCAAGTCATGGACAGTCAGCCCGTCCCCTTCGTCCCGCCGGCGCCGAAGCCGCGCACCGCGCCGCCCTCGACGCTGGAGATGATCCGCATCGTCTACCGCAATCCGCTCGAACTGTGGGGCGAGCCGACCTACAACGAGCCCTGGATTTCGGTGACCGGCATCGGCGGGCCGCTGGTCATCGCCAACGACCCCGGTCTCATTCGCCACGTGCTGGTCGATAACGCCAAGAACTACAAGATGGCGACGGTTCGCCAGCTGATCCTGCGGCCGATCCTGCGCGACGGCTTGCTGACCGCCGAGGGCGAGGTGTGGAGGCGTTCACGCAAGGCCATGGCGCCGGTGTTCACGCCGCGCCATATCTTCGGTTTTGCCGAGCCGATGCTGAGGCGCACGCGGGAGTTCGTCACGCGCTACGAGGGCGGCGGCACGTTCGACATCGCTCACGACATGACGCTGCTTACCTTTGACATCCTGGCCGAGACGCTGTTTTCCGGTGAGATTTCAGGCGAGCCGGGCAGCTTTGCCAAGGAGATCGACCGCCTGTTCGAGACCATGGGTCGGGTCGATCCGCTCGATCTGTTGCGGGCACCCGATTGGCTGCCGCGTCTGACCCGCATCCGCGGCCGCAAGACCATGGCCTACTTCCGCAAGATCGTCACCGACACGGTGCAGATGCGCGAGGCGCGGTTGAAGCGTGATCCGGACACGGTGCCGCAGGATTTTCTCACGCTGCTGTTGAAAGCGGAGGGACCGGGCGGGCTGACCCGGGCCGAGGTCGAGGACAACATCATCACCTTTATCGGCGCCGGCCACGAGACTACGGCCAGGGCGCTCGGCTGGACGCTCTACTGCCTTGCCGAAGCGCCGTGGGAGCGCGAAAAGATCGAGCACGAGATCGATGCCGTGCTGGCGCGTGAGCCCGACCCGACGAAATGGCTCGACGCTATGCCGCTCACCCGTGCCGCCTTCGAAGAGGCGCTCAGGCTCTATCCGCCGGCGCCATCGATCAACCGCGAACCGATCGAGCCCGAAACCTGGAACGGCCTCTACATACCGCGACGTGCCGCGGTGCTGGTGATGCCGTGGGTCGTCCACCGCCATCGCAAGCTGTGGGACAGGCCCGACGCCTTCATGCCGGAACGCTTCCATCCGGGAAACCGCGAGAAGATCGACCGTTTCCAGTATTTGCCGTTCGGCGCCGGGCCTCGCGTCTGCATCGGCGCCAGCTTTGCCATGCAGGAGGCAATCATCGCGTTGGCGATCATGCTGTCGCGCTATCGTTTCGATACCACCGCGCAAACCCGCCCCTGGCCGGTGCAGAAGCTGACGACGCAGCCGCAAGGCGGGCTGCCTATGCAGGTTACCAGGCGCGCGGCGTAGGCAACCCGACGTCCGTTCGTGTTATGCGGCGGACTTGCGTTGGAACTGGCCGGCGGCGCGGTAGCGCCAGAGATAGCTGGGCAGGATGGTTCCGATCGACCGCGGCTGGATACCGAGGCCGGCGAGCGTCCTGTTGTCCTTGACGGCGGCATCCGACACCACATTGTGCTGGCGCAACAGCAGGACCTGGTCCTTGGTCAACAACGGATTGGGCAGCAGTCCGAGAATTGATGCCTGGAGGTTCGCCAGCCACCATGGAACGGGCAGCAAAAACCGCTTGCGTTCGATGATGACAAGCAGCTCTTGCATGCATTCCTTGAAGGTAAGCACCTGCGGCCCGCCGAGTTCATAGATCCGGCCGCCCTGGACCTTGCCGTCGACCGAGTGCGCCACCGCTTCGGCGACGTCGCCGACATAGACCGGCTGGAATTTCGTCTGCCCGCCGCCGATCAGCGGCAGCACTGGGGAAAAGCGAGCCATGTTGGCAAAGCGGTTGAAGAAACCGTCCTCCGGCCCGAAATTGATCGATGGCCGCAAGATCACGGCGTCTTGGACCGTCTCAAGAACGGCCTTTTCGCCGAGCGCCTTGGTACGCGCATAGTCCGATTGCGCGTGGAGGTCCGCTCCCAGAGCCGAGATGTGGGTGAGGCCGGCGCCGACGGCGCGCGCCGCTTCGGCAATAGCGCGCGCGCCGAACTCGTGGACGGCAGTAAATTTCTGCCGGCCGGCCTCATGCGCGATCGCAACCAGATTGACGACATGGTCGGCGCCTTGCACGGCGCGGTCGATCGACCAGCGCACCCGGACATTGGCCTGCACCGGCTGGATCTGCCCGACATTGCCAAGCGGTTGCAAATGACCGGCGAGATCGGGCCGGCGGCAGGCAACCCGGATGCGGTAGCCGCGCTTGGCCAGCGCCCGCACGACATGACGACCGACAAAGCCGGAGCCGCCGAAAACGACGACGAGCTTTGGGGTCTGAAGGATTTCGGTCATGGCTGGCTCCGGCGGGCTATCCAGATGGCTTGATTGAAGCCGTTTCATAGTCGGTTTCGCGCCAAAGGCAAAGGGCGACCATCGGTCGCCCGGCAGTGTTGAAGCATGATTTTCCGGATCCGTTCGAAATGGCAGAAAACGCCGCCGAGGCCCGGCTTTACGGCAACTCCATTAGGAACAGGAACCTTTGTTCGGTCGGCGATTTTAGATGTATGATTTGATTCCGAATGGAGGATATTGCCGATGACGACAAAACGCGTTGCGATCTTCGCTCTGGCTTTCGCAACAGGCTGCAGCATTGGTGCCTCGGCATTCGCGGCAAACCGGCATCACCACCAAGCTCAACCCGAACGCTACGTTCCCGCCAACGGCGACATCATCGACATTCTGTTCGGTGGCCCGCGCTACTATGACAACCACCTGTTCACGACGGCCGCCGAACCCTGCTCCTACAACAGGGTAGGACCGGACGCGAATGCGGTGAACGCCATCAACGATCATCATTGCGGGAAGTAGGCTCGCGCTGCCGGATCGGCCGGCCTCGTCAGCCGCTCATCGGACAAACGAATTTCTTCAGGACGAATAGCGGGCGGCGAATTCGGAAATGCGCTGCACCACGGCTTTCGGCGCGCTTATGCCGCGCGCCGCCGCCTTCTCCGCGGCCTCGGCCCGGGCACGCCCCGGCACATGCACGCCATAGCGCCGCCGCAGCCGGTCGAGTTGATCCTTCATCCGCTTTTCGAAGTCCGGATCGAGCAGCTTGGGCTCGACGGCAAGCACGAACAGGCCGGTCCCCGGACTGTCCGGCCCGCCGCTGAACCATGGCGCATCGAGCGACCAGTTGGCGCCCGACAGGCCCGCAGCCAGCACCTCGACCATCAGCGCGATGTTGGCGCCGCGCTGGCCGCCGAAGGCAAGCATGGCGCCCTTCATTGCAGCTGCCGGGTCCGTGGTCGGATTGCCGCTCGCATCCAGTGCCCAGCCTTCGGGTATCTTCTTGCCGTCCTCGGCCGCCTTGCGGATGTTGACGAAGGCGGTGGCGCTCGACGATTGGTCGATGACCAGCGCCGCCCCGTCCGCGGCGGGTGCCGCAAAGGACATCGGGTTGGTGCAGTAGACCGGCTTGACCGAGCCCGAGCCGGCAAGCACGGCCGGGCCGTTGGTGGCGGCGAACGACACCAATCCCTGCGCGGCCAGCCTTCCGGTGAAATAGCCGAGCGCGCCGCACGTATAGGCATTCTTCTGCGAAAAAATCGCGACGCCGAACAGCCGCGCCGCCTTGGCGAGTTCATCGATCGTGCGGTCGAAACCGGTATGCGCCAGTCCGCCGCGCGCATCGGAGAGATAGACCGCGAGCGCCGGCCTGGTGATCACCGGATCGGCGTTGCCGTCGATGCGGCCGGCTTCCAGCGCTTCGAGATAATCGATGAAGTGCGACAGCCCAACGGTCGACAGTCCTTCCGCCTCGGCCGCGACGATCGAGGCAGCCAGCGACTGCGCCGCCTCTTCGTTGGCGCCAGCGCCAAGTGCGGCCATCCGGCACAGCCCTGTCGCCTGGTCGAGACTGAGTTGCATCGTAGCTGCCCTGAAATTTCAGCGAGTAGCGAATAGGGAGTAGCGAGTAGGGAAATCAGCAAAACTATTCGCTATTCACTACTCCCTATTCGCTAACCGATCTTGTTCGGAATCCGCGCCTCGATCTTGCCCAGGGTGAAGACGAGAATGCCGGTGATCGCCATATAGATCAACGCCAGGAGCAGCAAGGGTTCATAGGTGAGGTAGGTATCCTGACGCGCCTTTGAAGAGACGGCGAATATGTCGATCACGCTGATGGTCGCCACCAGCGGCGTCGATTTCAGCTGCAGCACGATTTCGCCCGTCAGTGTCGGAAGCGCGCGGTAGAAGGCCTGCGGCAGCCAGATTCGCCGGAAAATCCTCCAGCGGCTCATGCCGAAGGCGCGGGCGGCTTCCAATTGGCCTTTGGGTACGCCGGCAAAAGCGCCTCGCATCACCTCGCCCTCATAGCCGGCGAAGGACAGCGTCAGCCCGAGCACGCCATAGGGCCATGCCTGCCTCAGATAGGGCCACATCCAGGACTCGCGAATCCATGGATATTGTGGAAACAGCGAGCCCAGCCCGTAATAGAGCAACCAGAGCTGCAGCAGCAGCGGCGTTCCCCTGATGACCGTGCAGAAGGCCTTGGCGGGCGCCGCGAACCAGAAAGAGCCTGCGGCTTGTGCCAGTCCGAGCGGCATGGCGAGCAGGAAGCCCAGCGTGCAGGTGACGGCAAGAATCCACAGCGCGCGCCAGATGCCGAGCAATCCCATCCCGTAATATTTCGGCAGCCAGTCCCAGCGCATGAAGACGGCCGCCGCCAAAACCAGCCCCAGCGCGATCAGGATCAGCGCGATACGATGCGGCTTCAGCCACAGCGAAGCGCGTGCGGCTATCTCGACGGCCGCTTCGCCAGTCATCACCGGGCCAGCCATCAACGGGCCTCCTTGAGCGACGGCATGCCGCGGCGGGCCCAGCTCTCGATGCGGCCGATGATCAGGTTGGAGACCAGTGTCAACAGAAGGTAGATCGCGCCGGCGGCGACAAAGAATGTCAGATAGGCTTTGGTGACGCCGGCCGCCTGCCGTGTCGCCAATGTCAGCTCGAAAAAGCCGACGACCGCCAGCAGGGCGGTGTCCTTGGTGGCGATCAGCCAAAGATTGGCAAGACCGGGTATGGCGAACGGCAGCATCGCCGGCAGCGTGATGCGCCGCAGCAGCAGGCCGGGAGACATGCCATAGGCGCGCGCGGCTTCGATCTGGCCCTGCGGAATGGCGAGGATCGCCCCGCGGATCACCTCGGTCGAATAGGCGCCCTGGACGAAGCCGAGCACGGCAATGCCGGCCGCCAGCCCGCTAATGTCCATGCGCTGATAGCCCATTGCCGTCAGCATCTGATTGATCAGGTCGGTGCCGGCGTAATAGAGCAGAAGGATCAGCACCAGCTCCGGCACGGCGCGCACGACTGTCGTATAGACTGCCAGGAGATCTCGCACCACCGGACCACCATACAGCTTGCCGGAGGCGCCGCCGATGCCGATCAAAAGGCCGAGACAGGTGGCGCCGACCGCGATCTCGATCGTATGGAACAGCCCGACCATGAGCGTTCCACCCCAGCCCGGTGGCGTGGGCGAGAGAAGCGCGATGGCAGAGGCGGCCCAAGCCGGAACAAATGCGTCGATCAGCGTCGCCCTCGAATTGCTGGCGCTAAAACCGCCGGCGATCTCCGCCCGCGGAAGCACGCGTCGATGGATTTCGAATAACCACGCGGCTCTATCGGGGCCGCGTGGTTAGTCGCTCATGGATGAGGTCGTCAGTTCGACTGCGTGTCGGCGCCGTAAATGTCGAAGTCGAAGTACTTCTTCGAAATCTCGTCATATTTGCCATTGGCGCGGATGGCCTTGATACCGGCGTTGATCTTTTCCTTCAACTCGGTGTCTTCCTTGCGGACGCCGGCGCCGACGCCGGGCCCGAGAATGGCCAGATCCGGCGCGACCATGCCCTTCAGATCGCAGCATTGCTTGCCCTGGTCCGATTTTAGGAAGGCGTCGAGGGCAATGGAATCGGCCTGCACCGCGTCGACCCGGCCGGCGGCAAGATCCTGGTTGGCCTCGTCCTGGGTCTGGTATTCCTTGATTTCCGCCGCGTCGGCGAAGTGCTTCTTGGCGTAGTCGGCGTGTACGGTCGAGACTTGGACGCCGATGATCTTGCCCTTGAGGTCCTCCGGTGTTGAGCCGAACTTCTGGTCCTTCGGCCCGATGACGCAGTCGGGGTGTTGTAATATTTGTCCGAGAAGGCGATCGTCTTCTCGCGCTCGGCGGTGATCGACATCGAGGCGGCGATAAGATCGATCTTCTTGGTCGTCAGCGCCGGAATGATGCCGTCCCAGGCGACGGGGGTGATGACGCAGTCGAGCTTCTCCTCGGCGCAGACGGCATCGATGAATTCGATCTCCCAGCCGACCCATTTGCCGGAAGCGTCCGGCGAGGCGAAGGGCGGATAGGGTTCGGCGGCGACGCCGATCTTGACCGGATCGGCCTTGGCCACGCCCATCGCGGCAACGCCGAGCAGCAGCGCTGCGGCAAAGGTCTTGAGAATAATCTTCATCGTCATGACTCCCAGTTTTGTTGTTGTTCCCGGTTTTCGTCCGCCCACAGTTTAACTGATGTTGCGGATGAACTGCTTCAGCCTTTCGGATTTTGGTGCGCCGAAGATCTGTTCCGGCGGCCCTTCTTCCTCGACCAGCCCGTTGTGGAGGTAGACGACATGCGTCGCGACCTCGCGGGCAAACTTCATCTCATGGGTAACCAGCACCATAGTGCGGCCTTCGCGCGCCAGGTCGCCGATCACCTTCAGCACCTCGCCGACCAGCTCCGGGTCGAGCGCCGAAGTCGGCTCATCGAACAGCATGACGCGCGGGTTGATGGCCAGCGCCCTGGCGATCGCGGCACGCTGCTGTTGGCCGCCCGACAGATAAGCGGGATAGACGTCGCGTTTTTCGGCCAGGCCGACGCGGGCGAGCAATTTTTCCGCCTCGCCGATCGCCACATCGCGCTTGACGCCGAGCACATGCACGGGAACCTCGATGACGTTCTCGATCAACGTCATGTGGCTCCACAGATTGAAGTTCTGGAAGACCATGCCGAGCTTGGAGCGGATGCGTTCGATCTGCTTGCGGTCGGCGGGCACGGTGTGGCCGTAGCTGTCGGCCTTCAGCTTTATCTCTTCGCCATTGACCCGGATGATGCCGCTGGTCGGGTTCTCCAGGCAGTTGATGCAGCGCAGCAGCGTCGATTTGCCCGAGCCGCTGCCGCCGATGATGGCGATCACCTCGCCATCGCGCGCCGACAGCGAAACGCCCTTCAATACATGCAGCTTGCCGAAATTCTTGTGCAGGTTCTCGACGTGGATGGCTTCGGCAGCGCCGTTCTGCGCCGTATGCTTCAGGGCGGTGGCCGGCGCTGTCATCGTCGCGGCGCCCCGCGGAGCAGCCGAGGCAGTCCTTGCTGGAATTTTTTACCCATTACCCGTCACTGGACAGCGTTCCGATTCTCAAGATGGACCGTTCCGCTTGCCTCCGTCAACCGCAGTTTTTGGACCATTGATCACGGCCTGCCGAGTGGCTATTGGCAGGAGGGGCGCGTTTCAGGAGAACTTAGTGGGCAAAGCATACGGGTCGCAGTCGATGGCCGGGCCGCTGCAGCGCGTGCTGATGCGCTCCGCCGCCAGCGCCATGCGTCGGGCCGAAGCGCTGGAGTGGCACTATGGCCCCGGCTTCGATCCACAAAAAGCGGCAGCCCAGCATGATGCACTGGCCAGGCTGATTTCTGTCTCAGGCGCCGAAATCGAATGGCTGAGCGACGCCGATGACGGGCTTGCCGATTCGGTCTTTACCCACGATCCGTCGCTGATGACCGACCATGGCGCGGTCATCCTTGCCATGGGCAAGGCGCTGCGCCGGCGAGAGCCCGGCCTGCACGAGGCAGCCTACGGGCGCATGGGCATCCCCATCCTCGGCCGTATCGAGGCTCCCGGCCAGGTCGAGGGCGGCGACTGCGTGTGGGTGGATGCAAACACGCTGGCCGTCGGCCGCGGCGTGCGCACCAATCAGCACGGCATCCAGCAGCTCTCCAACCTGCTTTCACCCAAGGGCATCCAGGTCTATGGCTTCGACCTCCCGCTCTGGCAGGGCGAGGAGGCCTGCCTGCATCTGATGTCGGTGATCAGCCCGCTCGCAGACGATCTGGCGCTGGTCTATGCGCCCCTCCTGCCGGTCGCCTTCCACCAGATGCTG
Organism: Mesorhizobium sp. M0808; assembly: GCF_040320025.1. Lineage (NCBI taxonomy): Bacteria > Pseudomonadati > Pseudomonadota > Alphaproteobacteria > Hyphomicrobiales > Phyllobacteriaceae > Mesorhizobium > Mesorhizobium sp. M0808. The sequence continues at coordinate 186,907 of NZ_JAMYOX010000002.1, forward strand.
CGCGAACGCGGCATTCGGCTGGTCGAGGGCGACGCCGACGAATTCTTCGTCTCGAATGGGCTCAGCCTGAACGTGCTGCCGACCGCGCCGCGCCAGGTTATCGCCGTTGCCGGTTTTCCGAAGACGGCGGCTGCCATGCAAGCCGCCGGCTGTACGGTCTCGACATTCGAGGCCGATGCGCTGTGCATTGCCTGCGAGGGCGGCCCTACCTGCCTCACGCGCCCGGTGCTAAGACAATGACGACCATCGGCGAAGCGCTCATCACCTTGCTCGAAGCGCACGGCGTCGACACCGTCTTCGGCATTCCCGGCGTACACACGGTCGAGCTCTATCGCGGGCTTGCGCGATCGAAGATCCGTCACGTCACGCCGCGCCACGAGCAGGGCGCCGGCTTCATGGCTGACGGCTATGCGCGCGCCAGCGGCAGGCCGGGTATCGCCTTCGTCATCACCGGGCCGGGGCTGACCAACACCATCACCGCCATGGGTCAGGCGCGCGCCGATTCGGTGCCGATGCTGGTAATCTCGGGCGTCAACGCCACACCGACGCTGGGCAAAGGCCTTGGCCATCTGCATGAACTGCCGGACCAGCGCGGCATGATGGAGAAGGTGGCGCTGTTTTCGCACCGTGTCACCGAGGCCGGCGAACTGCCCGGCGTGCTCGCCCGCGCCTTTGCGCTGTTCTCATCCTCGCGTCCGGGTCCGGTGCATATTGAGATCCCGACCGATGTCATGACCATGCCGGCCAACGGCATCGTGCCGCTGCTGCGGAATTCAGCGCCGCCCGGGCCGGATGTGGCGGCGATTGCAGAGGCGGCAAGGCTGTGCGCGTCTGCCAGCCGGCCGCTTATCCTCGCCGGTGGCGGCGCCAAGGCCGCCGAAGCGCCGTTGCAGCACCTGGCCGAGAGGCTGGGAGCGCCGGTCGTCCAGACCGCTAATGCGCGCGGCCTGCTCTATCGTCATCCACTTGGCGTGCCGGCCAGCCCCAGCCTGAAGGCGGTGCGTGCGCTGATCGCCGATGCCGACCTGGTCATTGCCGCTGGCACCGAATTCGGTCCGACCGACTATGATGGCTATGGCGACGGCGGTTTTGTCCTGCCCGCCAACCTGATCCGCATCGACATCGGCGCCGACCAGCTTGCCCGCCGGCCTGCGCGGATTTCGATCCAGGCCGATTGCGGAGCGGCGCTCAAGGCGCTGCTTGCCGAAATCGGCACGCACGAGACGCCATTGGATGATGGTTCAGCCCGCGCCGCCGCGACGCGGCAGGCGGCCTTTGCCGAGATTGGCCCGGCCATGCAGGCGCAACTGCGCGCCGTCGAGACGATCCGCGATGCGCTGCCTGGCGCGATCATCGTCGGCGATTCGACCCAGCCGGTCTACGCCGCCAACCTCTATTACGATCATGACCGGCCGGGCGGCTGGTTCAACGCCGCCACCGGCTTCGGCGCGCTCGGCTATGGCCCGCCGGCGGCGATCGGTGCCGTCCTTGCCAGGCCTGAGGCGCCGGTCGTTTGCCTCACCGGCGACGGCGGCTTCCAGTTCACCCTGCCGGAACTGGGCGCCGCGCTCGACGCGGCGGCGCCGGTGATCTTCACAGTCTGGAACAATCGTGGCTACCGCGAGATCGAAACCTCGATGCTCGACGTCGGCGTCGAGCCGGTCGGCGTCTCCCCGGCACCGCCGGATTTCTGCAAATTGGCCGAAGCCTACGGCATTGCCGCCGAGCGGATTTCCGGCACCGGCGGCTTGGCGGACGCGCTTGGGCGCGCGCGGGCGACTGGACGACCTTACGTCATCGAGATTTCGGTTGAGTGATCGCGCGAAAGGCGCGACCTTCCGCATCGGCGGCGCGCAATGACGGAGCGGTCGAATATGACGGAAACACTGGACGGCAGACATATCGTGGTGACCGGCGGCACCGGTGCCCTTGGCGGCGCGGTCGTAGGAAAACTGCTGGAGCAGGGCGCGATCTGCCATGTGCCCAATGCCCACGCTGCCGCGCCTGCGCATTTTCCCTTTCCGGCGCATGACCGCGTCAGGCTGGCGCACAATGTCGACCTTGCCGACCCTGCCAAGGTCGACGCCTTCTATGCCAGCGTTCCAGATTTATGGGCATCGGTGCATCTTGCCGGCGGCTTCACCGCGGCGCCGGTCGAGAAGATCGAACCCGCCTCCTTCGCCGAGATGATGGACACCAATGCCCGCACCACCTTTCTGTGCTGCCGCGCGGCGATACGCTCGATGCTGGGATCTTCCGTGCCGGGTCGCATCGTCAATGTCACCGCGCGAGCCGGGCTCGATCCGCGGCGCGGCTCCGGCAAGGTGGCCTACGCCGCCGCCAAGGCGGCAGTCGCCGCGATGACCGTGGCGATAGCCGAAGAGCTGAAGGGCAACGGCATCCTGGTCAACGCCGTGGCGCCTTCGACGCTCGACACGCCGGCCAACCGGGCTGACATGCCGAACGCAGATTTCAGCAGATGGGTCAGCCTTGAAGCGGCCGCCGAGGCCATTGCCTATCTCGCCTCGCCGGCCAACATGGCCATCAGCGGCACGCTGGTGCCGCTTTACGGCAGGGCCTAAGCCTGCGGCTCGTCACAAGCAAAAGGTCACAAGCAAAAGCCCCGCCGGATCGTTCCGGCGGGGCTTTTTTTGTTTCGTTTATAACCCGCGCGAGGCGCGGTGTTGGCTTAGCTGCCCTGCTTCTTCAGCGCGGCGCCAAGGATGTCGCCCAGCGAAGCGCCGGAATCGGTTGAGCCGTACTGAGCGACCGCTTCCTTCTCTTCGGCGATTTCCAGCGCCTTGATCGAGACCTGCAGCTTGCGGGTCTTCTTGTCGAAGGCGATGACGCGGGCGTCGACTTTCTGGCCGACGGTGAAGCGCTCGGGGCGCTGCTCGTCGCGGTCACGGCTGAGGTCGGAGCGCTTGATGAAGGTCTCGATGCCGCTGTCGACCAGCCGCACTTCCAGACCGCCATCCTTCACGCCGATAACCTCGCAGGTGACGACTGCGTTCTTGCGCAGTTCGCCTGACGTCGCTGCTTCGCCGACCGTATCCTTGGCCAGCTGCTTGATGCCGAGCGAGATGCGTTCCTTGTCGATGTCGACGTCGAGCACCTGCGCCTTGACCATGTCGCCGCGATTGTACTCCTCGATCACCTGCTCGCCAGGACGGGTCCAGTCGAGGTCGGAAAGGTGGACCATGCCGTCGACGTCGCCTTCGAGGCCGATGAACAGGCCGAACTCGGTCTTGTTCTTGACCTCGCCCTCGACCTGGCTGCCGACCGGGTGGCTGCGCGCGAAGGCCTCCCACGGGTTCTCCAGCGTCTGCTTGAGGCCGAGCGAGATACGGCGCTTGGCCGGATCGACTTCGAGCACCACCACGTCGACTTCCTGCGTCGTCGACAGGATCTTGCCGGGATGCACGTTCTTCTTGGTCCACGACATTTCCGAAACGTGGATGAGGCCTTCGATGCCCGGCTCCAGCTCGACGAATGCGCCGTAGTCGGTGATGTTGGTGACGGTACCCTTGATCTTCTTGCCGATCGGGAACTTGGTGCCGATCTCGGACCACGGATCGCTCTCGAGCTGCTTCATGCCGAGCGAGATGCGGTGGGTTTCCTGGTTGATGCGGATGATCTGCACCTTGACCGTCTGGCCGATGTTGAGGATTTCGGTCGGATGATTGACGCGGCGCCAGGCCATGTCGGTGACGTGCAGCAGGCCATCGATGCCGCCGAGGTCGACGAACGCACCATAGTCGGTGATGTTCTTGACGACGCCTTCGACTACTTGGCCTTCTTCGAGGTTCTGCACGATTTCCGAACGCTGTTCGGCGCGGCTTTCCTCGAGCACGGTGCGGCGCGACACCACGATGTTGCCGCGGCGGCGATCCATCTTGAGGATCTCGAAGGGCTGCGGGTTGTGCATCAGCGGCGAGACGTCGCGGATCGGGCGGATGTCAACCTGGCTGCGCGGCAGGAAGGCCACAGCGCCGTCGAGGTCGACGGTGAAGCCGCCCTTGACCTGGTTGAAGATGACGCCTTCGACGCGTTCGCCCTTGGTGAACTTCTCTTCGAGACGGACCCAGCTCTCTTCGCGGCGGGCCTTCTCACGCGACAGCATGGCTTCGCCAAGCGCATTTTCGATACGCTCGACATAGACCTCGACCGTGTCGCCGACCTTGAGCGTCGTGTCCTTGCCCTTGACGCCGAATTCCTTCAGCGGCACGCGGCCTTCGACCTTGAGGCCGACGTCGATGATGGCCATGTCCTTCTCAATGGCGGTGATGATGCCCTTGACGACCTGGCCTTCGCCGGAATGGCCGGCGGAAAATGATTCTTCGAGCAGGCTCGCGAAATCATCGCGAGTGGGATTTGCAACTGACATAGTTTCTCCTGGAATGCCCCGCAATCTGTCGCGGGGCCGGCGCCGTGGGTTAGCGTTGCGTTGGCCTGCCGGCGTTCCGGGCAAAAAGCCCTTGGCCGCCCTTGAGCGGCAATTCCGGCGCATGAAGAATGCTGGCAGGCTGGTTCCTACCCGATATGGGAATTCTTGTTGTCGCCGGCAATCGGCGGCGGCAGGAAAACCCGGCTCAGGCTTCGTTTCTCTTGGCCAGGACGTCGTCGATGATCACCTGAGCTGCCAGAAACGCGGCCTCTATAGCCATTTCCGACGTGTCGAGCAAGTGCGCATCGGCGGCCGGCTTCAAGGGCGAGTCCATGCGGCCCATGTCGCGCTCGTCGCGGCGCACGATATCGGCAAGGATTTCATCGAAATTAGCGGTGCCGCCGATGCTCTCGATTTCATCCAGCCGCCGCTTTGCCCGCACCTCGGCGCTGGCCGTGACATAGAGTTTTACGTCGGCATCGGGACAGACGACGGTGCCGATGTCGCGGCCGTCCAGCACTGCGCCTGGCGGCGTCTTGGCGAAGTCGCGCTGTTTGTCGACCAGTATACGCCGCACTGACGGGATGACCGCCACTTTCGACGCCGCCTCGCCGACCGCATGCGCCGACAGCACCGCCCGGTCGAGCTTGGCCAGATCAACCTGGCGGGCGGCGGTTTCGGCGGCCGAGACATTGTCGAGCGGCAGGCCAAGCCGAAGCAGCGCATGGGCTACCGCGCGATAGGTAAGGCCTGTGTCGAGCAGGTTCAGCCGGTAGTGATCGGCGAGCCGCCGGGCAAGGGTGCCTTTGCCGGCACCGGCAGGTCCGTCGATGGCGATGGTGAAGGACGCCGTCATATGCCGTCGCGAGGCAAGCGCCTGCTGCCAACGCTTTTCAAACTCTGCCGCCGTGACTTCCACCGCCTCAAATACAGGATCAGCGTTGATCTCGTCGAGGGCCGGAAAAGGTTGGTCTGAGTTCGTTGTCCCGCCAACTTCGAGGTCCTCTGATCCATCTGGCGCGACGCCACGTGACGCAAAACCGACTGAACCGTCCCGATAGAACTCTATTGTTCTCGACTGACAGTTGTCGTCGGCAATCTCATACCAGAGATGAGATGGTTGCTCCGGCCGCTCGTGCTTCCAATGTACGCAGACATATTTCATTCAATCTCCGCGCCCAGCCCCTTCATCAGTCCCATGAATTCCGGAAAGCTCGTTGCGATCATCGCCTGATCGTCGATGGTCACCGGTTTTTCCGTCGCCAGCCCCATCACCAGAAAGCTCATGGCGATGCGGTGATCGAGATGGGTCTGGACGATGGTGCCCTGTCCGTTGGGATGCTGGCCGAGGCCCTTGCCGCCGGGCTTTCCGCGCACGACAAGCGAGGCCTCGCCTTCGCTGCAGTCGACGCCGTTGAGCTTCAGCCCTTCGGCCACTGCCGACAGCCGGTCGGATTCCTTCACGCGCAGCTCTTCCAGGCCAAGCATCAGCGTTTCGCCCTCGGCGAAGCTGGCCGCCACGGCAAGCACCGGATACTCGTCGATCATCGTCGGCGCCCGTTCCGGCGGTACGGTGACGCCTTTCAGCTCGGAGTAACGCACGCGCAGATCGGCAACATCCTCGCCGCCTTCGGTGCGCGGATCGATTATGTCGATGCGCGCGCCCATTTCCTGCAGCGTCAACAGAAGTCCGGTGCGGGTCGGGTTCATCAGCACGTTTTCGATGGTAATGTCCGAGCCCGGCACGATCAGCGCCGCCACCAGCGGAAAGCCGGCCGAGGAGGGGTCGCCAGGCACCGCGATCGTCTGCCCCATGAGCTTGCCCTGGCCTTCGATGAAAATGTGGCGCACGCCGCGCTCGTCGGTCTCGACCGACAGATTGGCGCCGAACCCCTTGAGCATCTTTTCGGTGTGGTCGCGCGTCATAACCGGCTCGATGACTGTGGTGATGCCCGGCGTGTTCAGCCCAGCCAGCAGCACCGCCGACTTGACCTGCGCCGATGCCATCGGCACGCGGTAGGTGATCGGCGCGGCGTGCTTGGGCCCGTGCAGCGTGATCGGCATGCGGTCGCCGGGCGTCGCCTTCAGCACCTGCACGCCCATCTGGCGGAGCGGTTCGAGCACCCGGCCCATCGGCCGGCCCGACAGCGAGGCGTCGCCGATGAAGGTGGTTTCCATGTCATAGGTGCCGACCAGGCCCATGGTGAGGCGTGAGCCCGTGCCGGCATTGCCGAAATCGAGCGGGCCTACCGGCTGCAGCAGCGCGCCGTTGCCGGTACCGCGGATCACCCACTCAGCGCCATGCTTCTCGATATGGGCGCCCATGGCCTTCATGGCAGCGCCCGTACGCATCACGTCCTCGCCTTCCAGCAGCCCGGTGATGCGGGTTTCGCCGGAGGCCAGGCCACCGAACATGAACGAGCGGTGCGAGATCGACTTGTCGCCCGGCACCCGTGCCGCGCCTGAAAGGCCAGATGATTTGCGGGCGGTGGCCTGCTTCGGGGCGGCAGTGTGCGACATGGTTCTTTCCTGAAAACGCCGGCGGCCGGCCATTTTCTGCTGGTTTGCGGGGTCTCCTATCATGGCGTACCGAAATGGTCATCCCCTTGGTATGAAGGCCTTCGAATTCAAGCTTTTTGGGACGCCGGCTTTTCGCTTTGACAGCGCCGTAAACTCTGGTTAAGGGGACCAAACTTTCATCGACGAGGCTTGCTGTGGCAAAACCCGAACTTGGCACCAAACGCATCGACCCGGAGACGGGTCGAAAATTCTATGACTTGAACAAGGACCCGATCGTCTCGCCTTACACGGGCAAGAGCTATCCGCGCTCCTATTTCGAAGAAGGCAAGATCGCCGCTCTCGAGGAGGAAGAGGAAGTTGCCGAGAAGGAAGTGGACGCCGAGGAGGAAGAGGGCGTCGAGGTCGTCTCGCTCGAAGAGGCGGACGAGGACGCGAAGGCCGACGAGCTTCCCGATCTCGGCGATGACGAAGACGATGTTGACCTTGGCGATGACGAGGATGACACGTTCCTCGCCGACGAGGAGGAAGAAGACGACGACGTTGCCGACATGATCGGCGTCGGCGAAGACGACGACGAGGTCTGAGCGAACCGCATTCGCCGGCTTTCGCGGCGCTGCCTAGAAAAAGCGGTTCTTGAAGGCTTGATATTGACTGAAGGCGGGGTTAGAAGCCGCCTTCACTAACGGCGCGGTCTAGAACCCGCGCCGGATCTCTTCGCCGGAAACGGCGCCGGTGAACTGCCGGAGTGGGGCCATAGCTCAGTTGGGAGAGCGCTTGAATGGCATTCAAGAGGTCGTCGGTTCGATTCCGATTGGCTCCACCAGTTCTCTCCGCGAAATCAGCAGAACGCCCGCCCGCCCGTCCGGGCTGGCCGCCGCCTATCGCAGAACCTAGCTGAGACTAGTTAATCGGCCGCCCGGCTTGGGCTCGCCGATCCATTCAGAAGTAATGAGCCCGTGCCCGGTCAGTGCATGTTTCTGGCTGTGGTTTGAACCGCGAGCACCGGTCTGGACCAGGCAGCGGGCTGAAATGACGGCTGAGCAAAACTCCGTTACTTGTTGCAGTTCTGCATATCCGACGTCATGGCGCCGCTGGGGGTATTGTTGTCGGTATCGCTGCTCGCCGTATCCTTACAGCGGTCCTCCATACCGTTTGTCTGCGGCGTGGTGGCGTTCGTTGCGTTCGGATCGATCGTGTTCGGGGTAGTTGCGCTGCCGGTCCCGGTGTTGCCGCCGGAAGTGCCTGTGTTGACGCCGGTATTGGGGTCGTTACCGGTCCCGGAGCCCATGGATTGTGCCATGGCAGATGTGGCCAGGCCGATAGCAAGTAGGGATGCAGAGAGAATTTTCATCATCTTAGTGTCTCCATCGAGTTGCATCGCTCTATCGCGATCTATACCAACGAGAGTTTTTTCGAGATGTTCCGTTGGGCAGAAATATTGATCGATACATCATTATGGATCTTTGTTGCTCGTCGTTTCGTGAATGCGGCTGCGAAATTCCTGCCGCATAGCGGCAATTTCGTCTGGAACCAAATCGAGCATGCCGCGTTCTTGCGCTTGCGGGGTTGTGTCGGCCGCAGGGGACAGTTTCACCAGGACATTCAAGAAATCCGTGTGCTGGGAGGGGCGCTGTGAGCGTGCTTGCATCCACAAGGCAATTGGACCACCGTCAAATACTGAACGCGCTGAAGGCTTTTCGGAGCGGTGATTTCTCCGTTCGTATCGACAATGTCTACGCCGGCCTTGATTCCGAGATCGCCGACACCTTCAACGAAATCGTAGAACTCAACGATCAGGTCACGCGCGAGTTCGAACGCCTCAGCAAGGTCGTCGGCAAGGATGGCCGGATCGGCGAACGCGGCCGTGTCCGCAACGCCACCGGCAGCTGGGAATCGAGCGTCCGTTCCGTCAACGATCTGATCGAGGACATGGTTCAGCCGACGGCCGAAGTGGCGCGCGTCATCGGCGCGGTCGCCAAAGGCGACCTGTCGCAGACGATGATGGTCGAAATCGACGGCCGGCAGCTGCGCGGCGAGTTTCTGCGCATCGGCAAGATCGTCAACACCATGGTCGGGCAACTGGCCTCCTTCGCCTCGGAAGTGACGCGCGTGGCGCGCGAGGTCGGCACCGAAGGCAAGCTCGGCGGCCAGGCCCGCGTGAAAGGTGTGGCCGGGACCTGGAAGGACCTGACCGACAACGTCAACGCGATGGCGACGAACCTGACCGGGCAGGTGCGCAACATCGCCGAGGTGACGACCGCCGTCGCTTCCGGCGACCTGTCGAAGAAGATTACCGTCGACGTGAAAGGCGAAATCCTCGAACTCAAGAACACCATCAACACGATGGTCGACCAGCTCAATTCCTTCGCCTCGGAAGTGACGCGCGTCGCGCGCGAAGTCGGTACAGAAGGCAAGCTCGGCGGCCAGGCGCGCGTCGAAGGTGTCGGCGGCACATGGAAGGACCTGACCGACAACGTCAACCTGATGGCCGAGAACCTGACCGGCCAGGTGCGCAATATAGCCGAGGTGACGACGGCTGTGGCGCTGGGCGACCTGTCGAAGAAGATCACCGTCGACGTCAAGGGAGAGATCCTCGAGCTGAAATCGACTATCAACACCATGGTCGACCAGCTGAATTCATTTGCCGGCGAGGTGACGCGCGTCGCCCGCGAGGTCGGCACCGAGGGCAAGCTCGGCGGCCAGGCGCAGGTGCGCGGCGTCGCCGGCACCTGGAAGGACCTGACCGACAACGTCAATTCGATGGCCGAGAACCTGACCGGCCAGGTGCGCAACATCGCCGAGGTGACGACTGCGGTCGCTTCGGGCGACCTGTCGAAGAAGATCACTGTCGCCGTGCAGGGCGAAATCCTCGAGCTCAAGGACACCATCAACACGATGGTCGACCAGCTCAATTCCTTCGCTTCGGAAGTGACGCGTGTGGCGCGCGAGGTCGGAACCGAAGGCAAGCTCGGCGGCCAGGCCGAGGTGAAAGGGGTCGGCGGCACCTGGAAAGACCTGACCGATAACGTCAACCTGATGGCCGCCAACCTGACCGGCCAGGTCCGCAACATCGCCGAGGTGACGACCGCCGTTGCCCGCGGCGACCTGTCGAAGAAGATCACCGTCGACGTCAAGGGCGAAATCCTGGAGCTCAAGGATACCGTCAACACGATGGTCGACCAGCTCAATTCCTTCGCCTCGGAAGTGACGCGTGTGGCGCGCGAAGTGGGGTCGGAAGGCAAGCTCGGCGGCCAGGCGCATGTCGAGGGTGTCGGCGGCACCTGGAAGGACCTGACCGACAACGTCAACGCCATGGCCGGCAATCTGACCGTGCAGTTGCGCGACGTCTCCAAGGTGGCGACGGCAATTGCGACCGGCGATTTGACCCAGAAGATCACCGTCGATGCACTGGGCGAGATCCTGCAGATCAAGGACGTCATCAATACGATGGTCGACCAACTGAATTCCTTCGCTTCCGAGGTGACGCGCGTGGCGCGCGAAGTCGGTTCGGACGGCAAGCTCGGTGGCCAGGCGCAGGTGCGCGGCGTTGCCGGCACCTGGAAAGACCTGACCGACAACGTCAATGCGATGGCCGCCAACCTGACCGGCCAGGTGCGCAACATCGCCGAGGTGACCACGGCGGTGGCGCTTGGCGACCTGTCGAAGAAAATCACCGTCGATGTGCGCGGCGAAATCCTCGAGCTGAAGGACACCATCAATACGATGGTCGACCAGCTCAATTCCTTCGCCTCGGAGGTGACGCGCGTGGCGCGCGAGGTCGGCACAGAGGGCAAGCTCGGCGGCCAGGCGCAGGTGCGCGGCGTTGCCGGCACCTGGAAGGACCTGACCGACAATGTGAATTCCATGGCCGAGAACCTGACCGGCCAGGTGCGCAACATCGCCGAGGTGACGACCGCCGTGGCGCGCGGCGACCTGTCGAAGAAGATCACCGTCGACGTCAAGGGCGAGATCCTCGAGCTGAAATCGACCATCAACACCATGGTCGACCAGCTGAATTCCTTTGCCGGCGAGGTGACACGCGTTGCCCGCGAGGTCGGCACCGAAGGCAAGCTCGGCGGCCAGGCGCGCGTCGAGGGCGTTGCCGGCACCTGGAAGGACCTGACCGACAACGTCAATCTGATGGCGACGAACCTGACCAACCAGGTGCGCGGCATCGCCGATGTCGTGACCGCGGTTGCCCAAGGCAATCTCAGGCGCAAGCTGACGGTCGACGCCAAGGGCGAAATCGCTTCGCTCGCCGACACCATCAACGGCATGATCGAGACGCTCGCAACCTTTGCCGACCAGGTGACGAACGTCGCCCGCGAGGTGGGCATCGAGGGCAAACTCGGCGGCCAGGCCCGGGTGCCCGGCGCTGCCGGCCTTTGGCGCGACCTGACCGACAACGTCAATCAGCTCGCGGCCAACCTGACCACTCAGGTGCGCGCCATCGCCGAGGTGTCGACGGCGGTGACCAAGGGCGATCTGACCCGCTCCATCAGCGTCCAGGCCTCCGGCGAGGTGGCGGCGCTGAAAGACAACATCAACGAGATGATCCGCAATTTGAAGGACCAGACGCTGAAGAATGCCGAGCAGGACTGGCTGAAGACCAATCTCGCCCGCTTCTCGCGCATGCTGCAGGGCGAGCGCGACCTGGCCACGATCTCGCGCCTCATCATGTCCGAACTCGCCCCGCTGGTGAATGCGCAATATGGCGTGTTCTATGTGACCAACCGCGACGAGGATGAATTCTATCTGGAGCTCGCCGCCTCCTATGGCGCCGAAAGCAAGGCGGAAATCAAGCAACGCCTCGATCTGCGTGAAGGGCTTGTCGGGCAGAGTGCCGCCGACAAGCGCGCCATCATGCTGGACAATGTGCCGCCGAATTTCCTGCGCGTTACCTCCGGCCTTGGCAATGCCGCGCCGGCGAACGTGATCATTCTTCCGGCTCTGTTCGAGGACGAGGTGAAGGCCGTCATCGAACTCGCCTCGTTCAGCGAATTCCGCGACACGCACCAGTCGTTCCTCAACCAGCTGATGGAATCCGTCGGCATCGTTCTCAACACCATCGCCGCCACCATGCGCACCGAAGGCCTGCTCAAGCAGTCGCAGCTGCTGACCTCGGAATTGCAGGCGCGTCAGACCGAACTGACCAAGAAGCAGGAGGAGCTGCACGCCACCAATGAGGAGCTGCAGGAAAAGGCGCAGCTGCTCGAGAACGAAAAGAAGCAGGTGGAGAACAAGAACCTGGAAATCGAGATGGCGCGGCGGGCGCTGGAGGAGAAGGCCGAGCAGCTGGCGCTTACCTCGAAATACAAGTCGGAATTCCTCGCCAATATGAGCCACGAACTGCGCACGCCGCTGAACTCGCTGCTCATCCTTTCAAACCTGCTCGCAACCAACCAGCAGGGCAATCTCAACGACAAGCAGGTCGAGTTCGCGCGCACCATCAATTCGGCCGGCACCGACCTTTTGAGCCTCATCAACGACATCCTCGATCTGTCGAAGATCGAATCGGGCACCGTCTCGATCGATATCAACGATATGCCCGTGGTGCATCTTCGCCAGCATATGGAGCGAACCTTCCGGCAGCTGGCGACCGACAAGGGGCTTGGCTTCACCATCAATGTCGACCCCGAGCTTCCGGAGACCGTCCGCACCGACGAGAAGCGCTTGCAGCAAATCGTGCTCAACCTTTTGTCGAACGCCTTCAAATTCACCTCGCAAGGCGAGGTCCGCTTGAATTTCCGGGCCGAAAAGACGGGCCGTCACAACGTTTCGGCGCAACCGATGGAGGCGCTCGCGATCGTGGTCACCGATACCGGCATCGGTATTCCGCAAGACAAGCAGAAGCTGATTTTCGAGGCCTTCCAGCAGGCCGACGGCACCACAAGCCGCAAATATGGCGGCACCGGGCTTGGGCTCTCGATCAGCCGGGAGATTGCCCGGCTGCTCGGCGGCGAATTGCGGGTCGAGAGCACGCCGGGCAAGGGTTCGACGTTCACTCTGGTCATCCCATTCGACGGACCCCGGATGGCCTTGGCCCCGCAATCGGCGTTGCTGCCGGCGATGGAGGTGGCCGCGACGACAGCGCAGCCGAGCCCGCCGTCCTCCGAATTGCTCGATGACCGCGACACGATCTCGTCGGAAGATCGGGTCGTGCTGATCGTCGAGGATGACCCGACCTTCGGCGGATTGCTGCTCGGCCTTGCACGTTCGGCCTGGCTGAAAGGCGTCCTGTCGACTGCGGGCTCCGGCACGCTGGCTTTGGCACGCAAGCTGGTTCCCGACGCGATTACGCTCGATCTCGGACTATCGGATATCGACGGCTGGGTGTTGTTCGATCTGCTTCGCCATGACCCGAAAACCAAGGACATTCCCGTTCATGTCATCTCGGGCGCCGAAGACATCGAGGTGCTTGCCCGCAAGGGTGCATCCAGCATTTCAACCAAGCCCGTATCGTCGGACGAACTGATGAAGGTCTTCCAGGATATTCATTCCAGAAAGCTCCGCGTCCAGAGCCGCGTCCTGATTGCCGATCCCGATCCCGAGCGCCGCCTTTCGCTGATCGAGGCGATCCGCGACGGCGTCACCTCGGTTACGGCGATCGGCCGCGTCGCGGCGAATGCGGACGAAATCGGCATGGCCAACTATGATGCCGTTGTGCTCGGCTTTGGCCGCTCGGCCAAGGACAACGCCCAGATGCTGGATGAGATTGCCGTCCTGTTCGGGCAGTTGGTGTCGCGACTGCTGTTCTTTGCGCCTCATCCGGAAGCGCTGCAACAGTCGCTCGCCTTGCATCCGGCATTGGCGGATGTTCCGCGGGCGGAGAATTTCGCGCAGCTGGCTCTCCTGATGTCGGCAACACTCCCCGGGCGAGGCCACGAAAACGATGGTGCGGCAGCCGAACAGCCGGACAAATTCGACCTCGCCGGCGCAAAGGTCCTCATCGTCGACGACGACATCCGCAACATCTATTCGCTTACCAGCGTTCTCGAGACCTATGACATCCAGGTACTGCATGCGGAGCGCGGCCGGGAAGGTATCGCGCTTCTGGAGCAGAGCCCGGACATCGATGCGGCACTGATCGATATTATGATGCCGGAAATGGATGGCTACGAGACGATGCGGCAGATCCGCAGCATGCCGGCGATCGCCCATATCCCGTTGATCTCGGTCACAGCCAAGGCAATGAAGGGCGACCGGCAGAAGTGCCTCGACGCCGGCGCCTCCGACTACATCGCCAAGCCTGTCGACCTCGATCTGCTGTTGGCATTGCTGCGTGTCTGGATCGGCCGTTCGCGATCCCGTGTCCATGGTCCGGAAAAGACGCTCATGGCAGTGAACTGACGGCCGCTCGATGCAGAAGCTGTCGAGAAACGGAGCAAGGAAGCTGGAGGTCATGGCGCCGGCAGCGGGGCCGGCAAAGGCGCGCATCCTGGCCGTGGATGACGACGAGCGCAATCTGCTGGCGATCGGCGAGGTTCTGGCCCCTATCGGTGAAGTCGTCTGCGTGCAGTCGGGCGAAGAGGCGTTGCGCGCACTGCTGAAGGAGGATTTCGCAGTCATCCTGCTGGACGTGCTGATGCCCCGGCTGGATGGCTACGAGACCGCGGGATTGATCCGCCAGCGCGAGCAATCCAGGCGAACGCCGATAATTTTTCTCACCGCCATCAACAAGGAAGACGCGCACATGCTGCGCGGCTACGACGCCGGCGCGGTGGATTACGTGTTCAAGCCTTTCGACCCGGCCATGCTGCGTTCCAAGGTTGCCGTGTTCGTCGAACTTCATGAGAAGACGCTCGAAATCCAGCAAAAGGCGGCTGCCGAGCAACGGCTGCTGGCCCAGGCACTGCAAGCGCAGAAGGAAAAGCTCGAGGCCGAGCGGGCGCTGCGCAGCGCACAGGAGCGGCAGCATGCCATTTTGAGCTCTCTTCCGGTCTGCTTCCACGCAAGGGCGGCGGAGCCGCCGTTCGGCGCCAGCTTTGTCACCGAAGGGGTCGAACGCCTGACCGGCTTTCCTGCGGAACGGCTGACCGCCGATCCAGGCTTCGGCCTGAGCCGCGTTCATCCCGACGATCTGCCGAGAGTGAGGGAGGTCCTGCTCGCAGCCAAGGCCACCGGCTCCTACACCTGCGAATTCCGCTGGCAATGCGCCGACGGCAATTACCGGATTTTTCTCGATCAGGGCGTCCTGTCGAATGGCTCCGACGGCCGGAAGCCCGAGATCCTCGGCACATTGCTGGACGTTACCGAACGGCGCGAGCTTGAGGACCAGCTGCTGCAGTCGCAGCGCCTCGACGCGATCGGCAAGCTTACCGGCGGCCTGGCGCATGATTTCAACAATCTGCTTGCCGCAATTCTCAGCGGATTGGGATTGCTCGAGCGCCATGCCGAGTTCGACGGACAGACCAGGCAGGTTCTGGAACTGACACGCCGGTCGGCAAAACAAGGCGCCGAGCTCGTCAACCGCATGCTTGCCTTCTCGCGCCGCCAGACGCTGCGGCCGCAGGCCGTGCGCCTCGCCGCGCTCGGCGATACAATGAACGGGTTGGTGGCCCCGGTCCTGGGCGGCCTGATCCGTTTCGATTGGCTTGTCGACGACACTGTGTGGCCGGCGCATGTCGATGCCGGCCAGCTGGAGCTCGCGCTGATGAACCTGGTCTTCAACGCGCGCGATGCCATGCCGTCCGGCGGCACGATAATCGTGGAGGCGCAAAATCGAACGCTAGGCAGTGCAGCCGAGGATATTTCGGCGGGCGACTATGTCGTGGTCACGGTCAAGGACACGGGGTCGGGCATACCGGCTGACATTCTCGCCAAGGTCGTCGAACCGTTCTTCACCACAAAACCGGTCGGCAAAGGCACTGGCCTCGGTCTGAGCACGGTGCATGGTTTCGTCAAGCAATCGGGCGGCACGCTTCGCATTGAAAGCACCGTCGGCAGTGGAACATCCGTCCAGCTCTGGCTGCCGCGTTCAATCGAGCGCCCGGTGGAAATCGCCGAGAAGTCCGATCCCGACGACAGCGTCGGGAATGCCGGCGAGGACTATCCATCGGTCCTGCTGATCGACGACAGCAATGTACTACGGGAACTGACGGCCCAATCGCTTCGCCAACACGGCTTTGCGGTTACCTGTGCCGGGGGCGGTGCCGAAGCGCTGGCGATGATCGAGCGGGCGCCGTACGATTTCGATGTCATCGTCACCGATTTTGCCATGCCGCTGGTCTCGGGCCTGGAGGTCATTCGGTTCGCCCGCAATCTGCGGTCCGATTGGCCGGCGGTGATGATAACGGGATATGCCGATGCCGACGCGATCGCCGACCGGCCTCCCGACGTGCCGCTGCTCGGCAAACCGCTGCGCGAAAAGGACCTGATGGAGAGCATTCTTGCGGCGGCCGCGCGCGCCGGCTCGCAGAAAGCCAGGCAGGCCCAGCCGGTGAAAGGCGGGTACCGGTTTTCGACCTGAAGAGGCAAGCCTCATCGAATCGAAACGGTACGTTCCGTATCCTCGATCGTCCGCGACATCCAGCCTGTGTGCAACACGGAGCGCCGGCCATGGCGCGCTCGACGGGCTGTGATGCGGTTGATAAGCCCTCTCCGCAAGGAGAGTCGAGACATGACCGTTGCGATCGAGATGGGCCAGACGAGCGCAGGCGCCCCGGCGGCGCTGGATCTTGAGGAACTGCTGGCGACGCGGCTTCTGGTGCAGGGCAATTCGGGCTCCGGCAAGTCCCACCTGCTGCGCCGGCTCTTGGAGCAGAGCGCGCCCTGGGTGCAGCAGACCATCATCGACCCCGAAGGCGACTTCGTGACGCTGGGCGACCGTTTTGGCCATCTGGTGATCGACGCCGAGGAGCATACCGAGCGCGGCCTGCAGAGCGCCGGCGAGCGGGCGCGCATCCACCGCGTCTCCACGGTGCTCAATCTCGAGGGGCTCGACGCCGAGAACCAGATGCGGCGCGCCGCCGCCTTCCTCGGCGGGCTTTTCGAGGTCGCCCGCGACCACTGGTACCCGATGCTGGTGGTGGTGGACGAGGCGCAGCTGTTCGCGCCGGCCGTCGCCGGCGAGGTTTCGGACGAGGCACGCAAGCTCTCGCTCGGCGCCATGACCAATCTGATGTGCCGCGGCCGCAAACGCGGGCTGGCCGGCATAATCGCCACCCAGCGGCTGGCCAAGCTCGCCAAGAACGTCGCCGCCGAGGCTTCCAATTTCCTCATGGGCCGGACTTTTCTCGATATCGACATGGCGCGCGCCGCCGACCTTCTCGGCATGGAGCGGCGCCAGGCGGAGGCTTTTCGCGACCTGGAGCGCGGGCAATTCATGGCGCTCGGCCCGGCGCTGTCGCGCCGTCCGCTCGGCTTGCGCATCGGCCCGACCGATACGAGTCCGCGCAATGCGACCCCGCGCCTGATGCCGCTGCCGGAAGCGGGACTGGAGGACGCGCGCGCGATCATCCTGGCGGCCCCGCCGCCCGAAACCGTGCGGCCGCAGCGCCGCTCGTCGCCGGACCTGCTCGATCAGCTGATGGCGGCAAAATCGGCGACGCTGGAAATCCGCCCCGAAGCGGTGGAGCCGCCGATCAGCGCCGAGGATTTGGCGGAGCGGCGTGAGCGGGTGGACCGGGTTCTGCGCGCCGTGCTGGCGCAACCCGACGCCGGGTTCCGCGTCATCGGCGTGCTCTATCAGGAGTTCGTGGTCCGCTGCCGCATAGAGGGCCTCGCCGCGGTCGTGCCGGATCTCCCCGCGTTCCGCCGCATGCTGACGCGCGCCCGCGCCGGGCTGGGCTCCGACATGGCAGGCGACGACGCCTGGCAGGACGTCTCGACGCGCGCCTCGCTGCTGCCCGAGGATATGCAGGGTGTCTTCATGATGATCGCTCGCGCCGCTAAGGAGGGCTGGCCCTGCCCGAGCGACGCGGCAATCGCCCGCGCCTACGGCTCGCACTCGCTACGCCGCGCCCGGCGCCTGCTGAGCTATATCGAGGAGCAAGGCCTCATCGTCTGCCAGCTTGATGGCACTGGAAGGCGGACGGTGACGCTGGTGGAGCTCGCCTGGGCGACGGCACCGGGCGATCCGAACGCGGAGGAGGCGGAGCAGGGGAGTTTGGCTGTGTGAGACTGGCGCCACGCTGCTCGGCGCATTGGCTGCGCTGTACGCTATGCTGATCTTCGCGATCGGGATCGAGGTCCCGCGGCGGCTGATCGGCAGAAAGCCGCTACGGCTCTAGATTGCCGGCGCGGTCGCAGTGATGATCGGGTACATGCGCCCTGATGGCATCCATGCCGTCTCCCGGGCAGAGAAAATCCTGATGGTGGCTATTCTGCGGCTTGCCGCCGCCGTCGATGGGACTGTCTACTGGCTGGTGGCGGTCAAATTGCGCGCTATCCTGATACTCTTGCTCAAGTGTCTGCTCTGCGGCGCCAAGTCGCGAGCGGTTTCATGCGCATTTTTCGAAGGAGGTTTTGCGATGAAAATGTCCCGTTTTTCGAACACCGGCGCTGCGGCATGGCTGGTTGGAGCCCTGCTCAGCCTTGCCGCGCTCGGCGTCACGAAAGCGGAGGCTGCCGACATGCACCAATTGTGCCGCCAGGTGCGCAACGACGACACGATCCAGGACTATTCGCCCGCGCTTCATGACGAGACGGTCCAGGCGTTCAAGGCGCTGGCTCCGGACGCTCAAATTGCGCCGGACGATTCCGAACTGGGGGCACAGGCCCAATATCGCTGCATGGACGGCAGGGTCATGGTCTGCTTCGTCGGCGCCAACCTGCCGTGCACCAAGATGAACGTGGCACGCGACAATCCTGGTGCGGATGAGTTCTGCCGGCAGAATCCAAACGCGGAAGACGTTCCAGCCGTCGCGACGGGTCACGATACCGTTTATTCCTATCGATGCCGCAACGGCCAAGCTGAGATAGCAGACGACTTGTGGGAACTCGACGAACGGGGCTTCGCGAAGAAGCTTTGGGCTGAGCTACCCGATCGCTAAGTCCGCTCACGCCAAGTGTTTTCTTGGTAGGCGCTAAACTAGATGTGTTTCGCCTGATGGCGCGAGGCCATTTATGATCGATTCGTGGCGGCAGCACCCGCAAGGAATCGTGACCGACGCCATGCGGGTGGCGGGGCTGCCGGAGTAGTGCTGCGCGCCTGCTTTGGCTTGGGGCTAGCCGGAGGATCGGAATGGGTCTCGACGTGGCAGTTTTCAAAAGCGCTTCGACCATGGAGCGGGAATTCCCCGGCTATCGCTTTCAGCGGGAACCGACAACGGGCGAATGCGAGGTGGTCCATCCCGAGGGCGTAAATCTCACCTGGGACGTGGTCACGGTGTGCGACTGGCGTGTCGGAAACATCGCCCACGTCGCCGCGCTTAGGGAGGCGATTGCCGGCCTTCTCGGCGAAGGCTCGGCCTTGGAACGGATTGTCCTTTTTTCAGCCTGCAGTGTCGGAGACGTCATCGAGGAGCCGAGCTTTGTCGAGCTTGAGCGCGAATTGCGGCTGATCGAATCCAGCACCGACGCATGGGTTCGGGAATTTGCCGATGGACTATCGGAATTGATCCGCATGGCACGGCGCGAGAAAAACCCTATCGTATTTGTGTGACCGGCAAGCCAAGCAGAGCCCCCATGGCCGGACCTTTCTCGATATCGACATGGCGCGCGCTGCCGACCTTCTCGGCATGGAGCGGCGCCAGGCGGAGGCTTTTCGCGACCTGGAGCGCGGGCAATTCATGGCGCTCGGCCCAGCGCTGTCGCGCCGTCCGCTCGGCTTGCGCATCGGCCCGACCGATACGAGTCCGCGCAATGCGACCCCGCGCCTGATGCCGCTGCCGGAAGCGGGACTGGAGGACGCGCGCGCGATCATCCTGGCGGCCCCGCCGCCCGAAACCGTGCGGCCGCAGCGCCGCTCGTCGCCGGACCTGCTCGATCAGCTGATGGCGGCAAAATCGGCGACGCTGGAAATCCGCCCCGAAGCGGTGGAGCCGCCGATCAGCGCCGAGGATTTGGCGGAGCGGCGTGAGCGGGTGGACCGGGTTCTGCGCGCCGTGCTGGCGCAACCCGACGCCGGGTTCCGCGTCATCGGCGTGCTCTATCAGGAGTTCGTGGTCCGCTGCCGCATAGAGGGCCTCGCCGCGGTCGTGCCGGATCTCCCCGCGTTCCGCCGCATGCTGACGCGCGCCCGCGCCGGGCTGGGCTCCGACATGGCAGGCGACGACGCCTGGCAGGACGTCTCGACGCGCGCCTCGCTGCTGCCCGAGGATATGCAGGGTGTCTTCATGATGATCGCTCGCGCCGCTAAGGAGGGCTGGCCCTGCCCGAGCGACGCGGCAATCGCCCGCGCCTACGGCTCGCACTCGCTACGCCGCGCCCGGCGCCTGCTGAGCTATATCGAGGAACAGGGCCTGATCGTCTGCCAGCTGGATGGGGTTGGCCGGCGGACGGTGACACTCGTCGAACTGGCCTGGGCGACGGCACCGGGCGACCCCAATGCGGAGGAGGTGGTGCAGGGGAGGGTGGCTGTTTGATTGGGGTGGTTTAGGCCAAAACTGACGTTACTCAACATCAGCAAAGCGCCATATCCGGACCTTGCCAGTGATGCCGTGAATGTTAAGTCTCGGCTCCGATGCGGACGTTCCGCCCGAGTTCGAAGACTGACCGCGACCGTTCTGCGGCCTTCGCATCGATAGCGCCAATGAGCGGCGTCCCACATCCCACTCCTTGTGTCCATTGGGAGGGGTCGTTGTGGACCAAGCCCTACTACCCAGGCTTGTGACGAAGCCGATCCAGCGCGTCTCGAAGTGCATTGGCGGCATCGCCACGCTCGTCAGGGGACATCAGCTCCGGTTCAAGTTCCAACCTGAAGTGCGGCAGCTCCGTTCGAACAGCACGACGAGCGGCCGCCAAATTGGCCTTCAGATCGATGACGCGGTAGGTGGCGACGGGATAGGCGATCCCCTTGACCTGGACTTGCCCCAGTTCCTCACAGTCGATTGCGTCCTTCACTTGCGCAAACGTCTCGTAGGAAATGAGGATGGCCCCCGGCGGCGCCTCCTGCTCCAGGCGCGAGGCGAGATTCACGGCGCCGCCGATTATCGTGTAGTCCATCCGGTCCTCGCTGCCGAAGTTACCGACGGTGCAGTAGTCGGTATGGATGCCGATGCGACAGCGCAGCGGTGTTTCGATCCCCATGTCCCGCCAGACTTCGGCAAGCTCGCTAATCCGCTTTTGCATTGCAAGTGCCATCTGCGCGCAAGCCAGCGCGTCCTCCTTGACGCCGCGAGTCTCGGGATCGCCGAAAAACATCAGGATCGCGTCGCCGACATATTTGTCGATCGTCGCGCCGTGATCCGAAGCAATTTTCGACATTTCCGTCAGATAGTGATTGAGGAGTTGGGTGAGATCCTCGGATTCCATTTTGTCAGTGGTCTCGGTAAAGCCGGCGATATCGGAGAAGCATATTGTCAGTTTCTTCCGCTGGCTGGCGATCCTGACCTCCTGGCGGCCGGTGAATATCGAGCGATACACCTGGGGCGCCAGATACTTCGCCAGCTTGCTGGAAAGCGCCTCCAGAACCACGGATTTCTCGGCGAGGTTCTCCTCCCTTTGCTTCAGCTCAGTGATGTCCGAATAGACGGCGACCGTGCCGCCGGCGCTGATCCGCCGCTCGCTGACCATGACCCATCGCCCGTCGCCTCGCCTCTGCACCCAAGGTTCGCCAGGGTTGCGGTGCCGCGAGAGGCGCTCGGCGACCCACTCCTCGACCCGCCCCTCGGCGTCCCTGATGTAGCCGCGCTCAGCGGATCGGCGAATGATTTGCTCGAATGTCGTGCCGGGCGTCAGTTCGGTCTCCAGACCGGTGTAGAGCAATTCGCGGTAGCGGCTGTTGCTGAGGACGAGCCGGTCCTCCCAGTCGTACAGAGCGAATCCTTCGGAGATGCTTTCGATGGCATCGATGAGCCGCTGACGAGCTTCCGCAACGTCGCGCAGGTTCTTTTCCTCGACCTCGACAGCAGTATCCCGGAAGAGTCTCAGCGCTTCGGCCATGCGCCCGATTTCGTCGCTGCCCGCGGCTGGCAGCGGCGCACGAAGATTGCCCCCCGCAATCGCGAGCATGCCTTGGCTCACGGCCCCCAGTCGGGCGAGGAGGCTGCGGTCGACATAGAGCCAGACAACCAGAACCGAACTCAGGAGGCTGAGAAAGGCGGAGCCGAGTACAACCGCGGTGCCGTAGCGCTGGACGAGCGCGGCTTCGCGACCGGACGCAGCGATCTCCTGATCTGCCGTGGCGACCAGGCGATCGACGCCAGCGGTGAGATTGCGCGACAGTCGATTGTTCTCGGCCAGAAGCCTTTCGCCCTGTGCCAGGACAGCAAACTCGTCCTCCCGCACCTTGGGGATGCTGTCCTCGCCGTCGGTCAAACCCCTGAACTCGTCAACACGCTGCCGGAAGCGGGTCCGCAGCTTTTCGTCGATCTCCGTGGAAACCTTTTCAAGAGCAGTGAGCGAACGGCGTAGCGGAAAAAGGATCAACGCCAGGTCGCCCGGCGTCGGCGCGTTCGCGACCTTCACCAGCGCGTCGTTGACCGCCGAGATCTCCAGCTGCGCCTTCTGCTGGGGAATGTAAGCCGCAATCGCCTGGACCAGGTCGGCCATCGCCGCTGCGCGTCGATCGGGCGACAGCGACGTGTCGGCCGCGACCGCCCGCCATTGCGGGAGCCTGGAATCCATTACTAGGATGCCGGTGGCCACAAGGCGCTGGCTTCCGGTCGTCGTCGCGGCGAGGCGGTTCAGGAGCTCCTCCTTGCGGGCGACCACGTCGAGCCGGGCGACAACAAGAGAGTCGAGCTCCTTCAGGTTGCGCCTCAGAACAATCGCGGCTTCCTCGATCTCGGCCAAAGGCACTGTGCCCAACGTGGCATCCCGGAGGTCCGTGCGCAGGGCCTCGAGGCGGGACATCTCGAGCGCGACGGCAGCCGAGACCTCGCTGTGCTGAGCCCTGCTTGTCGCTGCCAGCACCGATGGCGCGGCAGCAGCGACCCGTTCGGCCTGGCGCGACAGCTGGAGGGAGGCGAGCGCCGACGGCACTCGATCCGTGGTAATTCGGTCCACGACGTCGCCAACCTGGAGGAAGGCATAAAGCGCCGCAGCGGTTGCCAGCACCGCAAGGGCGCTGATCCCGAAAAAGGCGAGCAACAGCCGGCCGCGTATGCCGAGGCGTTCAAGCTCGGCGAGTCGGAACAGTCCGGCCACACTGGTCTGCATCAGACTAGACATCTCAGCCGGCACGCCGGCGATCAGCGAACCCTATTCAACCGGCACGTACTCTCCGCCGCGCCAGACGTACCAAACCCAACTCTGCTTCGTGAGGTCGCCCTTGTCGTCGAAATCGACCCGGCCGATGACGGTGTCGAATTCCTGTTCGTGCAGTGCCGCAATGATGGCCTTCTGCTCCAGCGAACCTGCCTTCGAGACTGCCTGGGCCCAAACCTGGACCGCGCAGTAGCTCAACAGCGTGTAGCCCGCGGGTTCGAAATTCTCCGCACGGAACTGCTCAACGACCGCGGCCGCTTCGGCGCTTCGCCTCGGGTCCGCCGGGAACGTGAAGAGGGTCCCCTCCGCCGCGGGGCCGGCGATCAGGGCAAATTCCTCGGTCGCCAAAGCATCTCCGGATATGAGCTGAACCGTGTAGCCACTGTCGTGTGCAGCGCGAGCAATCAGCGCAACCTCGGCATGATACCCACCCACATATAAGGCGGAGACGCCGGCGGTCTGCAACGTAGCGACCTCGGCCGAATAGTCGTCCTTCCCGGGAATGTATGCGTCGTAAACGGCCTCAGTCACGCCCCGCTTGTTCAGCTGCTTCCTGGTCTCGTCAGCGAGACCCTTCCCATAGGTCGAATTGTCGTGGAGGATCGCAATCTTCTTGTTGCCCCAGCGATCGGCAAGGTAGTTGCCGGCGATGAAACCTTGCGCGTCGTCGCGGCCAATGGTGCGAAAGACATTGGCACGGCCCTGTTCGGTCAGCTGCGGATTGGTCGAGCCTGGGGATATCTCAACGACGCCCGCCTCCTCGTACACTTTTGATGCGGGGATCGAGGCCCCGGAGCAATAATGCCCGACGACGAGCACGACCCCGTCAGCCACCAGCTTCTTGGCGGCCGCCACAGCTTGCTCGGGATCGCAGAAGTCGTCGACCGAGATGAGCCTCACCTTCTGGCCGAGCACGCCGCCCGCCGTGTTGACGTCGGCCACTGCCATCTCCGCGCCGCGCTGTCCCTGCTCGCCGATCCAGGCGAGCCGTCCCGTCATCGCAGCCGAGACACCGATCAGCACCTCCGCCCGCGCTGAGCTGAACGCGGCCGCGAGAACTAAGATCGCTATGGCGATGATGCGGTGCATGTGTGCACCCCCTTAACTGCAGCTTACGCCAATCCCGTCAGAGCCGACAGCCCCTTCCGCAAGCGCGGCTGTCTCGGGCTGCTATTGCAGCGCACACCCCAATTTGGCGAAGCAATCATACACTGGAATGGCGTGTCATAACTCGTTCGCTGAGGTCGGAATCGCGCGCCAAATCCGGACGTTACCACTGACCGGAGTGAGCGTCGTGATTGGGTCAAAGCAGCCCCCCGCCTCAGCTTCCCCCTATCTCTCCTCCACAATCCGCAAATAAGCCGCCGTCACAAACAGCACGATTTACCCAAACAATATCCACCACGCCCCTTCCGGCATCTGCAAAATCGTCAGCAGCGTCGTCAGCGCGGTGGGGATCAGCGCCGTTGATTGTGCCGGTGCAGCCGCCGCGGCCGCCGAAGATCGAGGTGCCGCCGACGACGGCGGCGGCAACCCAAGGCAGCACCAGCGGGTCGGCGAGCGACGGCCTTGATCAGGCCGATGTAGTGCAGTGCCGACGAGCACGCTCGAGATAACGTAGAGCGCCGTGATCACCTGCCAGCAGCGGACGCCGGACAGGCGCGTTGCCCGTTCGTTGTCGCCGACCGCCGCCCGCGACGCTGGCCGTCGCGTCCAATTCCTCAGGCGGCGCCTGGACGCCGGCTTTGTTTCCGTGAATCTCGCGATGCCGCATTGCACAATCGTCTCGCCTGCGCAAAATGCGGCATGATCCGCAAATCCCTCACTGTCCTGGTGATCGATGAGAACCACATCCGCGCTTCGATAATCGAAGCGGGATTGCGGGAGGCCGGGCATCAGCAGGTCACGGTCATCCATGACGTCGCCGGCATAGCGCGGCGGATCGCCGAGATCGAACCCGACGTGATCGTCATCGATCTCGAAAATCCCAACCGCGACATGCTCGAAAACATGTTCCAGCTTTCGCGCGTGGTGAAGCGGCCGATCGCCATGTTCGTCGACCGCTCCGATCAGGCTTCGATCGAAGCAGCGGTGGAAGCCGGAGTGTCGGCCTATGTCGTCGACGGCCTGCGTCAGGAGCGGGTCAAGCCGATCCTCGACATGGCAATCAGCCGCTTCAATGCGTTTTCGCGCATGGCGCGCGAACTGGAAGAAGCCCGCAGCGAATTGGAAAGCCGCAAGGTGATCGATCGAGCCAAGGGCATCCTGATGAAGTCGCGCGGCCTGTCGGAGGACGCGGCGTATACGCTGCTGCGCAAGACCGCCATGAACCAGAACCGCAAGATCGCCGAGATCGCCCAGAGCCTGGTAACGGCGGCAGGCCTGCTGGATCCCGAGGAGAGTTGAGAATGGCGGCCGAGCACCGGATCAATGCTGGCTTCATGCCGCTCTTCGACAGCGCTGTCCTAGTCGCGGCGAAGGAAATCGGCTTCGCCCTGCGTGAAGGCATCGACCTGACGCTCAACCGGGAAACATCCTGGGCCAACATCCGCGACCGCATCGCCATCGGCCATTTCGACCTGGCGCATATGCTGGGGCCGATGCCGATCGCCTGCAATCTGGGGCTGACGCCGCTCGCCTCCGATACGGTCGTGCCGTTCTCGCTCGGCCTCGGCGGCAATTGCGTGACGGTTTCGAACGAGGTCTGGGCCGGCATGGCCGCGCACGGCGCCCAACCCGATCTCGATCCGGCGCGGGCCGGCAAGGCATTGCGAGCGCTGATTCGCGAACGGGCGAATGGCGGCGGCGATCCGCTGCGCTTCGCCGTCGTCCATCCGCATTCCGGGCACAATTACGAATTGCGCTACTGGCTCGCCGCCTGCGGCATCGACCCGTCGCGTGAAATCGAGATCGTCATCGTGCCGCCGCCATTCATGGCCGACGCGCTCGCCGCCGGCAGGATCGACGGCTACTGCGTCGGCGAACCCTGGAACAGCGCCTCGGTCGTCGCGGGCACCGGCCATATCGCCACGGTCAAGGCGGCCATCTGGAAGACCAGCCCCGAGAAAGTCGTCGGCGTGCGCAAGGCATGGGCGGAAAGAGAGCCGGACGCGCTTTCAGCCCTGCTGCGTGCGCTTCATCACGCGGCGCGCTGGTGCCAGGATCCGGCAAACCGTGACGAACTCGCGGCCCTTATGGCGCAGCCGGCCTTCCTCGGGCTTGCGCCGGCGCTGCAGATGCCGATCCTCAGCGGGCATCTGGCGCTCGGCGGCGGCGCCGAACTGAGTGTCGGCGACTTCTTTCTGCCCTTCAACAAGGCGGCGAACTTCCCGTGGAAGAGCCATGCGCTGTGGTTCTACACGCAGATGGTGCGCTGGGGGCATGTCGCGCACACGCCGGAAAACCTCGCTATTGCCCGCGACTGCTACCGCCCCGATCTCTACCGCTCGGCGTTGAAGCCGCTTGGCGTGGCGCTTCCCGGTGCCAATGCCAAGGTCGAGGGCGCGCTGAAGGCCGCGACTCCGGTCGGTTCGGCGGGGGCAAGCCTGGTGCTCGGTCCCGATGGTTTCTTCGACGGCCAGATCTTCGATCCCGACGAGATCGACGCCTACATTGCCGGCCAGAAATTGGCGCGCGCCGAAGTCTGATCATTTCGGCGGCATTCTTGTGCGCTGCACAAAAAATGTGCGTGCAACTGCGCTAATGAACAATCTTTGGCTTGCTCGCCCAGCGGGCCGGCGCGCCGACGATTTTGGCATGTCGTTGATCTCGTTGATGTTTGTCATCCATTCCGAAACTGGCACGGTTCCTGCGTTGCAATAGGCA
Organism: Mesorhizobium sp. M0808; assembly: GCF_040320025.1. NCBI lineage: Bacteria > Pseudomonadati > Pseudomonadota > Alphaproteobacteria > Hyphomicrobiales > Phyllobacteriaceae > Mesorhizobium > Mesorhizobium sp. M0808. The sequence continues at coordinate 213,950 of NZ_JAMYOX010000002.1, forward strand.
GACTCTTCTCGGGTCACGGAATAGGCGTCCAATGGCGGGCGCTACAGGCAACGCTGCCGCTCAGGTCAACACGCGATCCCGGATGGACGGACGCGCGCGGCCTGGCCGGCGGCTTTTTTGTTTTGGTCGAACACGCAATCGACGGCGCCGATCCCAAGCCGCGCCCAACCGGAGATGACGATGACGAAAAGCACCAATAGCCATTCCGCCCAAACGGCGATCGGCCGCCGCGATTTCCTGAGGATCAGCGCGGCCACCGCGGCAACGCTGGCCGCGGCGCGTGCGCTGCTGCCCTCCGGCGCCTATGCGGCGCCCGCCGCGCCGGAAGTCACCGGCGCCAAGCTCGGCTTCATAGCGCTGACCGATGCGGCGCCGCTGATGATTGCCAAGGAGAAAGGCCTGTTCGAGAAATTCGGCATGCCCGATGTCGAGGTGCTCAAGCAGGCCTCCTGGGGGGCGACGCGCGATAATCTGGTGCTCGGCGGCGAAGCCAACGGCATTGACGGCGCCCATATCCTGACGCCGATGCCTTATCTGATGCACACCGGCAAGGTGACGCAAAACAAGCAGCCGCTGCCGATGGCGATCGTGGCCCGGCTCAACTACGACTGCCAGGGCATTTCTGTCGCCCAGGAATATGCCGGCACCGGTGTCGGCCTCGACGCCTCCAAGCTGAAGGACGCCTTCGCTGCGAAAAAGGCCGCAGGCAAGGAGGTGAAGGCCGCCATGACCTTCCCGGGCGGCACGCACGATCTTTGGCTGCGCTACTGGCTGGCTGCCGGCGGCATCGATCCCGACAAGGACGTCTCGACCATCGTCGTGCCGCCGCCGCAGATGGTCGCCAACATGAAGGTCGGCAACATGGACGTGTTCTGTGTCGGCGAGCCGTGGAACGAGCAGCTCGTCCACCAGGGCGTCGGCTTCACCGCCGCCACCACTGGCGAACTGTGGAAGGGCCATCCGGAAAAGGCGCTCGGCCTGCGCGCCGCCTTCATCGACAAGTATCCGAACGCCACCAAGGCGATCCTGATGGCCGTCATGGAAGCCCAGCAATGGTGCGAAGCCAAGGAAAACAAGGACGAGATGGCCGCCATCATCGGCAAGCGGCAATGGATGAACGTGCCGACCGCCGACATCATCGGCCGCCTCAAGGGCGACATCAATTACGGCAATGGCCGCGTCGCCAACGGCACCGATCTCTACATGAAGTTCTGGCAGGGCGGCGTGTCCTATCCCTTCAAGAGCCACGACTCCTGGTTTCTCGCCGAAAACATCCGCTGGGGCAAGTTCGCGCCGACCACCGACATCAAGGCGCTGGTCGCTCAGGTCAATCGCGAGGATCTGTGGCGAGAAGCGGCCAAGGATCTTGGTGTCGCCGCGGCCGATATCCCGGCGTCTTCATCGCGCGGCGTCGAGACCTTCTTCGACGGCAAGGTCTTCGATCCGGAGAACCCGTCCGCCTATCTCGACAGCCTGAAGATCAAGGCATCGGCCTGAACGGTGCAAACGGCGCTCGCGCCGTTTGTCGCCACAAGCGCAACGGCGCCGCTTGTCGCCAAATGCCAAAGGAACGTTCGAGAAATGTCTATCCAAGCCATCGAGGACCGCAAGGTGAAGCCGTTCCCCGCGCCTGCCAAGCCCGCCGAAATCATCGTCTTCACCGCCAGGGCGCGGCGCCGCTTCGACCCGGCCGCGATCGCAGGCAAGCTGGCCAGCACGCTGGTGCCGCCGGTCATCGTCATCACCATCATGCTCGTCGTCTGGCAGGTCGCCTGTTCGTCGCCCACAGCCAGCCTGCCACCGCCGAGCCAGGTGTGGAACGAGGCCTATGACCTGATCGCCCATCCGTTCTTCAACAATGGCCCGCAGGATATCGGACTCGCCTGGCGGGTGCTGATCTCGCTGCAGCGCGTCGCCATCGGCTTTGGCCTTGCGGCTGTCGTCGGCGTCGCGCTCGGCGCGCTGGTTGGCCAGTCGATCTGGGCGATGCGCGGCCTTGATCCGGTGTTCCAGATCCTGCGCACGGTACCGCCGCTCGCCTGGCTGCCGCTGTCGCTGGCGGCGTTCCGCGATTCCAGCCCGTCGGCGATCTTCGTCATCTTCATCACCTCGATCTGGCCGGTGATCATCAACACCGCCGTCGGCGTCCGTAACATTCCAGAGGACTATCGCAACGTCTCCCGCATCCTCAGGCTCAACCAGCTCGAATTCTTCGTGAAGATCATGGTGCCGGCCGCGGCACCTTACATCTTCACCGGCCTGCGCATCGGCATCGGTCTGTCCTGGCTCGCCATCGTCGCCGCCGAAATGCTGACCGGCGGCGTCGGTATCGGCTTCTTCATCTGGGATGCCTGGAATTCGTCGCGGCTGCCCGACATCATCGTCGCACTCGCCTATATCGGCGTCACCGGTTTCTGCCTCGACCGCCTGGTCGCGGCGGTCGGCGCCTTCGTCACCCGCGGCACAACGGCAAAGTGAGGAGAGGGACGATGACGGCCTATCTGAAACTCGACCACATCGACAAATCCTTCGCCCGCGGCAGCCAGGTCAGCGACGTGCTGAAGGACATCCGGCTGACCATCGACAAAGGCGAATTCGTCTCGATCATCGGCCATTCCGGCTGCGGCAAGTCGACCTTGCTCAACCTGATCGCCGGCCTGACCAAGGTCTCGGCCGGCGCGGTTCTGCTCGAAGACAAGGAGGTCGATAGTCCCGGCCCGGAACGCGCCGTGGTGTTCCAGAACCACAGCCTGCTGCCATGGCTCACCGTCTACGAAAACATCAATTTGGCAGTCACGAAGGTCTTTGGCCGGAGCAAGAGCCGGGCCGAGCGGCATGAATGGATCATGCGCAATCTCGATCTCGTGCAGATGGCGCATGCCAAGGACAAACGTCCGGCCGAGATTTCGGGCGGCATGAAGCAGCGCGTCGGCATCGCCCGGGCGCTGGCCATGGAGCCGAAGATCCTGCTGCTCGACGAGCCGTTCGGGGCGCTCGACGCGCTGACGCGCGCGCATCTGCAGGACGCGGTGATGGATATCCATTCGAGGCTCGGCTCGACGACGATCATGATCACCCATGATGTCGACGAGGCGGTGCTGTTGTCCGACCGCATCGTCATGATGACCAACGGCCCGGCGGCCACCATCGGCGAGGTTCTTGCCGTGCCGCTGGCCCGGCCGCGCCGGCGCATCGAGCTTTCCTCCGACCGCACCTTCCTGCGCTGCCGCGAGGCGGTGCTGAAATTCCTCTACGAACGCCACCGCTTCGTCGAAGCCGCGGAGTAAGGCCATAACGGGAAAACTCGTCATCATCATTGGCAATCTGCATCGGCAATGGGCAATCTACCGCATTGCACAAATATTATGCTGCTGTGCAAGGCATTTTGACTAATCTTTGATCCGCTGCCGAGCTTGGTCAAAAGCCGCGCGGCTGCGGTTCATATTGATTTCATTCGATAATTAAGAGCGCTGTCGAATTGGCACGCTTCCTGCTTTCCAAAATGTAGGGTCCGCAAGGGCCAAGTGAAACGGCGTCCAATGGCGGGCGCCACAGGCAAAGCTGCCGCTCAGGTCCACACGCGCTCCCGGAACCCCGGACGCGAAGACCTGGCCGGCGGCTTTTTTGTTTTGACGCAATCGACGGCGCTGGTCCCAAGCGGCGCCCAACCGGAGACGACGATGACGAAACGGATCGGAACTGGCGCGTCCCTAGCGGACTTCACGCGCCGCGATTTTCTGGCCGTCAGCGCGCTGACGGCGGCGCTGTTCACCGCCGCGCTCCTCCTCTTTCCCGCCGGCGCCAAGACTGACGGCAAGGGTCTCGAAGTGACCGCGCAAAGGTCGGTTTCAACCAGTTCGCCGATGCTGCGCCGCTGACAGTCGCGAACGAACAGACAAGGGCGGTGCCTCCCACGCCGCAAACCGGAGCCAGAAAATGACCGCAAATCTCCCAGCCGCGCCCAGCCAGGACAGCGCTCCCCGGCAGGCGCTTGCCATGTCCACCATCGCCTTCACCGTCTGCTTCGCGGTGTGGACGATCTTTTCAATCATCGGCGTGCGCATAAAGCAGGAGCTGGGGCTGAACGAGACGGAGTTCGGCCTGCTCGTCGGCACGCCGATCCTCACCGGCTCGCTCGTGCGTATGGTGCTCGGTGTCTGGACCGACCGTTTTGGCGGACGGCTGGTATACACCGCGACCATGCTTGCGGCGGCGGTCGCGACCTTTCTGCTCGCTTTTGCGCACACCTACGGGCAGATGCTGGTCGCCGCACTAGGCGTTGGGCTCGCCGGCGGTTCCTTCGCCGTCGGTGTCGCCTATGTCTCGCGCTTCTTCCCGGCCGGCAAGCAGGGTACGGCGCTTGGCATTTTTGGTGTCGGCAATGTCGGCGCCGCGGTCACCAAGTTCCTGGCACCGTTCGTGCTTCTCTCCTGGGGCTGGCAGTCGGTCGCGCTGATCTGGGCGGCAGCACTCGTCGTCATGGCCGCCGTCTTCTGGTTCACGACCGGCGACGATCCGGTCATCCGCGAGCGCCGCGCCGGCAAGGCAGCGCCCGCGAGAAGCTTCTTGCAGGAATTCGCACCGCTCAAGAACCTGCAGGTCTGGCGCTTCGCCTTCTATTATTTCTTCGCCTTCGGTGCATTCGTGGCGCTCTCGTTGTGGCTGCCCCGCTACCTGATCGGCGTCTACGGCTTCGGGCTTGCGACCGCCGGCATGATCGGGGCGGCCTATTCAATTCCGGCAAGTATTTTCCGCGCCTATGGCGGCGTGCTTTCCGACCGGATCGGCGCCCGCACCGTGCTCTACTGGACCTTCGCTGTCAGTGCCGCCGCGACTCTCGTTCTGTCTCTCCCCTCGGCAGATTACGTCGTGCGCGGTGTCAGCGGGCCGATCGCCTTCCATTTCGAGGTCGGCCCGCTCGCCTTCATAGCCGTTGCCTGTGTGCTCGGCTTCTTCATGAGCCTCGGCAAGGCTGCCGTCTACAAGCACATCCCGGCTTACTATCCGCAGAGTGTCGGCGCGGTCGGCGGCGTTGTCGGCATGATTGGCGGGCTCGGCGGCTTTATCCTGCCAATCGTCTTCGGAGCGCTCAACGACCTCACCGGCGTCTGGTCGAGCTGCTTCATGCTGCTCTTCGTCATCGTCGCCACCTGCTTTGCCTGGATGCATTTTTCCATCCGGCGGATGGAGCGCACGGCGTCTGACGAAGCTTCAGGCCTTTCCTACGCGGCTGAGTGAGACCGGAGTGGATCAGGACATGACCGAGAAACTCGTCATCATCGGCAACGGCATGGCCCCCGGGCGCATGCTGGAGCACCTCCTGGAAAAGGCGCCTGGGCGCTACCAGGTCACCATCTTCAACGCCGAGCCGCGCGTGAACTACGACCGCATCATGCTCTCGCCGGTTTTGTCGGGCGAAAAGGCCTATGAGGAGATCATCATCCATGGCGACGGCTGGTACATCAAGCACGGCATCACCCTCTACAAGGGCCACAAGATCGTCGCCATCGACCGGCAGGCAAAGACCGTCACCTCCGATCATGGCGTGACCGAGCCCTACGACAAGCTCGTCATCGCCACCGGCTCGGTGCCGTTTATCATTCCGGTGCCAGGCCATGATCTGCCCGGCGTGCTCACGTATCGCGATCTCGACGACGTCCGGGCGATGATGCTTGCCGCCCAGTCGCGGGCCAAGGCGGTGGTCATCGGCGGCGGCCTGCTCGGCCTGGAAGCGGCTGCGGGTCTGAACGCGCAAGGGATGGACGTCACCGTGCTGCACGTCATGCCGACGCTGATGGAGCGTCAGCTCGATCCGGCCGCCGGATATCTCCTGCAGCGCGCCGTCGAGCAGCGCGGCATCAAGGTCATCACCAAGGCCAACACCCAGGCGATCACCGGCAACGGCAAGGTCGAGCGGGTGGAGCTTGCCGACGGCACAGTCATTCCCGCAACGCTCGTCGTCATGGCGGTGGGCATCAGGCCGAATGCGCCGCTGGCGAAGGAAGCCGGCATTGCGGTCAATCGCGGCATCGTCGTCGACGCCGGCATGCGCAGCAACGATCCCGATATCTACGCAATCGGCGAATGCGCCGAGGTCAACGGCCAGGTCTACGGGCTGGTCGCGCCGCTCTACGAGATGGCGCGCGTCGCCGCCAGCCATCTGGCCGGCAATGAGGCGGCGGCTTTCGTCCACATGGACACGCCGACCAAGCTCAAGGTCACCGGCATCGAGCTGTTCTCTCTCGGCGACTTCGCCGAGGGCGATGACCGCCAGGAGATCGTGCTGCGCGATGCCGCGGCCGGCGTCTACAAGCGCCTGGTACTCAAGGACGACCGCATCATCGGCACCGTGCTCTATGGCGAGACGGCGGACGGCGCCTGGTTCAACGACCTCAAGAAGAAGCAGACCGACATATCCGAGATGCGCGATACGCTCATCTTCGGCCAGTCCTACCAGGGAGGCGCCCCCCTGGACCCTATGGCGGCCGTTGCAGCCTTGCCGGATGATGCGGAAATCTGCGGTTGCAACGGCGTATGCAAGGGAAAGATCACCGGCGCGATCACGGCCAGGGGCTTGACCTCGCTCGACGATGTGCGCGCCCACACCAAGGCGTCGGCCTCCTGCGGCTCCTGCACCGGGCTGGTCGAAAAGCTGATGGTGCTGACCATCGGCGACAAATACAACCCCGCGGCGGTCCAGCCGATGTGCAGCTGCACCGCGCTTGGCCATGACGAGGTCCGCCGGCTGATCAAGGCCAAGGGCTTGAAGACCATTCCCGCCGTCATGCAGGAACTGGAGTGGAAGACCTCCTGCGGCTGCGCCAAATGTCGGCCGGCGCTCAACTATTATCTCGTCTGCGACTGGCCCGACGAATACGCCGACGATTACCAGTCGCGCTTCATCAACGAGCGCGTCCACGCCAACATCCAAAAGGACGGCACCTATTCGGTAGTGCCGCGCATGTGGGGCGGCGTCACCAACGCCGCCGAATTGCGCGCCATCGCAGACGTCGTCGACAAGTTCGAGATCCCGATGGTCAAGGTCACCGGCGGCCAGCGCATCGACATGCTCGGCATCCGCAAGGAAGACCTGCCGGCGGTATGGGCCGATCTCGGCCAGGCCGGCTTCGTCTCCGGCCACGCCTATGCCAAAGGACTGCGCACGGTGAAGACCTGTGTCGGCTCGGACTGGTGCCGCTTCGGCACGCAGGATTCGACCGGCTTGGGCATCCGTATCGAAAAATTCATGTGGGGCTCGTGGACCCCGGCCAAGGTCAAGATGGCGGTGTCGGGCTGTCCGCGAAACTGTGCCGAGGCGACCTGCAAGGATGTCGGCGTGATCTGCGTCGATAGCGGCTACGAGATCCATTTCGCCGGCGCCGCCGGTCTCGACATCAAGGGCACCGAAGTGCTCGGCCTGGTCAAGACCGAGGACGAGGCGCTGGAGCATATCGTGGCGTTGACGCAGATGTATCGCGAGCAGGGCCGCTATCTCGAGCGTATCTACAAATGGGCCAAGCGCGTCGGCATAGCTGAGATCAAGCGTCAGATCATGGACGATGGCGAGAAGCGCAAAGCCTATTTCGACCGCTTCGTCTTTTCGCAGAAATTCGCCCAGGTCGACCCATGGTCGGAACGTGCTTCCGGCAAGGACAAGCATGAATTCCGGCCGATGGCTTCGGTCGGCTTTGCCCAGGCGGCGGAGTAGGCGCGTGTTCCCGAAAAGTGGAATGCGTTTTCGGACAAGAACACGCGCAAAAGAGGAATAGCCACATGAACTGGGTATCGATAGGCACGCTCTCGGACATTCCGCGTCGCGGCGCGCGCTGCGTCGCCACGCCCGAAGGCAAGATCGCCGTCTTCCGCACGGCCGACGATCAAGTCTTCGCCATCGACGACCATTGCCCGCACAAAGGTGGGCCGCTCAGCCAGGGCATCGTCCATGGCACGGCGGTGACCTGTCCCTTGCACAATTGGGTGATCTCGCTGGAGACAGGCAAGGCGCTCGGCGCGGACGAGGGCGCGGTGCGCACCATTGCGGTGCGGATCGACGGCGAGCGGCTGTTCATTGCGCTTGAAGCGCTGGCCAGCCGCGCGGCGTGAACCATGCAGATTGATGAAGCGCGCGAGGTGAGGACCACCTGCCCCTATTGCGGGGTGGGTTGCGGCGTGCTGGCGAAGGTCGCCGCGGACGGTGAAATAACCGTTCGTGGCGACCCGGACCACCCGGCGAATTTCGGCCGGCTCTGCTCCAAAGGCTCGGCGCTGGCTGAGACCATCGACCTCGACGGCAGGTTGCTATACCCGGAGATCCACGGTCGCCGCACCGACTGGGACGAAGCGCTCGACCTTGTCGCTTCGACCTTCTCGCAAACCATTGCCGAACACGGCCCCGGTTCGGTCGCCTTTTATGTTTCCGGCCAGTTGCTGACCGAGGACTATTACGTCGCCAACAAGCTGATGAAAGGCTTTATCGGCTCGGCCAATATCGACACCAATTCGCGCCTGTGCATGGCCTCGTCGGTCGCCGGCCACCGCCGCGCCTTTGGCTCGGACACCGTTCCGGGAAATTACGAGGATCTGGAACTTGCCGACCTGATCGTGCTGGTCGGCTCCAATCTCGCCTGGTGCCATCCGGTACTCTACCAGCGCATTGCCGCCGCCCGGGAAAAGCGGCCCGAGATGAAGGTGGTGCTGATCGACCCTCGCCGCACAATGACCTCAGACATCGCCGACATGCATCTGGCGATCGCGCCCGATGGCGACGTCGCTTTGTTCACCGGGCTGCTCGCCTATCTCGGCCAGCACAACGCGCTGGACCGCACCTATATCACGGCGCACACGACCGGCTTCGGGCAAGCGCTTTTCGCCGCCTCGGCGCTCGATCTTGCCGGCATCGCGGCTGCCACGGGTCTCAGTGAGGACGAACTGGCCCGCTTCTACAGCCTGTTTGCCGCGACGGCGAAGACGGTGACCGTCTACAGCCAAGGCGTGAACCAGTCGTCTTCGGGCACCGACAAGGTCAACGCCATCATCAACTGCCATCTAGCCACCGGCCGCATAGGCAAGCCCGGCGCCGGGCCGTTCTCGGTGACCGGCCAGCCCAACGCCATGGGCGGCCGTGAGGTCGGCGGCATGGCCAACATGCTGGCCGCCCACATGGAGATCGAAAACCCCGAGCACCGCGAACGCGTGCGGCGCTTCTGGAATGCCCCAACCGTCGCCGAAAAACCCGGCCTGAAAGCGGTCGAGATGTTCCAAGCGGTGGCCGACGGACGCATCAAGGCGCTGTGGATCATGGCCACCAACCCGGTCGATTCGATGCCGGATGCCGATGCCGTCGAAGCGGCGATCAAGGCCTGCCCGTTTGTTGTGGTCTCGGACGTGCTGGGCGAGACCGACACGGTCCGCCACGCCCATGTCCGGCTGCCGGCCACCGCATGGGGCGAAAAGGATGGCACCGTCACCAATTCGGAGCGCCGCATCTCGCGCCAGCGGGCTTTTTTGGCCAGGCCCGGCGGGGCAAGGCCAGATTGGTGGATCATCGCTGAAGTTGCCAAGCTGATGGGCTTCGGCGAGGCGTTTTCGCATGTGTCGCCGACCGACATCTTCGCCGAGCACGCGGCGCTGTCGGGCTTCGAGAATGACGGCGCGCGCGATTTTGATATAGGCGCGTATGGCGATATCGGTGCAGAGGCCTATGAGGATCTTCTGCCGTTCCAATGGCCAGCGCCGGCCTCACCCTCCCCCTTGAGGGGAGGGTCGGCACGCGCGTTGAGCAAAGCGAAACAAGCGGGACGGGGTGGGGTCGGTGGTGAAGTCTCGACCTCTCCGGGTCGCCCCACCGAGGTGGAGGCCGTCGCAGATGACCCCCTCTGGCCTGCCGGCCATCTCCCCCTCAAGGGGGGAGATCAGCCTGCTGCTCGGCTGTCGCCAGTCTCCCAGGTTGATGAGTGGGCGCAGCCGGCAAAACCGCCAATCTCCCCCCTTGAGGGGGAGATGGCCGGCAGGCCAGAGGGGGGTGTTCAGGCTGGACATAGCTCAGCCAGCATCCGCTTCTTCGCCAATGGCGGCTTCTACACGCCCGACGGCAAGGCGCGCTTCATTGCCATCCGCCCAGCCGCACAAACCCGCACCAACCCGGACTACCCGCTCGTCCTCAACACCGGGCGCGTCCGCGACCATTGGCACACCATGACGCGGACCGGCAAGAGCCCGCGCCTGTCGCAGCACATGGCCGAACCGTTCGTCGAAATCCACCCGGCGGATGCGCAGCACTATGGTATCGGCGATGCCGACATCGTGCGCGTCTCGACTGGCCATGGCGAGGTGCTGGTCCGCGCGCTGGTGACGGTGCGCCAACGCCAAGGCTCTGTATTCGTTCCGATGCACTGGACCGATCAGATCTCCGCCCGCGCGCGTGTCGATGCACTGGTCCCGCCGACGACCGATGCGATTTCAGGTCAGCCGGCCTCGAAGAACGTTGCCGCCCGCATCCAGCGGTTCGCCGCCACTGCCTTCGGCTTCGCCGTGCTTGCCGAACGACCCGCATCGATCGACGCCGATTACTGGAGCCTCGCCCGCTGCCCCGCCGGCTGGCGCCTTGAAATTGCGCTGCAGTCCGGCCGTGACTGGACCGGGTTTGCCGCCTCGCTGTTCGGCCTCGAAGGCGAGACGCTCGCCTATCACGACATCGCCGGCGGGCACCATCGCTTCGCCCGTTTCGCAGGCAATCGGCTGGTCGGCGCGTTCTATCTTGCGCCTACCCCGGTAGCGGTGTCGCGCGGCTGGGCGGTCGAACAACTTGGTGCTGACCATGCCGATCGGCAGGCGCGGCTGGCGATTGTCGCCGGGCGGCCGGGCGGCAACAGCGTCGACCGCGGTGCCATCGTCTGCGCCTGTTTCGGGGTCGGTGCCAACCAGATCGCGGAAGCGGTACGCGGCGGCTGTACCAGCGTCGCGGCAATCGGCGCCGCCCTTCACGCCGGCACCAATTGCGGCTCTTGCCGCGCCGAGATCAAGACCATTATCGACGGGCGGCGTCTGCAAGCTGCGGAGTGATGCGCCGAGGAACTCTGCCGCGCCGCTGCATGATGCTTACTAGCAATTTACAAACCATGGGCTACCAACGTTCTGACTTCGATTCGCTCGGAACGGGAGCCTCATGAGCAAAGCCCTGACCTCATTCGCGCTTGCCGCCGTGCTGACGGCCTTGCTGATGGCGCTCAGCCTGGCGGTGGCCAGGCATGGCTATCCCTATGGCGCGATCGGCGCCAAGCGCTTGAGCGACGTCGCCGATGCGGGGACGTTCATTCCGCTCGCGGCGATCTATTTTTTCAGCGCACTGCTGATGATGGTTCTGCCGATCAGGCTCGCTGGCATCGTCCTGACACATGCCGCCGATGCGATCTTCTGGACGGTCATCGTGTTGTTTGCGCTCATCGTTGGATGTCTCGCCGCGAGATTTGCTTTCGGTCAGCGCGATGTGCTCTCCGCACTCCTGAACTGGCGCTTCCTGTTTGTCGCAGGCGTCGTCGGATGCCATCTGTTCATCAACGAGCTGCGCCGCAACATCTTGTTGAGAAGCCTGTTCTTCGTCATCTTCGCCGCAGCGACACTGGCCTGCCTGTTTTGGTCCTTCACCGTCTGAGCATGTGCGACCGTCGGCAGGCGGCTTAATTCTTGTCGACCGGCTTCGAACGCATTCGCGAAACGGTCTCACGCTCGGCCCGCTTCGAACGCATCGGCGGCAGGCCGCGGTCGATCAGGTCCATGTCTTCCAGCACCATGTCGCCCATCCGCTTGAAGGCGATGTCAAGCGCGCCGGCCCGGTGGGCGGAGCGCAGGAACCCCGGCAACGTACGGACCGGGTGATCCTGGGCCAGAGGCTCCTCAGGAAAAACATCGCTGGCGGCGACGATATGGCCGCTGCGGACGACGTCCATCAGTGCCGGGAAATCGACCACGCCGGCTCGGCTGAGCAGGATGAAAGCGGCTCCCTTGCGCATCCTGGCAAACGCCTCGGCGCCGAGGAAGCCCTGGTTTTCGCTGGTCACCGAAGCGACGACGAAGACGAAATCGCTGTTCGACAGAACGTCGTCAAGAGAGGCCGGCTCGACGCCGTTTTCGATCAGGATCGACGGCGGCAGCCACGGGTCGAAGACTTTTGTCCGCGTGCGAAAGCCTGACAGCAGCCGGTTGAGCGCACGGCCAAGATCGCCGAAGCCGATAATGCCGACATCCGCGCCGGAAAGAAGCCGGGCCGTCCGGTTGCCGTCGCCGCCCCACAGCTCCTTGCCCTGACGAAATGCGAGATCGGCGTCGACGATTCCGCGGGCGAGGTTGAGCGCCATGGCAAGGCCGAGCTCGGCCACCGGCTCTGCAAACACCAGCCCGGTGGTGACGACATGGATGCCGCGCGAAAACAGCGCCTCGTACGGCATGTTGTCGATAAGGTTGCTCTCGACATTGAAGACGCAGCGCAGCGCCTTCATTTTCTCCAGCGTCTCCGGCGTGATCGGCGGCTGGCCGACAATGTAGCGCGCCTCGCCAAGGATATCGGCCGGCAGCGCCGCGACACCTTCAGGCGATGTTTCGACGATGCGGTATTTCGATCGAAATTTCGCCAGCGCAGCCGGCGTGAAGATCAGGTCGAGCGTGCGCGGTTCGGGTGCGCTGATCACCAGCGGCAAGGCGCTGTCGGACATGATACTTTACCTCCCGTGCGATCCGCGTCGCACCACACAAGAATCGTCTTTTCCCGCCCCCGACACCTATCACATGCCTGTCGAGAAGGAGAAGTTTGCCTTCTTCGGCCTTGCGGTGCGGCGGTCGGTGGTCCAGATAGACGGCGATCGAAGGACGACAAGGAAGACAGCAACATGATCCCGTTTCGAAAGAACCTCATCGATGGCGAGTGGGTAGGCGATGCCGGCTCCCGCAACATCAACCCGTCCAATCTCGACGACGTGGTCGGCGAATATGCATCGGGGGGCGCGGAGCATGCTCGGCAGGCCATCGCCGCGGCGAAAGCGGCATTTCCGGCATGGTCCCGATCGGGCCTGCTGGCACGCCATGCGGTGCTGAGGAAGACGTCGGACGAGATCACCGCGCGGAAAGATGAAATAGGCCGGGCGTTGGCGCGCGAAGAAGGCAAGACACTGGTCGAGGGCATCGGCGAGACTGTGCGGGCCGCCCAGATATTCGATTTTTTCGCCGGCGAGGCGTTGCGCCTGTCGGGCGAGCTGGTGCCAAGCGTGCGGCCCGGCGTCGGCGTCGAGATCACCCGCGAAGCGGTCGGCGTCGTCGGCATCATCACGCCGTGGAATTTCCCGATCGCCATTCCGGCTTGGAAAATCGCTCCGGCGCTGGCCTACGGCAACACCATCGTCTTCAAGCCGGCGGAACTCGTTCCGGAGAGCGCCTGGACCATTGTCGACATCCTGCACCGCGCCGGGCTGCCCAAGGGTGTGCTCAACCTGGTGATGGGCAAAGGTTCGGTGGTCGGCCAGGCCATGCTCGACAGTCCTGACCTCAACGCCATCACCTTCACCGGCTCGGTCGGCACCGGCAAGCGCGTCGCCGCCGCCAGCGTCGAGCACATGCGCAAGTTCCAGCTCGAAATGGGCGGCAAGAACCCGCTTGTGGTGCTCGACGATGCCGACCTTGCCGTCGCCGTCGACTGCGCCATCAACGGTGCCTACTTCTCGACCGGCCAGCGCTGCACGGCGTCGTCCCGGCTGGTGGTGACGGACGGCATCCACGACCGCTTCGTCGAGGTGCTCAAGGACCGCATGGCCAAGCTGATCGTCGGCGACGCTCTCGATGCCAAGACGCAGATCGGGCCGGTTGTCGACCAGAGCCAGCTCAAACAGGACGAGGACTATATCGCCATCGGACGTCAGGAAGGTGCCGATCTCGCCTTCGGCGGCGAGCGGCTCGATCGCGAAACCCGCGGCTTCTATTTGCAGCCTGCGCTGTTCACCGAAACCACCAACGCCATGCGCATCTCGCGCGAGGAGATTTTCGGCCCGGTCGCCAACGTCATCCGCGTCAAGGATTATGACGAGGCGCTGGCGGTGGCCAACGACACGCCGTTCGGGCTGACGTCCGGCATCTGCACCTCGAGCCTCAAGCATGCCACGCACTTCAAGCGCAATTCGGAAGCCGGCATGGTCATGGTCAATCTGCCGACGGCCGGCGTCGACTTCCACGTGCCTTTCGGCGGGCGCAAGGGATCGAGCTACGGCCCGCGCGAGCAGGGCCGCTATGCCGCAGAGTTCTACACCACGGTGAAGACCGCTTACACGTTTGCCGGCTAAGAAAAGGCGGCAGACCAGCCAGGCAGCGAGCAAGTCGATGGCATCTGAGAATACGGACCTGACCTGGCTCAATCCGCCGCCGCACCACGCCTTCGGCAACAATACGGTGCATGTACGGACCGGTGAGGAGACCGACTTCTGGCGCGAGACGTTCTACGGCTTCTGGCGCGACAATGGCCATTTCCTCTATCGTGAGGTCGAGGGCGATTTCAGCGCCGAAGTCACGGTCAAGGGGCACTATGAGGTGCTTTACGATCAGGCCGGGCTTATGGTCCGCCTGAGCGAGACGCACTGGATCAAGGCCGGCATCGAATACACCGACGGGCTGATGTATTTTTCCGTCGTCGTCACCAACGATGCCTCCGACTGGTCGCTGGCCAGCATTCCGGCCGATCCGGACGGGGTCAGGATCCGCATGACCCGCCATGCCGAGACGATCCGCGTCCAGTATCGCGACGCATCTGACAAGCACTGGAAACCGGTGCGGCTTGCCTATTTCCCGCCGTCGAAAACGGTCGATGTCGGCATGATGTGCTGTTCGCCGCAGCGCGAGGGCTTCGAAGTGACATTCAGCGATTTTTCGATCGGCCCGCCGATCTCGCGGGAGCTTCACGACTGAGGCGCCGCGATCCGGTCGGGCGGTTTGCGTCCGGCCCCGCCTCAGTAGGTCGCCCGGCCGCCGGAGACGTCGAAGACGGCCGCCGTCGTGAACGAGCATTCCTCGGACGCGATCCAGCAAATCAGCGCCGCCACCTCCTCGACCTCGCCGAACCGCGCCATCGGTATTTTGGACAGCATGAAGTCGATGTGTTGCTGGCTCATCTGCTGGAAGATCGCGGTGCGCACGGCCGCCGGCGTGACGCAGTTCACCGTTACTTTGGTCTTGGCCAGTTCCTTGCCGAGCGATTTGGTCATGCCGATCACCGCCGCCTTGGAGGTGCTGTAGGCCGAGGCGTTCGGGTTACCTTCCTTGCCGGCAATCGAGGCGATGTTGATGATCCTGCCGTAATTGCGTTCGAGCATATGCGGGACCAGCGCCTTGTTGCAGAAGAAGACGCCGTTGATGTTGATGTCGGTGACCCGGCGCCAATCCTCCACCGAATACTCCCAGGTCGTCATGTTCGGCCCGGTGATGGCAGCACTGGTGACAAGGACATCGACCGCGCCAAGCGCTTCGATCGTCTCTCCGGCGGCGGCTTCGACCGCTATGGGGTCGGCGACGTCTAAGGTGACGCTGTGCAGGCCTGGAACAATGGCCTTGGCCTGCTCGATCTGGGCGGCATCGCGATCCCAGACCGAAACACGCCCGCCTTCGTCAGTGATCCTTTGCGCGACGGCCAGGCCGATGCCTGAGGCGCCGCCGGTGATAACAGCAGATCGTCCGGCAAATCGTCCCGCGAAACTCATCGGCATGTGGTCTTCCTCCCAATGGGCGGCGAATGTGAAGTCAACGGCGGACAAGTTCAAGCGCGGACTTGCAACCTCAGAACAGCTTATGATGGGCCAGCACCGGTCAATTGTACGGCACTGCCTTCTGGCCAAATCGTCTCGCCCGGTATGGAGAGAACGGCTGGAACGACGCGCCCGGTTGGCATCCGGGTGACAGGCGGCGCCGGATGGGTTATATTGCACTGCACAATGCGAGCGCCTGCAGGCGAGGCTCCCATCGATCCGACGAATCGGCCCACGAGCGGCCCATGAAATCGGCATTGAGCTGCAAGGACGGAAAACCGCTATCGAGATGAAGATTCCAAAATCTCTGTTGATCGATCCGGACAAGAACACGGTCTATGGCAGCTTTGCCGTTGCCGTCTCGATCTGGGCGTTCTCCTACTCGACCATTTTCGGCCAGGCCATGATCCTGGCTTATTATGCGGTCTGGCTACCGCTCATCCTGGTCGACTACCGCAAGATATTAAGGCACGCTTCCAGCGCCTGGCTTCCGCTGGCCTTTGCAACCTATGTCTGCTTCTCGGTGTTCTGGTCGGCGGCTCCCGGCACCACGGCAAGAACGGCCGTCCAATATTGCTCCCATATCGCCTGCGCCTACATTGCCGCGCGCACCGTCAGCGTCCGGACCTTGACCATAGGCGCCCTGATCGGGATTTTCGTCGTTCTGCTCTACTCGCTCAAGGTCGCAAGTTATTCCTACGACGTTCTCGACGGGACATACAATTTCGTCGGCGCTTTCAGCTCCAAGAACCAGATCGGCTTTGTCGCATCGCTCGGCATTTATTTCTGCGTTGTCTACCTCGCCTTTCTCAGGCGCGGACGCATAAGCTTTTTGTTGATTGTACCGATCGTCCTTCTGTCGGGCTATCTGCTGGTCGTGTCGCATTCGGCCACTTCGATGGCGTCGACCCCGGCGGTTCTCGCTCTGGTCGCCCTGCTTTCCATCGGCAAGCTGCTTTCGCTCCGCCATCGCCGGGTGATTTTCATAATCGGTGCGGGCGGGCTGGTCGCCTGCACCGTGATTGCGCTGAATCTCGGGCTGATGGACTTTGTCCTTGGCCTTTTCGGCAAGGATTCGACGCTCACCGGACGAACCTACCTCTGGCAACAGGGCTGGAATGCCGCGCAGCAATCGCCCATCCTCGGCGTCGGCTACGCGGCTTATTGGGTGCAGGGCTTCTCCGAGGCCGAGCGGCTGTGGAACGAATTCTATATCGCCGCGCGAAGCGGCTTCCACTTCCACAACACCTACATCGAGACCTTGGTGGAACTCGGCTTCGTCGGCGCGACACTGCTTTCGCTGATCATCCTGCGCACGCTCTGGGGTCACGTCTCGGCGCTGATATTCAGGACATGGCAAGCCGACTCCGTGATTCTTGCCGGCGTCATGGTGCTTCTGTTCATCCGATCCTTCGTCGAGGTCGAGACCCTCAATCCCTACATCATGGGATCGTTCCTGCTGTACTACAGCTACTTCAAGCTGGTGAGGGTGCCGGCCGTCGCTCCTTCCCGGTGGAGCGCCGTGAACCATCTCGAGGAACCGGACGCCGTGCGAGGCTAGAGCGGGCGGATCCAGGCGGTTCGTTGCCCGAAGGCCGCCTTGTTTTCTGACCCATAAGATCCCAAACGCAAAAACCCCCCGCAGACCGCTGCCTGCGGGGTTGGTGCTTTGCTCCGGTGGAAAGAAGCTACTGGATGGCCATGGGCGCCGGTTTGACCTTGATCACGTCCCCTGGCAGCACCGGCGTGTCTTCATCGGCGGTGATTTCGCTGGTCTTGCCGTCGACCACCCGCACCAGGGAAAATGACAAGGCCGCTGGTTCGTTGTTGCCGTAGAATTGCGGCATGGGGCTGCCCGACAAGGCTTCGGACATCAAGGCCTTTTCCATATTCAGCTTCAGCGTCACCTCGTTGAGATCGGCTTCCGTCTGTTGCCGGTCGGTCGCGAGGCTGGAGTTCTGGGTGTTCTCGAGATCGATGGCGTCCTGGGTGGCCTTGCTGATCGACTGCTTGGCCGTGAGAATCGCCGTTTCGTAATCCAGGATCTGGCCCTCGAGGTCGGCGATGGTTTGCTGCGAGTTCAAAACCCGCGTGTTGACGACCAGCCCCTTTTGCGCCAGCGAGCCGATGCCGTTGAGCTGCTCCTTCGCCAGATCAACCTGCTTCTGCTGGTTGACGATCTTTTTCTGCAGCGAATCGATCTCGCTTTGCAGCAGTGCCTTCAAATCGTCGAGCGCCTGCAAGCGCAGCTTGAGTTTCTTCTGGTCGGCCGCCAGGATCGCCGTCTCATCGGCAACGATGCTGGGCAGCTTCGGATCGTCGGCCACCTCTTTCGGCACCGCGAATGTCGGCTTGTCCGCTAGTTCCGCTTCGATGCGGGCGCGCTTGACGGTCAGCCTGACCAATTGGTCTTGTAGTACGTCGAAATTGCCCTTGGCATTGATCAGGTCGCGGTCGTAGCGCTGTCCGCTCTCCGGGTTCCGCCGGGCTCCGCCGGCAATGCTCATCGCTTTCAGCACGGACAACCCAGGCACACAAGGATACTGGCCGGGCGATTGCACCTCGCCAGAGATGTAGAATGGCCGGTACTGCGCCATTTCGACGGAAGCCTCCGGCTTGTCGGCCAGAGCGAGCTTGCGCTGCAGCGCCTCACCGAGCGATGCCGCGATCTCCGAAGTCGTCTTGCCGGATGCGGGCATCTCGCCGACGAAGGGAACCGACAAGGTTCCAGCGGGGCCGACCGTGTATTCTCCATTGATGGCCGACCAGTCACGGAACGTGCCTTCGACGGTCTGCCATTCCGCCACGCGGATGGTCAGCTTGTCCTGTGCTCCTAGGCGATAGTCGTCGGCGAAGGCAAACTGTGGCAGGGCTAGCGACAGCGTCAGGCCGGTCGCCATTGTAAGGCAAGTCGTCAAAAGCCGTACTCGCCGCATGCGTCTGGAGAGAATGCCGGTGCAAAAGATATCGATTATATCTGCTTTCAACTGAGCGTTTCCGATCTGGTTTGCCCCGCCCGATGAGCTGCCGATGCCTGAGTTAGGGGCCTGAGTTCTGGGCCCGAATTCTGGACAGTCGCTCCTCGATGCACGGCCAGCAAGCGGCCGTCAGTAGCAGCCTCGCGACATCCAGACCGCAGGTACGGTCTTGATGATGATGCGAATGTCTTCGAACATCGACCAGTTCTCGACATAGTGCCTGTCGAATGCGACGCGGCTGTCATACGAAACATCGTTGCGTCCGCTGACCTGCCAAAGCCCGGTGAGGCCGGGGCGCGATTTCAGGTAATAGACGGCCGAATTGCCATATATCTCCAGCTCATCGCGCACCACGGGACGAGGCCCGACCAGGCTCATATCCCCCTGCAGGATGTTGATGATCTGCGGCAACTCATCGAGGCTGAGCTTCCTCAGCACCGCTCCGACGCGCGTGATCCGCGGGTCGTTCTTCAACTTGCGGGTCGCTATCCATTCGGCGTTGGCCTCCGGATTCGCGGCGAGATAGGCAGCAAGCACCCGCTCGCCGTCTGGAACCATGGTGCGGAACTTGAGGCACGGAAAAATCCGTCCTCCGCGGCCGATTCGGCTGTGACCATAGAAAATCGGCCCGCCATCGGAAAACCTGACAAGCAGCGCTATCATTACGAACAGCGGGCTGAGAGCGACCAGGCCGATCAGCGAACCGACAATATCGAAGCTGCGTTTGAGCAGGCCGCCAATCGGTGGCGGAAAATCGACGCCGGCCTGCGAAAAATCCGCATCGGCCGGCTTGGCTACGTCCCTCATGCGTAAACTCCATACGTTGAACGGATGGTTTACCGCACGATACCAAAAAAATGTTGCAGCGCAACACACAATTTCTCAGACGGCTGTAATAGTCGCGTCATGAACTGACTAAATAATAAACTCGTCCTGCACAAAATTTCCCATTTATGTCGCAAAAGAGACAGATTATGGGCAATTTTGGAAAAGCTAGTCCAATTTTTGGGCTGATTTTAGGCGAATCGCTCTTTATACCCTCCTGTGGAGCTTTGCCGTCATTTAGAATTTCAAGATAATGACTGATGTTGTGATAAAATACTATTCAATATTATGAATCATACTGGAGCGAGTCGATATCCGGCAATCAGTGGTGATGCCGACGTGTGCGTTGCACCATGGCAGAGTCGATCCCGAGGATTCGTTTAAAATTTATTCCGCAGCTGCCCTTGCCGCCTATTGCGCGGCTCAATAGAGTTGTAAATTGTTTCTGTCGGACTATGGACAGATTGGGCTAGGCCGGAAGCAACCGGCCAGACGCGGGCAACCTAAATAAGCTCGCAGAGTTTAAGGGAGGTGCTCGGGGTGGGCTTGTCGACATTTTTTCCCGAGCCGGTTGATGGGCTATCGGGTATGTCACTGCCAAAGTTCATTATCGGAATGTGTTTTGCGCTGGCGATCGTGATCGTCTGGTCCTATTTGGGCGGCGCCTCGCTCGGTACGACGCTGTTTCGCGTCATCGGCTGTGCCATAGTCATCCAACTGGGTTATTTTCTGCTGGTCTTTGCCATGGTCGCCAGAAATGCCCCGACCCCGGCCGACAAAATTCGCGACGCTGAACGAAAGCTGAGTTCGAACGAAGCGGCCGAAGGCGAGAAACTCAGCGCCAGGAGAGGCCTTCACTGATTTCGGGCCTGGCCGCGGTCTGCGATGTCCATATGACCTGTGGTTAAGCTCGCCGGTCCTCTGACGAATTGCTCGCCTCAACAACACCGGCAGTCGGCATTCCTGTTCTTTCAATTCCTTGACACTGCGGGCCTCGACGCGCTCGCTCCGCCCCGCCGCCGTCCGGTCGGCGAGGATCCAGCAACTGGTTTCTGCCAGTCGAGCGCTCTATAGAGCGTGTAGGAACGGCTCTGCCAAAGCGGCGCATTTCTGGAGCCATCCCGATTGAGGCTCGCCGCCTGCCCAACCGGGCCATGACACCCAGCAAAATGAAAAACTGGACGGCGCCGATGATTTTGGCGATGCTTGCTTCGCACTTGCAGCATAGGCGTTTGGGCCGATGCATTTCAGAATGGGCGGTGGGGCATTGAGCGGACGGGGCGAGGAAATCCGCAACGACTTCTGCAATCGAGAGGCATGTCCATGACATCATTCCAGGTCTGCGTGATCATCGCCGCCCGCAATGCGGCGCGGACAATCCCGGCTGCCATTGCATCGGCATTACGCGAGCCTGAGGTTGCGGAAGTTGTCGTCGTCGACGACGCGTCCACCGACGATACCGCGAAAGTCGCCCACGCGGCCGGCGACGGCACGGGCCGCCTTTCCGTCATCCGCTTCGACGTCAATCGCGGCCCATCCTTTGCACGCAACGCCGCGATAGCCGGTTCCAGGTCGCCGTTCATCAGCATTCTGGACGCTGATGATTTCTTTTTCGAAGGCAGGTTTCACAGACTGTTCGCCAGCACCGATTGGGATTTCGCCGCAGACAATATCATGCTTGTCAGGGATGACGCGGCAACCGACGTTTCGAAAATCGTTGCTCCACCGTTCTCGCCCGAGCCGGAATTCCTCGATTTCGAGGGTTTCATCGACGCCAACATCTCCAGGCGCCGTGTGCAACGCGGGGAACTGGGCTTCCTCAAGCCAGTGATCAGCCGCGCCTTTCTCGATCGGCATGGGCTGCGCTACGACGAGAAGCTGCGCCTGGGTGAAGACTATGAACTCTATGCGCGCGCGGTTGCCCATGGCGCGCGCTTCAAGGTCATCAAATCCTGTGGCTACGGCGCGATCGTGCGCGCCGATTCGCTGAGCGGACGGCACAAGACCCAGGACCTGAAGCATCTGGCCGATGCCGACCTGGCACTGCTTGCGATCGACAGTTTGCCGGAGGCATCGAAGGCTGCGCTGAGAAGGCACGAGCGGCACATCCGCGACAAATACCGGTTGCGGAAGTTTTTAGACGTGAAGGCTGAGCGCGGGCTGGCGCCGGCCGCGGCCTACGCCTTGGCCGGCTCGTCCAACCTCACAGCCGTCGTCCGCGGCGTCGCCTCCGATAAGCTGGATGCGCTGTTTCGCCGCGCCGGCCTCGCCGCGAAGCGTCAGCATGTGCCGCCGCTGCGCTTCCTCATGGCCGGAACCAGCACGGCCAGCGAAAGCTAGGCCCGTCAACGTGCGACGGCGGTAGCTACTCCCTTACCCTTCGGTCGGCTCGGACGGTTTCAACGAGATTCATGAGTTTACGATCTAGGTGGTTGCCTATCCGCGCAGGGAATGGCAATCTATGTTGCGGTGCAGCAATTTTGGACGGCCAACCGAACTGGCCCAAGATATCCCCCTGTCAGAGGAGCTGGACGATGAAGAAATGTCTTTTGAACGCGGACGGGCGCCAAGGCCGGTCACCAGCTCGACGATGATGGGGCGCTGACTGCATGGCCTCGATCTTTCGCTTCCGATCGAGAGATCCGGCGCGCGACACGCAGACCGACACCTCGCGCCTCGATCGCTTGGCAAAGCTGCTGGACCAGATCTCGGCCGAGGTCGAGGCAGAGAAGAACGGGCTTGAGAACCGCTACAGGACAACGGCTACCAATGCCGCCTTCCTGGTCGAGGCCATGGAGAACGGAGCGGTCTCCTCCCGCAAGTCCTCCGAAGTCGGCGAACTGACCAGGTCGATCCTGAATTGCGAGCGACGCATCGCGGCGCTCTCGCGCCAGAAGCAGATGATGAAGGATCTCCGTCATTCGCTGGATGAAATCTTCGATGAGAATCGGCAGAACGGCCCCGACATAAGGACCGATTTTGTGAAGCCCGCCGATTTCGGCACAGGCTGAGCGAACACCCCGAGTCGGCGCAATGGTTTTAGGCACAACACGGAGCTTGGGAGCGACAGAGGTCAAGATCAGGTTGTTTCGTCACGGTTCGAACGATCGCTTTGGGGGCGCACAGCACAAGGTGAGTTTGATATGAACGCAGATCCTAAAAGCACGCCCGCCCCGGCAACCCGAGGCACCCCGTTCACGCGCCCGATCCCAGGCAAGCTGCGGCGGCTCCGTTCAGACGGCGCGTTTCTGCTGGTCGTTCTCGGCAGCATGGTTGCGGGCCTGGTCCCCGTGCGCGCCCAGGATCTCCCAACCGCGCCGTCCTTTGTCGATGATTTCACCAGCCTCAGTCGCGCGCGCTGGTACATTTCCGACGGCTGGACGAACGGCAAGCATCAGAACTGCACCTGGTCCAAAAGCCTGATCGGGCTTTCCGACGGCATGCTGACGCTCGGTTTCGAGAAGCGCAAGCTGAAGGATCGCGAATTCGCCTGCGCCGAGATCCAGACCAAGCAGCGCTTCGGCTACGGCACTTACGAGGCGCGGATGAAGACCGACACGGGCTCCGGCGTCAACGCGGCATTCTTCAGCTTCGTCGGCGATGCCGACAAGCAGCCGCATGATGAAATCGACTTCGAGGTGCTGACCAAGGACACGTCCAAGGTTCAGGTCAACGCCTACATAGCCGGCAAAGGCAAGAACGAGAAACTGGTCGACGTCGCTGGCGGCACCGACAAGGCCTTCAACGACTACGCCTTCGTCTGGGAAAAGGACCGGCTGCGCTGGTACGTCAACGGCAAGCTTGTCCACGAGATCACCGATCCGGCGAAGCTGCCCACCCATTCGCAAAGGATCTATTTCAGCCTTTGGGGCAGCGATACAATGAAGGGCTGGATGGGGCCGTTCTCCGATCCCGGCCGCAAGCTCACCATGCAGGTGGATCGCGTTGCATTCACCGCACTTGGCCAGCCCTGCCAATTCCCCGAATCGCTGGCATGCAACACAAACTAGAAGCGCATCTGAACCGGCCGGGCCGAAGGTGGTCGGAAAACCGAAGCTCGAACAGGCCCGAAACCTTGAACAGGAATGAAACCGAATGAATTTGACTGTCTTTGGAATCGGCTATGTCGGTCTTGTACAGGCGGCGGTGCTTGCCGAAGTCGGCCATCAGGTGGTCTGCGTCGACATCGATGCAAAAAAGGTCGAGCGGCTCAACCAGGGTCATGTCCCGATCTTCGAGCCTGGGCTCGAAAGCATGGTCAAGGAGAACCATGCCGCCGGCCGCATCAAGTTCACCACCGACGCCGCCGCGGCGATCAAGCATGGCCAGATCCAGATGATCGCCGTCGGCACGCCGCCGGGCGAGGATGGTTCGGCCGACCTCAAATATGTGCTGGCCGTCGCCGAGGCCATCGGTCGTGAGATGGACGAGCCCAAGATCGTCGTCGGCAAGTCGACCGTGCCCGTCGGCACCTGCGAAAGGATAAAGGCCAGGATCGCCGCAACGCTGAAGGCGCGCGGGCGCGAGGATCTGGCTTTCGACGTCGCCTCCAATCCGGAATTCCTCAAGGAAGGGTCCGCTGTGAGCGACTGCATGAAGCCCGACCGGATCATCGTCGGCACCAGCAACGAGGACACCGAGGCGGTGATGCGCGAGCTCTACGCGCCGTTCAACCGCAACCACGAAAAGATGATCGTGATGGATGTGCGCAGTGCCGAGTTCACCAAATACACGGCCAATTGCATGCTGGCGACCAAGATCAGCTTCATGAATGAAATGGCCAACCTGGCCGAGCAACTGGGCGCCGACATCGAGGAGGTCCGCAAGGGCATCGGCAGCGACCCGCGGATCGGCTACCACTTCATCTATCCGGGCCTCGGCTATGGCGGCTCGTGCTTCCCGAAGGATGTGCGTGCCCTGATCAAGACTGCCGAGGCCGTCAAGTTCGACGCCAAGCTGCTGCGTGCCGTCGAGGAGCGCAACAACCAGCAGAAGTCGGTCCTGTTCGAGAAGGTGGACCGCTATTTCAAGGGCAATCTCAAAGGCAAGACATTTGCGCTGTGGGGCTTGGCCTTCAAACCCAATACCGACGACATGCGCGAGGCCCCGGCCCGCACGCTGATGGAAGCGCTCTGGGCCGCTGGTGCCAATGTGCAGGCCTATGATCCGGAGGCGATGCAGGAATGCCAGGCGATCTACGGGCTGCGCGACGACCTGCAACTGTGCGGCACCAAGGAGGCCGCGCTGCGAGGCGCCGATGCGCTCTTGATCGTGACCGAGTGGAAAAGCTTCAGCGCGCCGTCTTTCGATGCGCTGAAGAACGCGCTGACCACGCCCGTCATCTTCGACGGACGCAATCTCTACGACCCCAAGGTCATCGCCCGCCACGGCATCGAATACCACAGCATCGGCAGAATGGCGGCGTGACGCTAGGGCGGTCCAGCAAGGAGCCAGGTCCATGAAAGTTCTGTTTGCGGGCGGCAACGGCTACACGCCGCAGTTCAGCGGTGGCGTTCAGTCGAGCACGCATCATCTGGTCGAGCAGCTGCGCGAGCACGGTCATGACGCCTCGGTTCTGGCGGCGCTGTTCGGTGACGGCATGTTCGGCTTCAAGGCGCGCGCCAAGATGAAGCTGCTTCGCCAGCGAGCGGTCATCGACAGCTATCCCGGCTATCCGGTCGTGCGGGCATGGTTTCCCTGGGAGGCGGCGCGCTTCGCGGTCGAACGGCTCGATCCCGATGTCGCCGTCGTGCAGTGCCACAAATCGGTGCCGATCGGAAAGGCGCTGCAGGCGCTCGGCGTGCCGCTGGTGGTCTATCTGCGGAACGTCGAATTCCACGAACTGGCCGGCGACCTGCGCGAATTGCATTCGGCGCTTTATATCGCCAACTCCGAATTCACTGCGCGCACCTATAAGGAAAGGTTCGGCATCGATTCGACCGTGATCCCGCCGACCATCAATCCCGGGCTCTACAGCACGCCGACCACCGGTGAATTCGTCACGCTGATCAATCCTTACAATGAAAAAGGGTTCGAACTCGCCGTGCGCATCGCCGGCCAATGCCCCGAAATTCCGTTCCTGTTCGTCGAAAGCTGGAAGCTCGACGACGACCACCGGGCGCAGATCGAACGGATCATCGCGCCGCTGCGCAACGTCAGGCTGGAAAGCCGCACCAGCGACATGAAGACCGTCTATGGCCGCACCAAGATCCTGCTGGCGCCCAGCAAATGGGAAGAAGCTTGGGGGCGGGTGGCATCCGAGGCCCATTGCAGCGGCATTCCAGTCGTCGGGTCCCGTCGCGGCGGCCTGCCGGAAGCGATTGGCGCCGGCGGCGTGGTGCTCGACTATGACGCACCGCTCGACGACTGGGTCGCCGCGGTCAGGCGACTATGGAGCGACAAGGCCGAGTACGATCGGCTGTCGGCGGCGGCGCAGCTGTTTTCGGAGCGGCCGCAAATGAACCCCGACAGCCAGTTCGCGACCTTCCTCCGCGTTCTCGACAACGCCAGGCAAGGCGCGCTGGAGCGTGCCGCCTGATGCATTTCGTCCAAAACCATGCACGTTGCCCAAAAGCCGGCTCTCGCGCCTGACCGGGGTGGGAGCTGCCTTGGGACAACGACACGCACAACACCAGACGCTTGAGGCGCCTCGCACGGTAGCGACGGGCGTCAGCCCTCATCCGCG
The DNA here is from genome assembly GCF_040320025.1 of Mesorhizobium sp. M0808. Classification (NCBI taxonomy): domain Bacteria; kingdom Pseudomonadati; phylum Pseudomonadota; class Alphaproteobacteria; order Hyphomicrobiales; family Phyllobacteriaceae; genus Mesorhizobium; species Mesorhizobium sp. M0808. The sequence goes on from NZ_JAMYOX010000002.1 coordinate 240,211, forward strand.
CGAGCAGATCGCCGACCGGCCTCGAAAGATCGTCCATCCGATGAAGATTTGCTTCGTAGTTGATAAGTTCCCCTCTTTGTCGGAGACCTTCGTCCTCGACCAGATAGAAGGGTGCCTCGAGCGCGGCATGCAAGTCGGCGTCGTCTGCAACGAGACGTCCTTCGGCAAGGACAGCAACATCGACGATCGCCGCTGGCAGGCTCTCCCTGGCAAGGTCGTCTGCTGGTGGGGCGGGCTGGGGCGCTTTCGCCCGACGCTCAGGAGATGGTCGGGCAGGTTCTGGGATAAGCTCTCGACCGCTATCGACATCGCTTTTGCGCGCAAATTGCAGGACGCCGATGTGATCGTCGCGCATTTCGGCAATAACGGCATGCGCGTCGCCCGCGCCATGAAACGAGGCCGGATTTCCGCTCCGCTGGTGACCATATTCCACGGCCGCGATGTTGGCGAACCGCTGCATGACAACACGCTCACGCGCTACAAGGTTGTCTTCGACAAGGGCGTTCTCCAGCTCCCGGTGAACGCGTTTTTCCGCGACGCCCTGATCGGCGTCGGCGCACCCCCCGCGCAAGTCATGGTTCACCATATGGGCGTGCGGCCCGGTGAGATCGGCTACCATTGGCGTTCCTGGGACCGGGACACGCTGTCCTTCATCTCGGTCTGCCGGCTGACCGAAAAGAAGGGCATCGAATTCGCCCTTCGGGCGCTCGCCAGCCTGCCGCGGCGCGACTGGGTCTATTCGGTGATTGGCGGCGGCGAATTGCTGGAAGAGTTGAAGAAGCTCGCCGCAAATCTCGGCATTGCCGACCGGGTGACTTTCCTCGGGCCGCGTCCGCACGCCGAGGTCAAGCAGCGCCTGCGCAATGCCCACGTATTCCTGCTGCCTAGCGTTGCCGCGCGAGACGGCGATCTCGAGGGTATTCCGGTGGCGCTGATGGAGGCTATGGCCGCCGGGCTGATCGTCGTCAGCACCTATCACTCGGGCATCCCCGAACTGATCGAGGATCAGGAGACAGGCTTCCTCGCACCGGAGCGAGACGTTGCGGCGTTGGCCCGCAAGCTTGTCTGGGTGGCCGAGAACCCGGACAAATGCGAGCGCATCGCACGTGCGGCGCGCCGCAAGATCGAGCAGGATTTCAACGCGGACGTACTCAACGAACGTTTTGCGCAGATCGTTGCTCAACTGGCCGAAGCCAGGCAGCCGGCATGAACGCCAACCCGCCCCCCCAGTTCGGTCGCGTCGCCCTGCGCGGCGGCGTGGTGACGATCGGCGCGCAAGGCTTTAAGATGGCGATCCAGTTTCTCTCCGTCATCGTGCTTGCGCGTCTGCTCGTGCCCGAGGATTTCGGCCTGGTGGCTTCCGTCGGGCCGATCGTGGCCTTTGTCGGGCTGCTTCAAAATCTTGGCCTGCAACAGGCCGTGGTCCAGCGCAAGGATATCAGCACCGAGCAGCTCAACCAGGTATTCTGGATCAGTGCGCTGGTGGGGATAGGCAGTGCCGTGGTGGTTGCATGCCTGGCGCCCGCCATCGCTGCCTTCTATGGCGATCAACGCATGGTGGGGATCACCATCGGCTCTGCCTTGCCGCTGCTGCTTGGCAGCCTCGCCGCGGTGCCGCTGGCGCTGATGAACCGTCACTTGCGCTTTGGCCAGCTCGCGCTGAACGACGTGATAACCGCTGCTGCCGGACTTGCGACTACCGCAATCGCCGCCTATGCGGGGCTGGGCTACTGGTCGCTGGTCATCGGCCCTGCGGTATCGGCCGTTGTCGCGCTGGCCGCGGCATGGCAGGTGGCGCGCTGGACGCCGTCGCGGCCGGACCTGAAGGTCGATACCGACATATTGTCTTTCGGCGCCAATCTGACCGGCTTCAATCTGGCCAACTTCTTCTCGCGCAATCTCGACAACATCCTGATCGGAAAGTATTCGGGCGCGATCGAGCTCGGCTATTATGACCGCGCCTACAAGCTCCTGCTGTTTCCGCTGCAGAACATCAACCAGCCGCTGACACGCGTGATGGTGCCGCTGCTGAGCCGCATCCATGAGGACAAGGCGCGGTTTCGCGACATCTATGTGCGAACCAATTGGATGCTGGCGGCCATCACTATGCCCGGCATCGCGGCGCTGACGCTGACGTCGGACCAGGTCGTCGGGCTTCTCTTCGGCGAGCGCTGGACGGCGGTGGCGCCGATCTTCGCCTGGCTGGGCATCGCCAGCCTGATCCAGTCCATCTCGAGCACCACCGGCTGGATCTTCATCTGCCAGGGCAAGACCAAGACCATGTTCCACTGGGGCATCTACTCGTCGCTGACGACGGTCGCCGCCTTCATCATCGGCCTGCACTGGGGCGCCGTCGGTGTCGCGGCGGCCTATGCGATCAGCGGCTATGTGCTGCGCGTCCCGGTGCTTGCCGTTCTTGTCCACCGGGTCGGCCCGGTGACCGCAGCCGACTTCCTGGTCATGCAGGGGCTTTTCATCGCGTCATCGCTGCTTGCCTGGTCCGTGTACCGGGAGTTGCCGGCATCGCTGACCAGCCAGTCAGACCTGCTCGCGGTGGTCCTGGCGGTTGCCGTCAATTATTCGATCGGCCTGGTCCTCATGCTTGCCCTTCGCCAGTCGCGCAGCGCCCTGTTCACCACGCTTTCCAGCGCCATGCGCAACGCCCGCTAGGCCGGCAATCACCGGCCTCAAAAGCTCACCTGCCGACATCGCCGACGCATGCTCCTCAAGCACTGCCTGAAGGCTCGTCCTGCGATAGAGGTCGAGATTGGCGGTAAGTCTGCCGAGCTTCTCGCTCGCTTCCTCGGGCGTCACCGTGTCGATGTCGAGCAGCAGGTCGGCGACGCCGATCCGCTTGGCAAGTTCCTTGGTCTTGAATTCATAGGCGATCGGCAGCACCGGCGTGCCGACGCAGAGCGACATGATCATCATGTGCATGCGCGTTGCGACAACGAAGTCGAAGCCTTTCACCAGTGCCATCAGTTGCTCCGGCGTGTGGAACGAAGCGTCCACGCTGACATGCTTGGCGATCTCCGGATCGAGTTCGGCAACGATAGCCCGCGCCGTCTTGGAATCGTCATGGGCGTATTCCGGCACGCCCTGGCAGGTGGAGACGAAGGTGACCTCCTTGGCGTGGTCCCTGACCAGGATGGTCGCGATCGCACGGATCGAGTCGATGTAGCGGCGCATGCCGCCCTCGCCGTCGCTGACATAGTTCCAGTGACGGACGGAAATGGCGACGCGGCCGGTGACGGTCGCCGACTGGCCGGAGGCCAGAATTTTTCCGATCCTGTCGGTGTCGGCCAGGGCAAAGACGGCGTCGGCCACGACGTGGCATTTGCCGGGGTCTTTCACCATGTCCACAATGTGGCCTCGCGAACGTTCGTCGCGCAGCAGGATGAGCGGGCTCCGATCGAAGATTGGGCTCAACTCCTGGCGATTGTAACTTTTGTTGAACGGGCCGAGCGATTGCGTGAAGAAGACGGGGTCCTTGCCCAGAATCGCGTCGATCCGGAATTGATTGAGTCGCCGTTCCAGATTGTAAGTCTCGACAAGATAGGTTCCGCCTGTCGTGACCACGAGGTCGGCGCCTTTGTAGATCTCGAGACCACGGCGATTGCTTGAGCTGAACAAACGCCCGAGAACGCCGCGGATGCCGAACCGCCGCAGGGCATTGAGGACGAGCCGATTGTAGATCGGCTTGAACAGGTTCTTCAGCCCGCTGCCGTATTTGTAGCGGAACAGCGATTCCGACAGCAGCTTGTGGAATTCGAGATCAGGATACTCTTTCTTCGTGTAGAGCCTCGCCGCCACCTCCGGCTGGCTGTCGAAGACGCAGAACTGGATATCGTCTTGCACGATCGTCTTGAAAACATGGCGGATCGCCAGGAGAATCGCTGCATCCCCGGTATTCAGGCAGACGGTGTTTTCAACCGCGATCTTCATGGAATGACCTCATTTCGTGAGTAGTCCCGTGCTTCCATCGACGGGTGCGAAGGGGCGGATTGCAGGCGGGTTGGCCGAAAATGCTGCACGCCAAGGATGGTCCTCGCGTCGTGATTATTGGCGCGCAGCCCGATGGCAGGCCAACGCGCGGTCCATGTGGCCCAAGCAGAGCGAGATTAACCCATCGATTTTGCAGTGCAACAAAAAACGGGGATCTTTGCTACGCTGCAACCAAAAATGTTGCGATGCAGCAAGAGCTGTACTAGCATTGTCGCGGGCGGGCCAACAGCGGTCGAGTTTTCATGCTGCATGTCTTGTACTTGGTACACGACGTCTCCGACCCGGCAGTGCGCCGGCGGATCATAATGCTCAAGGCAGGCGGCGCCCAGGTTACGCTGGCGGGCTTTCGTCGTACGGCAAGCGCAGTTGCTGATGTCGAGGGCTTGCAGCCGATCGATCTCGGCCCGACTCGTGATGGCCGATTCGCCCAACGTCTGGCCGCGATCATGAAGGCAGTCGTCTCGACCGGCTCGAAGCTGGGCTCAATGCCACGGCCCGACCTCATTATCGCGCGCAATCTGGAAATGCTGGCGCTTGCCCGCCGCGCCAGGTCGGCTTTCCAGGCAACGGTGCCGATCGTCTACGAGTGCCTGGATATCCATCGCCTGCTGCTTCGCGACGATCCGCTGGGCTGGGCGATGCGCGGCGCAGAACGCTTCCTGGCCAGGGATGTGAAGCTTCTGGTGACCAGCTCTCCGGCCTTCATCGCCAACTATTTCAAGCCGTTCGGACAGATTGCCGCCCCGGTCGAACTGCTCGAAAACAAGTATTTCGAGCCAGCCGCGGCCTCGCTGGATGACCGCGCGGCGCCGGAGAACCCCGTAGCGCCGCCTTGGCGGATCGGCTGGTTCGGGGCGCTTCGCTGCCGTCGCTCCCTGGAGCTTCTGGCCGAATTTTCGCGCCGCCTCGACGGCCGCTTTGAAATCGTCCTCAGGGGGCGCCCGGCGCTGTCCGAATTTCCCGATTTCCACGGTTTCGTCGAATCGGAACCCTGGCTCTCGTTTGGCGGGCCCTACCGCAATCCCGAGGATATGGCGGCGATCTACCGCGAGGTCCACTTTTCCTGGGCCATCGACTTTTTTGAGCAGGGCCTGAACTCCGAATGGCTGCTGCCCAACCGGCTCTATGAGGGCTGCCGCTTCGGAGCCGTGCCGATTTCGATGGGAGCCACCGAAACCGGCCGGTTCCTCGACCGGCAAGGCATAGGGGTTCTTTTGCCAGAAGCCGCGCCCGAGGCGCTCGAAGCCGCCGTCGGCACGATGGAGCAGCATCGGTTCGGGACATTGAGGGCGCGTGTTCTCGCCCGCAATCCGCGCACCTGGAGCTACGACCGCGCCGATTGCCGGGCGCTCGTCGAAAAGCTCCGCGGGCTGACTGCGGCTCCCGGTCCATATGCTGCCGAAGCATTGGCATAGAAGGACTGCCGATGACGCAAACCGAAATTCCATCCTGCATGATCGTGGTTCCGTGCCTGAACGAAGCGGCCCATATCGGCGCGTTGCTTCGAGAGCTCCGCCCTGCGGCCGAGAGGCTGGGCGCCGTGATCATCGTTGCCGATGGCGGCAGCACGGACGGCACCAGGACGATCGTCGCGGACATCGCCGCAAAAGATCAGCGGGTGATCCTGCTGCACAATGAAAAGCGCTTGCAGAGCGCGGCAATCAATCTCGCCGTCGCCAGGTTCGGGGAAGGCGTCGACTATCTCATTCGCATCGACGCGCATGGCGGCTATCCTGCGGATTATTGCGACCGGCTGGTCGAAGAAGCGCAGGCCACCGGTGCGGATTCGGTCGTCGTCTCGATGCTGACCAGTGGCAGCGGCATGGTTCAGAAAGCAGCGGCAGCGGCGCAGAACTCCAGGCTCGGCACCGGCGGCTCCAAGCACCGGCATCTTTCGGCGGGGGAATGGGTCGATCATGGCCACCACGCACTGATACGGATATCGGCCTTCACCGCGGTCGGCGGCTATGACGAAACCTTCAGCCACAATGAGGATGCCGAACTCGACTATCGGCTCCGCCAGGCCGGCTACCGCATCTGGATGACCGGCAAGACGCAAATGGTCTACTACCCGCGCTCCTCGCTGAAGGGCCTCTATTTTCAATATCTCGGCTATGGCCGTGGCCGGGCGAAGAACGTCCTCAAGCACCGCATGATCCCGAAGATCCGGCAGATGGTGCCGCTTCTGGTGTTCCCCGTGGTTCTTCTCGCCGCCTTTTCCTTCGTCCACTGGCTGGCGGCCGTGCCGCTTTTGCTATGGGCGTCGGTCTGCCTCGGCTACGGCTTTTGGACCGCCGTCAGCCAGCGCAAAGCCGACATTGCGCTTGCCGGGATCTCGGCAATGGTCATGCATTTCGGCTGGTCGGTCGGTTTCTGGCTGCAACTGCTCGCACCGCGACCGCAGCGCGGGGTAGCGTGATGGACCCGGTCAGGAAAAATCGAAGCATCGATATCTGCGTCTGCACATTCCGCCGGCCGGAGCTTGCCGACACGCTTCGCTCCATAGCGGCCATGGACATGCCTGCGGGGTTCGACGTCGGTATCGTCATCGCCGACAACGACGATACGCCGACGGCCGAAACGCTGGTCGCCAAGCTGGCGGGGGAGTTGAAGCTGCCGGTGACCTACCGGCACGCCCCGGCCCGCAACATCTCGATCGCGCGCAACGCTTGCCTCGATACCAGTGCGGCGGATTTCGTCGCCTTTATCGACGACGACGAGACGGCCACCGCTGGCTGGCTTGCCGAACTGGTGGCGACGGCAGAAGCAACAGGTGCTGCGACGGTGCTTGGGCCGGTGCAAGCCCGTTACCTGCCGGATGCGCCCGCCTGGATGCGCAAAGGCGATTTCCACTCGACCTTGCCGGTCTGGGTGAGCGGCGAAATCCGCACCGGCTACACCTGCAACGTCCTGCTCAGGATTGGCGCTGAGAGCCTGCGCGGCCGGCGCTTCAGCCTGGCACGTGGCCAGACCGGCGGCGAAGATACGGAATTCTTCGACCAGATGGTCAAGGCCGGCGGCCGCATCGCCTTTTCGCCGGAGGCTTGGGTCGACGAAGCGGTGCCACCTGCCAGGGCGGCATTCGACTGGCTCGGCCGCCGCCGGTTCCGGGTTGGGCAGACGCACGGTCATCTTCTGGGGCGCAACGCACACGGCCTTGCCCGGCTCAAGCAGGTCGGCATTGCCGCGGCAAAGGCCGCCTACAGTTTCCTGTCGGCAATTCCGGTCGCCATCGACCCCGTACGCCGGAACCGCAGCCTGCTTCGCGGCATTATGCATGTCGGCGTCGTCAGCGGCCTCGTCGGGGTTCGTGAAATCCGCCAATACGGCCTGTCTTCGCCGCAGCAAGGGGGCAAGCGTGCAGCCTGACGTGAGCTTCGTGATTGCCGCCTACAATGCCGAGGCGACCATCGATCGGGCGATTGCCAGCGCCGTCGCCCAGCGCAATATCAGCGTCGAGGTCATCGTCGTCGACGACAAGTCGCGCGACCGGACGCTCGACCTGGCGAGATCCTACCCCGAAGACATCGTACGCGTTGTCGCGCTCGAGCAAAACCGTGGCCCCGGCGGCGCCAGGAATGCGGGCCTTGAGCTTGCCCGCGGCAGGTGGGTCGCGGTCCTAGATTCGGACGACGCGGTCTATCCCGGGCGAATCTGCACCATGATCGAACGCGCGGAGAAAGCGGGCGCCGAGATCGCGGTCGATAATCTGCAGGTCGTTCGCGAGGATGGCGTTGCCGAAGAGACGATGTTCCCGGCCGACTATCTGGAAGGGCTCGGTTCAATCTCGCTGGCGGATTTCATCGGCGGCAATGTCCTCTTCGAATCGAGGTTCAATCTCGGCTACCTCAAGCCGATCTTCCAGCGCCGGTTCCTGAACGAGAACGGGCTTCGTTACGATGAAAGCCTGATCATTGGCGAAGACTATATCCTCCTGGCCAGTGCTCTGGCCAAGGGGGGCAAATGCGTGGTCGAGCCGACGACGGGCTATATCTACCACATTCGCACCGGCTCCATCTCCCGGGTGCTCGAACTTCATCACGTCGAGGCGATGCGCAGGGCCGATGCCACCTTCGCCGCGGCCCATTCCATGGATGCTGCGGCCGAGGCGGCGTTCGCCAGGCGCGCTCGCAGCCTGCGGCGGGCGGCATCATTCCTGTCGCTGGTCCAGCACATCAAGGCGCGGTCGCCGCTCAAGGCGATATGGACGGCGCTCAGCGATCCGGCGGCGGTTCGGCATATGAGCATGCCGATCGCCGTCCGGTTGCGAAGGGTAGCGGCACAGTTTGCCGTAGTGGCGGGGAGGTGAAGGGCTGCAGGTGAATGAAGACAGTTTCGCCGCCTGCGACAGGGTTGAAATCGATCTCCTCAGAAGGAACATGCAATGAAAAAAGTCAGGAAGGCAGTCATACCGGTGGCGGGGCTCGGAACGCGGTTCCTGCCGGCGACCAAGTCCATGCCGAAGGAAATGCTGCCGGTGGTCGACAGGCCTGTCGTGCAATATGCGGTTGACGAGGCGTTCGAGGCCGGCATCGAGCACATCGTCTTCGTCACCGGCCGCAACAAGGCGGTGATCGAAGACTATTTCGACCTGCATCCTGAACTGATCGGAACCCTGGAGCAGAGCGGCAAGAAGGCGCAACTCGAATCGCTTGAAAGCCTGCTTCCCGTCGCCGGCGCGACGAGCTTCATCCGCCAGCAGTCGCCGCAAGGCCTCGGCCATGCCGTCTGGTGCGCGCGCGAAGTCATCGGTGACGAGCCCTTCGCATTGCTTTTGCCGGACATGGTGTCCTTCGGCGGGCGCGGGTGTCTCGCCGAGGTCGCCGATCTTTATGCGCAGACTGGCGCAAACGTTATCGCCGTCGAGCGTTGCGATCCGACCGAGACCAGCAAATACGGCATTGTCGGGCGCGGCGCTGATGTCGGCACGGGCTTCGAGGTGACGGCCATGGTCGAAAAGCCGGCTCCTGCCAACGCGCCATCGAACTTCTACATCAACGGCCGCTACATCCTGCAGCCCGAGATATTCTCGTTGCTGGCCAGCCAGCAGCGCGGCGCCGGCAACGAGATACAACTGACCGACGCAATGGTGCGTCTCGCACAGACCCAGGCCTTCTTCGCCCAGCCTTTCGACGGCCGCATGTTCGACTGCGGTTCGAAGGAGGGTTTCATTCAGGCCAATGTCGCTTTCGCGCTGGCGCGGGAGGACATGAAGGGCCCGATCTTCGAGATGCTGCAGGAATTCGTCCGGTCGCATCAGCGTCGGGAAGAAGCCGCATAATGTCCATTTTTTCGAGGCATTGTGGGTGCGGCTGATGACGCAGGACAGGCCGTTGCGCCGCGCGTAACGCGCACTGTCCGGCGCAAGGTTTGCACCCTATGTCCCGACCTTCGAGGCGGTAGCGCCTGCAAACTAGAATTGGACCGAAGATGAACTATGCCAATTTTCCTGTCGACAAGAGGACGCCATTGCCGGCTTCAAATGTGGCAAACGCCGAAGACTTCATCGACATCGAGCGCCTGCTTGGCATGGCCGCGCGGCAGGCGAAAGTGGTTGCCGCCTGCGCCGTCATCGGTCTCTTTCTTGGCGTGCTCTACTTGCAGACAACGCCTCCTACCTATGTGGCGACGAGCAGCGTGCTGATCGACGAAGGATTGAACAAGGTCGTCGACGACATTTCGGCGGCGTCGGTCAGCATGCAGACCGACTCCGCCGTTCTGAGCCAGATCGAAATACTACAGTCGGCCAGGCTGGCTGGGGTGGTCGTCGACAAGCTGAAGCTCGATCAGAACGACGCTTTCATGAACCCTCCGACATCGGCCCTGTCGAAGGTTGCTGGCTTTGTTCGCGGTATCATCCAGTCTGTCCGCCCCAAGCGCGCCGCTAGCACAACCGATGTCACTCAGCTTGATGCTGCGACGCGTGACGCGATCACCGCATCGTCGTCGCCCCGCGACTATGCAATCTTCAAACTGCAGAACCAACTCGACGCCGAGCGGATCGGCCGAAGCTTTGTCATCAGCATCTCCTTCCAGGCGACGGATCCGGCGCTTGCGACCGCCATCACCAAGGCCTATGCCGACGCCTATCTCGCCGATCAGCTCGATGCCAGCTTCGACGCGACCGAGCGGGCGGCGGTCTGGCTGCAAGGCCGGCTGACCGAGCTTCGTGAGAGCTCCCAGGCGGCCGCACTAGCGGTCGAAAAGTTCAGGGCCGAACACGGATTGGCCGTCAATGACGGCCAGCTGATCAGCGACAAGCAATTGTCCGATCTCAACACCCAGCTGATCGTCGCGCAGGCCGATACCGCACGTGCCGGCGCCCGCTATCAGCAGTACAAGTCGATCGTCGAAAGCGGCTCGGACAATGCATTCAAGGACGCCGCGATATCGAACGACCAGCCGAGCAGCTCCGTCATCACGACGCTGAAGAACCGCTATCTCACCGTCGCCAAGCGGCAGCAGGACGTCGAAGCCAATTTCGGCCCGCAACATCCGCAGGCCGTCGCGCTCGCCAAGGAGAAGGCCGACATATCGGCGCAGATTTTCGGCGAGCTGAAGCAACTGACCGAAAGCTACCGCAACGAATACGAGGTCGCTCTGGCGCGCGAAACCGCGCTCCGCGCAAATGTCGCCTTGGCGGCTGGCAAGAGCTCCATCGACAACCAGTCGCAGGTCAAGCTGCGTGAGCTGGACCAAAAGGCGACGGCGCTGTCGACGCTCTACCAGACGTTCCTGAACCGCTATGAGGAGGCCGCCCAGCAGCAATCCTTCCCGGTCGGCAAGATCCGGGTCATCTCGGACGCGACGATGCCGCAGTCGGCCGCAACCCCGCGCACGGCCATCGTGCTGGGGCTTTCGCTGGCGCTTGGCATAATGATGGGCGCAGGGGTTGGTGGCCTGAATGAATTCAGGGAACGCTTCTTCAGGACCGGCGAGGATGTCCGCGACCGTGTGGGCCTCAAATTCCTCGGCTACCTGCCGGTCATCGGCAAGGCTGGCAAGGATGACCAGCGCAATGGCGGTCAGCCTGACGTCAAAGTCGTTGAATCCAAGACCGCCAAGTCCTCCAAATCCCAGCCCTCCAAAACATTGTCGGCAGCCGAAAAACGTGCGCGGATGCGGGTAACCGTCGATGCCCCGGCATCGATGTTCTCCGAGACGCTGCGCAACGCCAAGATCGCCTTCGACGTCGTGATGGAGGGCCAGGGCAGCCGGGTCATCGGCGTGGTCTCGGTGCTTCCCGGCGAGGGCAAGTCGACGGTGGCGGCCAATCTTGCCGGGCTGCTTGCCGTCAACGGATCGAAAACGCTGCTGATCGATGGCGACCTGCGCAATCCCGGCCTCAGCCGCAGCCTCGGTATGGAGGCCGAGCAGGGCCTGATGGAAGCTGTGGTGAGCGGGCAGACATGGCAGTCGGTCGGCAAGATCGACCGGCAGACCAAGCTGGCTATCATCCCGGCCGTCCTGCGTGGCCAGTTTTCGCATACCAGCGAGCTTCTGTCTTCAGCCGGCATGCGGCGTTTCATCGATAACGCCAAGGAAACCTTCGAATACATCATCGTCGATCTGCCGCCGCTCGGGCCTGTCGTCGACGCCAAGGCCTTCGCTCCGCTTGTCGACGGCTTCGTGCTGGTCACCGAGTGGGGACGCACGCCGCGTGCGATGGTGCAATCCATGCTCAGCTCGGAGCCCTACATCGCCAAGAAGATCATTGGCGCGGTGCTGAACAAGGTCGAACTGAAGAAGCTGGCCAAATATGGCGCGATCGGCGGCTCGGAAAAATTCTTCGACAAATATTCGAGCTACTATCTGGAAAAATCGGAAGCGCGCACCAGGGCAGCCGCCTGAGCGACGACATCGCGCTCAGGAAAATATCAACCTGGCGCGGTTGTCGACGATCCTGAGGGCGGTCAGCTGGCCGGTTTGGAAGGCGCCGGTGTCTATGCCAAGCCGGCGTCCCTCGAGCTTCGGAGTGTCGACCGGCGTATGTCCGTGCACGACATAGCGGTCGAGAAGATGCGCAGCGTCGAAGAAGTCCGAACGGATATTCAGCAGGTCGTCCTCGTCCTGCGCGGCCAGCTCGATGCCGGGCCTGATGCCGGCATGCACGAACACGAATTTCGCCGAACAGACCATGACCGGCAGCGCGCGCATGAAGCTAATGTGGTCGGCTGGAATGACTTCCCGAATGCGCTTGTCGACCTCCTCGCTTGACCCATAGAGATCGGCCATGCGCGACGGGTCGACGCCGTAGGAAAACAGCGTTTGCAGGCCGCCTATCGCCAGCCACGACTCTCTCGAAATGATCCCGTCGACGTAGTTCAGCATCACGACTTCGTGGTTGCCGGCAAGGCAGATGCGCTGGAAATCACGGAGCGGTGGCGCCAGCAGATGATCGAGCACACGCGCCGACTGGGGTCCACGATCGACGTAGTCGCCAAGCATGATTATGAGCTTGCGCCCTTCGAAGGGCGCCGAATCGAGCACGATCTTCTGCTCCAGGGCGCGGAGTTCCTTGTAGCAGCCATGCACGTCGCCGATCGCATAGACGACTGCGCCCCGCATATCGATCTCCAGCCGCTGGCGTGCCGCGGCCTGGGGCTTTCTCGATCGCTGGAACAGGGTCACGTATGGCGTCTCGCATGGCTGTGGGTGCGTCTCGATTCCGAAACAACATGACGACACCGCGCGTGGATACCACGTCCGGCGCCGGTCGTTCCATACCGGAGCTTCGGACGCAACTCGGCTTCGGCGCCCATTACAGGCCGATGCCGCGGCGGTTCAGCGCGGCGGTGATCTCGTCGAGGATGGCCGGGTCGTCGATCGTTGCCGGCATGGTCCATTCCTCCTTGTCGGCGATCTTCTGCATGGTGCCGCGCAGGATCTTGCCGGAGCGCGTCTTCGGCAGGCGCTTGATCGTCACCACCGTCTTGAAGGCAGCGACCGGGCCGATCCGTTCGCGCACCAGGGTGACAACCTCGTTTTCGATGATGCCGGCGTCGCGGTCGACGCCGGCATTCAGCACGACGAAGCCGAGTGGAACCTGGCCTTTCATAGCATCGGCAATACCGACGACGGCGCATTCGGCGACGTCGGGATGCGCGGCCAGAACCTCCTCCATGGCGCCGGTCGATAGCCGGTGGCCGGCGACATTGATGATGTCGTCGGTGCGAGCCATGACATAGAGATAGCCGTCCTCGTCCATCATGCCGGCATCCGCGGTTTTGTAGAAGCCGGGGAACTCGTCGAGATAGGCTTGGCGAAACCGCTCGTCGGCATTCCACAGCGTCGGCAGGCAGCCGGGGGGCAACGGCAATCTCACCACGACATTTCCAAGCGTACCACGCTTGACCTCATGCCCGGCATCGTCGAGCACGCGGATGTCATAACCGGGCATCGGCACGCCGGGCGAGCCGTATTTGACCGGCAGCAGGCCCAGTCCGGCGGGGTTGATGGTCATCGGCGAGCCGGTCTCGGTCTGCCACCAATGGTCGATCACCGGCACGGTCAATTTCTGCTCCGCCCATTTGATGGTTTCCGGATCGGCGCGCTCGCCGGCGAGGAACAGCGTCCGGAATTTGGACAGGTCGTATTTCGGGACGAATTCGCCCTTCGGGTCCTGTCCTTTGATGGCGCGAAAGGCGGTTGGCGCGGTGAACAGCGCGACGACGCCATGCTCGGCGATCACACGCCAATAGGTGCCGGCATCGGGCGTGCCGACCGGCTTGCCCTCGAACAGGATCGTTGTGCAGCCATGCAGCAGCGGGCCGTAGACGATATAGGAATGGCCGACCACCCAGCCGACATCGGAAGCCGCCCAGAACACTTCGCCCGGCTTGACGCCGAACTCGTTTTCCATCGACCATTTCAGCGCGACCATATGGCCGCCATTGTCGCGCACGATTCCCTTCGGCTGGCCGGTCGTGCCCGACGTGTAGATGATGTAGAGCGGATCGGTGGCAAGCACCGGAACACAGTCGACATTGGCACCCGCGGCCCGCTCCCGCGCCACGGCGTCGGCATAGTCGATATCGTGGTTTTCCCTGAGTTCGCAGCGCAGTTGGTCGCGCTGCAGGATAAGGCAGCTTTCCGGCTTGTGCCGCGACATCTCGATCGCCTTGTCGAGCAGCGGCTTATAGGCAACGACGCGCCCTGGCTCCAGGCCGCAGGAAGCGGAGATGATCAGCTTCGGCTTGGCGTCGTCGATGCGGGTGGCGAGCTCATGCGAGGCAAAGCCGCCGAAGACCACCGAATGCACGGCGCCGATCCGCGCACAGGCAAGCATTGCGAAGGCTGCTTCCGGTACCATCGGCATGTAGATGATGACGCGATCGCCTTTTTGGATGCCACGATTCTTGAGCACCGAGGTCAGCGCGACCACCTCGCGCTTCAACTCGGCATACGTGAATTTCCTGATTGTGCCCGAAATCGCGCTGTCATGGATCAACGCGATCTGGTCGGCACGGCCGCCCGCCACATGACGATCGACGGCATTGAAGCAGGTGTTGCACGAGGCGCCAACGAACCACCTGCCATAGACGCCGGCATTGGCGTCGAACACCGTCTCGAAGGGCGAGAACCAGTCGATTGCGCCGGCGGCATCGGCCCAGAATTTTTCCGGGTCGCGTTTCCAGCCGTCATAGACCTCGTGGTAGCGTGACGCCATCCAGCTTCCTCCCCAGGAATGTTTGCTGTCCTTGAAATAGCGTATGCTGGTTTGTGCAACCATGTATTTGTGCGTTTCGTTTGCTGTCGTTCTAACTTGGCCGCAAGTGCGGGTCATGGTGGTCTGGGGGCCGGTATCGTTCGAATTTTCGGCATTAGGGGCAGGGCGCGATGAAATTGCGATATGAGCTTGGGTTTGCCGCGGTTGCGACGCTGGCGGTGGTGCTCGCTTCAGCTGCTCAGGCAGGCGACGCGGCGGCCCGGCGCGTCATCGGCTTTTCGCCAGACGGCAACTACTTCGCCTTCGAACAGTACGGCACGCTCGATGCCGGTGCTTCGGATTCGGGCTGGTCGGAGATCGAGATCATCGACACGCGGACCGATGAGTTCGTCGGCGGCAAGCCGATCGTCATCGCCGACGAGACGGAGGATTCGACATTGACGCTTGCGCAGGCGAGGGCACAGGCCGCCGAACTGGCGGCGCCCTTGCTGGCCAAATATGCCATCGCGCCGCGCGGCGAGCGGACTGCCTTGGACAGGTTCACCTTTCCCGACGACATGGTCGCCTACAATGACATTGCGCGCCTCGAGCAGGTTTCGCAAAAATGGCTTTCGCCGGCCTATGACGAGCTTGGCACCATCCAGCTCGAGCAGATCCGTGCCGACAGCACGGCGGATTGTTCAGCGAGTTTCGACGCGACGCAGCAAGGCGAAACGACCGGCAAGGCGCTCGGCTTTCGCCTGACGCTGCAGGGTCAGGACGGCAAGCCGATCAAGCTGCTGCATGAGGACAAGGCGGTGCCCGGTTCGAGGAATTGCCCGACTTCCTACAGCCTGTCGGAATCTTACGCATTCACCCCGGATGGAAAACCGGGCGTGCTTGCGGTGCTCGTGCAGCGCTTCAGCCAGGGATTTGAAGGGCGCGACCGCCGTTTCATCGCCGTGACTGGCCAGGCGCACTGAGGCAACGCGCTGAGACGTAGTCCGCTACCCGAGTTTGTTGTCCCTAAAGCGGGAGGGCAGCGAGCATAAGTCCGACCCCGCCGACGATCAGCAAGGCGGCTGCCAGCACCTTTCCATGGCGCTCGAAACCCGTCGGCGCCCGATCCCAATTGTAACGCATGCTCGAACTCCCCAAACCCGCAGATTCTTTATCTTACGCAGGGTGAGGAGGGCAACTGTCTGGCGATGCGCGGCGTTGCCGATACCGGTCTTGTCACCGACTATTTCTGGGGCATTCTCCGCCGCTACATGCCCCAGCGCAGCGCGGCCGTATGTACCGGTGCATCCCACCAAACAGCCGCCTCGTCGTCGAGCATGCTCAGCGTGATCGAACAGCCGGCCATGTCGAGCGAGGTCACATAGGACCCGACCAGCGACCGGGTCACCGTCACGCCGTGCTTCTCGAAGATTTTGCGGGCGCTGTTGTACATCAGATAAAGCTCCATCAACGGTGTGCCGCCAAAGCCGTTGACGAAGAGTAGCGCCTGGCCTCTGGCACCGTCGCCCAGGTCACCCAGGATTGCGGTACAGATCTCCTCGGCGATAGCATCGGCGCTTTTCAATGTGTCGCGCCGCCTCCCAGGCTCGCCGTGGATGCCGACCCCGAACTCCATCTCGCCATCGCCGATATTGAAGGTCGGCTTGCCCGCCGCCGGCACGGTGCAACTGGTCAGCGCCACGCCCATCGAGCGCGTCGCGCCGTTGACGCGCTCGCCGAGCGCCTTCAACGGCTCCAGTGCCATGCCTTGTTCGGCCGCCGCGCCGACGATTTTCTCGACCACCAGCGTGCCGGCGACGCCGCGCCGGCCGGTGGTGTAGGACGAGTTTTCGACCGCAACGTCGTCATTGGTCACGATTTGCATCACGCCTTCCGACATTTCAGCGGCCATGTCGAAATTCATCACGTCGCCCTCGTAGTTCTTGACGATGAACAGGCAGCCGGCGCCCGTATTGACGACTTCGGCCGCCGCCATCATCTGGTCAGGCGTTGGCGAGGTGAATACCTGGCCGGGGCAGGCCGCATCCAGCATGCCGTGCCCGACGAACCCGCCATGTAGCGGCTCGTGACCCGAGCCGCCGCCGGAGATCAGCGCCACCTTGCCCGGTGTGAGCAGCTTGCGGCGGACAAATTTGTGTTCCTCGCCAAGCGCCAGGATATCGGCATGCGCGGCAACGAAGCCGTCGAGGCTCTCGGTCAGCACCGTATCGACCGAATTCAAAAATTTCTTCATGGCCGTCCTCCCGAAATAGCCCAGCGTCAGCTGCCCTTGCCGGCGATGCTGGTGATCTTCTGGATGAAATCGTTGACCGCCCGGTCGAGCGCCGCGTTCTGCTTGTCGTCGCCGAAATCGGGAACGATCAGCGAGACATGGCGTGTCTTGCGCAAGCCTGCGGCCAGCGACATCTTTCCCGGATGCGCCCGATGGTAGGCCTCAAGGAAATGATCGCGTTCGGCCGGGCTGAAATGGCAGACGGAGAAGATAGCCGGCAAATGCTTCGACGGGATCGGCGTCGAATAGGCCGGGCTGGAAATCTGCGTGACGAAGCTGCGATGCTTGCCCAGCGCATCAGCGAGGCGCTGGCGCATGCCGGACGGGCGCTGGTCGATCACCTGCGACAGGATCGTCTTGTAGGCGCGGATCGCCTCTTCGGGGCCGGATTGCGACGCCTTGTCTGCCATACCGGGGCCTAGATCGAAACGTCCGCGATGGCCGCCTTGGCCATCGCGAGTTGGGCGGGAGCGACGGAGAGGTCACGCAGGCCGGTTTCGAGCAGCGCCGGGATCGAGGCGGGGTCGCCGCCGGCATCGCCACACAGGCTGACCGGGATATTATGCTCGCGGCCGAAGGCGGCAACCGAGGCGATCAGCCGGAGCACGGCTGGGTGCCTGACGGAATTCAGATGTGCGACCGACGCATTGTCGCGCGCGGCGGCCATCACGTATTGGGTCAAATCATTCGAGCCGATCGAGAAGAAGGCGGCCTTGGCGAATGCCTCCGGTGCGATGGCCACCGACGGCACCTCGACCATGATGCCAAGCGGCGGCATTTTGTGCGCGATGCCGCGCGCCAAAAGGTCAGCCTGCTCCTCAGCGAACAGCGCGGTGGCGTGTTCATACTCTTCCGGAACGGCGATCATCGGGAACATCACCTTCAGATTGCCGTGCATGGCAGCACGTAGCAAAGCGCGGATCTGCACACGAAAGACCGCCGGACGCATCAGTGACAGCCTGATCCCGCGCAGGCCAAGGAATGGATTACCTTCCTCGACGGTCAGGCCCGGCACAGGTTTATCGCCGCCCGCATCGACAGTACGGATCGTCACCGGCCTGTCGCCTGCCCATTCCAGCACTCTACGGTAGGCGCGATATTGCGTCTCCTCGTCCGGCAGCGTCTTGCCGAACAGGAATTCGGTCCGCATCAGCCCGACACCGTCGCACGCCGCAGCATCGATGCGGTCGACATCGGACGGATCGGCAATATTCACCTGCACGTGGACCGCTATGCCGGTCTTCGTTGCTGCCGGCCTTGTCAAATAGGCTGCCGCATTGTCGCGATGCGCCGCGAAAGACGACGACGATCGCCGGAATGCCTCGATCTCCGCTTTCGAAGGCGCCAACACGATGCCGCCATGTTCGGCATCGAGCAGTGCGATTCCGACAAGCTGAGCCGGCGAAGCACCGGGCCCGGCTACCCCACGCGCTACGAGCCCCAACCCCACCACCATTGGCACGCCGCGTGAGCGTGCCAGCATTGCGACATGACTTGCGGCACTTCCGGCCGTAAGTGCTATGCCGCCGCCGGCACTCCAGTCGGTTTCGAGGAAGCGCGTCGGTGCGATATCCTCGCCGTAGAAGATCGCACCTGCCGGCGCGGCAATGTCGCCGCCCCCGGCAAGCGCGCGTAGCACCTGGTCGCGTATGTCGCGCATGTCGGCCGCGCGCGCCCGGAAATAGTCCTGCTCGGATGTTTCATAGCCGGCTATCTCGGCGTCGAGCGCTTTTCGCCAAGCCACATCAGCAGCCATGCCCTCGGCAATTCGCGCAAAGGCCGGGCCGGTCAGCGCGTCGTCCTCCAGCATGGCGAGCTGGAATTCGAGGATCCCGGCCGCCTCGCTGTCGCTGGTTTCGATCAATGTCGCGAGCCGGCCTGCGGCAATGGAGATGGCGGCCTCAAGCGCCGCCTTCTCGTCCGCGGCAGTCGCCTTGCGGACATAACGCACAGCAGCCTGGCCCAGATCGAACAGCGGCCCCTCGGCATAGCCGGCCGATGCCGAAATGCCCTGCAGCCTAAGCGGTTCGGGCATGGTCCTTGCCTTCGTCGAAATCGCGCCGCACCAGCTCGACCAGTGCGCCGACCGCCTCGCCGGCGCCGTCCCCTTTGGCTCTGATATGCAGGACAGTGCCTTTCGGCGCTTTCGCCGCCATCACCTTGACGATGCTCTTGGCGTCGAACCATGGCCCGTTGGCGGCGAGCGCAATCTCGACGTCGGCCGAAAACGTCTTGGCAAGCTTGGTGAACTTCACCGAAGGACGCGCATGCAGTCCCACCTCATGGGTGATCAGGACGCTGGCTTCGGCTGCTGCGGACATGCTTGTCAAAATTCCCGTTCGTTCACGACGGCGACAATTCGTGCGCCGTCGCCACCACTTCCCTGAGCGAGGCGCCGCCGGAAGCCTCGGTCGCCGCCATCACCGCGCCTTCGACGATCGGCGCATTGCAGACGATGATCTTCTGGGCGCGTGGTTCGCCGATCATCTCGACCGCCATCTCGCTATTGGTCTCGGCACCGCCGAGATCGACGAGGATCGCGACCCCCGCCTCCGACCAGGCCTTGTCGATGGCGCCCATGATCGCCTCGACATTGGTTCCCAGCCCGCCATGGCCGTTTCCGCCGCACCATGCAAGCGGCACTTCGTTGCCGACCATCTGCCGCACCATGTCGGCGGTGCCTTCGGCGACCAGCGGCGAATGCGATACGATGACGATGCCGACATTGCTCATGCGCGCCTCTCGATTGCCTCGGCTACGGCTCGCACCAGAAGCGCAGTCGAGCGTGCGCCGGCATCCATATGACCGATCGAACGGTCGCCAAGGAATGAGGCGCGCCCACGCAGCGCCTTCATCGGCACGGTCGCGTCGGCCGCGTTGTCGGCGATCTCGACGATGTCCGCTGCCGTCTTTCCCTGCAGCAGGGCCTCATGCACCGGCTGCAGCACGTCGAGCATGGTTTTTTGCCCGGCCTGCGACTTGCCTCTGGCGGCAACCGCTTCGATCGCCTTGCCGAAGGCCGCCGCCAGGTCGGCGCGACCCGGCGCGGCGGAAATCTCCTTGCCGAGCGCCATGAACAGCGTGCCGAACAAGGGACCGGAAGCTCCGCCGACGGTCATCACCAGTTTGGTGCCGATCGCCTTCAGCGCCTCGGGCAACGGCTTTGCCGCAAACGCGCCGGCCTCGGCCCGCACTGCCTCGAAGCCGCGTTTCATGTTGAGCCCATGGTCGCCGTCGCCGATGGCCTGGTCGAGACTGGTCAGCTCTTCGGCATGTGCGGCGATCGTGTTTGCCGCCGCCTCGATCAGCCTGGAAATATCCGCTGCCGCCATATCACCCATGCTCCTGGCCCCTGCGCTGCCGGCAGTACGAGAAAATTGCATATCCGGCAATTGAAGCATTCTTTTCCCCAGTCAAGCGGGTTCGAGCAACGCAGCGAGGGCAGTGAAGACCTCGGCGACGGCAAAGGCGCCGGGGTCGACCACGCCGTCGAGCTGGCTGCCAATATAGGCGGACCGCCCGGCCTTGGCCCTGCGCATGGCAGCGGTGGCCTCGGCTCCGCGTTGCGCCGCGACCGCCGCATCTTCCAGACTCCCCCTATCCAGCGCCCTCAAGGCGGGTTCCAGGGCATCGATCATCGTGCGATCGCCGACCCTCGCTCCACCATAGAAGGACATCCGATCGAGGCCGGCGAGAAGCGCCTTGGGAAGCGTTTCGCCAGACTCCAGCGCCTGCGCGGCGGCGGTGAAGAAGATCGACAACAGCACGCCGCTAGAGCCGCCCATGCTGGCGCTCAGGATGTCGCCGACGGCGGCGAGCGTTGCGGCAGGGTCAGCGAGCGGCAGTGTCGCAATGCGGCCAAGCACGCTGCGCGCACCGGCCGCCACAGTCGATCCGGTGTCACCGTCTCCCGCCTTGGCATCCAGTCCGTTCAACGCGCCTTCAAGCGAGATCAGCCGTTCGCAGACCGCGACAACCAACCGGTCGGTGCGTGCGTCCTTGCTGGCTTTCGACGCGTTGTTCGGGCCGGCGGCTTTGGCCATCGGCACGACGCTGGCTTGGCGAACGGCTCTTGCCGGCAGCCAGGCGTGAGGGCCTACCGGCGCCCGCAACGCCGCTTCGCGCGACGCATCGAGCCGGATCAGCGACAGGGAAAAGCCGTTCATGTTGAGCGCGGTCATAAGCTGCCCGGGCCCGATTGTCAGCGTCACCTTTTGTGCCAGCGGTGAAGCCAATACCGCATTGGCGACAAGCAACATTTCCAGCGGTGGCACCGAACCGAGATTATTGATCAGCAAGGCGTAGTCGCTGACCGGATCGAGCCGCGCGGCAAGGCGCTCCGACATGATCGCAACCAGCCTTTCGGCACTTTGCACCGCAATCCGCTCAACGCCCGGTTCGCCATGGATGCCGAGGCCGAGTTCAGCGTCGTTGGCGCCAAATCTTTCGTCATGGCTCTGGCCGGGGATCGAGCACGATGACAGCGATATGCCGAGTGAAACGATATCCGCCACCGCGGCCCGCGCCGCAGCGGCAACCGTCGCCAGATCGTTGCCGGCTTCCGACAGGTGGCCGGCGATCTTGTGCACGAACAAGGTGCCGGCAACGCCACGCGGCTGGGCAATATCAGGCAGGGCAATGTCGTCCGCGACGATCACCATCTCGACGGGGAAGCCTTCGACGCGCGCCTTCTCGGCGGCCAAGCCGAAGTTGAGGCGATCGCCGGTATAGTTCTTGACGATCAGCAGGCACCCGGCGGGACCGGTCACTGCGCGGATGGCGGCCAATACCGCTTCCACGCTCGGCGAAGCAAAGATCTCGCCCGAAACCGCCGCCGTCAGCATGCCAATGCCGACAAAGCCGGCATGGGCAGGTTCGTGCCCGGCCCCGCCGCCGGAAATGACCGCGACCTTGGTCTTATCCCAGTCCGCGCGGAGAATGACCTTGATCTCGGGATAGCCGTCGAGGCGAGCGAGATCGCCGGCGCCGGTCGTACCGAGGAAGCCGTCCAGGGCCTCAGTTACGATCGTATCCCTGCGATTGAAAAAATGCTTCATCGAATTGGTCCAGTCCGGTGCCCGAAATTGCCGGTTGAAAGGTGCCAGGAAAACACTCGCGCAGCACTCACATCAGCCGTCGCCCATCGGCGCCGAAATACAGCGGCGAGCGATAGCGGATCATGATCTTGTCGCCCTGCGCCAGGTCGGTGTCGGGGTCGGTTAGCGTCACCAGCTTCCTGGTCCCCACCGTCACATGCAGATGGTTCTGGTCGCCGAGATGCTCGACCCAATCGACGACGCCGTCGGCATGGCCGTTCGCCGCCTTCTCGATCGAAAGATGTTCGGTACGAGCACCGATCGTCTTTGTTCCCGCCGGCGCGCCACCATCCGGCAGCAGTCCGACCGGCAACAAATTGATTGCCGGTTGGCCGAGCCTTGCGGCGACGTGAAGGTTTGCCGGCTCAGAATAGATCGTGCGCGGGGAACCGACCTGCACCAGCACGCCGTCGGCGAGAATGCCGATGCGGTCGGCCATGGTCATCGCTTCGATCTGGTCGTGCGTGACGTAGAGCATTGTGGCGCCGAGTTCCGCCTGGATGCGCTTCAGCTCGAGCCTGAGATCGGCGCGCAGCTTGGCGTCGAGCGACGACAGCGGCTCGTCCATCAGGTAGATCGACGGCTTGCGCACCAAAGCGCGGCCGATGGCGACGCGCTGCATCTCGCCGCCAGAGAGTTTGGTCGAGCGATTATTCAGCTTGTGGTGGATGCGCACCATCTTGGCCACGTCCTCGACGCGGCGGCGGATCTGATCCTCCGGCATTTTCCGTGCTGGCGAGCGCAGCGGAAAGGCGAGGTTGTCGTAAACCGACAGATGCGGATAGAGCGAATATTGCTGGAACACGAAAGCGGTGTCGCGCTCGGCCGGCGACAGCGTCGTCGTGTCGTGGCCGGCAATATGGATCGAGCCCGCTTCCGGACGCTCCAGCCCGGCGATCAGCCTGAGCGTCGTCGTCTTGCCGGCGCCGGTCGGCCCGAGCAGTACGACGAATTCCCCGTCGGCGATATGCAGGTCGAGATTGTCGACGGCGACATGCTCGCCAAAAGCCTTGGTCACGCTTTTGATGTGAACGTCAGCCATGATGTGCTCTCCCCTGGGAGGCCGAGTCATGGATTTCGGTGCGCACCGCACGGCCGGATCCTTTTGCGAACAGCGACAGCCGCGCGCTGCTCAGCGCCAGGCCCACATGATCGCCCGGATTGAGCCGGATTTCGGCCGGCACCCTGGCCTTGATGATGCCGTCTGCTGTCTCCACCGCCACGATCTGAGTGGTGCCGAGATATTCCGTGCCGTAAATGGCACCGCGCAGCTTCGAAGCGTCGTCGAAGCGGATGTGCTCCGGTCGGATGCCAAGCGCCATCTCGGCCGGCGCGACGTCCTCGCGGATCTCCGGCACGGCCACCTTCGCGCCTTGCACAACAATTTCCCTGGCGCCCTTTGAAAGCCCGCCGCCGAAGCCGAGGAAATTCATCGGCGGCGAGCCGATGAAGTCGGCGACGAACATCGTCGCCGGCCGGTCGTAGATCTCGCGCGGCGTGCCGAACTGCTCGATGACGCCGTGGTTCATCACCGCGATCTTGTCGGCCATCGACATCGCTTCCATCTGGTCATGCGTGACATAGACGGTGGTGGCGTGGATGCGGTTGTGCAGTTCTCGCAATTCATGGACCATCAGGTCGCGGAATTCGGTGTCGAGCGTGCCGAGCGGCTCATCCATCAGGAAACATTTTGGCCGCCGTACGATGGCGCGGCCGAGCGCCACGCGCTGGCGATCGCCGCCGGCAAGCCCGGAGACCGATTTGTTGAGCAGATGGTCGATCCGCAAAAGCTTCGCCGTCTCCTCCACTCGGCTCCGGATTTCAGCGCCTGGCATGCCTTGCGCCAGCAGTGGAAAGCCGATGTTCTTCTGCACATTCATGTGCGGATAGAGCGCGAACAGCTGGAAGACGAAGGCGATGTCGCGCTCGCGGGCACGCCGCATGGTGACGTCCTCGCCGCCAAGCAGGATCTTGCCGCCGGTCGGCAGTTCGAGCCCGGCGATCATGCGCAACGTCGTCGTCTTGCCGCAGCCGGACGGCCCCAGCATGACGAAGAATTCGCCGTCCTCGACGACGAAGTTGGAATCCTGCACGGCGACGAAATCGCCGAATGCCTTCCTCAGATGTTCGACCCTGATCTCGGCCATCGTCTACTCCGGAAATTTCGAGACGATGATGAACATCGCCGTGCCCGCAAGCATGGTGATGAAGGAATAGGTGTAGAGCACCAGTGCGAAGGGCTGGAACAGCATCAGGAAGCCGATGGCGATGATCGCGGTGGCGACGTTTTCCATCAGCCCGCGCCTGGCCCAGACGGGCCAGCGCGATTTGCGTTTTGCGGTCATGCTCATTTACGCACCGCGCCAAAGGTGATGCCGCGCAGCAATTGCTTGCGAAGCAGGATGGTGAAGACCAGGATCGGCACCAGGAAGATCGTCGTGCCGGCCGCGACCGCCGGCCAGTCCTGACCGCCTTCGCCGATGATGGTCGGGATGAAGGGCGGCGCGGTCTGCGCCGTGCCCGAGGTCAGTAGCGCAGCGAACGCATATTCGTTCCAGGCAAAGATCAGGCAGAAGATGGCGGTTGCGGCAATACCGGTGGTCGCCTGCGGCAGTACCGTGCGCCAGAACGCCTGCAGCCTGGTGTAGCCGTCGATCATCGCCGCTTCTTCATATTCGCGCGGGATCTCGTCGATGAAGCCTTTCAGCAGCCACACCGCCAAGGACACGTTGACCGCCGTATAAAGCAGGATCATGCCGAGAGCCGTGTCCGACAGGCCAAGCTCCCGGTACATCAGGTAGATCGGGATGGCGACGGCGATCGGCGGCATCATCCGCGTCGACAGGATGAAGAACAGAAGGTCGTCGGCGAGCGGCACCTTGAAGCGCGAAAAACCATAGGCCGACAGCGTGCCGAGGAACACCGCGCAAAACGTCGAGCCGAACGCGATGATCAGCGAATTGACGAAGCGCGGCATGAAGTTGGACGGGCCGGCGATCACCATGTTGCGCTTGCGCACCGTCTCGTCGCACAGGCCCGTCGCCGGTCCCAGCGAGTTGATGTATTCCGGTGTTTGCCGAGTCCGGGTCGAGAACAGGTTGCAGTAGCCCTCGAGGCTGGGCTGGAACAGGATCTTCGGCGGATAGGCGATCGAATCCGGCGGCGTCTTGAAGCTGGTGGCGAAGATCCACAGCAGCGGCACGATCGAGATCAGCGCGTAGGCGACGATGATCGTGCCGGCGACGCGCTTCGACGTGGCCGACGGCGCGACAACGGAATGGGCTGACGTCAGGCTCATCTCTGCTTCACCTTGTTGAGCGCCTTGACGTAGATGTTTGCGAGGCCAAACACTGCGACGAACAGGATGATGGCGAAGGCCGAGGAATAGCCCGTCCGCCAGCTTTCGAAGGCCTGCCGCTTCAGCGTGATCGAGGCCACTTCGGTGGTTGATCCCGGCCCGCCGCCGGTGAGCAAATTGACCATGTCGAACATCTTGAAGTTCTCGATGCCGCGAAACAGCACCGCCAGCATGATGAAGGGCAGCGCCATCGGCAGCGTGATCGACCAGAACTGCCGCCAGTTGGAGGCGCGGTCGACCTCGGCCGCTTCGTAGATGTATTCGGGGATCGAGCGCAGGCCAGCGAGGCAGATCAGCATCACGTAAGGCGTCCACATCCAGGTGTCGACGATGATGATCGACCATGGCGCCAGTGACACGTTGGAGAGCATGCTGATTTCGGTTGCCGGAATGCCGGTGACGAACGAAACGGCGTAGGCGAACAGCCCGATCTGCGGCTCGTAGAGGAAGCGCCAGAAATTACCGACCACCGCCGGCGACAGCATCATCGGCACCAGGATGATTGTCGTCCAGAAGGCGTGGCCGCGAAACTTGCGGTCGATCAGCCAAGCCAGCGTGAAGCCGATCAGCGTCTGCAGCAGGATGGTCCAGAACACGAAATGCGCCGTCGTCTGCATGGCGATCCAGATGTCCTGGTCGGCGAGGATGCGCTTGTAGTTTGCCAGCCCAAGGTTCTTCACAACCTCGTTGGGCCGATTGGCGCGAAAATTGGTGAAGGACAGATAGATTGCCCAGAACAGCGGAAAGATGTTGATAGCTAAAAGCAACAGGATCGTCGGCGAGATGAACAGCCAGGCGAGGCCCTTGTCGCTGATGCCCCGGACCTTGCGGGCCAACGGCTCGGGCGTAGCCCGGGCAACGCTGTCCGCCGTCCGATTGAGCATGGTCAGTCCTGCTTCGGTCACTTGGCTCGTCTCGACAATGGAATTTATCTGAACTGTGTCCCGTGCCAAGTGGCACGGGACGGTTCGGTCATGGGCTCGGGAGGAGCCGTTTACATCTTGCCATCGTCCTGGAAGACCTCGGTCCAGTCCTTGACGAGGCCGTCGAGCGCATCCTTGGCCGAGCCTTGCCCGGCAACGACATAGTCGTGGAAGCGCTTCTGCGATGCCTGCAACAGCGGGGCATAGCTCGGCTCGGCCCAGAAGTCCTTCACGATGGCCATCGAGTCGAGGAAGGTCTGCGCGTAGGGCTGGCTGGCCGGGAAGGCCGGGTCCTTGACGACCGCGTTGAGGCAGGAATAGCCGCCGAGCGACCACCATTTGGACTGCACGTCCTTGTTGGCGAACCATTTGATGTATTTGAGCGCGGCTTCCTGCTTGTCGGAATAGGAGACCACCGAGATGCCCTGGCCGCCGAGCTGGGCGAACTGGTCCCCGTCCGGACCTTTGGGATTGACGAAATAGCCGATCTTGTCGCCGCCGACATTCTCGTCCTTCTGCAGGCCTGGCCAGGTGAAGGCGAAGTTCATGTGCATCGCCACCTGGCCGGATTTGAACGCATCGACGCCTTCGCCCATGTAGCTGTTCGAGGCGCCGGGAGGGGTGCAGCAATCGTAGAGGGCTTTGTAGAACTCCAGGCCCTTCACCGATTTATCGGAGTTGACGAAGCCTTCCATCTCGTAGGGCTTTTTCGGGTTTTCGTACTGGAAGCCGAAGCTGTAGAGGACGTCCATGGCGCCCATGGTGATGCCTTCCGAGCCGCGCTCGGTGTAGATCGACGCGCCATAGACGGTCTTGCCGTCGATGTCGCGCTTCTGGAAGAATTCGGCGATCTGCTTCAATTGGTCGAAGGTCGTCGGCGGGCCGAGATCCCAGCCGTACTTTTCCTTGAATTCCTTCTGCAGCTCCGGCTTGGAGAACCAGTCCTTGCGGTAAGTCCAACCGACGACGTCACCCATGGCCGGCAGCGCCCAGTAATTCGGCGAGTTCTTCGGCCATTCCGAATAGCCGACGACGGTCGCCGGCACGAAATCGTCCATGCTGATCTTCTCCTTGTCGAAGAAGTCGTTCAGCTTGACGTAATGGCCGTTCTCGGCGGCACCGCCGATCCACTGGCTGTCGCCGATGATGAGGTCGCACAGCTTGCCGTGCGAATTCAGCTCGTTGAGAAAGCGATCGGCATAGTTGGTCCACGGCACGAATTCGAATTTCATGCCGATGCCGGTTTCCTTGGTGAAGTCCTTGGACAATTCCACAAGCGCGTTGGCCGGGTCCCAGGCTGCCCAGCAAAGCGTCAGATCTTCTGCCTGCGCGACATTCGAAACGGCTGTCGACGCAAAGAGTGTCGATGCCAGTCCCAACGCCAATTTCAAGGTCGATTTCATGCCTTCCTCCCATTTGCGAAACGCGTCCGGATGACGGTTTCAAGAGCCCGCTAAACCCCTCCTCGGGGGCCCAAACACAACGACGCGGCGGCGCACCGGATGTTTAGTAATTTGTTTAGTGATGCAATTTTTACTAAACAAGGCAAGCGAATTCGTTGCTGCATCGCAGCATGCTGGATAGGAAAGCAACGTGAGAAGTTGCGGCGACCTGCCTAGGTCACCGTCTTGTTGCTGACGGCCACCGGACGGATCACTGGGGCCGGCGGCAGCAGCGCGCGGATATCGGCGAAGGGGAAGACTGGCTCGAAGCGGAAGGCCTCGGCGAACGATCCGGCTGGGCCGTTGCACTGGCCGGCGCGAAAGGCGTTCTGCGTGCGCGCCGCGTCGACGAAACGCTCGGGATCCTGCGACTGGTGCGCCCGGATCGCCTCCGCCTTGAGATCGAAATGCCTGGAGGTATCGACGTAGTGCGTTGGCGAAAACCCGGTGCCGCCGAACGTGTCGGCATGTAGCACCGGCACCGAGAATGACGCTGCGATGCGCACGCCATCCGACAGCGCGCGGTGGTCGCCATGATAGTCGTTCGGCGCATGCGTTATCACCAGATCCGGCCCTATCTCGCCGATCAGTGCTTTGAGCGCCCCGATCAGCGCGGCATCCGCGACCAGCCCGCCATCGGGAAAGTCGAGGAAGCGCGGCGTCACGCCAAGCAGGCCGGCCGCCGCCGTCGCCTCCTTGCGGCGCGTGCGGGCAAGTGCGGCCGGATCGCCATAGCCGCCCCTGGTGCCATCCGTGGCTATGGCAAAAAAGAGTTCTGCGCCTTGCGCGGCATAGGCCGCCATCGTACCGAACATGAAGATCTCGATGTCGTCCGAATGCGCGCCAAGCGCCAATATCTTCACTCTCATCTCTCCCGGAAATGGAAAAACGTGCCCAACGGAATTCTGCTCGCGCTCATCGCCTATGCAAGCTATTCGTGCAGCGACGCTGTTCCTGGGCGGGCAGTTCAACGTCTTCGAGATCGGCTTCTTCTCGACATTGTTTGCCGGCTGCTTTCTGCTCTTTACCAGGCCGGCAGGCGAGCGCTGGCTCGATTTCTGGCGCACCAACCGGCCCTGGGCGGTACAGGCCCGGGCCTGGGCCGGCATCGCCTCGGGCGTGCTCAGCGTCTATGCCTTCACCACCATCCCGCTGGCGGAAGTCTATGCGCTCATCTTTCTGGCGCCGCTGTTCGTCACTATCCTGGCCACGCTGGTCCTCAAGGAAAAGGTCGGCCCATGGCGGTGGCTGGCGGTCGTCGCCGGCTTTGCCGGAGTCATGCTGGTCGTCAGGCCTGGTTTTCGCGAGTTGCAGCTTGGCCATCTGGCGGCGTTCATCATCGCCTTCCTGGCCGCCACCAATGTCATCCTGATGCGTTCGCTCGCCGCGCAGGAAAAGCGCACAACGATGCTCGGCGTGCTGATCGGCTACGGCCTGCTCTTCAACGGCGTCGGTGCGGCGGCTACCTCGTTCTCGCTGCCGGATGGCAGGCAATGGGCCTGGCTGGTGCTGGCCGGCGCCTTTACCGCCGGCGGCCAGCTGCTGCATCTGCTGGCGGTCAAATACGCGCCGGCCAACCGCATCGCGCCGACGCATTACTCGCAGATCGTCTGGGCGGTGGTTCTAGGTGCGCTGTTCTTCAGGGAATATCCGGATTTTCTGTCGCTGGTCGGCTTGGCCGTGGTCGGCGGTTCCGGCCTGCTGACGATGGTGCGCGAGGAGGTGCGGCTCGGCACGGTGCGCTGGAACCCGTTTTTGCGGACCAGGCTTTGAGTCGGCGCCGAGGTTGCGCCGCGACCGCCACCGCTGATATGCGGTCGCTGCCAACTGGCTGCACAGCATAGCACAATGACGACAAAACCCTTGCCGGACCTGCCGGTCTCCGTTGTCTTGCCGGCGCTCAATGAAACGCTGAGCCATGGTAACAGCGCCGTGCTGGTGGCGCCGCCCGGTGCCGGCAAGACGACGCTGGTTCCACTGGCGCTGCTCGACGCTGAATGGCTCGGCGGCGGAAAGATCATCCTGCTCGAGCCTCGCCGCCTCGCCGCCCGCGCTGCCGCCCGCCGCATGGCCGAATTGCTCGGCCAAGAGCCCGGCGAAACCGTCGGCTATGCCATGCGCATGGAAAACCGCAGTTCCGCAAAGACCAGGATTCTCGTCGTCACCGAAGGCGTGCTGTCCCGCATGATCCTCGACGACCCGGAACTGCCTGGTGTCGCGGCGGTGCTATTCGACGAGTTCCACGAACGCTCGCTCGACGGCGATTTCGGGTTGGCGCTGGCGCTCGACGTGCAGGGTGCGCTGAGGCTCGAACTCAGATTGCTGGTGATGTCGGCAACGCTCGACGGCGCGCGTGTCGCAAAATTGCTGTCCGGCGCGCCGGTGATCGAGAGCGCAGGCCGCGCCTTCCCGGTCGACATCCGCTATGACGAGCGGCCGGCCGGCGTCACCATCGAGGACGCCATGGCCAAGGCGATCCGCTCGGCGCTTGCCGGGGAGGAGGGCAGCGTGCTCGCTTTCCTGCCCGGCCAGCGCGAGATCGAGCGCACCGCCGAGCGGCTGGCGGGCAAGGTCGGCGCCGATACCGACATCGTGCCGCTCTATGGTATGCTCGACAACAAGGCGCAGGACGCGGCGATCAAGCCGGCGCCGCTCGGCCGCCGCAAGGTCGTGCTGGTGACGTCGATCGCCGAGACCTCCATCACCATCGACGGCGTGCGCGTCGTCATCGATTCCGGCCTGTCGCGGCTGCCGCGCTATGAGCCGGCGAGCGGCCTGACGCGGCTGGAGACGGTACGTGCTTCCCGCGCTTCCGCCGACCAGCGCGCCGGCCGTGCCGGGCGCACGCAGCCGGGCGTCGCCATCCGGTTGTGGCGGGCCGAGCAGACGGCGGCCCTGCCGGCCTTCACGCCGCCGGAAATCCTCGAGGCCGATCTTTCCGGCCTGTTGCTCGATAGCGCGGCGTTCGGCGTCGCCGATCCGACCAGCCTGTCCTTCCTCGACCCCCCGCCGGCTCCGGCGCTCACCGAGGCGAGGGTACTGCTACGTGCGCTCGATGCTGTCGATGCGGCAGGACGCCTGACGGATGCCGGTGCCGCGATGCGCAGGCTGGCGCTACCGGTGCGGCTCGCCCACATGGTCGCCGAGGCGGCAAGGACCGGAGAGGCGCTCGAGGCGGCGATGCTCGCCGTATTGTTGACCGAGCGTGGCCTTGGCGGCGATGGTGCCGATCTCGAACGGCGGCTGCTGCGCTTTCGCGCCGAAAGATCGCCGCGCGCCACCGCCGCCCGGCAGCTGGCTGAGAGGCTGGCAAAGCAGGCTTCACCCTCCCCCTCGAGGGGAGGGTCGGCGAGCGAGCCGAGCGCAGCGAGACGAGGGAGACGGGGCGGGGTCGTCGATGGCGTGCCCGAACCGACCCCACCCCGATCCGCTACGCGGATCGACGCGCCGGGGCGAGCCACGGGTCTCGCCCGTCCTTCCGACCCCCTCAAGGGGGAGGGCAGCACAGCCGGCGCTCTCCTCATCCATGCCTGGCCGGATCGGGTCGCCAAAGCGCGCGGCGAGCGTGGCCGCTTCGTGCTTGCCAACGGCTCGGGCGCCATGCTCGACGCCTCCGATCCGCTGGCCGGCGAGACCTGGCTCGTCGTCGCCGACCTGCAGGGCAAGGCGCAGAACGCCCGCATCACCGCAGCGGCAGCCATCGATGAGGCCGACATCCGCACTGCGCTGGCGGAAAAGATCGAGACCCGCCGCGAGGTGAGCTTCGACCGCGACAGGCGCGCGGTGCGGGTGCGCGAAACGGTTCGCCTCGGCGCCATCACGCTGTCCGAACGCATGCTGCCGGCGCCGACCGGTGCCGACGCGGATCGCGCC
This sequence comes from Mesorhizobium sp. M0808, assembly GCF_040320025.1. NCBI lineage: Bacteria > Pseudomonadati > Pseudomonadota > Alphaproteobacteria > Hyphomicrobiales > Phyllobacteriaceae > Mesorhizobium > Mesorhizobium sp. M0808. The sequence continues at coordinate 271,849 of NZ_JAMYOX010000002.1, forward strand.
ATCCTCGACGCCTTGCGCGAACACGGCCTGTCCCTGTTGCCGTGGAACAGGGAGGCGGAGACGTTGCGGCAGCGGCTCGGCTGGCTGCATCGCGGCCTCGGCGCGCCATGGCCCGATGTCTCCGATGCCGCGCTCGTCGAGCGCCTCGACGACTGGCTGCTGCCATTCCTTTCCGGCGCGGCATCCTTTGCGGCAATCGATCCCAGCATGCTCTCGCAAGGCCTGATGACGCTGGTGCCGCACGAATTGCAGCGCAAGATCGACACATTGGCGCCGACCCATTTCGACGCGCCGTCGGGCAGCCGGCTGCCGATCCGCTATGACGGCGAATGGCCGGTGCTGGCGATCCGCGTGCAGGAACTGTTCGGCTTCGACCGGCATCCGGCGATCGCCAACGGCACTGTGCCGCTGACGCTCGAATTGCTGTCGCCGGCTCACCGGCCGATCCAGACGACGCGCGACCTGCCCGGCTTCTGGCGCGGCTCCTGGGCCGATGTGCGGGCAGAGATGCGCGGCCGCTATCCCAGGCATGTCTGGCCGGAGAACCCGCTTCTCGCCGCCGCCACCAGCCGCGCCAAGCCGCGCGGTACCTGATGCTTCCAGACTGTCATCCCGAACCGAGGGCCGGCTTCGGCTGTTTTCGGAAAAGACCTCCGGCTGTTTCCCCTCTATAATCACTGGCCATGATAAACATCCTGCACGCACCCGACTTCCAGCAAAGCCAGCGGCTGCGCCTCAACACGCTGATCAGGTTGCGCTGGCTTGCCATCGTCGGCCAGAGCCTGACCGTGCTTGTCGTCGCTTACGGGCTGAAATTTCCGCTGCCGGTCAGCATGTGTTTTGCGCTGATCGCCTGTTCGGCCTGGATGAACCTTTTGCTGACCTTCCGCTATCCGGCGGCGCATCGGCTTACCCCGTTCTCGGCCTTCGCCATCCTGACCTTCGACAGCCTGCAGCTTGCCGGCCTGCTCTACATGACCGGCGGACTCACCAATCCGTTTTCGCTGCTGATGACCGTGCCCGTCGTCGTCTCGGCGACGTCGCTGCCGCTGCGGCTGACCGCCATGCTCGGCGCGCTGGTGATCGTGGCGGCGACGCTGCTGGTCTTTTACCACCTGCCGCTGCCATGGCATGAGGGCGCGCCATTGGCGATGCCGTTCATCTATGTCGCAGGCATGTGGATGGCGGTGTTCTGCTCCATCGCCTTTACCGCGATCTATGCCTTCCGGGTGGCCGAGGAGGCGCGGCTGCTTGCCAACGCGCTTGCCGCCACGGAATTGGTGTTGCAGCGAGAGCAGCATCTCTCTGCCCTCGACGGCCTCGCCGCGGCCGCCGCGCACGAGCTCGGCACACCGCTCGCCACCATCACACTTGTCGCCAAGGAAATGGAGAAGGCGCTTGGCGAAGATCCGAAATACGGCGAGGACGTGAAGCTGCTGCGTTCGCAGAGCGAGCGCTGCCGCGAAATCCTGAAGCGCCTGACCAGCTTGTCCTCCGAGAGCGAGGTGCACCTCTCGCGCCTGCCGCTGACCTCGCTGGTCGAGGAGGTGACGGCGCCGCACCGCGATTTCGGCATTTCGATCAAGCTTCGGCCGGGCGAGCGCATCGGCCCGGAACCGGTGGGCCGGCGCAATCCCGGCGTCATTTACGGCCTCGGCAATCTGGTCGAGAACGCGGTCGACTTCGCCCGCAACAGCGTGACAGTGCGCTGGAACTGGAATGAAGCCGCCGTCAGCTTCTCGATCATCGACGACGGGCCGGGCTTTCCACCGGAGATCATCGACCGTATCGGCGAACCCTATATGTCGACACGACAAGGCACCGAAGCCGGCGGCGGCCTCGGCCTCGGCCTATTCATCGCCAAGACCTTGCTCGAACGCTCCGGCGCGACGCTCGATTTCCGCAATTCAAGCGAGCCCGGCGAGGGCGCTATCGTGCAGATATCGTGGCCGCGCAGCGTCTTCCTCAATCCCGAGCAGGCTTCGGCCACCATGTTCGACACGGCCTAAATTGGACAATAGCGTTGCGAAACTATATTTGCGTAAAAATCAGGCAGCAGGATTTTCAGCACGATGAGTACTGACGAAACGATTGGCGCAATGGTCGAAGGCGAGGATACCTCGCTGCTGATCGTAGACGACGACAAGCCGTTCCTGACGCGGCTTGCCCGCGCCATGGAAACCAGGGGTTTCGTGGTCGAGACGGCGGAGAGCGTCGAGGAGGCGGTTGCCAAAGCGCGCGCCAATCCGCCGGCCTATGCGGTGGTCGACATGCGGCTGGCCGACGGCAACGGCCTCGACGTCGTCGCCGCGATTCGCGAGAAGCGCGACGATGCCCGCGCCATCATCCTCACCGGCTACGGCAACATCGCCACTGCGGTGACGGCGGTAAAGCTCGGCGCCATCGACTATCTGTCGAAGCCGGCCGATGCCGACGATATTTTTGCCGCCCTGACCCGCACCGCGGGCGAACGCGCAGCGCCGCCAGAAAATCCGATGTCGGCCGATCGCGTGCGCTGGGAACACATCCAGCGCGTCTACGAAATGTGCGACCGCAACGTCTCGGAAACCGCACGCCGCCTGAACATGCATCGCCGCACGCTGCAACGCATCCTCGCCAAGCGCGCGCCGCGCTAAAGGGCTCTCATTACAGGCTTGCCCGGCCAGCGCTGTTTGCGCATCATCGCTTGGCGGTGTCGGACCTTGCTACTGATACGACGGAGGCGACATGCAGGACGAAAAGCGGCTGGTCTCCATGCTGCGCGAATTCCTCGACAGCGAGGCGGCCGGCGGCCTCGTCCTGATGGCTGCGGCGGCCTTGGCCCTGATCGTCGCCAATTCGCCGCTGGGCGAGGCTTATCTCTCCGCCCTCCATGCCTATCTCGGACCGCTCAGCGTCTCGCACTGGATCAATGACGGCCTGATGGCGGTGTTCTTCCTGCTGGTCGGCCTCGAGATCAAGCGCGAAATGCTTGACGGCCAGCTGTCGACCTGGCCGCGCCGCGTGCTGCCCGGCATCGCCGCCGCCGGCGGCATGGCAGCGCCGGCACTGGTCTACGTCGCCATCAACCACAACAATCCAGCCGCTCTGTCCGGCTGGGCGATCCCAACCGCCACCGATATCGCCTTTGCGCTCGGCGTGCTGTCGCTGCTCGGCAGGCGCGTCCCGGGCTCGCTGAAGATATTCCTCACCGCGCTCGCCATCATCGACGATCTCGGCGCGGTGCTCATCATCGCGGTGTTCTATACCAGCGGCCTCTCGCTCGCCTATCTCGGCGCCGCCTTCGCCGTGATCGCGCTGCTGGTGGTGCTCAACCGCATGCGGGTGCTGACGCTGCTGCCGTACATCTTGCTCGGCATCGTTCTGTGGGTTTTGGTGCTCAAATCGGGCGTCCATGCGACGCTCGCCGGCGTCGCGCTGGCCCTCACCATACCGCTGAAGATATCGCCGGGCAGCGGCCATGATCTCGACCATTCGCCGCTGCACCGGCTCGAACACGGCCTGCACAAAGTCGTCGCCTTTTTCGTCATCCCGATTTTCGGCTTTGCCAACGCCGGCGTCTCGCTCGCCGGTCTCAGCGCTGCCGCCCTGGTCGAGCCGCTGACGCTCGGCGTCGCCGCCGGCCTCGTCTTGGGCAAGCTGGTCGGCGTGTTCGGGTCTTCCGCGCTTGCCATCCGGCTTGGCTTCGCCGATCTGCCGGTCAATGCCGGCTGGCTGCACATGGTCGGCATTTCGCTGCTCTGTGGCATCGGTTTCACCATGAGCCTGTTCATCGGCCTGCTCGCCTTCGCCAGCGACGCCGCCCTGCAGGACGCGGTCAAGGTCGGCATCCTCGCCGGCTCCTTCATCGCCGCGCTCCTAGGCGCCGCTGTGCTGCTGGTGGCGCCGGCCGCAGGCGAGGCGGAGGAGGCGGAAGAATAGGCGTCTCCTCGCGGGCGCTACCCGTGAGCGACCATGACGTGGCGGACGGCGGTATAGTCCTCCAGCGCGTAGAGCGACATGTCCTTGCCGTAGCCGGATTGTTTCAACCCGCCATGCGGCATCTCGTTGGTCAGCATGAAATGGGTATTGATCCAGGTGCAGCCATATTGCAGCCGGGCCGCCGTCGCCATGGCGCGCGAAACATCCTTGGTCCACACCGACGACGCCAGGCCGTAGTCAGAGTCATTGGCCCAGTTCACCGCTTCGTCGACTTCGGAAAAGCGGGTGACCGAGACCACCGGACCGAACACTTCGCGGCGCACGATCTCGTCCTCCTGCAGCGCGCCGGCGACGACGGTCGGCTGGTAGAAGAAGCCGGAGCCCTCGCCCGGCTTGCCGCCCGTGGTGATCTCGATGTGCTTGAGCTCAGAGGCGCGCTCGACGAAGCTCGAGACGCGGTCGCGCTGGCGACGCGAGATCAGCGGGCCGATCTCGTTTTCGGTATCGTCAGGACGATCATACTTGATGGTCGAGACGGCAGCGGAGAGGTCGGCGACGAGCTTGTCGTAGATCTTCTTGCCGGCGTAGATGCGGCAGGCGGCGGTGCAGTCCTGGCCGGCATTGTAATAGCCGAAGGCGCGCAGGCCGTTGACCACCGCGCCGAGATCGGCGTCGTCGAAGACGATGACCGGCGCCTTGCCGCCGAGCTCGAGATGCGTGCGCTTGACCGACTTGGCGGCCGCCTGCAGCACTTTCTTGCCGGTGGCGACGTCGCCAGTGATCGAGATCATGTTGACCTTCGGGTGGTTGATCAGCGTGTTGCCGACGCTGTCGCCGCGGCCGAGCACGACATTGACGACGCCCTCGGGCAGGATTTCCGCCAGGATTTTGGCCAGCTTCAGTGCCGTCAGCGGTGTCTGTTCGGACGGCTTGAAGACGACGGTGTTGCCGCCGGCGATTGCCGGCGCCAGCTTCCAGGCCATCATCATCAGCGGATAGTTCCACGGCGCGATCGAGGCGACGACGCCGATGGCGTCGCGGCGGACCATCGAGGTGTGGCCGGGAATGTACTCGCCGGCGACCTGACCCGGCATCGAGCGGACTGCGCCGGCGAAGAACCGGTAGCAGTCGACGATCGCCGGAATCTCGTCATTGAGCACGGCATTGATTGGCTTGCCGCAGTTCAGCGCCTCAAGTGCCGCGAATTCCTGGGCTTCCCCCTCGATGCGATCGGCGATCTTGAGGAGATAGCCTGAGCGCTGCGCCGGCGTGGTGCGCGACCAGGTGGCGAAGGCCTTTTCCGCAGCCGCTACCGCTGCCTCGATCTGTACCTGGCTGGCCTCCGGCAAATTGAGAATGGTCGCCCCGGTCTTCGGATTGAGGATCAGCTCCTCGGTTTCGGTGCCCTTCTCGAATTTCGAGCCGATCAGCATCTTTGTGTCCATGGAAGCTTCTCCCTTATAAATTGGGTTATTTGCCCGAACCGGCGATCTGGTCGCCGTCGCGGGTCAGGTAATAGGCAGCGAGGATGGGAAGCAGCGTCACCAGCACCACGACCATGGCCACGACATTGGTGACCGGACGCTGGCGCGGACGGATCAATTCTTCGAGCATCCAGATCGGCACCGTCTGCTGCTGGCCGGCGGTGAAGGTGGTGACGATGACCTCGTCGAAGGACAGCGCAAAGGCAAGCATGCCGCCGGCCAGCAGCGCGGTTGCGATGTTGGGCAGCACGACATGCCGAAAGGTCTGGAAACCATCGGCGCCGAGGTCCATCGACGCCTCGATCATCGAGCCGGACGTGCGGCGGAAACGGGCGACCGCATTGTTGTAGACGACGACCACGCAGAAAGTGGCGTGGCCGAGCACGATCGTCCAGAACGAGAACGGGATTTCGGCCAGCGCGAAGGCCGAGCGCAGCGCAATGCCGGTGATGATGCCGGGCAGCGCGATCGGCAGGATCACCAGCAGCGAGATGGTTTCGCGGCCGAAGAATTTTGTCCGCGACACGGCTGCGGCGCACAGTGTGCCGAGTACGAGTGCAATGGCGGTCGAGATCGCCGCGACCCGCACCGACAGCGACAGCGCCTGCCAGACGTCGGGCCGGTTCCAGGTGACGGCGAACCATTGCGTGGTCAGGCCCGGCGGCGGCCAGACGAAGCTTTTCTCCTCGGTGGTGAAGGCATAGACGAAGATCAGCAGGATCGGCAAATGCAGGAAGAGCAGGCCGCCGGTGGCGGCGAGCTTCAGGCCGAGAGGCGCGGATGGGCCACGGTCAGAGCGCATCGAAAGCCCCCATGCGCTTGGCGCCCCAGAGGTAGAAGCCCATGATGACGATGGGCACCACGGTAAAGGCGGCGGCGAGCGGGATGTTGCCGGCGGTGCCTTGCTGCGAATAGACGGCCTGGCCGATGAACAGCCGCGAGGTGCCGATGATCTGCGGGATGATGTAGTCGCCGAGCGTCAGCGAGAAGGTGAAGATCGAGCCGGCGACGATGCCGGGCAGCGCCAGCGGAAACAGCACGTTGCCGAAGGTCTGGCCGGGCGAGGCGCCGAGATCGGACGAAGCCTCGACCAAATTGCCCGGCACGCGCTCGAGTGCGGCCTGCACCGGCAGGATCATGAACGGCAGCCAGACATAGACGAAGACGATGAACGTGCCGGTTGAGGACACCGACAATGAGTTGCCGCCGACGACCGGCAGCGACAGCCAGGCATCGAGCAGCCACAGAAGATGCAACTTGGCCAGCAGCCAGGTCAGGATGCCTTCCTTGGCCAGGATCAGCTTCCAGGCATAGATCTTGACCAGGTAGCTCGACCACAGCGGCAGCATGACGCCGAGATAAAACAACGCCTTCCAACGGCCGCGCGCATAGCGCGCCGCGTAATAGGCGATGGGAAAGGCGATGACCGCCGACGCCAGCGTCACCAGCGCCGCCATCGTTACCGTGCGTAGGATTATGTCGAGATTGGCGGCCTGCAGCAGGTCGCCATAAGTCTTCAGCGTGAACTCGCGGTTGATCAGGCCGGAGAACTCATCGATCGAAAAGAAGCTCTGCAAAAGCAGCGCAAACAGCGAGCCGATATAGACGATGCCGAGCCAAAGAACCGGGGGTAGCAGCATCAGGAGCAGCAAGAATTGCGGCCGGCGCCAGAAGAGATCGGAGAGCCCGCCGCGTACGCCGCCACTACCCGGCAGGATGGCGGGGGCCGTGGCCCGCGGCATGGCAGCGTCCAGGCTCATCCTAGCTCGTCCATCAGATGCAAATGCTCGCGGTTGAAGGTGAGCACCACCGCCTCGCCTTCCCGGGGCAAGGCAGCACCCGCCGGCACGATGGCATGCAGCCGCAAGCCCTCGGCATCGAGCGCCAGTCTTGTCGTGGCGCCGAGATAGTTGGTCGAGACCAGGCGGGCGGCAACCCCTTCGCCGTTGGCCCGGCCAATACGGATGGATTCGGGCCTGAGACTCCCCCAGCGATGCTGGCCGGCATAGCGCTGGACGAAATCCGGCGGCAGCACGTTGGACGAGCCGACGAAATCGGCGACGAAGCGGGTCTTGGGGCGCTGGTAGATGTCTTCCGGCGTGCCGATCTGCATGATCTTGCCGTCATTGAAGACGGCCACGCGGTCGGCCATCGACAGCGCTTCGCCCTGGTCGTGGGTGACGAACACGAAGGTGATGCCGAGCGCCTTCTGCAGCGATTTCAACTCCTCCTGCATGTTTTCGCGAAGCTTGAGGTCGAGCGCGCCGAGCGGCTCGTCGAGCAACAGCACCTTGGGCTGGTTGACCAGCGCACGGGCGAGCGCGACGCGCTGGCGCTGGCCGCCGGAAAGCTGGCCAGGGCGACGGGCGCCGTAGCCGGGAAGCCGCACCAGCGCCAGCGCTTCTTCCGCCGCCTTTTGCCGCTCCGGTCTGCCGACGCCCTTGACCATCAGCCCATAGGCGACGTTGTCGAGCACGTTGAGATGCGGGAACAGCGCATAATCCTGGAACACGGTGTTGACGTTGCGGCGATAGGGCGGCACGCCCTCGGCGCGTTCGCCGAAGATCGAGATCGAGCCCGCCGTCGGCTGCTCGAAACCGGCGATGAGGCGCAGGCACGTCGTCTTGCCCGAGCCGGAAGGCCCGAGCATGGCGAAGAACTCGCCCGGCACGATGTCGAGATCGACCGCGTCGACGGCACGCACGCTGCCGAAATGGCGAGAGACGTTTTGGAAGGAAACGGCGGAGGTCATGGGGCTGTCCTGATCTGTCAGGCTCATCAAATTTCAGGCGGTAGCGCTGCCTCTCATCCGCCTGCCGGCACCTTCTCCTCGTATAGTGGACGGGGAGAAGGGAGGCGCTCCGACGCTGGCGACCCCCCGTTCTTCACGGGGAGAGGGTAAGGGTGAGGGGCAGCGCCGAGCTTCGTAGGTGAGGCGAACTCACCGCCCGCCGATGACGCCGATATAGTCCGACACCCAGCGGTAATAGGGCACGCACTGGTCGTTCTGGGTGGCGCATTTCGAGACCGGCGTCTTCCAGAACTTGATCTTGTCGAAATTGTCGTACCCGTTGGTCTTGCAGCCTTCTTCGCCGAGCAGTTCGTTGCCCTTGCAGGCGGCGGGCACCACCGGCAGCGAGCCGAACCAGGCGGAGACGTCGCCCTGCACTTTTGGCGACAGCGAATGCTCCATCCACATGTAGGCGCAGTTCGGGTGGGCAGCATCGGCCTCCATCATCGTGGTATCGGCCCAGCCGGTGACGCCCTCCTCGGGGATGGTCGAGGCGACCGGCTTCTTGGCCGCGATCAGCGTGTTGACCTGGTAGGGCCAAGAACCGGAGGCGACGACGCCTTCGTTCTGGAAATCGTCGACCTGGATGGCGGCGTCGTGCCAATAGCGTCCGACCAGCGTACGCTGGACCCGCAGCAGGTCGAGCGCCGCCTTGTACTGATCCTCGGTCAGTTCGTACGGATCCTTGATGCCGAGCTCCGGCTTGTGAGCCATCAGGTAATTGGCGGCGTCGGCGATGTGGATCGGCCCGTCATAGGCCTGGACGCGGCCCTTGTTCGACTTGCCGTCGGGAAGCTTCATTTCCTCGAAGACCACGTTCCAGCTCTTCGGCGCCTTCTTGAACACTTCGGTGTTGTACATCAGCACGTTCGGCCCCCACTGATAGGGAACGCCGTAATGGACTCCGCCGACGCTGAACCAGGGCGCATCCTTCAGCCGGTCGTCGACCGTCTTCCAGCTCGGGATGAGGTCGGTGTTGATCGGCTGGACGCGCTTGCCGGCGACAAGGCGCAGCGAAGCGTCGCCCGAGGCGGTGACGAGATCGAAGCCGCCCTCGTTCATCAGCGAGACCATCTCGTCGGAGGTATTGGCGGTCTTGACGTTGACCTTGCAGCCGGTTTCCTTCTCGAACGAAGTGACCCAATCATAGGCCTTGTCGGTTTCGCCGCGCTCGATATAGCCCGGCCAGGCGACGATATTGACCTCGCCTTCGCCTTTGCCGAGCTCCTTGACCTGGGCGATGGCCTGGCCGGAGAAGCTCAGCGCGACCGTCAAGGCAGTGCATGATTTCAGCAATGAATTCATCGTCGATCTCCCATTTTTGCATGACCTCGAAACCGGTTTCGGGTTTCGGAAGAAGATCATGCGCCCGTTCAAAAACGTTCAATGCGCGGCTCTGAAGGGCCGTGCTCCGGCAGCTTTGTTCCCTGACCGAAAAGTGCTGCGAAATTTCCGGTTTCGCAAATTCATTTATCAGAAAGCCGATATCGGTTTTTCCGATACATCAGCGGCCGATCTTCTCGGGCCGTTGGCGCACCATGCGCTGCGACTGGGCAAGTCCGATGAAGTCGCGAGCCGCCTGCGGCAGGCCGGAGCCGCGCCGCCAGACCATGCCGACCTGGACGACTGGTAACGACCCCGAAATATCGCGCGATTCGATGCGGTCGCCTTCCAGCGACCATGGCCGGTAGACGAGGTCCGGCAGCAGCGCCACGCCGGCGCCGGTAGCGACGAGGCTGCGCACCGCTTCGACCGAGCGGGTGCGGAAGGCGACATGCGGCTTGGCGCCGATTGCGGTCAGCAGCTTTCCGGTATTCTCCTCGATCTCGTCGACGGTCAGCATGATCAGCGATTCCGAGGCGATGTCGCCGATGCCGATGATGTCGGCACCGGCCAAGGGATGGCCGAGCGGCAGCCACAGCCGGTAGGCCGAGACTTCGAGGATTTCGGACTGCAGTGCCGTGCGGTCGCGCAGGTTCGAGGTGACCATGACGGCAATGTCGAGCTTGCCGCCAATTAACAGGTGCTCGAGATAGTCGCCATTGTCCTCGATCGCCGAGACCTCGACACCCGGATAGGCGCGGCGGTAGCGGGCAAGAAGATCGGAAAGCACATAGCCGGCGACCAGCGAGGTGACGCCAAGTTGCAGCCGCCCGCTTGCCGCGGCCTGTTCGCCGAAGAAGGCGCGGCGCGCATCGGAAACGTCGGCCAGGATCTTTCTCGCATGGCGCAGGAACTGGTGGCCTTTGTGGGTGATGTTCAAGCCGCGCGGGTGGCGCTCGAACAGCTCGACGCCGAGATCGTGCTCCAGCTCCTTGATCGCCTCGGTGACCGAGGATTGCGAGATCGACAGGTTCTGGGCGGCGCCCGACACTGTGCCCTGCTCGGCGACGGCGATGAAGAACTGCAATTGGCGGATGGTGAAAGCCATGGCCGGACTAAACACGGCAGAGGCGGCGCTGGGAAGTGGGTGCTGGCGCAGATCTCCCGATAGAGCTCCCGATAGAGCTCAGCCCTCGCTTCCGCCATCGGCAATGCTGAGCCGTGCGCCGGCCTGGGCAAGGGCGGCGGCGATGTCGTGCGGCGGCGGACGGTCGGTCGCGAGTTCGGAAAAGCCGCCGAAGCCGCAGACCTGAACAAGGCCCTGGCGGCCGAATTTGCTATGGTCGGTGACGACAAGCGAACGCTGGCCGCGCGACAGCACCATGCGGGCGAATTCGGCCTCTTCCAGATCATAGTCCATGACGCCGGTGACGGCATCGACCGCACCGGTCGATATCACTGCATGGCTGACGGAAAAGCGGCTGACGAATTCGATGGCCGAGACGCCGAAGGCAGCACCGGAATCGCTGCGCAGCTCGCCGCCGGCCATGTAGACCTTATTGCCGTTGACGGTGGCCAATGTGCGGGCGATGTCGGAGGAGTTGGTGACGACCGTCAGCCGCCGGTGGCCGAGCAGTTCCCGGGCCAGGAAAGAGGTGGTGGTGCCGGTGTCGAGCATGATCGATTCGCCGTCGCGGATGGTGGCGGCGACCATGCGCGCTATTGCCCGCTTGGCATCGGCGTTCTCGCGCATGCGCCGCTCGAACGGCGCTTCGCCGGCAATCGACGGCAGGCCGACGGCGCCGTGCATCTTGAGGATGGAACCGTCGCTGGTCAGTGGCTTGACGTCGCGGCGTACTGTCTCCAGCGAGACGCCCAGCCGGTCGGCCAGGCTCGCAATGGTCACGGTGCCTTCCTCCTTGAGGAGGCGCAGGATTTCGCCATGCCGCTTCGAGTGGACCATCGGTTCCATCCGGTCGGATTGTTGCACCGCTGACCGTTTCTACGGCATAAATGCCACTAACTCCAAGGAATTTAGCAAAATTCGGGCAAAAAACCAGAAAATACCACAATTTCGCGTTGACAACGCCTCCAGCGTGGCGCGACATTATCGCTGTGACAGGCTCGGAACGGAGGACGACGGCTGAGCCGCACGAAAAATCGCTTGCCCGAACGCCCGGGAGATCGTCGGGTGCAAGGGTACCGAAATTCAGGATCCGCGGGGGCGGATGCCGGCGTCGAAGAACCCGGCACAAAGGGGCTCGTCGGTGCGGTGCGGGATACCGATCCCGAGATCTGCACCGACGAGATCTTCGCGTTGCCTCCATTCCTCCGTCCGATTGTCATCGCTGGCCAGCCATGACATGCGTGGAAAATTGACCCAATGTTGGACGAGATCGTGACTGTCGAAGACCGCATCCGTGCGCTGCCTTGCTGGACCGGCAGCATCGACATCGCGCCGCTGCCGGGCGGGCTGAGCAATGCCAATTATCTGGTCAAGGACGCGGCCGGGCGGCACGTCGTGCGGCTCGGCCAGGACTATCCGTTCCACCATGTCTTTCGCGAGCGCGAGATGATGACGGCGCGGGCAGCGCACGCGGCAGGCTTCGCTCCGGCCGTCCACTACACTGGACCCGGCGTCATGGTGACGGAGTATCTCGGCGCCAAGGCCTATGTGGCGCAGGACGTGCGCGCCGATCTCGGCCGCGTTGCCGCGTTGCTGCGCGGTTTCCACCGGGAGATGCCCGGTCATGTCTCCGGCGCCGGCTTCATGTTCTGGGTATTCCATGTCATTCGCGACTATGCGCGCACGCTGGAGGAAGGCCGCAGCCGCAAGCTGGGCGAACTGCCGCGCCTGCTGACGCTGGCGAACGAGCTCGAGCGCGCGCAAAAGCTGCTGCCGATCGTCTTCGGCCATAATGACCTCTTGCCGGCTAACATAATCGACGACGGTCACAGGCTGTGGCTCATCGATTTCGAATATGCAGGCTTCAACACCGCGATGTTCGACCTTGCCGGCGCGGCGTCGAATGCAGGCATGAGCGACGAGGAGTCCTTCGCCTTCCTGACCGCCTATTTCATGAAGGAGCCGGACCCGGCGATACGGCGCTCGCACGCCGCCATGCAATGCGCGTCGCTGCTGCGTGAGGCGATGTGGGGCATGGTTTCCGAGCTTTACCTCGACGCGCCCGGTGTCGACTACGCCGCCTACGCCGACGAAAACCTGGCGCGGCTCGAAGCCGCCCTGGAAAACTACAGGACAAAATACGGGACGCGGACATGACCTTGCCCGCCCAGGCCGCGATCGTCGTCATCGGCGGTGGCATCATCGGCTGTTCGACGGCCTATCATCTGGCGCGCGACCACAAGGCCGAAATCGTGCTGCTCGAACAGGGCAAACTGACCTCGGGTTCGACCTGGCATGCTGCCGGGCTGGTCGGCCAGCTGCGCTCGTCGGCGTCGATCACGCGCGTGCTCAAATATTCGGTCGATCTCTACAAGGGACTGGAAGCCGAAACCGGCCTCGCCACCGGCTGGAAGATGACTGGCTGCCTGCGCCTCGCCACCAATGCCGACCGCTGGACCGAGTATAAGCGGCTGGCAACGACGGCTAAGAGCTTCGGCATGGACATGCATCTGCTGTCGCCGGCCGAGGTCAAGGAAATGTGGCCGCTGCTGGAAGCCGGCGACCTCGTCGGCGCGTCCTGGCTGCCGACCGACGGTCAGGCAAGCCCTTCCGACATCACCCAGTCGCTGGCCAAGGGTGCGCGCATGCATGGCGCAAAATTGTTCGAGGAGGTGCGGGTCACCGGCTTCGAAATGAGAGACGGCCGCATCACCGCGGTAAAGACCAGCAAGGGCGATATCGCCTGCGACAAGGTGGTGAACTGCGCCGGGCAATGGGCGCGGCAGGTGGGTGCGCTCGCCGGCATAAACGTGCCGCTGCAGCCGGTGAAGCACCAGTACATCATCACCGAAAAGATCGATGGCCTGCCGACCGACGCGCCGACAATTCGCGACCCCGATCGCCGCACCTATTTCAAGGAGGAGGTCGGCGGGTTGGTGATGGGCGGCTACGAGCCGAACCCGCAGGCGTGGACGACCGGTCTGCCGGGCGGCGATGTGCCGGACGATTGGGAGTTCCGGCTGTTCGACGATGATTACGATCATTTCGAGCAGCATATGAGCCAGGCGATCGAGCGTGTCCCGGCGCTCGCCAATGCCGGCGTCAAGCAGATGATCAACGGGCCGGAGAGCTTTACGCCGGATGGCAATTTCATCCTCGGTGTGGCGCCGGAATGCGCCAATATGTTCGTCGGCGCCGGCTTCAATGCCTTCGGCATCGCGTCGGGCGGCGGCGCCGGCTGGGTGCTGGCGCAATGGGTCGTCGACGGCGAGGCGCCGCTCGATCTGTGGGTGGTCGACATCCGCCGCTTCTCCGATCTCCACCGCGACCGGCAATGGGTCCGCGACCGCACGCTGGAAGCCTATGGCAAGCACTACACGATCGGCTTTCCGCATGAGGAATATGTCAGCGGCCGGCCGCGCATCGTCTCGCCTTTGTACGAGCGGCTGCAAAAACATCGCGCCGTGTTCGGCTCGAAACTTGGCTGGGAGCGGCCGAACTGGTTCGCGCCGGAAGGCATCGAGCCGAAGGACGTCTATTCGATGGGCCGGCAGAACTGGTTCCCGGCCGTTGGCGACGAACACCGCCACGTGCGCGAAAAGATCGGCATTTTCGACCAGTCGTCTTTTGCCAAATACGAAATGACCGGAGCGGACGCGCTGAAGGCGCTGGACTGGATCTGCGCCAACGACGTCGCCAAGCCGGTCGGCCGGCTGACCTACACGCAGCTCCTCAACACGCGCGGCGGCATCGAGGCCGATTTGACCGTGGCGAGGCTCGGTGAGGAGAAATTCTACATCGTCACCGGCACCGGTTTCCGCACGCATGATTTCTCCTGGATTGCCGATCATATCGGCAGGGAGTTCGACGTGACGCTGACCGACGTCACCGAGGATTTTGGCACGCTGTCGCTGATGGGGCCGCGCGCCCGTGACGTGCTGTCAGCGGTGACCGATGCTGACGTCTCGAACGCCGCGTTTCCGTTCGGCCATGTTCGCGAGATCGCCATTTCCGGCCACGCCGTCCGGGCACTGCGCGTCACCTATGTCGGCGAACTCGGCTGGGAACTGCATGCGCCGATCGCGGCGACGGGCGAGGTTTTCGACGCGCTGATGACGGCGGGCGCTGTCCACGACATTCGCCCGGTCGGCTATCGGGCGCTGGAATCGCTGCGGCTGGAAAAGGGCTACCGCGCCTGGGGCGCCGACATTACACCCAACGACACGCCGCAGGAGGCCGGCCTCGGCTGGGCGGTGAAGCTCAGGAAGAACACCGATTTCCTCGGCCGGCGGGCGCTTGAAAAGCTCGATGGCTCGACGCTCGGGAAACGCTTTGCCGGCTTCACTGTCGATGATCCGGACGTCGTGCTGCTCGGGCGCGAGACCATCCTGCGCAACGGCGAGGCGGTCGGTTATCTCACCAGCGGCGGCTATGGCTACACCATCGGCAAGAACATCGGCTACGGCTATGTGCGCAATGCCGATGGCGTCAACGATGATTTCCTCACTTCCGGCAACTACGAGCTGGTGGTGGCAATGGAACGGACGCCGGCTAAGATACACCTCGAGCCGCTTTACGATCCGGCAGGAGCAAAGGTGAAGGCATAGAGCCTTCCGGTTTCAGCCTCAGTTCACGATGAGCACCAGCCCCCGGCTCGGCACGGTATCGGCCTCGCCTGGCATCGAAACATAGGGCGGCGTCTCTTCGGCGCGCGTGACGGTGCCTTGCGCCTCGAGCTCGGCGATCCGCGCGGCAAACCCGGCATCCCACAGCGTGTTCTTCACTGTCAGCACGATCACCCCGCCCGGCCGGCAGATGCGGATCAGCTCGTCCAGACCCTCGGCCCCGACATGGCCGGACGTGAAGACGCCGGCTGAGATGATCCCGGCATAGGCGTCGTCCACGAAGGGCAGCGGTCCGCCAAGCGCCAGGCAGTGCAGCGCTGAATAGACGCCCTTGCGCGCGGCTTGCGCCAGCATGCCTTCCGAGATGTCGAGCGCCTCGACCTGCGGATAACCGGTAATGGCAAGCCATTCGCCGATGAGCCCGGTGCCGGCGCCGGCATCGAGCAGAGGAGCGGCGCCGCGCGCCAGATGGCGGGCCAGCAAGGCAAGGCAGATGGTGGGATGGCGATAGCCAGCCGCCGACATGTCGGCGTCATAGGTGCCTGCCCAACTGTCGTAGAGCGCCGCGACGTCTTCCGGCCGCTTCGCCGCATAGGCTGCGGCGAGTGCGCTCTGCTGATTGCTGTCCGTCATCGCTTTCCGTCGCCTGGTATCGATCCGCAACGCGATCATAGCCAAACGGCGAAAACTGTGGAACCGTCGTCGTCCCAATAACACGGGGAAAGGAGCGAAATCCATGGCGGACGACCGGGCGCGCGCCGCACTTGCGGCTATTCCGGTGCTGGCCGGCTACGAGGGGCCGCTGGAACGGCTTGGCGGCCTCACCAATCTCGTCTTCAGAGCGGGAGATTTCTGCCTGCGTATCCCCGGCAAGGGTACCGAGGAATGCATCAACCGCGCCAACGAGGCAGTGGCGGCGCGGGAAGCGGCGAAGGCCGGCGTCAGTCCCGATGTGCTGCATGTCGATGCCGAGACCGGCGTGTTGGTGACCCGCTTCGTTGCCGGTGCCGAGACGATGTCACCGGAAAAGTTCAAGACTCGGCCGGGCAGTCCGGCACGCGCCGGCAAGGCCTTTCGCAAACTGCACACATCCGGCGCGGTGTTCCCCTTCCGCTTCGAGCTGTTTGCGATGATCGACGATTATCTGAAAGTGCTGTCGACCAAGGACGTCGCCCTGCCTGCCGGCTACCACGATGTGGTCCGCGAGGCGGAGGCAGTGCGCTCAGCACTTGCGGCTCAACCTCTGCCGATCGTCGCCTGCCACTGCGACCCGCTATGCGAAAACTTTCTCGATACTGGGGACAGGATGTGGATCGTCGACTGGGAATATTCCGGCATGAACGATCCGCTCTGGGATATCGGCGACCTCAGCGTCGAAGGGCAATTCGACGCCGCGCAGGACGAGGAGATGACGCTGGCCTATTTCGGCGGCGAGCCGAGACCGGCGGAGCGCGCCCGCATCGTCATTTATAAGGCGATGTGCGACCTGCTGTGGACGCTGTGGGGACTGATCCAGCTTGCCAACAAAAATCCGGCCGACGACTTTCGCGCCTATGCCGACGGCCGGTTTGCGCGCTGCAAGGCGCTGATGGAGACGCCGGAATTTTCGCGGCATCTTGCGGCTATGCGCCGGGGTTAGTTCACGCCCTTTGGCACGTTTTCGGGCGGTACCGTGTCGACCACCTTCTGGCGGTGGAAGATGAACAGGCCGGCCAGCACGACGATGGCCGAGCCGACCAGGATACGCGGCCCAGGCACATCGCCGAAGAAGGCCAGGCCGAAGACCACTGCCCACAAAAGCAGGCTGTAATGCAGCGGCGCCAAGGTCGAGGCAGGGGCAAGCTTCAACGCCCGGGTGATCATCAGGTGCGCGCCGCAGGAGACGACGCCAAGAAGCAGCATGGCGCCGAAATCGAGCGATGACGGCGTCTTCCAACTGCCTATGGTCAACGCAGCGCCGACCAGCAGCGTGCCGATGCTCTGCCAGGTGACCAGCGAAGTGTCGCTGGTGCCGCGCAGCCGCCGGTTGAGGATGATGGCGAAGGCAAATGAAATGCTGCCGGCGAGCGCGAACATCGAGGACAGCGAGAACGCGGCCGAGGATGGCTTCAGCATGATCAGCACGCCGCAGAAGCCGACCAGGATCGCCGCCCAGCGGCGCCAGCCGACCCTTTCGCCGAGCAGGAAATGCGACAGCGCCGCCACGTAGATCGGCCCGGCCATGTAAAAGCTCATCACATCGGCGAGCGGCAGATAGACGACCGCCGCGTAGAACAGCGCCGTGTCGAGCGTCGTCATCACCACGCGCAGCAGCTGCAGCTCCGGCCGCTCCATGCGAAACAGCTTGGCCGGGCCCTGATGTGCAATCATCGGCCCGAGTATGAAAAACGCGCCGATCGAGCGGATCAGCACGACCTGGCCGACGGAAAAACTGGCGACCAGCCACTTGCCCATCGCGTCGTTCAGCGCAAACAGGAAGTCGCCGGCGAGCATCAGCAGGATGCCGGCCAGCAGCACGTTCATGATCGTTGAGTACTGGGCTGCGGGCCGCGCCATTCCGTTACCGGTTCCTCGCCGTGGGGTACGGTGACCCGCGTCGTAGTCGCAAGCTGCAGCCATGACGAGGCGAAAATCGAGAATTCGGTAAGACCAGCGCCGGAAATCGGCTGGACTAAGCGTGGCGCCGGTTCACCGTGCCCGGCCTTCCGGCGATCGAAAGCCGCGTGTCCTGCCGGCTGCGCTCGGCCACCACCTTGCCCCTGGCGATGACGCAGAGACGCTCTGGGCGCAGGCGCAGCGCCTCGACTGGGTTGCCGGCATCGAGAACGACCAGGCTGGCGCGCTTGCCGACCGCCAGGCCAAGGTGGTCGAGGCCCATGATGGCGGCATTGACGTTGGTGACCATGTCGAAGCAGCGCGCCATCTCGGCCGGGCTCGACATCTGCGCGACATGCAGGCCCATGAAGGCGACGTCGAGCATGTCTGCGGTGCCCAGCGAATACCAGGGGTCGAGCACGCAATCCTGGCCCCAGCCGACGCGGATGCCTTGCGCCAGCATCTCCTTGACCCGCGTCAGTCCGCGGCGCTTGGGAAAGGTGTCGTGGCGGCCCTGCAGCATGATGTTGATCAGCGGATTGGGGATCGCCGAAACGCCGGCCTCGGCAATCAGCGGCAATAGCTTCGAAACGTAGTAATTATCCATCGAATGCATCGATGTCAGGTGCGAGCCGGCCACTCTGCCCTGCAACCCGAGCCGCTGCGTCTCATAAGCAAGCTGCTCGATGTGGCGCGACAGCGGATCGTCGGTCTCGTCGCAATGCAAGTCGACCATCAGGCCGCGCTTCGCCGCGATTTCGCAGAGCTCGGTGACGGAGCGCGTGCCGTCGGCCATTGTGCGCTCGAAATGCGGAATGCCGCCGACGACATCGACGCCTATGTCGAGCGCCCGGATGGTGTTGTCGCGCGCCGTCGGCGAGCGGTAAAACCCGTCCTGCGGGAAGGCGACCAGCTGCAGGTCGATATAGGGGCCAACCGTCTTCTTCACGTCGAGCAGCGCCTCGACCGCCAGCAGGCGGTCGTCGCAAACATCGACATGGGTGCGGATGGCGAGCAGGCCCATCGACACCGCCCAGTCGCAATAGGCGAGCGCACGGTCGCGCACCGCTTCGTGGGTCAGAAGCGGCTTCAACTCGCCCCAAAGCGAGATGCCTTCGAGCAGCGTGCCCGAGACATTGATGCGCGGAATGCCGAGCGAAAGCGTGGCGTCCATATGGAAATGCGGATCGACGAAGGGCGGCGAGACCAGATTGCCATGGGCATCGATCGCCGTGCCGGCGCTGACGTTCAGCTCGGGCTCTATCGCTGCGATCGTTTCGCCGACGATGCCGATATCGGCGATCCTGCCGTCGGGCAGCGTCCCGCCGCGCACCACAAGGTCAAAATCCATCTAGCGCCACCTCGTTCAAAAAAGCCGTTTCTTCCCATGCAGCGTGCTGCCGCAAGGCGGAACCTTCAGGCGCGGCCCTTCCCTTCTCCCCTTGTGGGAGAAGGTAGCCGCGAAGCGGCCGAATGAGGGGTGTTCCAGCTTGGCGCCGACGACACTCCGTCCAGCACCCCTCAACCGTCTTGGCGCTGCGCGCCAATCCACCTTCTCCCACAAGGGGAGAAGGAAAAGCCACTATTCCGGCACGTACCGCACCGCCCCCTTGGCGGCACTTGTCGCCATCGCCGCATAGGCGCGCAAGGCCGTCGTCACCTTGCGCTTGCGCTTTTCTTCGGGCTTCCAGGCAGCCGTTCCCCTGGCCTCCATCGCGGCGCGACGGGCGATGAGTTCGGCGTCGTCGACAGCAAGCCTGATGGTGCGGTTGGGGATATCGATCTCGATCGTGTCGCCTTCCCTGACCAGCCCGATCAGACCGCCTTCCGCGGCTTCCGGCGAGACATGGCCGATCGACAGGCCGGAGGTGCCGCCGGAAAAACGACCGTCGGTGATCAGTGCGCAGGCTTTGCCGAGGCTTTTCGACTTCAAATAGCTGGTCGGGTAGAGCATTTCCTGCATGCCGGGTCCGCCGCGTGGCCCTTCATAGCGGATGACGACGACATCGCCGGCCTTGATCTCGTTCGACAGGATCGCCTTGACGCTGGCGTCCTGGCTTTCGAACACTCTTGCCGGACCGGTGAATTTCAGGATCGATTCATCGACGCCCGCCGTCTTCACGATGCAGCCATCGAGTGCCAGATTGCCTTTCAGCACGGCAAGGCCGCCATCCCTGGAGAAAGGATGTTCGGCCGAGCGGATGACGCCCTTCTCGCGGTCGAGATCGAGATCGTCCCAGCGGCGGTCCTGGCTGAACGCGACTTGCGTCGGCACGCCGCCGGGTGCCGCCAGGAAGAAATCGCGGACATTCTGGCTGGTGGTGCGCGAAATATCCCAATGATCGAGCGCTTCGCCGAGGCTTGCGGTGTGCACCGTCGGCAGGTCGCGGTTGATCAGCCCGGCGCTATCCAACTGGCCGAGGATGGCCATGATGCCGCCGGCGCGGTGGACATCCTCCATATGGACGTCTGCCTTGGCCGGGGCCACCTTGCACAGCACTGGCACCCGCCGCGACAGCCGGTCGATGTCCTCCATGGTGAAGTCGACCTCGCCCTCATGTGCCGCGGCAAGGATGTGCAGCACGGTGTTGGTCGAGCCGCCCATGGCGATGTCGAGTGTCATGGCGTTCTCGAAGGCGCCCTTCGAGGCGATGCTGCGCGGCAGCGCGGTGTCGTCGTCCTGCTCGTAATAGCGCTGGGCAAGATCGACGATCAGGTGGCCGGCCTCGACGAACAGGCGCTTGCGGTCGGCATGCGTCGCCAGCGTCGAACCATTGCCGGGCAAGGACAGGCCGAGCGCCTCGGTCAGGCAGTTCATCGAATTGGCGGTGAACATGCCGGAGCAGGAACCGCAGGTCGGGCAGGCCGAGCGTTCGATGGTCCTGACGTCCTCGTCGGACACCTTGTCGTCGGCGGCCGCGACCATAGCGTCGACCAGATCAAGCGCCTGGCTCTTGCCGGCGAGCACCACCTTGCCGGCCTCCATCGGCCCGCCGGAGACGAAGACGGTCGGGATGTTGAGGCGCAGCGACGCCATCAGCATGCCGGGCGTGATCTTGTCGCAATTCGAGATGCAGACCATCGCGTCGGCGCAGTGCGCGTTGACCATGTATTCGACCGAGTCGGCGATCAATTCGCGCGACGGCAGCGAATAGAGCATGCCGTCATGGCCCATGGCGATGCCGTCATCGACGGCAATGGTGTTGAACTCCTTGGCAACGCCGCCGGCTTTTTCGATCTCGCGGGCAACCAGCTGGCCGAGATCCTTCAAATGGACATGGCCCGGCACGAATTGGGTGAAGGAATTGACCACGGCAATGATCGGCTTGCCGAAATCCGAATCCTTCATGCCGGTAGCGCGCCACAGGCCGCGGGCGCCGGCCATGTTGCGGCCATGGGTGGTGGTGCGGGAACGGTAGGCGGGCATTGAACTGTCCTTGCTGTCTGCGTCGCGCCCAAAGGTGCGGAAAACCGGAATTGAGCCGCAGGCCTTATAGACGGCACACTCTGGTCTGGCCACAATTTTGCGCTGCGCCAGGGTGCGGAACGAGCGGCCAGCCAAAGACGCAGCCGGTCCAGGCCGTAAAAAAGTCAGAAGTGCTGTCGGATCGTGTTTTGCTCGAGCGTCCTTGAGCAGACGGCGGGACCGGGCATCAATTGCCAGCCGGCCGTTTTGCGAGTGAAACAAGCCAAAACCAGCCCGAGGAGCAAGAGAATGCAAAAGATCACCCCTTGCCTGTGGTTCGACGACCAGGCCGAGGAGGCCATGAACCATTACATCTCCATCTTCAAGAATTCGAAGGTGCTGAGCGTGATGCGCTGGCCCAAGGGCAGCGGCGATAATGAGGGCAAGGTGCTGATGGTCTCATTCGAGCTCGACGGCGTTCAGTTCCACGCGCTCAACGGCGGCCCGCAATTCAAGTTCACCCAGGCAGTCTCGCTCTCCATCGACTGCAAGACGCAGGAAGAGGTCGACTATTTCTGGGACAGGCTCATCGCGGGCGGTGGCCAGCCCAGCCAGTGCAGCTGGCTGAAGGACAAATTCGGCCTCTCCTGGCAGGTCGTTCCCGAACAGCTGCCCAGGCTGCTGCTGGACCCCGACACGGAAAAGGCCGGCCGCGTGATGCAGGCGATGATGCAGATGAGCAAGATCGACATCGCCAAGATCGAAGAGGCAGCGAAAGGGTGAACGAACGCGATCTTCCCTTCTCCCACAACAAAGGGAGAAGGGAAGGGGCGCGTCAAGCCGCTCTGTCGCGGACCTGATAATCCTTGACCGCGGTAAAGCGGATCGCCTTCCAGCGCTCGGCCTCGTAGTTGAGCGAGAAGGCGTGCTGGGCGAGGAACACCGGATCGTTGTCGAGATCGCGGGCGATGTCGCCGCGATGCGCCTCGATGAAGCGCTGGAGTTCGGCCTTGTCGTCGGCCGATATCCAGCGGCAGACGGAAAAGCGCGACATCTCGAAATCGACCGGCAGCGTGTATTCGAAGTTTAGCCGCTCCTTCAAGACGTCGAGCTGCAGGGCGCCGACGACGCCGACGATGGCTGGCGAGCCGTCCTCCGGCGAGAACAATTGCACGACGCCTTCCTCGGCCATCTGGTGCAGTGCTTCCTTGAGCTTCTTGGCTTTCATGGCATCGCCGAGGCGAACGCGGCGCAGGATTTCAGGCGCGAAATTCGGCACGCCGCGAAACAGGATCTCCTCGCCTTCGGTCAGCGTGTCGCCGATGCGCAGCGTGCCGTGGTTGGGGATGCCGACGACATCGCCGGCGAACGCCTCGTCGGCGGTGACGCGGGTGCGGGCGAAGAAGAATTGCGGCGCCGACAGGCTCATCGGCTTTCCCGTGCGCACCAGCTTGGCCTTCATGCCGCGCTCGAGCTTGCCGGAGCAGACGCGGACGAAGGCGATGCGGTCGCGATGGTTGGGGTCCATATTGGCCTGGATCTTGAAGACGAAGGAGGTCATCTTGTCCTCGGTCGCCTCGACCTTGCGGCTGTCGGCCTCCTGCGCGCGCGGCGGCGGCCCATAGGCGCCGAGCGCCTCGATCAGGTCGCGCACGCCGTAATTGCGCAGCGCCGAGCCGAAATAGACCGGCGTCAGATGGCCCTCGCGGAAGGCGTCGAGGTCGAGCGGGCGACAGGCCTCGCGCGCCAGCTCCAGCTCCTCGATGAAGGCCTCCCGCTCGTTCTCCGGCAACAGGCCGGCGACGCGGTTGGAATCGGGTCCATTGACCGGCGTGCGCTCCTTTTCGGCGTCGCCCTTGCGCACCGCGTTCAGCGCCAGATGGTAGGTCCCGGAAAAGGTCTTGCCGCGGCCGATCGGCCAGGTGATCGGCGCTGTATCCAGTGCCAGCTTCTGCTCGATCTCGTCGAGGATGTCGAATGGGTCTCGGCTTTCGCGGTCCATTTTGTTGACGAAGGTGATGATCGGGATGTCGCGCAGCCGGCAGACCTCGAACAGTTTCAGCGTGCGCGGCTCGATGCCCTTGGCGGCGTCGATCACCATGACCGCGCTGTCGACCGCCGACAGCGTGCGATAGGTGTCGTCGGCGAAATCCTCGTGGCCGGGCGTGTCGAGCAGGTTGAAGACGGTGTCCTCGTATTCGAAGGTCATCACCGAGGTGACCACCGAAATGCCGCGCTCGCGTTCGATCTTCATCCAGTCCGAGCGGGTCTGGATGCGGTCCTTCTTGGCCTTGACCTCGCCGGCAAGCTGGATAGCGCCGCCGAACAAAAGCAGTTTTTCGGTCAGCGTCGTCTTGCCGGCGTCGGGGTGGGCAATGATCGCGAAAGTGCGGCGGCGCGATACCGCTTGTTCGATGTCTTCAGCCAATTTCATGGAATCCTGTCTGTGGCGCGGGCTTCTAGCAGCGCTTTTCCGGCCTGTCGAACGGAAACACCGCTGATACCCCGGCAGCAGGTTCAGTCTCTGACGATAGCCGCCTGCGTGACCGAGCCAGCGTCATCCAGGCGCATAACCAGCCATTCAGAGTCGATCGAAAAAAATCCTCTTTCCGAACCAAGAATATAAACCAGACTCCAGTCCTCAAAATGGTCCGTCTTCGGCGGCTCGCCGAGCATGGCAACAACTTCTGCCCGCGATTTCCCAACCAACGCCCCGGTCAGCACCAAACCGTCAGCAATGCGATGGCGCTTATGCAAAGGATCCAGCCAGTTGTCGTCCTGCCACCAAGATCGAACGATCGGCAGCGGGCCGAAGAAGACGGCATAGACAATGGCGGCTCCGGCTGCAGCAAAAACCAGCCCTTTTATCCAGCGGCGCAAATGACCCTCATGTGATTGAGCTGAACGTTTCCAGTGAGGCGATCGTCATCGACCCGCTTCGAGAGCGGTCCCGGCAACGCTCTTGGCAAGTCTGTACCATGGTGGCAATGAGGGCAAGAAGTCCTGGGCGTTTGAAGGTACACGGCCGCGAGCAAGAACATCATCGTCATTGGATCCGGCATCATTGGCGCCTCCATCGCTTGGCACCGGCAGAGCTAAGCTGTCGACCTCTCCGGCTGCCGCAGCCGCCGGTTCACGTCCCGACGTCAGGCCGATTCGGTCGCTCGGCTCTCGAAGGCCACCTCCGGAATCCACTCGGCAATTGCGGCGCCGATCCTGTCGGCATGGTCCTCCTGCAGATAATGCGCGCCGGGTCCGAGATCGATCAACCGGCAGTTCTTTAGGCCGGCCGCGAATTCCCGTGCCGCCTGCGGCGAGACGAGGGCCCCCGGATCGCCTGAGAAAAGCAGCTTCGGGTAGGAAGAGAGCCGGAGCGCCCGATGGTCGTGCTCGCTGATGGCAGCGACATCGGCGGGCTGGCCTTCAATCGGCAGGTCGCGCGGCAGCCGCAGGATCGGCTTGCGCGATTGCGGCGTCGGGAACGGTGCCCGGTAGGAGGCCATTTCCTCATCGCTCATCGTGCGCAGCACCGCAGCCGGCAACACCTTTTCGACGAAGACGTTATCTTCCAGGACAAGCTTCTCACCGACGCCAGGCGTGCGCATTGCCTTGAACAATTCGCGCGCCTGCGGACGCTGGTGAAAATCGTCCCAACTCTCGAAGGGGCGGATGAATTCCATGAAGGCGAGGCCGAGGATCCGCTGCGGCCGCCGGGCCGCGAGATGGAAGGCGAGCGCGGTGCCCCAGTCCTGCGCGACGACAACCATGTCGGTGATGCCAAGCGTCTCGATGAAGGCGTCGAGATAGCGGACGTGGTCGAAGAAGCGATAGTCGATGTCCGGCTTGCCGGATTGGCCATAGCCGATCAGGTCGGGCGCAATGCAGCGGCCGAACGGCGCCACATGCGGGATGATGTCGCGCCAGATGTAGGACGACGTCGGGTTGCCGTGCAGGAAGAGTACCGTCGGGCCAGCCGTGCCTGCCTCGACATAGGAGATGGTGGAATCGAGCACCGCGACTTGCGAGCGTGGCAACATTGTGCGGGATTGCTGCTTTTCGAGTTTCGGGTTCATCGGATCAGCTCCTTTTTGCGAAGACTGTTTTGAAGACGATATTCTTGAAACGCTCGAGCGGTTCGGGACTGCGCTCCACCTTCATGCGCAGCATCGCGCCTTGCCAGGAACTCAACAGGAAATCGGCGAGGTCCTCGGCATCGAACGCGTCGGTGATGTCGCCAGCCGCCTGGCCCTCGGCGATGCATTCGGCAAAGGGCTTACGCCAGCGTTCGAAAATGGCGACGAGTTGCAGCCTCAGCGCCTCGCTGTGAGCCGCCGTCTCGAGGCTGAGATTGCCGATCATGCAGCCCCGTGCCCAATCATGCGCCTCCAGCTTCGACGTGATGATTTCGAGATAGCGGCGCAAGCGCCCGACCGGGGGCGTGCCGTCCCGAGCAAGGGCCTGCTCCACCAAACCGCTCACATAGGCGAAATAGCGGTCCAGCACCTCGCCGGTGAACGCCTCCTTGGAGACAAAATGATTGGTGAAGGACCCCGGGCGGGCATCGGCCGCGGCGACGATGTCGCGTACGCCGGCGGACGAATAGCCGGAATTCCAGATGGTTTTGAAACCGGCGTCGAGAAGTTTTTCGCGAAGTGAATGTCTAGCCATGCCGGTATAATACGTACGTACGTATTAAAGTCAAGAAGCATATTTTATACCGCGCGCTCTTGGCAGAACCCACGGGCAATGGCATCGCAGTGGTGGCGTTGGAACGAGGAGTGAAGCATGACAGCGGCGAAACAAGTCATCGTCATCGGCGCCGGCATCATCGGCGCCTCCATCGCCTGGCACCTGACCAGGGCCGGAGCAAAGGTGACGGTCATTGCCGACAGCGGCGCCGGCGGCGTCGCGACACCGAATTCCTTTGCCTGGATCAATGCCAGCTGGGGCAATCCGGAGGTCTATTTCCGCCTACGCATTCGGTCGATGGCCGAATGGACGCGGCTGGCGAACGAGGTGCCCGGCATCCCGTTGCAGTGGTGCGGTGGCTTGTGCTGGGACCTGCCACGTCCCGAACTTGAGGCCTATGCGGCCGAGCACTCCGCATGGGGCTACGGCATCGAGCGTGTCGACCGTGCCGGAGCGGCGCGTATCGAGCCCAATCTGGCCGAACTTCCCGATTTCGCCCTTTATGTCGCCGAGGAAGGTGTCGCCGAGCCGGTCGCCGCCACGCAAGCACTGCTGGCCGACGCCGAACGGCGCGGCGCGCGAATTGTAGCCGGGACGACCGTCACCGCTCTGGTGCAAGCCAACGGCAGGATTGCCGGCGTCGATACATCCGGCGGGCGGATTGCTGCCGACGAGGTGGTGATCGCGGCCGGAGCCGGCTCTCCGGCACTAGCGGCAATAGCCGGGATAGAACTGCCGATCGAGACGCCACCCGGCCTGATCGTGCATTCGCGCCCCTACGAAAAGCTGCTCAACGGCCTGGTGATCGGCGACCGCCTGCATATGCGCCAGACGGCGGAAGGCCGCATCATCGCGGGCTCGGATTTCGGCGGCGCCGATCCCGGCATGGATGCCGCGGCCACCGCCGGCGACCTGTTTGCGGCGATGAAGGCGATGCTACGCGGCGCGGATGAGCTGGAACTCGATTTCCACACCATTGGCTACCGGCCGACGCCGGTCGATGGCTTTCCGATCATTGGCCGCGCCGAAGGCACGAGCGGCGTCTACGTCGCGGTCATGCATTCCGGCATCACGCTGGCACCGGCCGTCGGCCTGTTCGCCGCCCGCGAAATCCTCGACGGCGAGCGCGATCCGCTGCTTGATCCCTACGGGCTGGCGCGGTTTACTCAATAACCGGGCGGGCGGCGAAAGCCGCCGGCCAGCGGGTCGATTGCCCTGGCGATCCCGAGCAGGCGCGACTCCGACCAGCGTTTGCCAACAATCTGTAGTCCGATGGGCAGGCCATTGCTGTCCTGTCCGCAGGGCAGCGACAGTGCGGGGTGGCCGCTGTAATTGAACACCGCGCCATAGGCCGGCAGCATCCAGTAGCTTTGCTTCTCGCCGTCGACCTCGATCGACGTTCCCGGCTCGCAATGCGGGAAGGCGGTGGCCATGGCGACCGGGCACAGCAAGGCGTCGCAGCCGTCGAAGAACCGTTCCCACGCCAGGATGGAGCGGTCGCGGCGGGCGAGCGCCTCGAACCAGCGCGAGACCGGCGTCGGCTTCTCCGGTGGTTCGGGCTGCGCCGCCTCCAGCATCATGCCGATCAGCGCACCGCCTTGCTCCAGGTCGTCGTGCAGGTCGAGCTTCGGCAATTCGGCCTCGACGATGGCGCCCGCAGCCTGAAGCTCTTTTGCCAGGCTTTCGACCGCCGCGCTGATCTCGCCGGCCACCGGAAAGCCCGGAAAGGACGGCGCGACGGCAATCCGCAAATTTCTGAGATCCAGCTCCGGCATGGTTTCGACCGGTACCGGCGCAAGGTCGGTATCGCTTCCATCCGGCCCGGCAATGAGGCCGTAGATCAGTGCCAGGTCCTCGACGCTGCGCGCCATCGGTCCGAGGCAGGAGATCAGCCTCACGCTGCGCGGCGCCCCGCCTGGATCGGGGAAGGCGCCGGCGAGCGAGACGCGGTGCTCGGTCGGCTTGAGGCCGTAGACGCCGCAAAAGGCGGCGGGCAGCCGGATCGAATCCTGCATGTCGGTGCCGACCTCGAACGGCGTCATTCCGGTGCCGAGCGCCGCCGCCGCACCGCCACTGGAGCCGCCGGCGGTGCGCTGGAGATTCCAGGGATTGCCGGTGCGGCCAAACAGCGGATTGCTCGACTGCCAGTCACCGAGCATTGTCGCCACGTTCGTCTTGCCCACCAGTATGCCCCCTGCCGCCTTCAGCCGGGCAACGACCGGACTGTCTGCCCTCGGGGCATAGTCGGCGAAAGCCGGGAAGCCGACGGTGGTTCTCATGCCCGCTGTTTCGTGCGTGTCCTTCAGTGTGAACGGCACGCCATGCAGCGGCCCAAGGGCCTCGCCGCGCGCCTGGGCTTCGTCGGCCTTGCCAGCGCGTTGCCGCGCACCGTCCCGATCGAGGGTTACGACTGCGTTGACCGCCTCATTGTGCCTGTCAATCTGCGCCAGATGCTCGTCCAGCACCTCTATTGCGGAAACCGTACGGTCGCGGATGGCCGCGGCCAGATTGGTGGTCGAGGAAAAGACGATATCCATGGTGAATGCTCCGGGCTATCGCGCCGCGCTCCTCAAAATGGCGGATTGGCGCGTGGATGCAAGCCTGGCTCGACATTTCGACGATGGCGGCGCTTGATCGGGATTGCGCTGCGGGGCCCGTTGAGGGGCGGCCCTGTCCAGCGGCCTCGCCGCGCTCGGCGCCTCTACGGCCTACCGTCCCCTGTTGTGCGTCCGCTCATAGAGCTCACGGATGATGCCGCTTGCCGTGGTCTCGAACAGAAACGGCAAGAAAGCATGAACGAGCGCGGCAAACGCCGCCATGAACAATCGCGACGAGAACCATGCGGCGAAAGCCATATGGCCGAAATAGCTCTCGCCGACCGCGGCCGGGTGAGAGGTGAAAAGTCTTGCGAGCCGTGCCGTCATGTCGATCCCTCCTGCCGGCATGAAGAGCCGGCGATGAGTATACTGGCATGGGTGTTCGGTTCATCGGTCTCAAATTGTCCTTGTGAAAGGCTGAATTTTGGGACAAACATCCCACATGGCGCCGGAAATCGACGAAATAGACCGGAGATTGCTGGCCGAGCTGCAACGCGACGGCACGCTGTCCGTCGACCAGCTCTCGGCAAGAATATCGCTGTCGCGCAATGCCTGCTGGCGCCGGGTGAAGCGGCTGGAGGAAGACGGCGTCATCACCGGCCGGGTGGCGCTGGTCGACGCCGACAAGCTTGGGCTCGGCCTTTCGGTGTTCATCCTGATCCGCACCTCGAACCACGATCCCGACTGGCTGCAAAGATTC
Source organism: Mesorhizobium sp. M0808 (assembly GCF_040320025.1). Lineage (NCBI taxonomy): Bacteria > Pseudomonadati > Pseudomonadota > Alphaproteobacteria > Hyphomicrobiales > Phyllobacteriaceae > Mesorhizobium > Mesorhizobium sp. M0808. The sequence continues at coordinate 301,106 of NZ_JAMYOX010000002.1, forward strand.
CGAGCGGCGGTGACCGGCTTTGCCGAGATCACCGGCGCCTACCGCATGTCCGGCGATCTCGACTATGTCCTGCGCGCCCGCGTTGCCGATGTGAAGGCCTATGACCGGCTCTACCAGCGGCTGATCGCCAAGGTGGCGCTGTCGGACGTTTCGGCCTCCTTCGTCATGGAGGAGATCAAGGAGACCACGGTCGTTCCGATGGAACTGCGCTGAAGCGGAACTGTGCTGAAAGAAAGCCGTTGATAGCATTGCCGCCGAGTTGACTGAACCGGCGTTCGCGACGATAGGATCAGCCTCATGCGCGCAGCACTTTATCCCACCTCCGTCATCGGTCCGGCTGTCGGCTTCGTCAGGCTGCCGCATGGCGAGGGCTTGCCGCTTCCGGCCTATGAAAGCTCGGGCGCCGCCGGCATGGACCTGCGCGCCGCCGTCCCGGACGACAGGCCGCTTTTGATCCTGCCGGGAAAGCGTGCGCTGGTGCCGACCGGGCTGGTCCTGGAAATTCCGGAGGGCGTCGAAGGCCAGGTCCGGCCGCGTTCGGGCCTCGCCTTCAAGCACGGGCTCACCTGCCTCAACACGCCGGGCACCATCGACAGCGACTATCGCGGCGAGGTCAAGGTGCTGCTGATCAATCTCGGCGACGAGGATTTCGCGGTGACGCGCGGCATGCGGATCGCCCAGATCGTCTTCGCCCCGGTGACGCAGGCGACCGTCGAGGAGCGCACATTGGCTGGCGGCACAACGCGCGGCTCGGGCGGCTTCGGATCGACCGGCACGGCCTGATGAAAATACCCAAGCTCGTCATCTTCGATTGCGACGGGGTTCTGGTCGACACCGAGAACCTGGCCAATCGGCGCCTCGCCGAATGGCTGACCGCGGCCGGCTTTCCGGCCAGCTTCGAATATTGCCGCAAGAATTTCTCCGGCCGCAGCATGGTCTCGGTGCAGAAGGAAGTCGAGGCGACCGGCGTCAGCCTCGGCGCCGATTTCGTCGAGCGCTGGAACGCCGGCCTGCCGGACCTGTTCGCGCATGGCGTCGAGGCCATCCCCAACGTTCGCGAGTTCATCGAAACCGTGCACGCCGCCGGCATCGCCACCTGTGTCGCCTCGTCGGCACGGGTGTCCAAAATGCACATCACGCTCGGCCAGACCGGGCTGCTGCCGCTTTTCGAGCATGCGCTGTTCAGCTCGACCATGGTCTCGCGTGGCAAGCCGTTCCCCGACCTCTTCCTGCATGCGGCAGCGACGATGGGCTTCGCGCCCGCCGACTGCATCGTCATCGAGGACAGCGTCGCCGGCACGGCAGCCGGCATCGCCGCCGGCATGCGCGTCTATTCCTACCACGGCGACCCGCTTTCCGACCGCGATGGACTGATCGAAGCCGGAGGCATCCTGTTCGACGACATGCGTAAACTGGCCGGGCTGGTGCCGATCCACTGATCGCCTTTGCGCAGGCTGCATGCGCGCCAGATCTCAGACCGGGCGCGGCGCCCCAAGTACTCGGTCGACCGTGTCGCGTATGAGAGTGCGCAGATTGGCCGGCCTGTCGAGATGACTGACGACAAGCAGGCCGTCGGCCGCCACTGTTAGCGCGTCCGCGGTGCGGTCCGGATCGGGATTTGCGTCAGCGATCAGCAGATCCCTGAGGATGCCCCACTTCCAGTGACGATGCTTATCGATTGCCTCGCGAACCGGGCTCCTCGGGTCGGGGTATTCGGCCGCGGCATTTTGGAACGGGCAGCCGCGGTAGCCCGGCTGATCCGCCGCATCGGCAATGAGATCGAATACGGCAAGGATCATCAGGCGAGGTGGCCGCCGGCCAAGGCTCGCGATTGCCGCCCGTCCTCCCTTGCTGATCTCCTCGATATAGGCGCGGACGAGGTCGTCCTTGGCCGCGAAGTGATGATAGAACGTCGCCTTCGCAACGCCGGCCTCGGCGATGATGCGGTCGATGCCGACTGCACGGACCCCCTCCAGAGAAAACAGCGCGGTCGCCGTTTCGAGGATGCGGCGGCGCGCAAGACTTTCGGGACGATCGTTGATTCGGGCTGCGGACATGCCTTGACCGTATAGCAGACAGGTCTGTATACATCCATATGTAGACAGACAGGTCTACCTGTTAACGAAGGGAAGGCGAAACATGGCTTCGATAGTCAGGGAAATCATCGTAGATGCTTCACCGGAAAGCGTATGGGCGACGGTGGGCGACTTCGCCGGCGGCGCCCAACGGATAGCCCCAGGCGTTTTCGTCGATTGCCGGGTGGATGAGGGCGACGTACGGGTCCTTACTTTCGCCGACGGCAAGATCGTGCGAGAGCGGCTCATCGCCCGCGACGAGCAGGGCCGGCGGATCGTGTGGGGATGGCTCGGCGACGAGGTCACTCACGATAACACCTCCATGCAGGTCTTTGCCGAGGGCGAGGGCCGGAGCCGCCTGGTCTGGATTCACGATACTCTGCCCGACGAACTCGGCACGTGGCTCGCAGCCGCCATGGATCAGCTGGTGCCGGTTTTCCAGCAGACCCTGGCGAGCCAAGCCAAACCAACATAGTGAGGCAACGCCAAGTGTTTCCTCTTGGCCGCAAAATGCTATAGCTTGCGCGCGCCCGACATAACGAGCGCGCGCGCATGACCTTCTCCCTGCTTCGTTTCATCGTTGCTTGCCTGCTGCTGCCCTGTCTTTGGACGACGGCCAGCGCGGAGGCCGTCAGCTTCCCGGAGCTCGGCAGCGCTGTCCCCGGCCACGGCGATGTCACCTATCTCGATCTCGCCAGGATGGTCATTCCCGATCTGGCCGCGGACAAGGCCGGCTTTTTCCGGGGTTCGATGCCGATCGAGATGCGCCACATCGCTGGACCGGACTACGACGGCTCGCCGCCGGCGACGTCGGGTCTTTCCAGCGCCGACGTGCTCGACATCAAGGCCGGCGGCAAGGACCGGCTGGCGATGCTGCTCGACCTCGGCGACTCGCCTGACAGCGCCGAGGGTTATGCAGTGCTGGCACTCTACGACATCACCGGCAAGCCGGCCTTGCTCGACGCGGTCAATGTTGCCGTCGACCGCAGCACCTACTTTCGCGATCCGGGCAAGCTGTCGATCGGGCCCGGCGATGACGTCATCATCACCACGAGCACGCATTTCAATTCGAGCCAGGGCTATGTGATCGCGCCGCTGGTCATGGTCCGCAACGACAGGTTCGAGCTGATCGACATGATCTATACGTTCGACGAAAACCTCTGCACCAACCGAAGGACGCAGAATGCGGCCTTCCAGGCGATTGCCGACGGCCAGCCCTATGCAGCCATCAAGGTTACGGTGACCGACGCGACAGTGCCGGGCGATGAAAGCTGCGACGGCCAGCCGCCGCCAGAGGCGTCTTCGCGCGACATTTCCGTCACCTATCATTGGGACAAAAACGCTTCGCGTTACGTCAAGGATTCCGATGCGCTGGACCGATTGGCAGGAGAGAACGCCAAACGCTTCTGAGCCAACCGCATTTGTTTGCCCGGCGCGTTCCGCCGGGCTAGAATTTGCCTCACATTCTGCACTGGAGGGGAGCATCCATGGACAAGGGCAAGATTTTTCGCGACCTGCATACATCGATCTTCGTTATGGCCAATTCATGGGACGTCGGCACGACCAAGCTCTTGGCCTCGTTCGGCTTCAAGGCGCTGGCCACGACCAGCGCCGGCTTTGCCTTTTCGCGCGGCCTGCCGGACGGCGCGGTGACGTTCGAGGCGATGATCCATCATTGCCGTGAAGTGTCAGCGGCGACCGGGCTGCCGGTTTCGGCGGACCTCGAAAAGGGCAAGGGCGACAGCGCGACAAGTGCCGGCGAGACCATCTTCGCCGCCGAGGCGGCTGGCCTCGCCGGCTGCTCGATCGAGGACCATACCGGCGAGCCCGCCAAGCCGATCTATGATTTTTCGCATGCCGTCGATCGCGTCGCGGCGGCGGCGGAAGCGGCACGGGCACTGAAACGCGATTTCGTCTTCACCGCGCGGGCCGAGAATTTCCTGTGGGGCAAGCCCGATCTCGACGACACGATCAAGCGGCTGCAGGCCTTCGAGAAAGCCGGTGCCGACGTGCTCTATGCACCGGGCCTGGGCGACATCGAGATGGTGCGAACCGTCTGCTCGGCGCTGACCAAGCCCGTGAACGTCATGGCTAGGCCCGGCTTCACCATCGCCGATCTTGCCATGGCTGGGGTAAAGCGCATCTCGCTCGGCCCATGGCTGACCAATTTTGCTTTCGGCATGCTGGAGACCGCGGCGCGCGAGATCCAGCAGGATGGCACCTTCGGCTTCACCCGCGCCGCCATGCCGTTCGGCAAGCTGCAGGCGCTGTTTGCCAAATCTTCCGCCTAGGCGGGGCCCGGCGAATGACGCTCACCGTCGTCGACATGCACACCGGCGGCGAGCCGCTGCGGATCGTCACCGGCGGCTACCCCGACATTCCCAAGGGCACGATCCTCGAAAAGCGTGCCTATGTGCGCGACCATCTCGATCATCTCAGAAAGATCCTGATGTTCGAGCCGCGCGGCCATTACGACATGTATGGCGCGCTGCTGGTGGAGCCCGACCTGCCGGGCGCCGACCTCGCGGTGCTGTTCATGCACAATGAGGGCTATTCGACGATGTGCGGCCACGCCATCGTCGCGCTCGGCCGCTACGCCGTCGACGAGCGGCTGGTGGCGCCACGCGAGCCGATGACGACCGTCAATATCGAGGCGCCATGCGGGCTGATTTCGGCTGCGGTCGAGGTAAGGGACGGCAAGGCCGGCGCGGTGTCCTTCGAAAGCGTGCCGGCGTTTCTGTTCGCCGGCAACCAGCGGATCGAGCTGCCGGGCTATGGTCCGGTCGGCTTCGACATCGCCTATGGCGGCGCCTTCTATGCACTGGCCGACTGCCGCCAGTTCGGGCTGGAATTCGGCCAGAACCGGGTGCGCGATTTCGTCGATGCAGCGACCGCGCTGACCAATAAGCTCAAGGCCGAATTGCCGCTGTCGCATCCCGACCATGCCGATCTCGCCTTTCTCTACGGCACCATCCTGACCGACGGACAGGATGCGTTCTCCGATACGCCGACCAAAAACATCTGCGTTTTCGCCGAGGCGGAGGTCGACCGTTCGCCGACCGGCTCCGGCGTCACCGCGCGGCTGGCGGCCATGCACGCCAAGGGCCAAATCGAGATTGGCCGGACGCGGCTGTTCGAGAGCATCGCCGGCTCGCGCTTTTCCGGCGCCGTCGTACGCACGGCCACAGCCGGGCCGCATGACGCCATCATCGCCCGCGTCGGCGGCCGCGCCTATTACTCAGGGCGGGCCGAATTCATCGTCGAGGACGACGACGAACTGGGCAGGGGTTTTCTGCTGAGATAGCTCCCCTCCCGTGCCGAGATCGCCTTGTGCAGGTGCACTATCATGACGGCGGCGAACAGCGGCGTCAGAAGATTGAGTAGCGGCACGGCGAGGAAAGCGGCGACCACCAGCCCGGCCAGGAACACGGTGATGGAGTGCTTTCTGCGCAGCGCCTTGGCCTCGGCCTCCGGGCGAAAGCGCATGGCGGCGAATTCGAAGAACTCGCGTCCGAGCAGATACCCATTGACGATGAAGAAAGCGGCGATGTTCACGCCCGGCACCAAGAGCAGCAGCAGGGCGACGATGTTGCCGAGGATAACGACGCCGAAAAATCGGATCGCCAGCACCAGCGAGCGCAACGCCGGCACGGCGCGGCCGGGCGGGTCGTTTGGATAATCCGTGCGCTCGACCACTTCGGCGACGTCGTCGAGGAACAGGCCGGCGATGATCGCCGTCACCGGCGCGATGAGCAGCGCCAAGCCCAGCGCAAGGCCGATGCCGGCGACGACGGCGCCCAGCCATCCGGCCCAGGAGGGTAGGGCGGGGAGCCATGCATCGATCCACGGCCAGGCCAGCCATTCGAACAAGCTCTTGATCCCGAACCAAAGCGCCGCCAGCGCCAGCAAGGTCAGCCCCAGCGTCTTCAGGAACACAGAACGGAATTCGGGCGAGAACAGCCGGCTCAAGGCGGCACGGGCGGCGTCGAGGATCACGGCGTTTCCAATTCCATGTCAAACGAGGCCCATGGGCGATATTTCGGGATAGGCGGAGACAGGTCGCGAGACAAGCGCAAACCGCGCGATACGAAGCATCTGCGTTCTGCCCGGATTTATAACTCGCGGCCTAGGCAAAGCCGCATCAAACCGCTAGACCCGCCCGCGCCCGGCGTGGCAGAAAGCCGGTGGGTTTTTGGCGGAGACATGAATTGATGCCGGACTATGACGTGCTTTGTATCGGGAATGCCATCGTCGACATCATCGCCCAGTGCGACGAGGCGTTCCTGGAGACGAACGGCATCATCAAGGGCGCGATGAATTTGATCGACACGAGGCGCGCCGAACTGCTCTACAGCCGCATGGGCCCGGCCATTGAAGCCTCGGGCGGCAGCGCCGGCAACACGGCGGCGGGCGTTGCCAGCTTCGGCGGCCGCGCCGCCTTCTTCGGCAAGGTCTCGAACGACGCGCTCGGCGAAATCTACGCGCACGACATCCATGCCCAGGGCGTCGCCTTCGACACCAGGCCGCTCAGCGGCGAGCCACCGACGGCGCGCTCGATGATCTTCGTCACGCCGGACGGCGAGCGCTCGATGAACACCTATCTCGGCGCCTGCGTCGAACTCGGCCCGGAGGACGTCGAGGCCGACAAGGCGTCGGGCGCCGCCGTCACTTATTTCGAGGGCTATCTGTGGGACCCGCCGCGCGCCAAGGAGGCGATCCGGCAGACGGCGAAGCTCGCCCATACCGCCGGGCGCGAAGTGTCGATGACATTGTCGGACTCGTTCTGCGTCGACCGCTACCGCGACGAGTTCCTCGATCTCATGCGCTCCGGCACCGTCGACATCGTCTTTGCCAACAGCCACGAGATCAAGTCGCTCTACCAGACCGCGTCATTTGACGAAGCGCTGGCGCGGATCCGCAAGGACTGCAAGATCGCCGCCGTCACCCGCTCGGAAAAGGGCTCGGTGATCGTGCGCGGCGACGAGACCGTGACCATCAATGCGACCAGGATCCGCGAGCTGGTCGACACCACCGGCGCCGGCGACCTCTACGCCGCCGGCTTCCTCTATGGCTACACGCAAGGCCGCAGCCTGAAGCAGTGCGGCGATCTCGGCTCGCTGGCGGCCGGGCTGGTCATCCAGCAGATAGGCCCAAGGCCACGGCAGAATTTGCGCAGAGAGGCCGAGCAGGCCGGGCTGCTGTAGCGGCATCTCTTCCTTCTCCCCCTGTGGGAGAAGGTGGATCGGCGCGCAGCGCCGAGACGGTTGAGGGGTGCTGGACGGAGTGCTGCCGGTGCCAAGCTGGAGCACCCCTCATCCGACCGAGCTTCGCTCGGCCACCTTCTCCCACAGGGGGAGAAGGAAAGAGGTGCTGCCGCTACGCGCTCCTCAAGCCCCCGCGCTATACGCCGCAATCGCACCCATGTTGACGATGTCTGAATCCTTGGCGTTGAGCGAGACAATCTGAACCGGCTTGTTCAGGCCGACCAGCAGCGGGCCGATGACGGTCGAGCCGCCGAGCTCCTGCAGCATCTTGGTCGAGATCGAGGCCGAGTGGAAGGCCGGCATGATCAGCACATTGGCGGGGCCGGTCAGCCTGATGAACGGATACTGCGTCATGGCGCGGGCGTTGAGCGCCACGTCGGCGGCCATTTCGCCGTCATACTCGAAATCGACGCGGCGCTTGTCGAGGATGCGCACCGCTTCCTGGACGCGCTCGGAGCGCTCGCCCTGCGGATGGCCGAAGGTCGAATAGGCGAGCATGGCGAGCCTCGGCTCGTAGCCCATGCGGCGGGCGAAGCCGGCGGCTTCCTCGGCGATGTCGGCGATCTCGACGGCATCCGGCATGTCGTGCACCGCGGTGTCGGCAACGAGGACGGTGCGACCGCGCGCGAGCACGATCGACACGCCGATGACGCAATGGCCGGGCCTTGCGTCGATGACGCGGCGGATGTCATCGAGCGCCGTCGAATAGTTACGGGTAACGCCGGTGACGATGCCGTCGGCATCGCCCAGCGCCACCATGCAGGCGGCGAAATGGTTGCGGTCGTTGTTGATCAGCCGCTGGCAGTCGCGGAACAGAAAGCCTTTGCGCTGCATGCGCTCGTAGAGATAGTCGGTGTAGACCGAGTTGCGCCGCGACAGCCGCGCATTGATGATCTCGATGCCTTGCTTGCCGAGATCGATGCCGGCATTCCTGGCGTTTTCCTTGATGATGTCGTCGCGGCCGAGCAGGATGGCGGTGCCGAGCCGCTGGTTCACATAGGAGACGGCGGCGCGCATCACCTGCTCCTCCTCGCCCTCGGCAAAGACGATGCGCTTGGGCTGGCGGCGGACGCGGTCGTAGATGCGCTGCAGCGTCGAGGCGATCGGGTCGCGGCGGGCGGAAAGCTCCTGCGCGTAGCGGTCGAGATCGAGGATCGGCTTGCGCGCGACGCCGGAGTCCATCGCCGCTTTGGCCACCGCAATCGGAATGGCCGAGATCAGGCGCGGGTCGAACGGCACCGGGATGATGTAGTTGGGGCCGAATTTCGGCCGCATGCCCTGGTAGGCGGCGGCGACGTCGTCGGGCACGTCCTGGCGCGCCAGTTCGGCGAGCGCTTTGGCCGCGGCGATCTTCATGTCGTCGTTGATGGTGGTCGCCCGCACATCGAGCGCGCCGCGGAAGATGTAGGGGAAGCCAAGCACGTTGTTGACCTGGTTGGGATAGTCGGACCGTCCCGTCGCCATGATGGCGTCGGTGCGGATCTCGGCGACCTCCTCAGGCGTGATCTCGGGGTCGGGATTGGCCATGGCGAAGATGATCGGGTTCTTGGCCATGGACTGCACCATCCTGGTGGTCAGCGTGCCCTTGGCCGAGAGGCCGAGGAACACGTCGGCGCCGTCCAGCGCCTCGGCCAGCGAGCGCGCGCCGGTTTTCACGGCATGCGCCGATTTCCACTGGTTCATGCCTTCGGTGCGGCCCTGGAAGACGACGCCCTTGGTGTCGCACAGGATGATATTTTCTGGCGCAAAGCCCATCGCCTTCATCAATTCGATGCAGGCGATGCCGGCAGCACCGGCGCCGTTGCAGACCATTTTCGTGGTCTTCATGTCGCGGCCGGTGATTTCCAGCGCGTTGATCAGGCCGGCGGCCGAGATGATGGCGGTGCCGTGCTGGTCGTCATGGAAGACCGGGATGTCCATCAGCTCGCGCAGCCGCTGCTCGATGATGAAGCACTCCGGCGCCTTGATGTCCTCGAGGTTGATGCCGCCGAAGGAGGGGCCGAGAAAGCGCACGCAGTTGATGAATTCGTCGGCATCCTCGGTATCGACCTCGAGGTCGATGGAATCGACATCGGCGAAGCGCTTGAACAGCACCGCCTTGCCTTCCATCACCGGCTTCGAGGCCAGCGCGCCGAGATTGCCGAGGCCGAGGATAGCGGTGCCGTTGGAGATGACGGCGACCATGTTGCCGCGAACCGTGTAGTCGAAGGCGCGGCTCGGGTCCTCGGCGATGGCCAGAACCGGAACCGCGACGCCCGGCGAATAGGCAAGGCTGAGATCGCGCTGCGTCGCCATCGGTTTTGTGGCGACGATCTCCAGCTTGCCCGGACGGCCCATGGCGTGGAATTCCAACGCCTCCTGGGCGCTGACGGAGGGCCCGTTGCTTTCGGTTTTCTTGGCCATGGTACTTTTGGTTTCCTCGCCCGTACCGCACCGCTTGAGATGGGTGCGCATGCTTTCTTTTGTGGAAGGTTCGGGATTAAGGCTACACTTCGCCGCTGTAAACCGCCAAGCATGGCTTGCAAAATTTTGGAAGCAGCTTCTTGAACGACGAGACGCCCATTCGAAGCGACAACGCCACGCCGGCCTTCGCGCCGGCGACGCCGATGATGGAGCAGTATATCGAGATCAAGGCGGCGAACCCGGATTCGCTGCTGTTCTACCGCATGGGCGATTTCTACGAACTGTTCTTCGACGATGCCGAGAAGGCAAGCCGGGCGCTCGGCATCGTGCTGACCAAGCGCGGCAGGCACCAGGGGCTCGACATCCCGATGTGCGGCGTACCGGTGCATGCCGCCGACGATTATCTGCAGAAGCTGATCGGCCAGGGGTTCCGCGTCGCTGTCTGCGAGCAGATCGAGGATCCGGCGGAGGCGAAGAAGCGCGGCGGCAAATCGGTGGTGCGCCGCGACGTGGTGCGGCTGGTAACGCCCGGCACCATCACCGAAGACAAATTGCTGGCGCCGTCGGAATCGAGTTTTCTGATGGCGCTCGGACGGGTCAAGGGCGGCAGCAGCGATACAAGAGGCGGGGAGCGCGGAAGCGCGACAGGGAACCAAGGAAGTTTCGCCCTAGCCTGGATCGAGATCTCGACCGGTGTCTTCCGCGTCGCCGAGACAACCGCCGACCGGCTGCTCGCCGATGTCTTCCGCGTCGATCCGCGCGAGCTGATCGTCGCCGAACCGGTGTTTTACGACCCGGAGCTGAAACCGGTGTTCGACGTGCTCGGCCGCGTCGCCAGCCCGCAGCCGCCGTCGCTGTTCGATTCGGCTTCGGCCGCCGGCCGCATCGCCCGCTTTTTCGAGGTGGCAACGCCGGATAGTTTCGGCACGTTTTCGCGCGCCGAACTGTCGGCGATCTCAGGCGTCATCGCCTATGTCGAGAAGACGCAGAAGGCCGAGCGGCCGCCGCTGTCGCGGCCGCAGCGCGAGGAGCAGGGTTCGACGCTGTTCATCGACCCGGCGACGCGCGCCAATCTGGAGCTGCTGCGCACGCTGTCCGGCAGCCGCGACGGGTCGCTGTTCAAGGCGATCGACCGCACGGTGACCGGCGGCGGCGCAAGGCTGCTCGCCGACCGCTTGATGGCGCCGCTGACCGACCCGGCGGCCATCGCCGCAAGGCTGGACTCGGTGTCGTTCTTCCGCTCCGAAACGCGCCTCTGCCAGGCGGTGCGGGCAAGCCTGAAGAGCGTCGCCGACATGCCGCGGGCACTGTCCAGGCTGGCGCTCAACCGCGGCGGTCCGCGCGACCTCGGCGCGCTGCGCGCCGGTTTCGAAGCGGCCGGCGCCATCGCCGAACTGTTCGGCCAAACCGCCTTGCCGGGCGAACTGGCCGCGGCGTTGGGAGCTATCAAGGCACTGCCCAGTGAACTGGCGACGCATCTGGCACAGGCGCTCAGCGACGAGCTGCCGTTGCTCAGGCGCGACGGCGGCTTCGTCCGCGGCGGCTACCACGCCGAACTCGACGAGATGCGGGCACTGCGCGACGAGTCGCGAAAGGTGATCGCCGGGCTGGAGCGTTCGCTGATCGACGAGACCGGCATCCGCTCGCTGAAGATCAGGCACAACAATGTGCTGGGCTATTATATCGAAGTCACCGCTAACCACCATGCGCTGATGACCGGCAGCGACGGCGCCAAGGCGCGCTTCATCCATCGCCAGACCATGGCCAACGCCATGCGCTTCACCACCACGGAACTCGCCGAACTGGAAACCAAGATCGCCAACGCCGCCGACCGGGCGCTGGCGATCGAGCTTGCCGCTTTCGAGGCGCTGACGGCGGAAGTGGTCGGCCAGGCCGACACGATCCGTGCCGGCGCCGAAGCGCTCGCTGTGCTCGACGTTTCGGCCGCACTTGCCTTGCTTTCCGAGAGCGAGGCCTGGTGCCGGCCGCTGGTCGATGCGAGCCTTGCCTTCGAGATTTCGGGTGGACGTCATCCGGTGGTCGAACAGGCGCTGCGGCGTTCCGGCGAAGGCCCGTTCGTCGCCAATGATTGCGATCTGTCGCCGCAAGGCGATGCCAAGGCCGGCGCGATCTGGCTGCTGACCGGCCCCAATATGGGCGGCAAATCGACCTTCCTCAGGCAAAACGCGCTGATCGCCATCCTCGCCCAGACCGGCTCCTTCGTGCCGGCGGCATCAGCCCATATCGGCGTCGTCGACCGGCTGTTTTCGCGGGTCGGCGCCTCCGACGATCTGGCGCGCGGCCGCTCCACCTTCATGGTCGAGATGGTCGAGACGGCGGCGATCCTCAACCAGGCAGGCGAACGCGCACTGGTCATCCTCGACGAGATCGGCCGCGGCACCGCCACTTTCGACGGCCTGTCGATTGCCTGGGCGGCGGTCGAATATTTGCACGAGAAAAACCGCTGCCGGGCGATCTTCGCCACGCATTTCCACGAGATGACGGCGCTGGCCGGAAAATTGCCGCGGCTCTCCAACGTCACCATGCGGGTCAAGGAATGGGAGGGCGACGTGGTCTTCCTGCACGAGGTCGGCAAGGGTGCGGCCGACCGTTCCTACGGCGTCCAAGTAGCGCGGCTGGCCGGCCTGCCAGAGGCCGTCGTCTGCCGGGCCAAGGAAGTGCTGCACCAGCTTGAAGCAGGCGAGGTCTCGGGCAAGGCCAACCGTCTGGTCGACGACCTGCCGCTGTTTTCCGTGGCAGCGAAGCGGGAGGCGTCGAAGCCGGTGAAGAGTGATGGGCTGGGTTTGGCGCTAGCGGAGATCAATCCCGACGAGATGACGCCAAGGGAAGCGCTGGAGGCGCTGTACCGGCTGAAGGGGATGGCTGGGAAGTAGTGCTCGTCCGATAGCGCTCTACGGCACCCCCCTCTGTCCTGCCGGACAGAGGGGGTGTGACGGAACGCTGCTTTGGCTTGCCTTCCGCCCCACCCCTCAAATCATCGCCAGGCCCGACTTCCGCCTCGGCGGTGGGAAGGCGCGGTCAATTTCGGCGAAATCTTCGCTCGTGAGCTCAATCTCCAACGCCGCGACATTCTGCCGGATATGCTCCGGGCGGCTGGCCTTCGGAATGGCGATGACGCCCTCCTGCGCCATCACCCATGCAAGTGCGATCTGCGCCGGCGTCGCACCGTGGCGGGCGGCGATGGCATCTAACCTGGCGTTGCGCGCCAATACCCCCTGATCGACCGGCGAATAGGCCATCAGCGGCATGCCGCGTTGCCGGCTCCACGGGGCGAGGTCGAACTCGACGCCGCGCTGCGACAGATTGTAGAGCACCTGGTTGGTCTGGACGTTGCCGCCGGCCGGCAACCGGACCAGCTCCTCCATCTCGCCGGTATCGAAATTGCTGACGCCCCAATGGCGGATCTTGCCGGCCGCCTTCAACGCTTCGAACGCCTCTACCGTTTCCATCAAAGGCACGCTGCCCGGCCAATGCAAGAGATAGAGATCAATGCGGTCGGTGGCGAGATGCCTCAGGCTGTTCTCGCAGGCCCGTTTCACGCCGGCGCGTGAGGCATTGGACGGCAGCACCTTGGAGACCAGGAAAACCTCGTCGCGGCGCCCGGCGATGGCCTCCGCCACCACCTCCTCGGCGCCGCCGCTGGCATACATTTCGGCGGTGTCGATCAGCGTCATGCCGAGATCCAGCCCGAGCTTCAGGGCATTGGCCTCGTCGCCACGGCGGCGAGCGTCTTCGCCCATCTTCCAGGTGCCCTGGCCGAGCACCGGCACAGCTTCGCCGCAGGGCAGGGAGGTCGTTCTTATCGTCGATGGCATGGCATGCTCCAGTCCGAGGCCCGGATAGCACCATAGCCGCCAAGGGAAATCCAGGCGAAGCAGAAATCCAGGTGAAGCCTCTCGCCCGGATTCCTCGACAGCGTGACGCCTACTTCGCCGGATGGGAGGCAAGCCAGTCCTGCATCTGCTTGATCTCGGCTTGCTGCGCGGCGATCACCGCTTCCGCCAGCTTGCGGATTTCCGGATCCTTGCCATTGGCGAGCTCGATCTTGGCCATGTCGATGGCCGCCTGGTGATGCGGGATCATGCCGCGGGCGAAATCGACATCGGCATTGCCGGAATATTCGATTGCCATCATGTCGGTATGCATCTTGTCCATCGCCGCCTTGTAGCCCTCGCTCGAGGGGCTCTGCGCGCCCATTGCGCCCATGTCGTGCTTCATCTCCTCGGCTTGTGCCGGAACACTTTCGAGGAAAACGGCAAGCAGCATTCCCGCCGCCATCATCAGCAGCACGATCTTCTTGGCCAAGGTCATTCATCGTCTCCTTTTTTTGAACAGGGTCTATCTGGAAGTTTTACTCAGAGTTTCAACGTCCTGAGCCGCAATGCGTTGGCGATCACCGAAACCGAAGACAGGCTCATCGCCGCCGCCGCGAGCATCGGCGACAGCAGCGTGCCGGTGAGCGGATAAAGCACGCCGGCAGCAACCGGCACGCCGAGCACATTGTAGAGGAAAGCGAAAAACAGGTTCTGGCGGATGTTGCGGATCGTCGCGCGGGCGAGCGTCCTCGCCCTGACGATGCCGTTGAGATCGCCCTTGACCAGCGTAATTCCCGCACTTTCGACCGCAACATCGGCGCCGGTGCCCATCGCGATGCCGACATCGGCGGCGGCAAGTGCGGGCGCATCGTTGACGCCGTCGCCGGCCATGGCAACGCCGGCACCGCCGGCGCGCAATTCCTCGACCAGCGCGTTCTTCTGTTCGGGCAAGAGCCCGGGACGCACCGCGTCGATGCCAAGCTTGGCTGCGATGGCCTTGGCAGTACGCTCGTTGTCGCCGGTCGCCATGACGATCTTCAGCCCGCTGTCATGCAGTGCCTTGATCGCCTCGGCGGTGGTCGCCTTGATCGGGTCGGCGACGGCGACGAGGCCGGCGAGCCGGTTGCCGACAGCAACGAACATCGCGGTCTTGCCGTCGGCCTGCAGCGCCTCGGCGCTGGCCAGGACCGAAGCCGTGTCGATGCCGAGATCGGCCATCATCGCGGCATTGCCGAGCGCCACCTTCTGCCCCGAGACCGTGCCGGAAACGCCCTTGCCGGTGACGGCCTCGAAACCGCTCGCGTCGGGGACCTTCACGCCCCGTTCGCGGGCGCCGTCGACGATCGCCTCGGCCAGCGAATGCTCCGAGCCTTTTTCCAGCCCGGCGGCGAGCGCCAGCAGATCGTCTTGCGCCATGCCTTCGACGGCGATGACGTCGGTCAGCCGCGGCCGGCCTTCGGTCAGCGTTCCCGTCTTGTCGACGATCAGCGTGTCGACCGAGGCAAAGCGTTCGAGCGCCGCCGCTTCCTTGATCAGCACGCCGGCATGCGCGCCGCGCCCGGTGGCGGTCATGATCGACATTGGCGTGGCAAGGCCGAGCGCACACGGACAGGCGATGATCAGCACCGAGACCGCCGAGACGATGGCAAACACCAGGCTGGGTTCCGGTCCGACGATCGCCCAGGCGACGAACGCTATGATTGCGACCAGCACGACGGCCGGGACGAAGTAGAACGAGACGCGGTCGGCCAACCCCTGGATCGGCGCGCGCGAACGCTGCGCCTTGGCGACCAGCTCGACGATGCGCGCCAGCGTCGTCTCGGCACCGATCCTTTCGGCGCGCATGATCAGCGAACCGTTCCTGTTCAGCGTGCCGCCGGTGAGGTTGTCGCCTTCGGTCTTCTCGACCGGCAGCGGCTCGCCTGTGATCATCGATTCATCGATGGAAGAGCGTCCTTCGAGCACAATGCCGTCGACCGGCACGGCGTCACCGGGGCGGATGCGCAGGCGGTCGCCGGCCTTGACCGTATCGAGCGGCACGTCGTTTTCGGAACCGTCCGCGCCGATCAGCCGCGCCGTCTTCGGCGCCAGGTCGAGCAGCGCACGGATCGCCGACCCGGTTTTCTCGCGGGCGCGCAATTCCAGCACCTGGCCGAGGAACACCAGCGCAACGATCACCGCCGCCGCCTCGAAATAGACCGGCACGGTGCCGTCATGGCCGCGGAACTGGTGCGGAAAGAGGCCTGGAAACAGCGTGGCGACGACGCTGTAGAGATAGGCGGCACCGACGCCGAGCGAAATCAGCGTCCACATATTGGGGCTGCGGTTGAGGACCGAGTTCCAGCCGCGATGGAAGAACGGGAATGCCGCCCACAGCACCACCGGGCTGGCCAGCGCCAGCTCCAGCCAGACCTTCGCGCGGTCGTCGATGAAGGCCTGAAACGTCAGGCCGAGCATCGGCGCCATGGCGATGAGCAGCAACGGCACGGACAGCACCGCGCTCACCCAAAAGCGCCTGGTGAAGTCGACCAGTTCGGGGTTAGGTCCCTCGTCGCCGGTCGGCACGCCCATCGGTTCGAGCGCCATGCCGCAGATCGGGCAGGAGCCGGGCTTGTCGCGGATGATTTCCGGATGCATCGGGCAGGTGTATTGCGTGCCCTTGGGCATCGGCTGCGGCGCCGGCCTGTCGCCGAGATATTTTGCCGGCCCGGCTTCGAACTTCGCCTTGCAGCCGGCCGAGCAGAAATAGAAGCCCCGGCCCTCGTGCCGCAAAAAGTGCTTGGCCGTGGCGCGATCGACGCTCATGCCGCAGACGGGATCGGTTGCGGTCAGGTATTTTTCCGGCTCGGCGACGAATTTCGCGCGGCAGCTCTCGCTGCAGAAATGATAGCGATGGCCGTCATGCTCGGCCGTTGGCTTGCCGGCAGCCGGATCGACGGTCATGCCGCAGACCGGATCGCGGACGACGGCGTCCGCAGCAGAGGAGACGCCTTTTGCCGAGCAGCAGCTGCCATGGGCGTGATGATGGTGATCGGAATGCGTCATGCCGAAAGCCCCCGTAGTTCGGTGTTGCGGCGGAGGTAGTGCTTCCAGTAACTGGAAGGTCAAGGGCTGATTTCGATTTTTCGTGGCCAGGCCCAAACTGCACCGGCCGCGGGCATGAGACGATCGTCCCGTTCCACGGCTGCGGAGAACGCGTCCGTCCGCCCCATACCCAGCGCCGCGAAAACGCGCTATAGACGCCGCCGAAACGGCGAGGCCGAACGGCATTTATGGCAAGAATATCCCTGAAGCTCGAGGAACTGATCGACGGCGAAGCCTTGCGCCGCGAGATGACCGAACTGACCGAGGCGACGGCAGGCGACGGCTCCGGCAAGGCCGCGCGCAGCGGCGTTCTCAAGCTTCTCAAAAGCCGGCTCGCCGACGGCCGCACGGTCGCCGAACGCATGCTGATGGACGATGGCAGCGGTACCGCCTGCGCCGCCCGGCTGTCGCATCTGATGGATGAGATCATCCGCGCGCTCTACGACTTCGCCGCCACCCATGTCTATCGCGTCAAAAACCCGTCATCGGCCGAGCGCATGGCGGTCGTGGCCGTCGGCGGCTATGGCCGTGGCACGCTGGCGCCCGGGTCTGACATCGACCTGCTGTTCCTGCTGCCCTACAAGCAGACGCCATGGGGCGAGCAGATCGTCGAATACATGCTCTACATGCTGTGGGACCTGGGGCTGAAGGTCGGCCACGCCACCCGCAACATCGACGAGTGCCTCAGGCTGTCGCGCACCGACATCACCATCCGCACCTCGATCCTGGAGGCGCGCTTCCTGTGGGGCGAGCAAAAACTCTACGACGAGCTTTTGCAGCGCTTCGACCACGAGGTGGTGCGCACCACCGGCCCCGAATATGTCCAGGCCAAGCTCGCCGAACGCGACGAGCGCCACGCCAAGGCCGGCGAGAGCCGTTACCTGGTCGAACCCAACGTCAAGGACGGCAAGGGCGGCCTGCGCGACCTGCAGACGCTGTTCTGGATCGCCAAATATTTCTACCGCGTGCGCACCGGCGAGGAACTGGTCGACAAGGGCGTCTTCACCGACGCCGAATACAGGGAATTCCAGAAGGCCGAGGATTTCCTATGGGCGGTGCGCTGCCACATGCATTTCCTCACCGGCAAGGCCGAGGAGCGGCTGCATTTCGACATCCAGCGCGACATTGCCGAGCGGCTGGGCTACACCACCCATCCCGGCCTGTCGGCGGTCGAACGCTTCATGAAGCACTACTTCCTCGTCGCCAAGGATGTCGGCGACCTAACCCGCATTTTCTGCGCCGCGCTCGAGGAGGAGCAAGCCAAGCATGTGCCGGGCTTCAACCGCATCTTCCTCACCTTCTCGCGGCGCAAGCGCAAGCTCGCCGGCACGGCCGATTTCATCGTCGACAACCACCGCATCAACATTGCCGACGACGAGGTGTTCGAGCGCGATCCGGTTAACCTGCTCAGGCTGTTCTGGTTTGCCGACAAGCATGGCCTGGAATTCCACCCCGATGCGCTGAAGCTTTTGACCCGTTCGCTCGGCCTCGTCGGCAAGGCGCTCAGGCGCGACGAGGAGGCCAACCGGCTGTTCCTCGATATCTTGACCTCGGACCGCAATGCCGAGCTCAATCTGCGGCGCATGAACGAGGCCGGACTGCTGGCAAAGCTGATCCCGGATTTCGGCAAGATCGTCGCCATGATGCAGTTCTCGATGTACCACCACTACACGGTGGACGAGCACCTCATCCGCTGCATCGGGGTGCTGGCCGAGATCGAGCGCGGCGACGGGGAAAAGATCCATCCACTCGCCCACTCGCTGATGCCGGGGCTGAAGAAGAGCCGCGAGGCGCTCTATGTCGCCGTGCTGCTGCACGACATCGCCAAGGGCAGGCCGGAGGACCATTCGCAAGCCGGCGCCAGGATCGCCCGGCGCATCTGCCCGCATATGGGGCTCTCGCCGGCCGACACCGAAACGGTCGCCTGGCTGGTCGAGAACCACCTCGTCATGTCGATGACGGCGCAGACCCGCGATCTCAACGACCGCAAGACGATCGAGGATTTTGCCGCCATCGTGCAGTCGGTCGAACGGCTGAAGATGCTGCTTGTGCTTACCGTCTGCGATATCCGCGGCGTCGGGCCTGGGGTCTGGAACGGCTGGAAGGGCCAGCTGCTGCGTACGCTCTATTACGAGACCGAGCTTTTGTTGACCGGCGGGTTTTCGGAGGTGTCGCGCGCCAAACGGACGGCGGCGGCGCGCGAACAACTGGCCGAGGCGCTTGCCGACTGGCCGGAAAAGGCCCGCAAGCGTTATGTCGGCCAGCACTACGAGAACTATCTGCTGGCGGTCGATCTTCCCGACCAGCTCCGCCATGCCGAATTCATCCGCGAGGCCGATCACGCCGGCAAGAAGCTCGCCACCATGGTGAAAACCCACCAGTTCGAGGCGGTGACCGAGATCACGGTGCTGGCGCAGGACCATCCGCGCCTGCTCTCGGTGATTGCCGGCGCCTGTGCCGCGGCCGGCGGCAACATCGTAGACGCGCAGATCTTCACCACCTCGGATGGTCGGGCGCTCGACACCATCCTGATCTCGAGGGAGTTCGACCTCGACGAGGACGAGCGCCGCCGTGCCGAGCGCGTCGGCCGGCTGATCGAGGACGTGCTGTCGGGCAAGAGCTGGCTGCCCGAAATGATCGAGAAGCGGACCAAGCCGCGGCGCGGCGCCAAGGTTTTCCGTATTCCGCCACGCGCCGAGATCCGCAACACGCTGTCGAACCGTTTCTCGGTGATCGAGGTCGAGGGGCTGGACAGGCCGGGCCTTCTGTCGGAGATCACCGGCATGTTGTCGGACCTGTCGCTCGACATCGCCTCGGCCCACATCACCACCTTCGGCGAAAAAGTCATCGACACGTTCTACGTCACCGATCTCACCGGCCAGAAGATCGACAGCCCGTCGCGTACGGCGACCATCCGCAACAGGCTGATCGCGGTGCTCGAGGGCACGGCGTCCGAGCGCGGCAAGACCAAAACGGCCGCCGAGTGACTGTTACCTTCCATTTGCCCCAATCGCACAGGCAGTCTTCAAGCGCATGAGCCTTGTCAAGAAATTCGCCACGGTCGCTTCCGGCACGCTGATGAGCCGCGCCCTCGGTTTCGGCCGCGAGATGCTGATGGCTGCCGCACTCGGCACCGGGCCGATCGCCGACGCCTTCAACGCCGCCTTCCAGTTTCCCAACACCTTTCGCCGGCTGTTCGCCGAAGGCGCCTTCAATGCCGCCTTCGTGCCGCTGTTCGCCAAGGAGATCGAGACACACGGCACCGACGGCGCCAAGCGCTTTTCCGAAGAGGTGTTCGGCGTCTTGTTCACGGCGCTTCTGGCGCTGACCATCGCCATGGAACTGGCGATGCCGCTGATCGTGCGCTACCTGGTGGCGCCGGGCTTTGCCGACACGCCGGGAAAATTCGAGACGACGGTGGCGCTGGCGACCGTCATGTTCCCCTACCTGATCTGCATGTCGCTCGGCGCCATGATGGCCGGGATGCTGAATTCGCTGCGCCGCTATTTCGCCGCTGCGGTGGCGCCGGTGTTCCTCAACGTCATCCTTATCGCCGTGCTTGCCTATGCCTGGTACAAGGGTTCGGACGCCGGCACCGTTGGTTTCGGCCTGGCCTGGGGCGTGCTGGCGGCCGGCCTGGTGCAGCTGGCGATCGTCTGGGCGGCGGTGCGCCATGCCGGCATTTCGATCGGCTTCCGGCGGCCGAAGATGACGCCGAACGTCAAGCGGCTGCTGATCCTGGCGCTGCCGGCGGCGATCACCGGCGGCATCACCCAGATCAACCAGCTGATCGGCACGGCGATCGCATCGGCGCAGGACAGCGCGGTGTCGTCGCTGGCCTATGCCGACCGCGTCTACCAGCTGCCGCTGGGCGTCGTCGGCGTCGCCGTCGCCATCGTGCTTTTGCCGGAACTGTCGCGGGCACTGAAATCAGGCAATCTGGTCGAGGCCGCCAATCTGCAGAACCGCTCGGTCGAGTTTACCCTTTTCATGACCTTGCCGGCGGCGGCCGCGCTGCTGGTTATGTCCGAGCCGATCGTGCGGCTGGTCTATGAGCGCGGCGCCTTTGCCGCCAACAATTCGACGCCGACGGTCGCGGCAATCCTGGCGATCTTCGGCCTCGGCCTGCCGGCCTTCGTGCTGATCAAGGCGTTCACCCCAGGCTATTTCGCCCGCGAGGACACGCGCACGCCAATGATTTTCGCCGCCATCTCGGTGGCGGTTAACATTACGACGGCGCTGACGCTGTTTCCGACCATGGGCGCGCCCGGCATTGCCGTTGCCTCCGCTGTCGCAGGCTGGGTCAATGCGGCGATGCTGCTCGCCGTGCTGATCCGGCGCGGCCATTGGGGCCGCGACGTGCCGCTCATGAAACGCATCCCGCGGCTGGTGCTGTCGGCGGCGGTGATGGCCGCGGCGCTCTATTTTGCCGAGCACTGGTTCGCCGCAAGTCTCGGCTCCGGCTCGCCGCTGGTGATCAAGGCGGTAACCCTGCTTGCGCTCGTCGCCGGCGGGGCGCTGCTTTACTTCGTCACCGCCTTCGCCACCGGCGGCGCCGATTTCGGCATGATCCGCCGCAATATCGGGCGCAAGGGCTCCCAGCCGGTCAAGCAACAGTCTCCAGATCCGTGAAGCGGAATTCGTCCGCCGTCGAAAGCATCGGAACGGCGTAGTAGCGCGCACAGGCGTAGTGGAAACAGTCGGCCATGTTGAGGCGGCCAGCGTTGTTGCGAAACCGCGACGCAGCCTCGACTGACAGAGATGCTGCGTCAGAGGAAGGCGGAAGCTCCCGCAAGGTGATTCCACGCTCTTCGAGAAAACGGCTGACTATCTTGAAGCTTGTGGCGACCGGTACGGCCAGCTTTTCCGATCGCGAAAGCGCCATCGCGGCTTCCCAAACCGCGATCGCCGACGTGAACGGAGCCGACGCTTTCATGACCGCCTGCGCGCAGCGCGGGGCTTCGGTCTCGTTGCTCAGTATGGCAACGATAGCGGCAGCATCGATGAACATCAGTCTTCGCCGGACAATTCGTCGTAGACCGAGCGCGGCAGCGGCTTGCGCGCCTGCTCGCTCAGCTCAATACCGAACTCGGCCCGGAGCCGTGCCGCCGTCTCCAGCGGCGTCTCGCGATTGCGTCGGCGCTCCAGAGCTTCGCGCATGGCGATCACGATTGCCTCGGTGATCCCGACACCTTCAAGCCTGGCAAAAGCCCGCGTCAGGCTGTCCGCTTCCTTGTTGTTGATGTTGATCGTCATTGTTTTGCTTCCGCTGTGTAGCAAATATTATGTAGCTATCTACATCAGTCCGTCAATGTGGCCCTAAGCCAAATCGAAGCGATTGCCGAGGCGAGCTATTTTGTTCTTGCTTTGTGCCGGCAGCTATGCTAGTAACTTCGGTATGGGTGCTCATTGGCGCCGAAGACCCGCCGCAAGGCGGGTTTTTGTTTCTGGTCGGCGTCATCCCCTTCAAACAGCCTCCTGCGGCGTCTTGCTCGGCCGACGCCAAAGCCTGCGCGCCCAGTCAATACCCCTCTTGATCGCCTCCTCGCTCTCGTCCATAAGCGCGCCGTCGCAAGACTTTCGCCGCGCGCGAAACGGCCCTCCACAAGCCAGGGAAACACTATGACCGACCTCAACCAGCCCGCCTTCAAGCCGCTCGTGTTTTCCGGCGTCCAGCCAACCGGCAATCTGCATCTCGGCAATTATCTCGGCGCCATCAAGAAATTCGTCGCCCTGCAGGACACTTCCGACTGCATCTATTGCGTCGTCGACCTGCATTCGCTGACCGCGCAGCTCGTCTATGAGGACCTTCAGGACCAGACGCGTTCGATCACCGCGGCGTTTCTCGCCTCCGGCATCGACCCGACCAAGCACATCGTCTTCAACCAGTCGCGGGTGATGCAGCACGCCGAGCTTGCCTGGATCTTCAACTGCGTGGCGCGCATCGGTTGGATGAACCGCATGACGCAGTTCAAGGACAAGGCCGGCAAGGACCGCGAGAACGCCTCGCTCGGCCTGCTTGCCTATCCCTCCCTGATGGCCGCCGACATCCTTGTCTACCGCGCCACCCACGTGCCGGTCGGCGACGACCAGAAGCAGCATCTGGAGCTGACCCGCGACATTGCGCAGAAATTCAACAACGACTTTTCAGACCGCATCGCGGCGCTTGGTGTCGGCGTCGAGATGCAGGTCGGCGAAGAGACGGTGAACGGCTATTTCCCACTGACCGAGCCGGTCATCGGCGGCCCGGCGGCGCGCATCATGTCGCTGCGCGATGGTTCGAAGAAGATGTCGAAGTCCGACCCGTCGGACCTGTCGCGCATCAATCTGACCGATGATGCCGATGCCATCTCGAAGAAGATCCGCAAGGCCAAGACCGACCCGGAGGCTTTGCCCGGCGAACTGGACGGGCTTGCCGGTCGGCCGGAAGCGGAAAACCTCGTCGGCATCTATGCCGGCCTCGCCGAAATCTCGAAAGAGGCCGTGCTGAAAGAGTTCGGCGGCCACCAGTTTTCGGTGTTCAAGCCGGCGCTGGCCGATCTTGCCGTGGAAAAGCTGGCGCCGATCGCCGGCGAGATGCGCCGCATCTCCGCTGACCGCGCCTATGTCGACGCGGTGCTGCGGGATGGCGGCGAGCGTGCCGGCACATTGGCCGAAGCGACGATGAAGACCGTGCGCGACATTATCGGCCTGCTGCAAGGCTGACCTTAGAGCGGCGCCCTGTCGCCACAGCCGCCGGTCGCTTGCGGGCGGGCTGTGGCGGTGGCAGATTGCGAACCGAAACCATCGAACAGGGTGAATATGGTCTCCAAACGCCTCAGCCGCGAAGCCGGTCATCGTCGCAAGTTCCTGGCGATCATCGACGATACGCCAGAATGCGAGCGCGCCGTCGCCTACGCCTCGAAGCGGGCGCAAAGCACGGGCGGCGTACTGGTGCTGCTCTATGTCATCGAGCCGGATGATTTCCAGCACTGGCTGGGCGTCGAGAAGATCATGCGCGAGGAGGCGACCGCCACGGCGCGTGCGGCACTCGACAGCTACGCCAACAAGGTGCGCCAGAAGCTCGGCATCGAGCCGGAACTGGTGGTGCGCGAAGGCAAGCCGACCGAAGAGATCCACAAGCTGATCGAGGAAGACCAGGACATCGCCATCCTGGTGCTGGCGGCAGGCGCCGGCAAGGAAGGGCCTGGGCCGCTGGTCGGCGCGGTCGCCGGCAAGGGCGCCGCCTTTCCGATTCCGGTCACGGTGGTGCCGCAGAACCTGTCGGACGAAGAGATCGACAGCCTCGCCTGAGCGCGCCTCGCTCAAGGCAGGGGTAAAACATTCCGCCTGCCGCTTCCGCCGACGATGCCTTTCGCTTGAATGTCGGGCGGATAAAGCCTAATTAGAATTATTCCAAACTAGCTGCCCGAAACGGGCACGGAGACGGCCATGTTCATCCAGACCGAGTCGACGCCAAACCCGGCGACGCTGAAATTCCTGCCCGGCAAGGAAGTGCTGCAAGAAGGCACCGCCGATTTCCGCGATGCCGATAGCGCCGCGACGGCTTCGCCGCTCGCCGGCCGGCTGTTCGAAATCCCCGGCGTCACCGGCGTCTTCTTCGGCTATGATTTCATCACCGTGACCAAGGACGGCCCCGACTGGCAGCATCTGAAGCCGGCTATCCTCGGCGCCATCATGGAGCATTTCATGTCCGGCGCCCCGGTGATGGCCAAGGCCGGCCCCGCCGCCGAGACCAGCCAGACCGGCGAATTCTACGACAAGGCCGACGAGGAGTTGGTCGTCACCATCAAGGAGCTGCTCGACACGCGGGTGCGCCCGGCGGTGGCCCAGGACGGCGGCGACATCACCTTCCGCGGCTTCGAGAACGGCACCGTGTTCCTGCACATGAAGGGCGCCTGCGCCGGCTGCCCGTCGTCGACCGCGACGCTGAAGCACGGCATCCAGAACCTGCTCCGGCACTTTGTGCCGGAAGTGCAGCACGTCGAACAGGTCTCCTGACGCACCGTTCCATCGTCAACATCGATAGACAACAAAAAACCGGGCCAAAGTGCCCGGTTTTCTGTTTGCGACGTCTGTGTTGTTGCCTAGACGGTCCGCGTATAAGGGTCTTATATCACGATGACCTTGGCGCCGACCGAGGTGCGGTCGTAGAGGTCGATAATGTCCTGGTTCATCAGCCGGATGCAGCCCGACGACATCGCCTTGCCGATCGAATTCCATTCCGGGCTGCCATGCAGGCGATAACCCATGTCGCCGCCCTTGTTGAACAGGTACATGGCGCGCGCGCCGAGCGGGTTCTTCAACCCCGGGTCCATGCCACCGGCAAACTTGGCCAACTCCGGCTGGCGCTTGATCATCTGCGAAGGCGGTGTCCAGGTCGGCCATTCGCGCTTCAGCGCGATATGGGCGGTGCCGTGCCATTCGAAACCCTCACGGCCGACGCCGATGCCGTAGCGCATCGCTTCGCCGTCGCCCATGACGAAATAGAGGAACTTGTTCTGCGTATCGACGATAATGGTGCCCGGCTTTTCCTTGGTGTCGTAGTCGACGATCTGCCGGCGGTATTTGAACGGCACCTTTTCGATCGGAACGCGCGGCAGGTGATAGCCGGCGTCGGTCACCGCGCCGTAGTTGTTGGTGAAGATCTGCGAGCCGATGGTGCTGCAACCGGCGACAGCCGTCGACAGCGCCAGGGCCGCGACGATTGCAAGTGACTTCATGCGCATGAAAAGGTCCGATGCCTGCCCAAACAACAGCGGCTCGAGTCGGCCGCTTTTTTCATCTTCATTCATGCTGGCATTTGCTTTGCTTGCCAAGCGGGCGATGCCTATATCCTTGGACTTGTGTGCTGGTAAACCTGCGACTATGGCATTTCGGCAACAGCCCCCGCAGGATTATGTTGCAAAATCAATGGGCCAAGAACAAGAACCAGGAGACGAAGAAATCACCCATGAATGTCGGTGACGCTGCCCGGCGCTCTGGCCTGCGGCCAAGACCATCCGTTGCTGCGAGGAGATCGGACTGAGACGCGGCCGCTGCAGGAGAAAGTCCAGACGGGCCGGGTTTAATAAAGGACGCCGCGAAGCACGGTCCAAGCCAGAAGCCCGAACGTGCCGATCACCACCAATGCACCCAGGACCGTGCCGATCGTTTCAGGCAGTCCATCGGGGCGACCAGGACCGTCGGCCATTCAACTATCGATCATGACGTAGGCCGCACCAAACACGGCAACGATAATTGCCCCAAGCACCGCCCATCCTCTGATGGCCGGGCGGATTTCCTCCGGCGTCGCTGATTTCCGGTCGTCATCTTCCGTCATCTAATGCTCCTCGTAAAACACCGTAGCCGACATTGAAAGCGCAAGCTGCCGGCGCTGCCAAGAGCCGCAGTGGACTCTTTTGCGCAAAAGTTTAGGAACGTGCGCAGTTCGCGAGCAAGCGTTACCAGCCTTCGACACTCCGCAAAGCGCGGGCGGCGGTCACGATCCCGGTGGGCGATACCGGATCGACTTGGCTTTCCCAAGGGCTTCCATCGTCTCTTCGACACTTAGCAGCACGGTGGTCTCGTAAGAGCTGAGCGCGCCTCCCGCACCGATGGCGAGCATGACGGATGCCATCGACACGTTGTCCGGCGCCTCCCATAGGTTCCAGCCATCGTACTCTCCGAAGGCATACCAGAACCCGTGCAGCTTTCCGCCGACCGACTCGATGTAGGAACGGGCAGCCTCGCGTCTATCCTCGGGATTATCCATCAAGCGCGCCCAGGTTTCGGGCCTGTAGCTGAATCGCGTGAGATACATCGGCATGGTTCGTCTCTCCCAGAGCTGCCCCCACCAAGACAGTTAAGCGCCCCAATCCGGGAGAACGCGAGTCGTTTCCGAGGCGTAGTACCGCTGGCTTAGTTGCGGGGCCGCTAATAGACCTGTTTCAATGTTTTTTTCAGGGAGTAAGGTCAATGGCCGCATATCTCATTGCTGATGTAGACATAACCGACGCCGCCGTTTTCGAGGAATACCGCCGGGATGTGCCGGCAACCGAAGCCCGCTATGGGGGGAGGTACATCGCTCGCGGCGGAGCCACCAAAGTTCTGGAGGGCGATTGGGAACCTCATCGCCTCGTCATTGTCGAATTCCCGGACATGGCGTCCCTCCTGGCATGGTACGACTCTCCAGAATACAGCCGCCTCAAAGCCATCCGCGAACGCTGCGCAAAGACGAGAATTATTGCCCTGGAAGGGATGATGCCGATTAGCTGAGGGCCGGGTCGATGACAATGGCAAATCTGAGTTGCCATATCTGGTGCGGCCCGGCGACGGGACAGGAGCATTCTGATATGAATCAGCAAGCTTTAAACTTGCGGGCGGGAAATGACGGCCAATGATGGGAGGATGACGCCGGAAGCACTCATTGACGGGACCTACAAATCAATATGACCCAACACCAGATCGGCAGGCGGTGTTGCAGCGTGACCTAGGGTTGTGTCATGGCATTGAAAATGCCGGCGCCAACTATCGCACATAAGGCTGCGGCCCCAAGCCCTCCCACAATGATGCACCACCAGGCGCGGCCATTTCCCCGAAGCACGGGATTCATTTTTATCATCCGTCGCGCCAGAAGCCCCTGGTAGAGTGCATAAGAAGACCCGAAACCGGCGAGCCAAATGACGGAAAATACGACGCCCCGCGTGAGCATCCTATTGAGCCTAGTCTGCTCGACCGTCAAACTTGCATTCTCAGTAACCATGCTTCGCCACCTTTTTGATTATGCTGCGACCACTATCGGGCCTGCAGCGGTGAATATTAGATCAACCGCGACGCCTCGCGAAAACATAGCTCCCCTCACCAGTAGGAAACGCATTCATAACGCGAGCGGCCCGCCTTGTGGAAGGGCGGGCCTTGTAGCGCCCGCTCCACAGTATTTTGCAGATTAGGTTTGTCAGCCAGATAATCGCCGCGACCGGGTTCAAACCGTGAACAAAATCTGGCATGGTGCGGTAATGCCGATCATCTCACCTCTACCCCTCAATCCGCTCATCGACGGCCGCCAGTCGGAGCGCGCCATGCTGGTCAGGCGCGGCGTGCAGCGGCTGCTCAGGCAGATGGGCGCGCATGTCTTGCCCGAACTGTCGCTGGCCACCGGCCGGCGGGCCGACCTGGTTGCGCTGACCCGCCAGGGCGACATCTGGATCATCGAGATCAAATCCTCGATCGAGGATTTCAGGGTCGACCGCAAATGGCCGGACTACCGGCTGCATTCCGACCGGTTCTTCTTCGCCACCCATCCCGGCGTACCCCAGGAAATTTTTCCGCAGGAGTGCGGCTTCATTCTCTCCGACGGTTACGGCGCCGAGATTTTGCGCGATGCGCCCGAGCACCGCATGGCGGCGGCAACGCGCAAGGCGCTGATGCTGAGGATCGCACGCGCCGGTGCGTCGCGGCTGCTGGCGGCGGAGCTTGCCGGCGTGTCGGTGCCCGCGCTGGACGGCGAGAGCGAATAGAGGTTTGCGCTCTCCGTAATTATAGACGTCGCGCTGCCCCTCATCCGGCTGCCGCCACCTTCTCCCCGTAAGTGACGGGGAGAAGGGAGTAAGCCGGACTGCTATTCCACGATGCGGTAGATGTTCCACAGGCTGGTGCCCGACACGACATAGGGCTCCATCTCCTTGCCCCATTTGGCGTGCGCGTCGATCTTGGCGATCCTGGCGAAGAACGCCTCCAATTGGGCGAGGCTTTCGACCTGGTGATGTGACCCGACCGTCGCTTCCCGCGCGCCGTTCGATTCGGTCATGATCTGGAACTTGAGGTCGTCGAGGCCGACCTGCGAGCCGATCTCGCGTTCTCATTCTTTAATAGTTCGAGCACGGTCTGCTTGTGGCCGAACTTGGCGTCGATCTGCCACCTGGCACTGAACATCGCCGCCGCCTCACTCGTCCCATGCCTGCACGACGGTCTGCCGCACGATCAGGCCGTTCTTCAGCTCCAGCATCGCCGCGCAGAACACCTTGGTCCCGTCCGGATAGGCGCAGGCCTGGGTGAAGGCGAGATTGTTGCCGTCGGCGATGGTGGTGTCGACCTTGTGGGTCATCGCCCGGCTGCAGATGTCGTCCCAGAACGTGGTGATCGCAGCGCGCCCGCGGATTTCGCGCGGCTTGCTCGGCGGGTTGTTGCGGTCGATCACCCGCACCAATGCGTCGTCGGCATAGAAGCTCGCCAGCAATTTTCCATCACGGCCCTCAATCGCCTTCTTGATCGCAGCGCCGTCTATCGTCTGTGTCTTGGTCGGCAATTTTTCCTCCATAGGCCCGTCTTCTCGGATCGGGTGGTTGCTTGATCAGGCACTGCCCGGCGCTCGCCGCCGGGCAGTGGCTTCTTCACTGCGACTTCGCCTTGACGGCCGCGAACACCTCGTCGGACTGCTTCTTGAAAGTGGCGAGATCGACCTGGCTGCCGTTGAGCATCGTCGACCAGTGGCGCACGATCGCCGCCATCGCCACCGCCTCCTTGATCTCCTCGTCGCTGGCGCCATTGAGCTTGGCCGCCTGCGTGTGGAAATAGATGCAGTACTGGCAGGGGATCTGCGAGGCGACGGCGAGGCCCATCAATTCCTTGGTCTTGCCGTCGAGCGCGGTGTTTGGGTTGAGCTGCACGCCCTTGATCTCGGCCCAGGCGCCGGCAACGGCGACGTCCGGCAGCGTCTTGAACATGTCCGGTACCGAGCCGAGCGTTGCCTGGATGTCCTTGTAGGCAGCCGTCGCCGAGGCGTCTTCGGCCTTGGCAGGAACGATCGCCAACAGCGCGCCAACGCCTGCCGCCAGCACCAGTGATTTGAGTGTCGACTTCAGCATTTTATTCCTCCCTTCGCAGCGCCTTTCCCGGCGACATCCGCCTGGCCTGCATGGGACGAAGTGATAGCGCTTACGCATGCCCGGCCGCTTCGCCCGAAAGCGCCATGGCTCCTATGGCCCGTGCGGGCCAGCGTGCCGGGCCGAGAACGCCGCCGCCGCCGCCCGCGACGGCAGGTCCAGCTTGAGCAGAATATTGGCTACGTGGCGCTTGACGGTGTGTTCGCTCAGCCCGAGTTCGGCGGCGATCGCGGCATTGCTCTTGCCATCGGCGATGAGGTTCACCACCTCGCTTTCGCGTGCCGTCAGTGCGGCCGGCTCGGCAGCCTTGGCCTTCGGCCGGCAGGCCGGCTCCAGATGCTGTTCCGAGGTCGCCTGCACCAGCGCCAGCGGCTCATCCAGCTCGTCAAGCGCGATGCGCCCGGCGTCATTGAAATGAAGGCCTGAACCGGCGGCGAGGTCGGCGACCAGCCGCGAAGCGAGGATGTCGCCGCGCCCGGCATGCGCGGCAAGCTGCATCGTCACGCGCGCCGTCAACCCCGTCGGCGGCCCACGCAACTCGACCTCGCCGACATGCACGCCCTGCGCGCTGGCGACGCCGATCTCCTGCGCCGCATCGCGCAGCGCCGCCGCACAGCGTACGGCCCGCGCCGGGCCGTCGAAGCGCGCCATCATCAGCTCGCCATTCGTGCCGGCCGGGCGGCCGCCATGGCGCCCGACCAGCAGCCGCCATGTTTCCTGAAAACGCTGGCTGCGCTCGCTCCACATGCGGTCGCCAAGCCGCGCCGTGTCGTAGATCCGGGTGACCAGCAGTGCAGCCAGCACGCGCTCGGCCTCGGCAACGGCGCGCGCTCCGGTCAGGAACTCCTCGATCAGATCGGCCACCCGGTCGACATCGCCGGTCCAGATCGGGTGATCGCGCCCGGGCACCTCGACCAGCCGCGAATTCGGGATCTTCCTTGCCAGGAAGCGGCTGGCCTCCGGGTCGACGCGCGCATCGTTGCGGCGATGGACCAGCAGCGTCGGTGCGCTGATCGCCGCCAGCACGCCGCGCACGTCGATAGCTGCATTCATGCGGGCCAGGGCGATTGCCGCGGTCGGGCTCGCCGACAGCCGCTCGAAGCGCGCCCACCATGTGGCGAAACGCGGATCGTCGACGCGGCCGGGTGCGAAATGCGGCAGGGTGGCGCCGGTGCCCCATGCGGTCTCCGCCGTCGCGATGAACGCCTCCAGGCGTTCCGGCGGCATCACCCATTTGTGGAAATGCGAATAGCCGCCATAAAGCGCCAGCGCCCGCGTCCGCTCCGGGTAGGTGGCGGCGAACAGCATTGCCATCGGCGCGCCTTCCGAAGCGCCGAGCAAGGCGGCGCGGCCGCTGCCGGTCGCATCCATCACCGCGCGCACATCGTCCATGCGGGTTTCGAGGCTGGGCAGATGGTGGGCATCGACGCGATCGGACAGACCGGTGCCGCGCTTGTCGAACAGGATCAGCCGTGAGAACGCGGAAAGCCGCTTCAACAGCCGGGTGTAGCCCTCGTCTTCCCAGTGCAGGTCGAGATTGGAAATGAAACCCGGCACGAAGACGAGATCGAGCGATCCCTGGCCGACCACCTGATAGGCGATCCGCACGTCGCCACTGAGCGCGTATCGAGTTTCGATCGGCCTCACGAGGTTTGTCCGCCCGACCCGACGAATTCTTGTCGCCGATCATAGCAGAGGCGCGCAGCTTGCGGCAGATGAAACTTTAGAGAGCGTGAATGTGGGCCCGCGGCGCCTACTTCTGTGACGCGGCGGTCGTCTCGGTGTTCGCTCCGCCAGCGCTGAAACCTGCGCCCTCCGGCGCGCCAGGCCGCTTGATGTGTGGCGCGGCCGCGACGACAAGCTCGTTGAACCCTTCGCCGCCGCTGTCCAGCATCTCGAACAATTGCCGGCGCATCCTCGGCTCCCAGAACTTGTTGATGTGCTCGGCGACGCCGGCAATGCCTTGCTCGCGCGGCTTTGAGTGGAAAAAGGCGGCGATCTGGTTGGCCATGCGAACCAGCTTTTCGCTGGTGCTCATGAGGTGGCCCTCGTCATGCGACATGCTTGGCAACTCCGGAAACCACTCGGTCAGGATGGGTAAAAATATCGAAATCGTCGCCGCGCACCAGCGCCACCAGCGTCATGCCGGCATCGTCCGCGGTGCGGATGGCAAGTGCGGTCGGCGCCGAGACGGCAATGATGACGGCCGAGCCGATCGCCGCGGTCTTCTGCACCATCTCGACCGAAACGCGCGACGTGACGACGACGGCCCCCGACCTGCCGTCGATACCGGCTTTGGCCAGCGCGCCAGCCAGCTTGTCCAGCGCGTTGTGGCGGCCGACATCCTCACGCGCCATGACGATGCCCTTGCCGGGGAGGTAAAAACCGGCGGCGTGGACGGCACCGGTCTCGGCGTGCAGCGGCTGCAGCTTCGACAAAAGCTTGACCGAGCGGACGATGTCATTGGCCTGAAGTGTAAGTTGCGACGCACCGACCGGGTTTACCGAGCGCATCGCCTCCTCGATCGATTCGATGCCGCACAGCCCGCAGCCGACCGGCCCAGCCAGCCTGCGCCGCCGCGCTTCGAAGCGGGTGTTGGCCTGGTCCTTCAGCCGGATCTGGATATCGATGCCGGCGCCGTGATCCTCGACCTCGATCGCTTCGATTTCGTCCGGCGAGGCAATGATGCCTTCGGTCAGCGAGAAGCCGAGCGCGAAATCCTCGAAATCAGCCGGGCTTGCCATCATCACCGCATGCGTGGTGCCGGCAAAGGAGAACGCCACCGGCGTCTCTTCCGGCACCATGCGGTTGGCGGCCGCAGTGCCGCCGGCGCGGCGCGCGAGGCGGCTGATCTGTGTGACAGCACGACGTTTGGGCATCACGCGGCACCCCCCTCTGGCCTGCCCTCTTTGTCATCATTTGGCATCTCCCCCTCAAGGGGGGAGATCGGCAGTTCAGGCGTCGCGGCGCACCTTTCGACTTTGGTGATTGGCGAAAGTCGAGATGACATCCAATCTCCCCCCCTGAGGGGGAGATGGCCGGCAGGCCAGAGGGGGGTACTCCGGCACGAAACCAAAACCGCTACTCCGCTGCTTGCAGCGGGGCGATGCGGCGGCTTTGCTTTGCCTGCTCGTCATAGTCGCGCTGCCATTCCGACGGGCCGTTGGATGCACCCACCTGCACCGCGGTCACCTTGTATTCCGGGCAGTTGGTCGCCCAGTCGGAGAAGTCGGTGGTGATGACGTTAGCCTGGGTGTCGGGATGGTGGAAGGTCGTATAGACGACGCCCGGCGACACCCGCTCGGTGATCAGCGCGCGCAGCGTCGTCTCGCCGGAGCGGCTGGTCAGCCGCACCCAGTCGCCGTCGCGCAGGCCGCGATTTTCGGCATCGTGCGGATGGATCTCCAGCCGGTCCTCGCTATGCCAGACCACATTGTCGGTGCGCCGGGTCTGCGCGCCGACATTGTATTGCGACAGGATGCGGCCGGTGGTCAGCA
This sequence comes from Mesorhizobium sp. M0808, assembly GCF_040320025.1. Taxonomy (NCBI): domain Bacteria; kingdom Pseudomonadati; phylum Pseudomonadota; class Alphaproteobacteria; order Hyphomicrobiales; family Phyllobacteriaceae; genus Mesorhizobium; species Mesorhizobium sp. M0808. Next base: position 334,128 of record NZ_JAMYOX010000002.1, read on the forward strand.
GCAGCGGGAAGCGCGGTCCGGTCCTTTCGTCGGTCGCGACGTATTCGGTGCGGATGAACTTGCCCTTGCCGCGCACGAAGCCGCCGATATGCATGATCGGCGTGCCTTCCGGCGACTTCTCGTTGCAGGGCCACTGCACCGAGCCCACCCGGTCGAGAAGGTCGAAGGAAACGCCGGCGAAACTTGGTGTTGTCTTGGCGATCTCGTCCATGATCTGGGACGGATGCGTGTAGTTCCAGCCGAGGCCGAGCGCCTTGGCGAGCTCCTGCGTCGTTTCCCAGTCGGCATAGCCGCATTTCGGCTCCATCACCTTGCGCACCATGTTGATGCGGCGCTCGGCATTGGTGAAGGTGCCGTCCTTCTCGAGGAACGTCGAGCCGGGCAGGAACACATGCGCGTAGTTGGCCGTCTCGTTGAGGAAGAGGTCGTGCACGACGACGCATTCCATCGCGGCGAGACCGGCGGCGACATGCTTGGTGTCGGGGTCCGACTGCAGGATGTCCTCGCCCTGCACATAGAGCCCCTTGAACGAGCCGTCGACGGCCGCATCCAGCATATTGGGGATGCGCAGGCCGGGCTCGTCGTCGAGCTTGACGCCCCACAGGCTCTCATAGATGGCGCGCACCGCGTCGCCTGAAATGTGGCGATAGCCGGGAAGCTCGTGCGGGAACGAGCCCATGTCGCAGGAGCCCTGCACATTGTTCTGGCCGCGCAGCGGGTTCACGCCGACGCCCGGCCGGCCGATATTGCCGGTCGCCATGGCGAGGTTGGCAATGGCGATGACAGTGGTCGAGCCCTGGCTGTGCTCGGTCACGCCGAGGCCGTAATAGATCGCGCCGTTACCGCCGCGGGCGTAGAGCCGCGCCGCGCCGCGTATGTCGTCGGGATCGACATTTGCAAGCTGGCCGACCACTTCCGGGCTATTTTCCGGCAGCGCCACGAACGATGCCCAGTCCTGGAACTCGTCCCAGTCGCAGCGCTCGCGGATGAAGGCCTCGTCGAACAGGCCCTCGGTGACGATGACATGGGCAAGTGCGGTCAGCATGGCGACGTTGGTGCCCGGCTTCAGCGGCAGATGGAACTGCGCCTCGACGTGGGCCGAGCGCACGATGTCGGTGCGGCGCGGATCGAGCACGATCAGCTTGGCGCCCTCGCGCATGCGCTTCTTCATGCGCGAGGCGAACACCGGATGCGCATCGGTCGGATTGGCGCCGATCAGCAGGATCACGTCCGTCTGCTCGATCGAATCGAAGTCCTGCGTGCCGGCGGAGGTGCCGAAGGTCTGGCCGAGACCATAGCCGGTCGGCGAATGGCAGACACGGGCGCAGGTATCGACATTGTTGTTGCGGAAGCCCTGCCGGACAAGCTTCTGGACGAGGTAGGTCTCCTCGTTGGTGCAGCGCGAGGAGGTGATGCCGCCGATCGAGGTGCGGCCGTACTGGTACTGGATGCGGCGGAATTCATTCGCCGTATGGGTGAGCGCCTCTTCCCACGACACTTCGCGCCACGGATCGCTGACCTTCTCGCGGATCATTGGTTTCAGGATACGGTCCTTGTGCGTCGCGTAGCCATAGGCGAAGCGGCCCTTGACGCAGGAGTGGCCGTGGTTGGCCTTGCCTGCCTTGTAGGGCATCATGCGGATGACCTCGTCGCCCTTGACCTCGGCCTTGAACGAACAGCCGACGCCGCAATAGGCGCAGGTGGTGACGGTCGAGCGCTCGGGCAGGCCCTTCGCCAGCACGGTCTTTTCCCTCAGCGCATCGGTCGGGCAGGCCTGCACGCAGGCCCCGCACGACACGCATTCGGAATCGACGAACGCCTCGTGCATGCCGGCCGAGACCCTGGATTCGAAGCCGCGGCCCTCGATGGTCAGCGCGAACGTGCCCTGCACCTCCTCACAGGCGCGCACGCAGCGCGAGCAGACGATGCACTGCGTCGGATCGTAGGTGAAATACGGGTTCGATTCATCGCGGGCGATGTAATCGATGGTCAGCGAGCCATGGCCGGGCGCCACGCCGTTTTCCTGCTTGACGTGGTTGCGGCCGTCCACGCCATAGCGGTTCTCGGTCAGGCCGACCGTCCTGACGACCTTGTCGAACTCGCTGGCGCCAGTGCCGGCCTTCTCGCCCCACGCCGCAGGATGGTCGGAGAGGTAGAGTTCCATCACGCCGCGGCGAATGGCGTCTAGCCGGTCGCTCTGCGTATGCACGACCATGCCTTCGCCGACCGGCGTCGTACACGAGGCCGGCGTGCCGCCGCGCCCGTCGATCTCGACGAGGCAGACCCGGCAGGAGCCGAACGAGTCCAGCATGTCGGTGGCGCAGAGTTTCGGGATTTCGACGCCCGCTTCCATCGAAGCGCGCATGATCGAGGTCCCCGCCGGCACCGTCACCGACTTGCCGTCGACCGTCAGCGTTACCTTTTGTTCTGCTTCAGAGGCGGGTGTGCCGTAGTCGATTTCCTGGACCAGCGATTTGATGTCGAATGCCGCGTTCATACCTGTCCGCTCCTATTCCGCTGCTTCGGCGACCGGCGTCGGCCGAAAGTCGTCCGGGAAATGGTTGAGTGCACTCATCACTGGATATGGGGTGAAGCCGCCGAGAGCGCAAAGCGAGCCGAACTTCATCGTGTTGCAAAGGTCGGTGACCAGCGCGATCTGCTTTTCCGGTTCGACGTTCTGGGAGAGCCGGTCCAGCACCTCGACACCGCGCGTCGAGCCGATGCGGCACGGCGTGCACTTGCCGCAGCTCTCGATGGCGCAGAATTCCATGGCGAAGCGTGCCTGCTTCAGCATGTCGGCGCTGTCGTCGAAAACGACGATGCCGGCATGGCCGATCAGCCCGTCCTTGGCCGCAAACGCTTCGTAGTCGAACGGCGTGTCGAACAGGGCGCGCGGGAAATAGGCGCCGAGCGGACCGCCGACCTGTACCGCCTTGACCGGACGCCCGGTCGCCGTGCCGCCGCCGATATCGTCGACGATCTCACCCAGCGTCATGCCGAACGCGGCCTCGTAGAGACCGGGATACTTGACGTTGCCGGCAATCTGGATCGGGATGGTGCCGCGCGAACGGCCCATGCCGAAATCCTTGTAGAAGGCAGCGCCCTTGTCCATGATCACCGGCACCGAGGCCAGCGAGATGACGTTGTTGATCACTGTCGGCTTGCCGAACAGGCCCTTGTGCGCCGGCAGCGGCGGCTTGGCCCGCACCTGTCCGCGCTTGCCTTCGAGGCTGTCGAGCAGGGCGGTTTCCTCGCCGCAAACATAGGCGCCGGCGCCGACGCGCACTTCCATGTCGAATGAATTGGCCGAGCCGAGCACATTGACGCCGAGCACGCCGGCCTTGCGGGCGATCTCGACGGCCTTCTGCATCACCGCCACCGCGTGCGGATATTCGGAGCGGATATAGATAAAGCCCTTGGTCGCGCCGGTGGCGATGCCGGCGATCGCCATGCCTTCGATCAGCACGAAGGGGTCGCCTTCCATGATCATGCGGTCGGCGAACGTGCCGGAATCGCCTTCATCGGCATTGCAGACGATGTATTTGCGGTCGGCCGACGTATCGAGCACAGTTTTCCATTTGATGCCGGTCGGGAAGCCGGCGCCGCCGCGACCGCGCAGCCCGGACTCGGTCACCTGCTTGACGACCTCGGCCGGCGTCATCGCCACTGCATTCTGCAGGCCCTTCAGCCCGCCATGCGCCTTGTAGTGATCGAGCGACAGCGGATCGGTGACGCCGCAGCGCGCAAAGGTCAGCCGCGTCTGCCTGGCAAGGAACGGGATCTTGTCCGGTGCGCCCAGCCAGCGCTTGTGGTGGCCGCCGGTGAGGAAGCCGCAGTCGAACAGGCTTTTGACGTCGGAGGGCTTCACCGGCCCATAGGCGACGCGGCCATTAGCTGTTGCCACTTCGACCATCGGCTCGAGGAAATAGGCGCCGCGCGAGCCGTTGCGCACGATCTTGGCCTCGATGCCGCGCTCGGCCAATTCCGCACGAACCGCCTTGGCGACCTTTTCCGCACCGAGCGCCAGCGCGCCGGAATCGCCGGGAATATAGATACGCGGGATCATGAGCGCACCTCGGCAACGATCTCGTTGAGCTTTTCGTCGTCGAGCCGCCCGATCACCTCGTCATCCAGCATTGCCGACGGCGAGCAGGCGCAAAGGCCGAGGCAATAGACCGGCTCCAGTGTCACCGAACCGTCGCGGGTTGTCTCGTGGAAACCGATGCCCAGCAATGATTTGAGCTTGGCGGCAATCGCATCCGAGCCCATCGACTGGCAGGCTTCCGCCTGGCAGAGCTTCAGCACATGGCGGCCAGCCGGCTGGCTGCGATAATCGTGATAGAAGGTCACGACGCCGTGCACCTCGGCCCTGGAAATGTTCAGCGCCTCGGCGATGACCGGCAGCGCGTCCTGCGGCACATAACCGAACTCTTCCTGGATGCCGTGCAGGATCGGCAGCAGCGGGCCTTCGAGGCCTTTCAGCTCGTGGATGATCGCCGCGGTGCGCGATGCGATCTCGGTACTTGCAGGCTGCATCGTCATGCAGCGCCCTCCCTGGCCGTGGCGGTCTTCCGCTAAGTGCTTAGGAAATCAGAGGAAACCCGCTAAATCAATAAAGCCGATCCGTTGCTCGATAGAAATTTTCTATCGTTCGCGGTCACCAGCCTTGTCTAGCCTAGCGGCGGGCGCGGAAATCGTCCGCCAGCGCCATTGCCTCGTCCAACAGCGCCGAGACCAGTGGCGTGTGCGGTTCGCGCGGTGCCGCCACCAGCCCGACGGTGTGGCTGGCATCCGGCTCGACGATCGGGATAGCCCGGATCGGCTCGGAAAAGCCGAACGTTTCCGCAAGGTTAAGCGGCATGATGGACGACCATTTGCCGGTGCGGATATGCGAAAACAGCACGATCATCGAGTTGGATTCCAATGTCGGCCGCACCTGCACGCCGGCTTCGGCCAGATGCTGGTCGATGATGCGGCGGTTCTGCATGTCGGGCGTCAGCAGGCAGAGCGGCAGCTGACTGAGTTCCGCCCATGTCACTTTGTCGCGGTCGAAATAGGGGTTCCCGACGGCGGTGATCAGTTGGTAGCGCTCGTCGTAGAGCGGCACGCTGGTGACGCGTCCGAGCGGTTCGTTGTCGAGATAGGTGATACCGGCGTCGATGTCGAAATTGCCGAGCAGCGACAGCACCTCGATCGAGGTGCGCGACAGCACCGAGAAGGTGACGCCGGGATGCTTTGCCCGAAACGGCGTCGTCAATCGCGCCACCATGGCCAGCGCCGTCGGGATCGCGGCGATGCGGATGCGCCCCGACAGGCCGTGGCGTGCCGCCCGCATCTCCTCGCGCATGGTCCTGCTGTCGCCGACGATGCGGCGCGCCCACACCAACACCTGCTTGCCTTCCGGCGTCAATCCCTGGAAGCGCGAGCCGCGCAGCACCAGCATCACGCCGAGCTGGCCTTCCAGCTGCTTGATGCCGGCCGAAAGCGTCGGTTGGGTGACGCCGCACACCTCCGCCGCCCGGCCGAAATGTTCTTCCCTGGCAAGTGCTATGAAGAATTCCAGCTTATCGATCATGCCGTCGGGAGCCTGTCACGGACGCTGTGTCCGATTGTAGCGCGCAACGTCGTGGAAATCGCCTTCGGCCGCAAGCCGCGTGTGTAAATCGTCCGCATCCACATCTTTCAGCCGGCTTACTGTTTCCCGCGATGGAATGCGGCGCTATGTGAATGAGACGGGGTCGTGGACTGGACACGACGGGAGACCGAACATGCTGGGCTGGTTCCGCAAGCTGCTGCCGCGCGAAGATCGCTTCTTCGACCTGTTCGAGCGGCATTCCCGCACCGTGGTCGGTGGCGCCGAGGCACTGCAGCAGCTTTTGCAGGGCAACGACATCGACCGCTGGTGTCAGACGATCATCGATCTCGAGGACGAAGCCGATCAGATCACCGCGGAAGTGCTGCTGGCCGTGCGCCGCTCCTTCATCACGCCCTTCGACCGCGGCGACATCAAGGACCTGATCCAGTCGATGGATGATGCCATCGACATGATGCACAAGACCGTCAAGACGGTAAAGCTGTTCGAAAAGAAGGAATTCGACCCGCTGATGCAGGAAATGGGGGGCGTCATCGTCGAGGCCGCCAAGTTGGTGGCCGAGGCGATCCCGCTTCTCGGCAAGGTCGGGGCGCATACGGTGCGCCTCAACGCCATCGCCGAGGAAGTCATGCGCGCCGAAGGCCGGGCCGACGACCTGCACGAACAGGGCCTGAAGGACCTGTTCAAGCGGCACGGCCGCAGCGATCCTATGGCCTATCTGATCGGCAGCGAGATCTACGGCCAGCTGGAAAAGGTGGTCGACCGCTTCGAGGACGTCGCCAACGAAATCAGCGGCATCGTCATCGAGAACGTATAGTGGAAGCCGCGATAGCCTTTCCGGTGCTGGTCGGCCTTGTCGTCGTCGCGCTGTTCTTCGATTTCCTCAACGGCCTGCACGATGCCGCCAACTCTATCGCCACCATCGTCTCCACCCGGGTGCTGCGGCCGCATTATGCGGTGTTCTGGGCGGCCTTCTTCAATTTCATCGCCTTCATGTTCTTCGGTCTCCACGTAGCGGAGACGCTCGGAACCGGCATCATCGACGCCAGCATCGTCACGCCGGCAGTGGTCTTCGCAGCACTTGTCGGCGCCATCGTCTGGAATATCGTCACCTGGCTCGTCGGAATTCCGTCCAGCAGCTCGCACGCTCTGATCGGCGGTTTGGTCGGCGCCGGCGTTGCCAAGGCAGGCACCGGTGCCATCGTCTGGACCGGGTTGGGCAAAACGACGGCGGCCATCGTGCTATCGCCGGCGGCAGGCTTTCTGCTGGCGCTTGTCTTGATCCTCGCGGTCTCCTGGCTGTTGGTGCGGCAGACGCCGTTCGCCGTCGACAGCACCTTCCGCGTCATGCAGTTCTTTTCCGCCTCGCTCTATTCGCTCGGCCATGGCGGCAACGACGCGCAGAAGACTATGGGCATCATCGCCGTGCTGCTCTATTCGCAAGGCATGCTCGGCGCGAATTTTTACGTGCCGCTTTGGGTCGTCATCACCTGTCAGTCGGCGCTGGCGCTGGGCACGTTGCTCGGCGGCTGGCGCATCGTCCACACGATGGGCTCGAAGATCACGCGGCTGAACCCGATGCAGGGTTTCTGCGCCGAGACCGGCGGAGCGATCACCCTGTTCGCCGCCACCTGGCTCGGTATTCCTGTATCGACCACGCACACGATCACCGGCGCCATCATCGGCGTCGGCGCCGCCCGCCGCGTCTCCGCCGTTCGCTGGGGCATTGCCGGTAACATCGTGGTGGCATGGATCGTCACCCTGCCGGCAACCGCGGTGATCGCGGCTCTCACCTACCTCGCGGTCGGCCTGGCATGGTGACAGCACCGTAGCACTGCGCGGCAGGCGATGCGCCGTATCTACCTATCCACAAGGTTCAGGATGTTGCCGTCCGGATCCTTGAACCATGCGACCTTCATGCCCTGACCGACATGAACATCACCCTCCAGCGTCAGGCCGGGCATGTCGTAATGCTCGAAGGTCACGCCCTTCGATGTCAATGCCTCAACGATCTTGCCGAGTTCGTCGCCGACCGTCCATGTCACAGCCGTCGCCTTGTTGGTCCCAGCGAAGTTCGAACGGTAGACGTTGATGCTGGTCTCGCCGCTTTTATAGACGATCAGTTCGCCACCTTCATTGTGCACCTCTTTCAGGCCAAGGACCCCTTCGTAGAATGCCCTGGCCTTGGCCAGGTCCTTCACGGCGAGATTGGCCGTCGCGTTGCTGTTTGCGAGCATGATTCGTCTCCTTCCCTGGCTGTCATTCCATGCTCATGAAATAGGCTGCGTTGACGATTTGGCGACGGCTGCTCCCACTGGAAATGCCGTCATATGCTCGCTGCCTCCCCGATACGCCGCTGCAATTGGTGGTCCATCGCTTGGTTCTGTTCCTGAACTGCATTATCTGGAGCGGAAAAGTAGAGGAAAAACTCATGCCCGCCGCCAATGAAAACGTGACCAAGGAAATCGTTGTCGAGCGCCTGAAGACGGTCAATGGGCCGGATTTCACCGGCAATATCGTCGACCTCGGCCTGGTTTCCGAGATTTTCATTGCCGATGCCAAGGTGTTCTTTTCGATCACCGTTCCCGCTGCCCGTGCCCAGGAGATGGAACCGCTGCGTGCGGCGGCCGAACGTGTCGTCAAGGCGATCCCCGGTGTTGCCGGCGCCGTGGTCGCGCTGACGGCGGAAAAGAAGGGCGGCGGCATGGAGGCGCCGGTTCCGCAAAGACCGGCTCAGAGGCCCGCTCCGCCGGCCGCACCTGCGCGTCCCGCGCCGCAGGCGCCCGCCTCGCACAGCCAGGGCAAGCGCGGCGTACCCGGCATCGAAGCGATCATCGCCGTCGCTTCCGGCAAGGGCGGCGTCGGCAAGTCGACCACCGCCGTCAATATCGCCCTTGGGCTTGCCGCCAACGGGCTGCGGGTCGGGGTGCTCGATGCCGACATTTATGGCCCTTCCATGCCGCGTCTGCTCAACATTCGTGGCAGGCCTCAGACCGTCGACGGCAAGATCCTGAAGCCGATGCAGAATTATGGCCTCAAGGTCATGTCGATGGGCTTCCTCGTCGATGAGGAGACGCCGATGATCTGGCGCGGGCCGATGGTGATGTCGGCATTGACGCAGATGCTGCGCGAGGTCGAATGGGGACCGCTTGATGTGCTCGTCGTCGACATGCCGCCCGGCACCGGCGATGCCCAGCTGACCATGGCCCAACAGGTGCCGCTGGCCGGCGCCGTCATCGTCTCGACGCCACAGGACCTGGCCCTGATCGATGCGCGCAAAGGCCTCAACATGTTCAGAAAGGTCGACGTGCCGCTATTGGGTATCGTCGAAAACATGAGCTATTTTCTCGCCCCCGATACGGGAAAACGCTACGACATCTTCGGCCATGGCGGCGCCCGCCGCGAGGCCGAGCGTCTCGGCGTCACCTTCCTTGGCGAAGTGCCGCTCGAGATGGGCATCCGCGAAAGCTCCGATGCCGGCACGCCAGTGGTGGTCTCCAAGCCGGATGGCGCTGAGGCGAAAATCTATCGCGACATCGCCGCCAAGGTCTGGGACCGCGTCAATGAAGAGCGCGGCGCGGCCGAGGCTGCAGTGCCGAGCATCGTGTTCGAGTGATGCGGATGTCCCTCCCCCAAGTGGGCCCCTTGAGGGGGAGGGTGGCCGGAAGGGTCAGGTAGGGTCCGCGGCGACGCGCTCCAACTTTTCCGGGATAGCGGGCTGACAAACCACGATCCCGTCTAGCGCGGAGGCAGGTGTATGTCTTTCGTACCAAAGAGCGGATTCGGATGGCGCGTGCCCCTTGCCTGCTCCCGCGCGTTGTCATATCGATTTGTCATACAAATACGGAGACCACGATGGCAGGCGCCCCCACCCACAAGAAAAAATTTCGCTCGCAGGAGTGGTTCGACAATCCCGACAATCCGGGCATGACGGCACTCTATCTGGAGCGCTACCTGAATTACGGGCTGACGCGGGCCGAACTGATGTCCGGCAAGCCGCTGATCGGCATCGCCCAGACCGGCTCGGACCTGTCGCCCTGCAACCGCCATCACATCGAACTGGCCAAGCGCGTGCGCGAAGGCATCGTCTCGATGGGTGGCATCCCTTTCGAGTTCCCTTGCCACCCGATCCAGGAGACCGGCAAGCGGCCGACTGCTGCACTTGACCGCAACCTTGCCTATCTCAGCCTGGTAGAGGTGCTCTACGGCTATCCGCTCGACGGCGTGGTGCTCACCATCGGCTGCGACAAGACGACGCCGGCCATGCTGATGGCCGCGGCCACCGTCAACATTCCGGCTATCGCGCTTTCGGTCGGCCCGATGCTCAACGGCTGGCACAAGGGCAAGCGCACCGGCTCCGGCACCATCGTCTGGGAATCGCGCCAGCGCCTGTCGGCCGGCGAGATTGGCTATGACGAGTTCATGGATATCGTTGCCTCCTCGGCGCCGTCGACCGGCTATTGCAACACGATGGGTACCGCCACCACGATGAATTCGCTGGCCGAGGCGCTCGGCATGCAATTGCCGGGCTCGGCCGCTATCCCCGCCCCCTATCGCGAGCGCGGCCAGATCGCCTACGAGACCGGAAAGCGCATCGTCGACATGGTGCATGAGGATCTGAAGCCCTCCGACATCATGACCCGTAAGGCCTTCGAGAACGCCATCGTCGTCAACTCGGCGATCGGCGGCTCGACCAATGCGCCGATCCACCTCAACGCCATCGCCCGCCATCTCGGCGTGCCGCTCGACAATGACGATTGGCAGAAGGTCGGCCTCAACATACCGCTCATCGTCAATCTGCAGCCGACGGGCGAATATCTCGGCGAGGACTATCACCATGCCGGCGGCGTGCCGGCCGTGGTCGCCGAACTGATGAAGGGCGGCCTGCTGCCCTATCCGGAAGCCATGACAGCTAACGGCAAGACCATCGGCGACAATTGCAGCGGCGCCGTCAACGAGAACCTCGACGTCATCCGCACGGTTGCCGAGCCGCTGAAAGCCAATGCCGGCTTCATCAATCTCAAGGGCAATCTGTTCGATTCGGCGATCATGAAGACCAGCGGCATCTCGCCCGAATTCCGCGAGCGCTATCTGTCGAACCCGAAGGACCCCGAAGCCTTCGAGGGCAACGCCATGGTCTTCGACGGCCCCGAGGACTATCACGCCCGCATCGACGACCCGGCACAGGGAATTGACGAGCACACCATCCTGTTCATGCGCGGCGCCGGCCCGATCGGCTATCCCGGCGGCGCCGAAGTCGTCAACATGCAGCCGCCTGCCTATCTGATCAAAAAGGGCATCCACGCGCTGGCCTGTATCGGCGACGGTCGCCAGTCGGGCACGTCGGGCTCGCCGTCGATCCTCAACGCCTCGCCGGAAGCCGCCATCGGCGGCGGCCTGGCGCTGCTGAAGACCGGCGACCGCGTCCGCATCGACCTGCGCAAGGGCACCGCCGACATCCTCGTCAGCGACGACGAGATCACGCGGCGCCGCGCCGAGCTGCAAAACAATGGCGGCTATCAGTATCCGAAGCACCAGACGCCCTGGCAGGAAATCCAGCGCGGCATGGTCGACCAGTTTTCCGAAGGCATGGTGCTGAAGCCGGCGGTGAAATACCAGGATGTGGCTCATACAAGCGGCGTGCCGAGGGACAATCACTGACCAGGGTCCGTCGCACGAGCCAGCCGCCGGTGCAGGCAATTTGCCGAGGTCAGCGCCAGGAGGGGTAGGGGTGGGGGTACATCGTAGAGCGAAAGCCTCGGCTTTCCACCTGCGATAGCCTGCCGTTAATGGGCAGAAATGCCCGGCACAGGGTTGGACGCGGTCATTTGTCAACAGCGATTGCTCCCGCGAGAACGGCAATGCTTGACAAGCGGGCGTGACAAATCCACGATCATCACAAGGGGTGCATCGCGACGACCCCGTGAGGCGTCAGCCCAACGTTCGCGTCCAAGCTTCTCTTTCAAGGAGGTGGACGCCATGCCGTCAACAACCGCTATCACTGTATCGCAACTGTCCCGTCTGATTGGGCTGCCGGGTGCACCCGCAATCATCGACGTCCGCATCGACGATGACTACAACGCCGATCCGCGCCTGCTGCCGGGGTCGGATCGTTGTGATTTCAGGAGTGTCTCGAACTGGGCTGCCGACTTCGTCGGCAGGCAAGTGACAGTCGTCTGCCAACAGGGAAAAAAGCTCTCGCAAGGCGTGGCCGCATGGCTACGGCAGGAGGGCGTTGCCGCCGAATCGCTCGATGGCGGGTTTGAAGCATGGCGCGATGCCAAGGGCCTTCTCGTTCACGCCGATAAGATACCGCCCGCCGATGCCAAGGGCCGCACCGTTTGGGTAACGCGTACGCGCCCGAAGGTCGATCGCATCGCCTGCCCCTGGCTGATCCGGCGCTTCATCGATCCTCACGCGGTCTTTCTCTTCGTCGAGCCGGCCGAAGTGGCGGCCGTCGCCGATCGCTTTCAGGCCATCCCTTTCGACATCGAGAACGTGTTCTGGAGCCACCGCGGCGAACGCTGCACCTTCGACACCATGATCGAGGAGTTCGGGCTCAAATCCGAAGCGCTCGATCGCCTGGCCACGATCATACGCGCTGCCGATACTGCGAGCCTCGATCTTGTTCCACAGGCGGCCGGGTTCCTGGCCGCCTCGCTTGGCCTGTCACGGATGTTTCGCGACGATCTGGAGCAGCTCGAGGCCGGCATGCTGCTTTACGATGCGTTCTTCCGCTGGTGCCGCGATGCCACCGAGGAGACGCATAACTGGCCGGTCGCCGGCGCAGTCAGTCTCGGCGCAGGCAAACCATCGTGAGCGCCGTCTTTTCGAAAAAGCCGGCGGAGATCCAGGAGCCCGCTGTGCCGAGCTTCCGGCAGGCCGTGAAGGTCTGGGCGAAAATCGGCGTGCTCAGCTTTGGCGGCCCGGCCGGGCAGATCGCGCTCATGCACAAGGAACTGGTCGAGGAACGGCGCTGGATCGGGGAACAGCGCTTTCTGCATGCGTTGAACTACTGCATGCTGCTCCCTGGCCCCGAGGCCCAGCAACTCGCCATCTATATCGGCTGGTTGCTGCACAAAACGGTCGGCGGCCTTGTTGCCGGCCTCCTCTTCGTCGTGCCGGGCGCGCTTGTCATGCTCGTCCTGAGCAGCCTCTATGCGCTCTATGGCGATGTACCACTCGTCGCGGCGCTGTTTTTCGGGGTCAAGGCGACCGTGCTCGCCATTGTCATCGAGGCGGTGATCCGGATCGGCAGACGCGCGCTGAAAAACCCGGTCATGGTGTCGATCGCACTCGCCGCCTTCATCGCCATCTACGCGTTGAACGTGCCGTTTCCGCTGATCGTGCTGCTTGCCGGGCTGGCAGGCTGGATCGGCAACCGTAGTGCGCCGGCAGTTTTTTCCAGCGCCTCGCATGGCAAGGGCGATGTTCCCGACATAAAGGGCGTGGTCGATCTGATGTTCGAGCGCGGTGAACTGACCCACGTCAGGCCGACACGATGGCACGCGCCGCGCACTTTGGCGATCTGGCTGCCGATCTGGCTGGGGCCTGTTCTGCTGGTCTGGGCTTTCACCGGCCCTGCCAGCGTTTGGACTCAAATCGGTGGCTTCTTCAGTGTCATGGCGGTCGTCACCTTCGGCGGCGCCTACGCAGCCCTTGCCTATGTCGCGCAGGCAGCGGTCGAGTACTTCGGCTGGCTGGCACCCGGTGAAATGGTCGACGGCCTCGGACTTGCCGAAACCACGCCGGGTCCGCTCATCCTGGTCTTGCAGTTCGTCGGCTTCGTTGCCGCGTTCCGCCAGCCGGGCTTGCTGGCGCCGCTGCTTGCCGGACTGTTTGGCGGGCTGTTCACGCTGTGGGCGACGTTTACCCCATGTTTCCTATGGATATTCCTTGGGGCGCCTTACATCGAAGCGCTGCGCGGCAACAAGGCGCTGTCGGCGGCGCTCGGTGCGATCACCGCCGCCGTCGTCGGCGTCATCATGAATCTCGCTCTATGGTTCGGCTTGCACGTCATCTTCGGCGAAGTGCGCAATGTCGGGCTTGGAATGGACGTGCCGGTGCTTTCATCGATAGACTGGCGCGCGGCGCTGCTTTCCTGTGCCTCGATGATCGCCATTCTGAAGCTGAAGATCGGTATGCTGCCGACGCTTGCCGGATCGGCGCTGGCCGGTGTCTTGTTGCTGGCGGCGAGCGGGTAACGCTCAGCCGCCCATTCTGCCGCGCGGCAGCTTGATCATATCGCCGAAGCGGGCGCGCAATTTGTCGTCGACCGGCTTTGGCACATGGCGCGGGAAGCGTTCGGCAAGCACGCGTTTCTTCTCGACGATCGCCCGCTGCAGGATATCGGGCCTGCCTTTCTCATTCCATTCCTTCGGCGAAAAGCGGTCGCCGACGGCCGGATAGAAATATTCGGTCTGCATCAGCCGCAGCGTCTGCTCGTTGCCGAGATAATGGCCCGGGCCCTTCAGGCAGACATCGGCAATCGTGTCGATCGACAGCGACTCGTCCGTCACTTCGATGCCGCGCACGCAGCGCAGGCAGTGGCCGAGCATGTCGTTGTCGATGATCAGGCTCTCAAGGCAAAAGCCGAGCAGCGAGGCGTGCATGCCGGCCGATTCGTAAACCAGGTTGAGGCCGGCAAGACCGGCCATCACGTCGGTTATGCCCTTTTCGTAGCCGGACTGAATATCAGGCAGTTTCGAATCTGTCATGCCGGCGGCCGAACCGCCCGGCAGGTCGTAAAATTGCGCCATCTGCGCGCAGGCCGCGGTCAGCACCGCCTGCTCGGCCGAACCGCCCGACATGGCGCCGGTCCGGAGATCCGAGACAAACGGCCAGGTACCGAAAATCGCCGGATGGCCTGGCTTGATGGCGTTGACGTAGATGAGGCCGACGAGCACTTCGGCGACCGCCTGCACCACGGCGCCGGCAATCGCCGCCGGTGCCGTCGCACCCGCCTGTCCTGCCGACAGCAGCAGGATCGGAATGCCGCCCTCGACGCAGGCTTCGAGAACGCCACAGGCGTCCTCGGCAAACTTCATCGGCGGCACGACGAAGCAGTTCGAATTGGAGACGAAAGGCCGCGCGCGAAAATTCTCTTCGCCGCCCGCGATCGCATAGAGCATGTCGAGCGCCGGCTTGACGTTCTCACGCACGGTAAACGAGGTGCCGACATGCTTCGACGTGCCCATGACGCAGGCGTAGAGCGTGTTGAAATCCATATCGAGCGGGTCGGGAATGTCGCGCGGCACCATCGGCCGCTGGAAGAAATGGATGTTGTCGAGCCCTTCGACTAGGCGCGCGGCATCATAAATGTCCTGCAGCAGCGACTCGCGATACTCACGCTTTTCGACATCGACAAGATGCACCGCAGCACCGGCCGTGCCGTAGTGCACACGCTTGCCCTGGATCACCATGTCGTGCTTCGGATCCTGGCCGTGGAGGGTGAAATGCCGCGCCGCGTTCTTGATGGTGTCGAGCACAAGGCCGCGAGGAAAGCGCAGGCGGCCGTCCTCACTGAAGGTCGCGCCGGCTTTGGTCAGCGCCTCGATGCAGGAGGGGATGGCGTTGGCGAAGCCGACCGTCTCAAGAAGGGTAAGCACGGCCTCGTGGATACGTTCGCAATCGCTGCCGCTGAGCGGGCTGTAGCTTCCGCCTTCGAGGCCGGCACGCACCGGCTTGACGTCGTCGGCAAGCGGTGCCGCCCGCATGGCGCGGCGCGCCTCGCGCCCGCCGGACCGCCGCGAACGCTGGTCTGCGGACACGTCCTGCTTCTCATGGGCCATTGGCATGAAGGCACTCCAACTTTAGCTGCGGAGCGGGCGCGGCGGTTGGTCCACCATCGGCCTGCTTCGTCCCCTCTATACAGCGACTATGCCGCCGGCATTGGCACAGCCTATGTGCCAGCCGGTCCCGTCGCATATGCCAAGGAGCTAAAGAACCGGCGCCGCACTACATGCGCCAGGCTCCGGTCGGGGAAGGGAGATCAGGCCGCTGCCGGCCTGCGTCCAGCTGCCGTCGCCAGTTCGCGGATGCCGGGTTCGATGTGCTGCAACGCGATCGAGGAAATGCCCAAGCGCATGAAACGCGATGGCTTTTCGGTGCGGTCGAAGAAGCGGTCGCCAGGCTCGATGATGACGCTGCGCGAGGCCGCGGCCTCCGCCAGCCCGCGCGAATCGGTGCCGCGCGGCCCCTCGAGCCAGAGCGACGTGCCGCCGGCCGAATCGGTCGAGCGCCACTCCGGCAGGAAGGCGGAAATCGCATGGACCAGACGCTTGCGCCTCTCGTCGAAGGCGCTCGACAGCCGCCGCACCAGCGCCTCGTGATGGCCGAGCGACAGGAACAATGCGACGGCGCGCTGGTTGTTCGCCGGCGGATGGCGCAGCATGAAGCGGCGTAGCGCCCGAAGCTCGGAGATCAGCCCGGCCGAGGCGACGATGTAGCCGAGCCTGAGGCCGGGAGCCAGCGTCTTCGACATCGAGCCGACATAGACGACGCGGCCGGAGCGATCGAGGCTCTTCAGCGCCTGCTGCGGCGCCTCGTCCAGGAGCTGGCTGTCATATCCGTCCTCGATGATGATCTGGTTGTGCCGGTTGGCGCGCGCCAAAAGCTCCTGCCGCCGCTCTGCCGACAGCGGCACCATGGTCGGGCAATGGTGGCTGGGCGTGACGAAGACGAAGCCGGAATCATTGGGAATGGCCGAGGTTACGATGCCGGAGTGGTCGACCGGAACCGGCTGGATCTCGGCGCCGGCCAGCCGGAAGATCGAACGTGCATCGGGATAGCCCGGGTCCTCCATCGCCACCTTGGAGCCCTTGGTCATCAACAGCGTCGCCAGCATGTAAAGCGCGTTCTGCGCGCCCAACGTCACGATGATCTCGTCCGGATTGGCGAAGATGCCGCGTCGCGGCAGCAGCCGTGCCTGGATCTGCTCGATCAGGAGCGGATCGTCGCGGTCGACCATGTCGGATGCCCAGTTGCGGATTTCGAGCACCGCCAACGCCATGCGGTTGCACTCGCGCCATTCGGCGGTCGGGAACAGCGCCGGGTCGAATTGGCCATAGACGAAGGGGTATGACGACTTGATCCAGTTGTCGTGCTTGGCCGGCGGCGGCATGTCGCTCGCCGCGATCTGCCGACGCGCCTTCCAGTCGATCTCGTTGGCCTGGTCGGGCGCCTTCTGATGCGGCTTGGCCGGCGTCGCCAGCACTTCGGGATTGACGAAATGGCCGCGGCGCTCGCGCGCCACCAGGAAGCCCTGATCGACCAGCTGCTGGAAGGCCAGCACCACGGTGCCGCGCGCCACGCCGAGTTTTTCGGCAAGAATCCGGCAGGACGGAAGCGGCATGGAAGCCGCGATCTGCCGGTCGAGGATGGCGGCGACGATCGCCTGGCGGATCTGCGCCTGCAGGGTCTGACCGGATTCCGCCGAAATCCGGAACAGGCCGGACCATATGGCCGTGTCGTTTCGCTGTGGCATGGGAGATGTTCCTCGATGGCCAGCTTTTTTCACTTGGCTGGACCAGTCGAATGTACCGGTGGCACAAGGTGTTGCGCCAATCAATTTTTCTGATCGCTGGGATTTATGCCAGTGATCCTTTGAGCCGGCCCACGCTGCGCTGCGGCATCGCTGCGCATTGAAACAGATGGAATTCGACCCGATAGTTTGCCGCGACGACACGCGCCGGAAACATCCGGCCTGATAAGATGCATCTCAAGAGACCGGAGCGAAGCAGTGGATCAATCGTCCTTTCAAAAGCAGCTCGACGCATTGCGCGATCATCGTGCGGCCAAATCGGGCTCGATGCGCGAGGCTTTCGCTGCCGATCCGCAGCGCTTCGAGAAATTCTCCGCCAGTGACGGCGACCTGCTGCTCGACTGGTCGAAATGCGCGGTCGATGCGCGGACTATGGAGTTGCTGGAGAAGCTGGCTGAGGCCGCTGACCTCGAAGGCCGGCGCGACGCGATGTTTGCCGGCAAGAAGATCAACGTCACTGAAGGCCGTGCCGTGCTGCACACGGCGCTGCGCAACCTGACCGGCAAGGGCATTGTGCTCGACGGCCAGGACGTGAAGGCGGAAGTCCTTGCCGTACTCGACGCGATGGGCGCCTTCGCCGACGCGGTGCGTTCCGGCAAGGCGGCCGGCGCGACCGGCAAGAAAATCACCGACATCGTCAACATCGGCATCGGCGGCTCCGATCTCGGCCCGGCCATGGCGACGCTGGCGCTGGCGCCCTATCATGACGGGCCGCGCGCGCATTACGTATCCAATATCGACGGTGCCCATATCCACGACACGCTGAAGGGTCTTTCCGCCGAAACCACCCTGTTCATCATCGCCTCCAAGACCTTCACCACGGTCGAGACGATGACCAATGCCGAAACCGCGCGCAGATGGGTCGAGAAGGCGCTCGGCAAGGAAGCGGTCGGCAAGCATTTCGCCGCCGTCTCGACGGCGCTCGACCTGGTCGCCAAATTCGGCATCGCGCCCGATCGCGTCTTCGGCTTCTGGGACTGGGTCGGCGGCCGCTATTCCGTCTGGGGTGCGATCGGTCTGCCGGTGATGATCGCCATCGGCCCGAAGGATTTTCACGCCTTTCTCGACGGCGCCCATGAGATGGACGAGCAGTTCCGCACCGCGCCGCTGGCGAAGAACCTGCCGGCGCTGATGGGGCTGATTGGCTGGTGGCACCGCGTGATCTGCAAATACCCCGCTCGCGCCGTCATCCCCTACGATCAGCGTCTGTCCAGGCTACCGGCCTATCTGCAGCAGCTCGACATGGAATCGAACGGCAAGAGCGTCACCCTGGACGGCGGCGCTGTAACGACGCCGACCGGCCCGCTGGTCTGGGGCGAGCCCGGCACCAATGGCCAGCATGCCTTCTTCCAGTTGCTGCATCAGGGCACCGATTTCATTCCGGTCGAATTCCTCGCCGCTGCCGTCGGCCACGAACCGGAGCTGAAGCATCACCACGACCTTCTGCTTGCCAATTGCCTGGCGCAGTCGGAAGCCTTCATGAAGGGCCGCACGCTTGAGGAAGCCCGCGCGCAGATGCTGGCGAAAGGCATGAAGCCCGCCGATGTCGACAGGATTGCTCCGCACCGCGTCTTCTCCGGCGACCGCCCCTCGGTGACGATTCTCTACAGAAAGCTCGACCCGCATACATTCGGACGGCTGATTGCGCTTTACGAACACCGCGTCTTTGTCGAAGGTACGCTGTTCAACATCAACTCCTTCGACCAATGGGGCGTCGAACTCGGCAAGGAACTGGCGACCGGGCTGCTGCCCGTCGTTGAAGGCAAGGAGAACGCCGCAAAGCGGGATGCCTCGACTGCCGGACTGGTGGAATACATCCACCGCTTGCGCGGCCCGGAGTGAAAAGCTTGGCGGACATTAAGGGAATATTGTTCGACAAGGACGGCACGCTCGTGGATTTCAACGCGACATGGCTGGGCATCGCCGACTTCATGGCGATGGATGCGGCCGAAGGCGATCGGTGGAAAGCAGACAGGCTGCTTGCGGCGGCGGGCTTCGACTTCGCCACCAAGCGCTTCAAGCCGGATTCGATTTTTGCCTCCGGTACCAACATGGACGTCGTCGAGCTGTGGTTTCCACGGCTGTCCGACGAGGACCAGATGCTTGCCGTCGCCCGCTTCAACGCCATCACTTCGGCGCAAGGATCGGCAATGGCGGTGGCGCTGCCGGGTGTGGTCGAGACGCTTGGGCTGCTTCACAGAAAATCCTACCGGCTTGGCGTCGCCACCAACGACTCGACCAGCGGCGCGGAAAAAACCTTGGTCACGCTGGGCGTCGCGCAGCTTTTCGACGCCGCCTATGGTTACGATGCGGTGGCCAATCCAAAACCGGCGCCGGATACGATCCTTGCCTTCTCGGACCTGACAGGGCTCAGGCCGGCGGCGATCGCAATGGTCGGCGACAATCGCCACGATCTGGAAATGGCGCGCGCCGGCGGCTGTGGCCTGGCGATTGGCGTGCTGTCCGGCACCGGCACACGTGAATCGCTGTCGCAGATCGCAGACGTCATCCTCGATTCAGTTGCCGATCTGCCCGATTTTCTAGCGGCGCGGGTCAGCGAGACAGTCTAGACTCGCAGCTAGCTGGTTCGAACGAGAACACGCCGCTCGGTTTCATCGCCGCATTCCTGCCTTCGCCGACATCCGGCACCTCGTATTCGGCCAGCAGGCGAAGCCGCGAGCGGGGCAGATAGGCGCGGCCCGGATCGCCGATCAGCACGGCGATGCCGGCTGCAAGGCAGCGGTCGAGGAAAGAAAGGGCCCGGCCGGCAAGATCATGGGCGTAAAACAGGTCGCCGACCACCACGACATCCACCGGTGGCGGCGGACCGCTGGTGATGTCTTCGCCAATGATCATGATAGCGACGCCGTTCGCAGTCGCGTTGAGACCGAGCGCAACCACACCATTGCGATCGATCTCGGCCGCGACGACCGCGCTTGCCCCGGCTTTTGCCGCTGCAATGCCGACGAGACCCGAACCGGCGCCGAGGTCGAGCACGCGACGGCCGGCCACGGTCTCCGGCCGGTCGAATATGTAGCGGGCGAGCACCGCGCCGCCGGCCCAGACATAGGCCCAGTACGGTGGCTCCGGTTCAGGTCCGTCTTTTTCGGTCGCATGTTGGTTCCATTCGAGAAGCCGCCTGAGCCCGCTTCCCGGATGGGCGGTGTAAAGCCGAATTTCGGGAAGCGCGGGCACGGGGGCGATCCGCATGTTCGCCCGGATGAACTCTGCCGGGTCCGGGCGCGAACCTATACTCACGGCGTTGGCGCCGGCGATGCAATCGCTCAAGCTGCGCCTAGCCCCGCAACGCCCGTCGCAGGATCTTGCCGACCGGTGTCTTCGGCAGCTCGGTGCGGAACTCAATATACCTGGGACGCTTATAGCCGGTCAGGTTCTCGCGGCAATAAGCCGTCAGCATGTCGGCGGTCAGTGCCGGGTCCTTCTTGACGACGAACAGCTTCGGCACTTCACCCGAATGCTCGTCCGGCACGCCGATCGCCGCCACTTCGAGTACGCCTGGATGCTGCGCCACCACTTCCTCGAGTTCGTTCGGATAGACGTTGAAGCCGGAAACCAGGATCATGTCCTTCTTGCGGTCTACGATCTTGGTGTAGCCAAGCTCGTCCATGAAGCCCATGTCGCCCGATTTGAAGAAGCCGTCCTCAGTCATCACCTTGGCGGTCTCGTCCGGCCGGTTCCAGTAGCCGGCCATCACCTGCGGTCCGCGGATGCAGATTTCGCCGACTTCGCCGAGCGGCAAATTGTTGCCGTCGTCGTCGCGGATGGCGATCTCGGTCGAGGGCAGCGGCAGGCCGATCGTACCGGTGTAAACGCCGTCGCTGAATTTGTTGATGGTTGTCCCCGGCGAGGTCTCGGTGAGCCCGTAGGCCTCGCTGATCGGGCAGCCGGTCAGCGCCTTCCAGCGTTCGGCGATGGCCCTCTGCACCGGCATGCCGCCACCCAGCGTCAGGATCAGCGGCTTGAAATCGAGCTTGCGAAAATCCTCATTATTGAGCAGCGCATTGAACAGCGTGTTGAGGCCCGGAAAGATGTGGATCGGGTATTTCTGCAGCTCCTTGACGAAGCCGGGAATGTCGCGCGGATTGGGGATGAGGACATTCTGCGCGCCTTGCTGCATGCCTACCAGCACGTTCGCCGTCAGCGCAAAAATGTGATAGAGCGGCAGCGCGCAGAGGAAGTTCAGATGCGCCGGCTTCGGCTTGACGGTAAAAGCGTCTTCGGCCCACAGCGCGTTCTGCGCGACGTTCGCCAAAATGTTGCTGTGCAAAAGCATCGCGCCCTTGGAGATGCCGGTCGTGCCGCCCGTGTATTGCAGGAAGGCGATGTCGTCGGCCGCGACCTTTGCGGGCCTGAAGGCCATGCCGGTGCCGGCCTTCAGCGCGGCGTTGAACTTGACATGGCCGGGCAGCGACCATGCCGGCACCATCTTCTTGACGCGGCGTACAACGAAGTTGACGATCGTTCCCTTGAGCCCGCCGAGCATGTCGCCCATCGAGGCGACCACGACATGCTTGACTGCGGTCCTGGCGATCACCGCCTGCAGGGTGCAGGCAAAATTTTCGAGGATGACAATGGCTTGAGCGCCGGAATCCTTGAGCTGGTGCTCCAGCTCGCGCGGCGTGTAGAGCGGATTGATGTTGACCACGACATAGCCGGCGCGAAGCACTGCCATAATCGCCACCGGATATTGCAGCACATTCGGCATCATCAGGGCGACGCGCGCGCCCTTCTGCAGCCCCGTTGATTGCAGATAGGCGCCGAAGGCGGCCGACTGTCGCTCGAGGTCGGCATAGGTGATCGATTTGCCCATGCAGACGAAGGCCGGCCGATTCGCAAACTGCTTGCACACGGCGACGAGAAAGTCGCCGATCGAACTGGAGGGCAGGTCGCCAATCTCGGCCGGCACGATCTTTGGGTAACTCTGGAGCCACGGTTTTTCAGGCAGGCCAGCGGCCAGTGCGGTGATCGCCCTCGGTAATCTCTTGGCCGGACCTGCCGGCGGTCGTGGCGCTGTCGGCACTGCCTTCGCCGCCGGCTTGGCGGCAGATTTTGCAGCAGGCGCAGTCTTGCCTGTTGCCGGTTTAGCAGCCGTTCCAGCCGTGGTCTTCGCCGCCGGCTTCGCGCTTGCCTTCGCGGTAGCCGTCGGCTTGGCGGCGGCCGCTTTTGGCTTGACCGCTTTCGATGTTGCCTCGGCCTTTGCTTTCGCCGCGTTGGTTGTCTTTGCCGGTTTTGCCACCTGTCGCTCCCTCAATCGTTCTTATTGTTTCGGCATGCTTGCGCGCCACCACCGCCTGATCAACAAAGATATCCCACCGCTTGCCGCAATATCCGGAACCTGGGAAAATCCGGCACGCTGCCCATCTATCTATGTATTGCCACAAGCGGCGGCCGTGCAAGCCTCGCCACCTGGAGTGCGGCAAGACTTGCCGTCAAACCTCTTGGCCGCGACCGGTTTTCGGACGCGCATCTCTTGAACCGAACGGCTCGATTCCCCCAATCGGCGGCATTACCGATCAACAAAAAATTGAAGTCGCTAATAATGTCGTGATCTGCGGATTCGGCTCGTTTTTTCCACAATTTGCCGCGTGCCGGAATTTTTTTCTGCTTCCCGTGGGTTAGGCAAACAAGCAGTTCCAAAGCTAGAAAAACGGTGCTTATATGCGGCCTTCGCGAGCCTGACAGAGGGGCTTGGAAGAACATCAGGGAGTGCTCAATGAAAAAGAAACTGACTTTTGCAGCCGCGTTGCTGGCTGCAAGCGTCCTCGGCGGCGTGGCCAATGCAAAACAACTGGTCTATTGCTCGGAGGCTTCGCCGGCCGGCTTCGACCCGTCGCCATGGAGCGGCGGCAACGACTTCGATGCCTCGTCGCGCACCATCTATTCGCGCCTGGTCGAGTTCGAGCATGGCAAGACCACCATCTCGCCCGGCCTGGCCGAGAGCTGGACGGTTTCCGACGACGGTCTCGAATACATCTTCAAGCTTCGCCCGGGTGTGAAATTCCAGACGACCGATTATTTCACGCCGACGCGCGACCTCAACGCCGACGACGTGATCTTTTCCTTCGAACGCCAGTGGAAGAAAGAAAGCCCGTGGTACAGCTATCTGGAAGGCACCGGCTGGGAATATTTCACCGGCATGGGCTTCCCCGATCTCCTGAAGGAAATCGTCAAGGTCGACGACCTGACGGTGAAATTCGTGCTGAACAAGCCTGAAGTCGCGTTCCTGCCGGACCTCGGCATGGATTTCGCCTCGATCGTTTCCAAGGAATATGCCGACCAGCTCGACAAGGCCGGCACCAGGCAGCAGTTCACCCAGAAGCCGGTCGGCACTGGTCCGTTCCAGTTCGTCGACTATCAGGTCGATGCGGTCGTGCGCTATGCAGCATGGGACGGCTACTATGGCGGCCGCCAGAAGATCGATGATCTGATCTTCGCCATCACGCCCGACCCCGCCGTGCGCGCGCAGAAGCTGAAGGCGGGCGAATGCGATATCATGTCATACCCGGCGCCGGCCGACATTGCCGGACTGCAGGCCGACGCGAACCTCAAGGTCGACGAGCAGGAAGGCCTGAACATCGGCTACATGGCTTACAACACGACGCAGCCGCCCTTCGACAAGGTCGAGGTCCGCAAGGCCCTCAACATGGCGGTAAACAAGAAGGCGATCATCGACGCGGTCTATCAGGGCGCCGGTGCGCCGGCCATCAACCCGATCCCGCCGACCATGTGGTCCTATAACAAGGACATCAAGGACGATCCCTATGATCCGGAGGCGGCCAAGAAGATGCTGGCCGATGCAGGCGTCAAGGATCTGTCGATGAAGATCTGGGCTATGCCGGTCAGCCGCCCCTACAACCCGAACGCCCAGCGCGTCGCCGAGTTGATCCAGGCCGACTATGCCGCCGTCGGGGTCAAGGCGGAGATCGTCAGTTACGAATGGACCGAGTATCGCCAGCGCGGCAAGGCTAAGGATCGCGATGGCGCCTTCCAACTGGGGTGGACCGGTGACAATGGCGATCCGGACAACTTCTTTTTCCTGCTCGGTTGCGATGCCATCGGCCAGTCCAATTATGCGATCTGGTGCAACCAGGAATTCGAAGCCCTGCTGAAAAAAGGCAAGGCGACGACGGACGTCGCTGAGCGCACCAAGATCTACGAGGAAGCTCAGGTGGTGTTCAAGCGTGAGGCTCCGTGGCTGACCATCGCCCACTCCAAGGTCTTCATGCCGATGAACAAGAAGGTGTCGGGCTTCGTTATGGACCCGCTCGGCATTCATCGGTTTGACGGCGTCGACGTCACCGAATAAGTCCTGAGAAATTGAACGGCGGCGCTGGACTTCCCGCGCCGCCGTTCTATGAAGCAAGATGCTCCGTTATCTCCTCCACAAGCTCGCTTTGATCATCCCGACCGTGTTCGGCATATCGCTGGCGGCGTTTGCTTTCGTCCGGCTTCTGCCCGGCGATCCTATCCTGGCCCTGGCGGGCGAGCGCGGCGTCAGCCCCGAGCGCTACGCCCAGCTCATCGAGCAGTTTGGCTACAACCGGCCCTATGTCATCCAATACCTGGAATATATCGGCAGGGTCCTGACCGGCGATTTCGGCATATCTATTGCCACCAAGCGGCCAGTGCTCGGCGAATTCCAGGCGCTGTTTCCAGCCACGCTGGAACTGGCGACAGTGGCGTTGATCATCGCCGTCCTGCTCGGCATTCCTGCCGGTATCTTCGCCGCGGTCAAGCGCGGCTCGTGGTTCGACCAGGCGACGATGGGTGTCGCGCTGACCGGCTATTCGATGCCGATCTTCTGGTGGGGGTTGCTGCTCATTATCTTCTTCTCCGGCTATCTCGGCTGGACGCCGGTTTCCGGCCGCATCGGCCTGCAGTATTTCTTCAGGCCGACGACCGGGTTCATGCTCATCGACAGCCTGATCTCCGGCAGGAGCGGCGCTTTCAAATCTGCCGTCAGCCATTTGATCCTGCCGTCGATCGTGCTGGCGACGATCCCGCTTGCCGTCATAGCGCGCCAGACGCGCTCGGCGATGCTCGAGGTGCTGGGCGAGGACTATGTCCGCACCGCGCGCGCCAAGGGCCTGGCGCCGCGCCGCGTCATCGGTCTGCACGCTTTTCGCAACGCGCTGATCCCGGTAGTCACCACCATTGGACTGCAGGTCGGCACCTTGATGGCGGGCGCCATTCTGACCGAGACCATTTTTTCCTGGCCGGGCATCGGCAAATGGATGATCGATGCCATCGGCAAGCGCGACTATGTCGTCGTCCAGAGCGGATTGCTGATCATCGCGCTGATCGTCATGGCGGTGAACCTGATCGTCGACGTGCTCTACGCCGTCATCAATCCGCGCATCCGGGTGCAGTGAGATGACCGACGAATCCGCCGCCGAAGCTACCGCCGCCTCCATCCCGACAGGCGGCAGGCAACGGGCTTTCGCCGAGTTCTGGCACTACTTCTCGATGAACACCGGCGCGGTCATCGGCCTTGTCGTGTTTTCGGCGCTGGTGCTGGTGGCGATCTTTGCGCCGTTCGTCGCCCCACATTCGCCCGACGAGCAGTTTCGCGATGCGCTGCTGGCACCCCCTGCCTGGCAGGAAGGCGGCAAATCGATGTTCCTGCTCGGCACCGACGCGGTCGGCCGCGACATGCTTTCACGGTTGATCTTCGGGGCGCGTTTCTCGCTGTTCATCGGTCTGGTGGTCGTTGTCTTCTCGCTCACCAGCGGCATCGTGCTTGGCGTGCTCGCCGGCTATTTCCGCGGCTGGGTCGACACGCTGATCATGCGCATCATGGATATCATCCTGGCCTTCCCGTCGCTGCTTCTGGCGCTGGTGCTGGTGGCGATCCTTGGCCCCGGCCTTTTCAATGCCATGCTGGCGATCGCGCTGGTGCTGCAGCCGCATTTTGCGCGCCTCACCCGCGCCGCCGTGATGGCCGAAAAGAACCGCGAATATGTCATCTCCGCCAAGGTGGCTGGTGCCGGTCATCTTCGCTTGATGGTGAGGACGATCCTGCCGAACTGCCTGGCACCGCTGATCGTGCAGGCGACGTTGTCCTTCTCCAACGCTATTCTCGAGGCTGCGGCGCTCGGCTTCCTCGGTGTCGGTGCGCAGCCGCCGACGCCGGAATGGGGCACGATGCTCGCCTCGGCGCGCGAGTTCATCCTGCGCGCGCCTTGGGTGGTGACCTTCCCCGGCCTTGCTATCCTGATCACTGTGCTTGCCATCAATCTGATCGGCGATGGCTTGCGCGATGCCTTCGATCCCAAGCTGAAGAGGTCATAATCCAATGCCTCTTCTCGAGATCAAGAACCTGACCGTTTCCTTCGACACCGCCGCTGGACCATTCATGGCGGTACAAGGCATCGACCTGTCGGTCGAACCGCGCGAGGTGCTGGCGATCGTCGGCGAATCCGGTTCGGGCAAGTCGGTGGCGATGCTGGCGGTGATGGGGCTTTTGCCCAATACCGCGACAGTGAGGGCCGACCGCATGGCCTTCGACGGCATCGACCTGCTCAAGCTCGGCCCATCCGAGCGGCGCAAGATCGTCGGCAAGGACATTTCGATGATCTTCCAGGAGCCGGTCGCCAGCCTCAACCCGTGCTTCACCGTCGGCTTCCAGATCGAGGAGGTGCTGCGCTTCCATATGGGCATGGACCGCGCCCAGCGCCGGGCGCGTGCCATCGAATTGATGAAGTTGGTCGGCATCGCCGACCCCGAGGAACGGCTGGGCTCCTTCCCGCACCAGATGTCGGGTGGTCAGTGTCAGCGCGTCATGATCGCCATCGCCATCGCCTGTAATCCCAAGCTTTTGATCGCCGACGAGCCAACCACGGCGCTCGACGTCACCATCCAGAAGCAGATCCTCGATCTGCTGGTCGGCCTGCAGGCCAAATATGGCATGGGCCTGATCATGATCACCCACAATATGGGGGTGGTTGCCGAGACCGCCGACCGTGTCATCGTCCAGTACAAGGGCCGCAAGATGGAAGAGGCCGACGTGCTGTCGCTGTTCGAGTCCCCCAAGAGCAACTACACGCGCGCGCTCCTGTCGGCACTGCCCGAAAACGCCGTCGGCGACCGGTTGCCTACTGTTTCCGACATGCTGTTTGAGCCGGCCCCATCTGTAGTCGCAGCCCGGTCCGCAGGAGGAACCGCCTCATGAGCGTGACCGTAGTCGAAGGCAAGAACATCGTGCGCGACTATCATGTCGGTGGCGGGCTTTTCCGCCCCTCCCGTACGGTTCATGCGGTCAAGGGTGTTTCGTTCAGCGTCGACAAGGGCAAGACGCTGGCCATCGTCGGCGAGAGCGGCTGCGGCAAGTCAACACTCGCCCGCATCATCACCCTGATCGACCCGGCGACCTCCGGCGAGCTTTTCATCGACGGCAAGAAGGTAGACATCGGCAGGAACGGCCTGTCGAAGGAAATGCGCCGCAAGGTCCAGATCGTCTTCCAGAACCCTTATGGTTCGCTCAATCCACGCCAGAAGATCGGCGACGTGCTTGGCGAGCCGCTGCTCATCAATACCGACAGCACGGCCGACGAGCGGCGCGATCTTGCCATGAAGATGCTAAAGAAGGTCGGTCTCGGCCCCGAGCACTTTAATCGCTACCCGCATATGTTTTCGGGCGGCCAGCGCCAGCGGATCGCCATCGCCCGCGCGCTGATGCTCAACCCCAGCCTTCTGGTGCTGGACGAGCCGGTCTCGGCACTTGATCTTTCGGTGCAGGCGCAGGTGCTGAACCTGCTCGCCGACCTGCAGGACGAGTTTCAGCTAACCTATGTTTTCATCAGCCACGACCTGTCGGTGGTGCGCTACATCGCCGACGACGTGATGGTAATGTACTTCGGCGAAGCGGTCGAATACGGCTCGCGCGACGAGGTCTTCGCCGACCCCAAGCACAGCTACACCAGGACGCTGTTCGCGGCGACGCCGCGTGCCGACGTTGCCAGCATCAAGGCACGGTTGGCCAAGAAGAAGGCCGCCTGATCCGGCGAGGTTTGCCGGCCGGCTACCGCTTCTCGATCCCCGGAATGCCGGAGATCTGCTCGGCGAGAAAGTCGACCAGCAGCCGCACCCGGGCAATGCCCGCACGCTCCGGAACGATTAGCATGCTCAGCGGGACGGGAGGCGGAAAATAGCCCGGCAGGACCACTTCCAGCCGGTCGGCCGCCAGAAGATCATCGACAAGCCAGTGGTGGGCGGGTGCGATGCCGCGTCCGGCGACAAGGGCTTCGCGCGCAGCAAGCCCATGGTCGACCAGAAATCTGCCGCCAAAGGGCACCGCAAAGGTCTCGTCGCCCGGCCCCTGCAAGGTGAGCGTGTCGCTTCCCGCGATGTTCGACATCCGGATGCCTTCATGGCCAGGCAGATCCTGCGGGACAGCCGGTCTGCCCCGCGCCGCCAGATAGGCCGGCGCCGCCACCAGCAGACGCCGGGATTGCCCGAGCGCCCGCAGTTTCATTGAGCTGTCGGTGAGCGGGCCGAGGCGAAGCGCGATGTCGACGCCCTCCCGCACAAGGTTGATGCGCTCGTCGGTAAGGCTGAGATCGATGCCGATGTAGGGATAGCGGTCCTGAAAGGCGAAGATCAGCCGGCTGACATGTAAGACCCCGAGCGCCGCCGTGCAGGATATCCGGATCGTGCCGGCTGACGCGCCGCGCGTGCCCCGCGCCTCATCGCCGGCCTGCTCGACGAGGCGCAGGATCTGGACGCTGTCGGCATAGTAACGGCTGCCTTCATCGGTCATCGTGACGCGCCGGGTGGTCCTGCTGAGCAAGGGCACTCCGACGGCCTCCTCGAGTTCTCGCAAATGCCGTGTGACCGTCGACTGCCCAACTCCGAGCTCGCGCGCCACCGCCGAGAGGCTGCCGCGCTCGGCGACGCGAACGAAGGTGCGCATGCGCTCAAGGGTGACGTCCGATCTATCCATTATTCGGCATTATCTTATACATTTCCTACATATAGTGGATCAGCCCACAGCTGGCTACCTTTGGTGTCTATCGTCCTTCTTCGGAGTAGACCCATGAAAGTCCTGCTTGTTTTTGCTCATCCTGAACCGCGTTCGCTCAACGGCGCACTGCGTGACGTCGCCATCGGGGAACTTGAGGCCCAAGGCCATGAGGTGCGGGTGTCTGACCTCTACGCCGATGGCTGGAAAGCCGAGGTAGACCGTGCCGACTTTCCGTCGTGGCCGCCTGAAGCACGCTTCCTGCCGGCCGGCGCCTCCAAAAAAGCTTTTGCGAGCGGCACTCTGACCGAAGACGTCAAAGTGGAGATCGACAAGCTGCTATGGGCCGATACCCTGATCCTCCAGTTCCCGCTGTGGTGGTACGCCATGCCGGCGATCCTCAAGGGCTGGGTCGATCGCGTGTACGCCTACGGCTTCGCCTATGGCGTTGGCGAGCACAGCGACAAGCGGTGGGGTGACCGCTTTGGTGAGGGAACGCTCGCCGGCAAGCGCGCAATGCTGATCGTGACCACCGGCGGCTGGGAGGAGCATTATTCCGCCCGCGGCGTCAACGGCCCGATCGACGACCTGCTGTTCCCGATCAATCACGGGATTCTATACTATCCGGGCTACGACGTGCTTCCGCCGTTCGTGGTTTACAGGGTGGACCGTTTCGGGGAGGCGGATTTCGAGCCTGTCGCGGAGCGACTGCGCGAAAGGATGCGAACGCTCGAGACAATCCGGCCCATTCGTTATCGGCAGCAGAATGGCGGCGATTACTTGATCCCAAGCATGCA
This sequence comes from Mesorhizobium sp. M0808, assembly GCF_040320025.1. Lineage (NCBI taxonomy): Bacteria > Pseudomonadati > Pseudomonadota > Alphaproteobacteria > Hyphomicrobiales > Phyllobacteriaceae > Mesorhizobium > Mesorhizobium sp. M0808. The sequence goes on from NZ_JAMYOX010000002.1 coordinate 364,040, forward strand.
ATTGCGCCCCGGCTTGGAGAACCCGGGTGCGACCGCCTTTGCGCTTCACGAGGATCGCGCCGGCGCCGCCGCCCAGTCCGATCAGGACAGCCGGGCGATGATGGTGCGCAGCGCCTCGCCGAAGCGCCGGACTTCCTCGATCGTATTGTAATGCACCAGCGAGGCGCGCACGGCGCCGCTGTCCATGCTGAGGTTGAGCCGCTTCATCAGACGCGGCGCATACATGTGGCCGTCGCGAATGCCGATCTGCATCTCGGCCATTTCCTCGACGATCCTCTGCGGCGACAGCGTGCCGACATTGAAGCAGAAGGTCGGCACGCGCTCGCTGAGGCGTGCCTCTTCGGCCACGCCGTAGATCGTCGCGCCGCAATCTTTGAGCACCGCCAGCATTTCGCGCGCCAGCACCTGTTCGTAGTCGCGGATGGCATTCATGCCGGCGACGATGTTGTCGCGGCGCGACCGGTTATTCTCTGACAAGAAATTGCGGCCGATCGATTCGAGGTAGCGCACCGCGGCATCCATGCCGGAGACGTTCTCGTAAATGAAGGTACCGGCCTCGATCTTGTAGGGCGGCTCGTCGGGGATGAAATCTTCGCGGAAGGTCGGCAGGCGCTTCAGAGTTTCGAAGCGGCCCCACAGGAAGCCCATATGCGGCGAGAAATTCTTGTAGCCGGAGCAGACCAGATAGTCGCAATCCCAGGCCTGCACATCGATCAACCCGTGCGGCCCAAAATGCACGCAGTCGAGGAACACTTCGGCGCCTGCCGCATGCGCAATCCCAGCCACGGAGGCAACGTCGACAATCGAGCCGATCGAATGCGCCGTTACCGTGCAGGCGACGAGCCGGGTGTGCTCTGAGACCAGCGGGCGCAAATCGTCGACATGCAGATTGCCGTCCTCGCGCATCCGCCACCATTTGAACTCGGCGCCGGCGGGCGCCAGCGCCAGCCACGTCGCGATATTGGCATCGTGATCCATGTCGGTGATGACGATCTCGTCACGCTCCCCGTTTGGGCGCTCGGAAAGCATCTGGCCGATGCCGAGGCTGACCAGGCGGATGAACGAAGTGGCGTTCATGCCGAAACAGATCTCCGCCGGGTCGGTGGCGTTGATCAGCAAGGCCACGCTTTCGCGAGCGCCGGCGACGGCTTGGTCGACGGTGACGCTGCGGCCATAGCGGCCGCCGCGCTGCACATTATGCGCGACCAAATGGTTGGTGACCGCATCGAGCACGCTTTGCGGGATCTGCGCGCCGGCGGCATTGTCCATGAAGACGAAGTCCCCGGCTTGCTGCAAGGCGGGAAACATGGCGCGGATCGTCTCGACCGGGAAAGCTGCGGCATCGCCGGTTTTCGAAATCTGATGCTGGTTCAAGGTCGTCTCCTGCGAGGTGCGCTGACAGATTCAGCGGGTCTTTTCGGTTTGAAAGCGGCGTTCAAGGAGGCTGACGAGACGGACCATCGGCCAGAGAAAGATGAGATAGACCAGCGCCGCGCCGATCAGCGGTGAAGGATTGGCATAGAGCGATTGCGCGTTGGTCGCTTCCTTCAGCAGTTCGGGCAGCGCCACGGTGGAAGCGAGCGAAGTATCCTTGAACATCGAAACGCAATTGCTGGTCATTGGCGGAATGACGACGCGGATCGCCTGCGGCAGCACTACCTTGCGCAAGGTCAGCAAGAACGGCAGGCCGAGCGCCTGCGCCGCCTCGAACTGGCCGCGCGGAATGCTCTCTATACCGGAGCGGAACACCTCGGCCGAATAGGCCGCCATGATGATGGCGAAGGCCATCACCGCGGACGTCCACGATGACAGGCGAATACCGAGGAACGGCAGCGCATAGTAGATCAGGATCAGCACGACCAGCACCGGCATCGCCCGGAAAATGTCAATGTAGCCGACAGCCAGCAGCCGAAGCGGCTTTGGCGCATAGAGCCGCACCAGGCTGATCGCGAGGCCGACGGGAATACCGATGCCGATGCTCATGATTCCGAGCAGCAGGGTGTTCAGGAAACCGCGCAGCAGCGCCGGCAGGCTGGAGACCATGACGTCGGCGTTGAAGAAGGTGTCCAGCAGCGACATCGCAGCATTTCCGAAACGTTTGGCGTCCCGCGACGCTCGAGCCCGAGCCCGAAATCCGACATCGTGCCGGCATCGAAAGCCGGCACGACATTTAAGCGCGAACTGCCGCTCAGGCCTTCGGCATAGGCATTTCCTCGACGGTCGAGGAATCGGCAGGTGCGTCGCTGCCGAACCACTTCTTGTGGATCGCGGCCAGCGTGCCGTCCTTCTTCATCGCGGTCAGCGCGTCGTTCAGCTTGCCGAGCAGCGGGTGGTCTTTGGTCATCATCAGACCGTACTGCTCGCCGGTCTTGATGCGCTCTTTTACGGCGAGATCCTTCATCCTGGTGAAAGAATATTCCAAGCCCGGAATATCGCTGACCGCCGCATCGACGCGGCCGGAGCTGAGATCGAGCAGCAAATTCTGCTGCGTGTCGTAGCCCTTGACGTCACTGAACCCGTCCGCTTCCTGGTGGGCCGTGACCCAGGCTTCGCCGGTCGAGCCGGACAGCACGCCGACGATCTTGCCCTTGAGGTCGGCCTCGGCCTTGATCGGGCTGTCGGCCTTCGCGGCGATGCCCATGTCGGAATCATAGTAGGGCTGCGTGAACGACTGAGACTTCAGCCGCTCCGGCGTGATGGTGATCGACGAGATGGCGACGTCGATGCGCTTCGAGGTGGTGGCGGCGAACAGCGCCTGGAAACCGAGATCGGCGATATCAGTGGTCATGCCGATACGCTTTGCCGCCTCATTGATGATGTCGACTTCGAAACCCTCGAACGTGCCGCTCTCGTTCTTGTATTCAAAAGGCGGATTGGTCGGATAGGCGCCGACATTCAGCGTGCCTTCGGCGTAGGCCGGGCCGCCAGCGATGCCGATGGCAGCAGCAAGAAGCAGCAGGTTGCGACGGGTGAAGTTCATTTTCGTTCCCTCTGGTTGTGATCGGACGGGTTTGGCCCCGCACGGTTTTGATGCGCCAAGTGACGGGACTGCCGGAAAGCCCTCCCGGCACGGCAGTCGCAAGACATTGGATGCTATCCAAAGTACCGCGCTTTTCAAGGCGAAAGTTTTAAGCTTAAAAAATTGCCACGTGTTGCCGTCACTCCGGAATAACCGCCGTGGCCTGGATCTCAACCTTGGCGCGATCCTCGACCAGCGCCATCACCTGCATGGCGGCCATCGCCGGGAAATGCCGGCCGATCACCTCGCGATAGACCTCTCCGATCCCCTTGAGATTGGCCAAATATTCCGCCTTGTCGGTAAAGTACCAGGTCATCGAGGTGATATGTTCCGGCTTGGCGTCGGCCTCGGCGAGCACAGCAACAATATTGGCCAGCGTCTGCCGCACCTGGCCGACAAGATCATCGGTCTCGAAGCGGCCCTGTCCGTTCCAGCCGACCTGCCCGCCGACGAAGACAAGCTGCCCACGCGCGGCGACGCCATTGGCGTAGCCGACGGGTTTCGCCCAGCCTTCCGGCTGCAGGATGGTGTGCATGTCAAAACCTCCCAATGCTCAAATCCGGTCGCTCAAAACTCGAAGACAATAATTTTCACGCAAACTCCTGTCTCAGGCCGCTCCCATCACTTGCCGTGCAATCACCACCTTCTGCACGTCGGACGCTCCCTCGTAGATGCGCAGCGCCCGGATCTCGCGATACAGGCTTTCGACGATATGGCCCTTGCGGACGCCGTCGCCGCCATGCAGCTGCACAGCCTTGTCGATCACCTCCTGCGCTTTGTCGGTAGCGAACAGCTTGGCCATGGCGGCTTCGCGGGTAACCCGAGCCGCGCCCATGTCCTTGGTCCAGGCGGCACGATAGACCAGCAACGCGGCGGCATCGACATCCAGCGCCATGTCGGCGATGTGGCCCTGCACCATCTGCAGCTCGGCCATCGGCGCACCGAACAGCCTGCGCTCGGCCACTCTTGTGATGCTTTCGTCCAGCGCGCGCCGGGCAAAGCCGAGCGCCGCTGCGCCGACGGTCGAACGGAACACGTCGAGCACGGACATGGCGATGCGAAAACCGTCACCGGGTTTGCCGATCAGCGCCGAGGCTGGAATGCGTGCATTGTCGAAGGACAGCCGGGCGAGCGGGTGCGGCGCGATCACCTCCAGCCGCTCGGCAACGATCAGCCCCTCGGTTTCGGAAGGCACGACAAAGGCGGATAGCCCCTTGGCGCCGGGCGCTTCGCCGGTGCGGGCAAAGACAGCATAAAAGTCAGCGATACCGCCGTTGGAGATCCAGGTCTTTTCGCCGGACAAGAGATAGCTGTCGCGGTCACGCGTGGCCGTCATTTCCATATTGGCGACGTCCGAGCCCGAGCGCGGCTCCGACAGCGCGAAAGCCGAAATCGCCTTACCGGCCCGTGTCTTAGCCAGCCAATGCTGCTGGTCGGGCGAGCCGAACAGGCTGAGTGCGCCGGTGCCGAGCCCTTGCATGGCGAAGGCGAAATCGGCCAGCCCGTCATGCCGGGCCAGCGTCTCGCGCGTGAGGCAGAGCGTGCGCACGTCGAGTGCTGCAGGGTTGTCGGTATCGAGCGCCGTCGGCTTTAGCCAGCCGTCCTTACCGAGCTTGGCCACCAGCTCGCGACAGGCGGCGTCGACATCGTCATGCGCAACCGGCAGGTTCTTGGCGCACCATGCCTCCAGCCGCTCCGCCAGATCGCGGTGGCGATCCTCGAAGAACGGCCAGGAGAGGAAGGAACGGTCAGGCATTGCTGCCTCCACAATTCTCCGGCCCTGGCGCTCCACGGCGCCCCCCTCTGTCCTGCTGGACATCTCCCCCTCTAGGGGGGAGATTGGCGGCTTCGCTGCCACGGCTCTCCCTGCGATGTTGGAGATTGGCGAAAGCGGGCCTGATATCCAATCTCCCCCCTTGAGGGGGAGATGGCCGGCAGGCCAGAGGGGGGTGCTGTCCCGCCAGCGTGGAAGCGATCATCTCAATTTCCCTCGAACACCGGCTTCTCCTTGGCCACGAAAGCCGTGTACGCCCGCTCGAAATCGCGGGTCTGCATGCAGATCGCCTGCGCCTGCGCTTCCGCTTCGATCGCCTGGTCGAGACCCATCGACCATTCCTGGTTCAGCTGCGTCTTGGTCATGCCATGGGCGAAGGTCGGGCCGGAAACGATGCGCGCGGCCATGTCGAGCGCGTCGGCCTCAAGCGTTGCGGTATCGACCAGCCGGTTGTAGAAGCCCCAGCGCTCGCCTTCCTCGGCACTCATCGTGCGGCCGGTATAGAGCAGCTCGGCGGCCCGGCCCTGGCCAATGATGCGCGGCAGGATCGCGCAGGCCCCCATGTCGCAGCCGGCAAGGCCGACGCGGGTGAACAGGAATGCTGTCTTGGCCTGGGGCGTGGCGATGCGGATATCGGAGGCCATGGCGATAATCGCGCCGGCGCCGACCGCCACGCCATCGACCGCCGCAATAATCGGCTTGCCGCAATTCAGCATCGCCTTGACGAAATCGCCCGTCATGCGGGTGAAGGCGAGCAGCGCCTTCATGTCCATCTTGACCAGTGGGCCGATGATTTCGTGGACATCGCCGCCCGAGCAGAAATTGCCGCCATTGGGCAGGACCACCACAGCATCGACATCATCGGCGTAGACAAGGTCGCGAAATATGTCGCGCAATTCGGCATAGCTGTCGAAGGTCAGCGGGTTCTTGCGCTCCGGTCGATCGAGCCGGATCTTTGCGATCTTGCCTTCGACCTGCCAGAGGAAATGCTTCGGCTTGCGGCCGGCCAGCTTCGTCATTCCCGTCCCTCCCAATTGCTGCGGAAGGAGGTCAGCATGCCGGTCAGCCGGCGCGCCTCATCCTCGCTCACATTGCCCAGCAACTCGCCGACCCATTTCTCATGCGCGGCGGCGATCACGGCGAAAATCTTCGATCCCTCTTCTGTCAGCCGCACCATCGAGGTGCGGCGGTCGCCATTGCGTCGGGCCCGCATCACCAACCCTTCCGAGACCAGCCGGTCGATGATGCCGGTGACATTGCCGTTGGACACCAGCAGGAAGCGCGAAAGATCGCTCATCAGCATGCCCTCCGGCGCGCGGTAGAGCGCGGCCATCACGTCGAAGCGTGGCAGCGTTGTGTTGAACTCTTGCCGCAGTCGTTCGCGCAGCTCGGCCTCGATGGTGCGCGAGGCGCGCAGCAGGCGTATCCACAGCCGCAGGCGGTCCTTGCCGGGTCCGGAAGGGGCGGGCAGGGGACCGGCTACCATGTCTCACCTCCGGAGATCGAAATCGTCTGCCCGGTAATCGACCGGGCGGCGTCGCCACACAGATAAAGTACCGCGGCCGCAATTTCTTCCGGCTGGATGAAGCGGCCTTGCGGGTTGGTCGCGGCTAGGCTTGTCCGTGCCTGCTCGGACGAGCGGCCGGTCGTTTGGACGATGCGCTGGACGGTGCTCTCCAGCATCTCGGTTTCGACAAACCCTGGGCACACGGCATTCACTGTTATGCCGGACTTGGCGGTCTCGACGGCGAGTGCCCGCATCAGGCCGACGACGCCATGCTTGGCGGCAACGTAAGCTGCGACATAGGGATAGCCTTTCAGTCCGGCGGTGGAAGCGACGAAGATGATACGGCCAGTCTTGCGCACTGCCATGCCGGCCAACGCCGGCTTCACCGTCAGGAACGTACCGGTCAAGTTGACGTCGAGCGTGCGCTGCCAGTCTGCCAGCGAGGTCCGCTGCGCCGGGGCACTGCCGGACATGCCGGCATTGGCAACGACGATGTCGAACGCTCCGCGTGCCGCTTCCGCGGCCTCGTAGAGCGACGCCATCGACGTCTCGTCGGTGACGTCGGCGGCAATGGCGAAGATGGACTTGTTCTCCGCGGCGACCTCGGCAAGCGGCTCCACGCGCCGGCCGCAGATGGTCACGTCAACGCCCGCGCCGGCCAGCGCCAGCGCGATCGCGCGGCCGACGCCGGAGCCGCCGCCGGTGACCAGCGCATGACGCCCCGAAATCGTCGCCGCGGCACTCATACTTTCAACCCCGCTGCCGCTTCGCGTTCGGCCAGCCGGTAGAGCTGGTCGCGGCCGGGCAGATAGGGATCCGGCCATTTGACGCCGCGATCGCCAAGCATGACGGCCGCGTGCAGCGTCCAATACGGATCGGCAAGATGCGGCCTAGCCAGTGCGACGAGATCGGCGCGGCCCGCCATCAGGATCGAGTTGACGTGGTCCGGCTCATAGATATTGCCGACCGCCATCGTCGCCATGCCGACCTCGTTGCGGATGCGATCGGAAAACGGCGTCTGGAACATGCGGCCATAGACCGGTCTTGCCACGGCCGAAGTCTGGCCGGCCGATACGTCGCAGATGTCTACGCCGGCCTCATGCAGCAGCCGCGCGATCTCTACGGCATCGGCCGGCGTCACGCCTTCGATGCCCAGCCAGTCATTGGCGGAGATGCGCATCGAGATCGGCTTCTCGGCCGGCCACGCGGCGCGCACCGCATGAAAGATTTCCAAGGGGTAGCGCATGCGGTTTTCCAGCGAGCCGCCATAGGAGTCGGTGCGCCGGTTGGTCAAGGGCGTGATGAAGGAGGACAGGAGATAGCCGTGCGCGGCGTGGATTTCGAGCATGTCGAAGCCGCAGCGCGCCGCCATCTCGGCCGAAGCGACAAACTGGTCGCGCACCATATCCATGTCGGCGCGGTCCATCGCCTTAGGCACCTGGTTTTCCCGCGACCACGGCACGGAAGACGCTGCCATGACGGGCCAATTGCCTAAGGGCAGCGGCACGTCGGTTCCCTGCCAGCCGAGCCTGGTCGACCCCTTGGCACCGGAATGGCCGATCTGGGCGCAGATCTTGGCCTCGGTTTCGGCATGGACGAACTCGACCAGCCGCTTCCAGGCGACCTCATGCTCGGGCGCATAGAAACCGGGGCAGCCAGGCGTGATGCGGCCCTCCGCGCTGACGCAGGTCATCTCGATGTAGAGGAGACCGGCGCCGCCCTTGGCCCGTTCGGCGTAATGGGCGAAATGCCAATCGGTCGGACAGCCGTCGACCGCTTTGTACTGCGCCATCGGCGAGACGACGACGCGGTTCTGCAGCGCCATGCCGCGCAGCCGGAACGGCGCGAACATCGGCGCGCGACGCAGATTGTTGCCCCCGGCGCCGGCCTGGCGCTGGAACCACTCCTCGGCGCCGGCCAGCCATTCGGCATCGCGCAGCCGCAAATTCTCGTGACTGATGCGTTGCGAACGCGTCAGCAGCGAATAGTTGAACTGCACCGGATCGAGGCCAAGATAGCGCTCGACCTCCTCGAACCATTCGAGCGAATTGCGCGCCGCCGACTGCAGCTTCAGCACTTCGGTGCGGCGGGCGTCCTCATATTTGCTAAAGGCGGCCTCGAGGTCTGGCTCGGACTCGAGATAGTCGGCCAGCGCCACCGCGCTTTCCAGCGCCAGCTTGGTGCCGGAACCGATCGAGAAATGCGCGCTCGCCGCCGCGTCGCCCATCAGCGCCAGGTTCTTGTAGGACCAGCGTTCGCACAAGACGCGCGGGAAATTGATCCACGCCGAGCCGCGGATATGATTGGCGTTGGTCATCAGCGCGTGGCCGCCGAGATGACGGGCAAAGATGCGCTCGCAGACGGCAATCGATTCCTGCTGCGACATCGCGCCGAAGCCGAAGCGCTGCCAGGTCTGCTCGCTGCATTCGACGATGAAGGTCGCGGTATCGCTGTCGAACTGGTAGGCATGCGCCCACACCCAGCCATGCTCGGTCTTTTCGAAGATGAAGGTGAAGGCGTCGTCGAATTTCTGGTGGGTGCCGAGCCAGACGAACTTGCATCTACGAATGTCGATATCGGGCTTGAACACGTCGACGAAGGCGCTCCGCGCTTTCGAGTTCAACCCGTCGGCGGCGACAACCAGGTCGTGCGTCTCCATATATGGCTTGGGATCGGCGATGTCGGTTTCGAAGACCAGCTTGACGCCGAGTTCGCGCGCGCGCCGCTGCAGCAACGTGAGCAGCCGCTTGCGGCCAATGCCGCAAAAGCCGTGACCGGTCGAGACCGTGCGCACGCCGTCATGGATGACGGCGATATCGTCCCAATAGGCGAAATGCTTGCGGATCCAGACGGCGCTGACCGGGTCGTTTTTGGTCAGATTCTCCAGCGTTTCGGCCGACAGCACGACGCCCCAGCCAAACGTATCATCGGCACGGTTGCGCTCGAACACCGTGACCTCATGCGCGGCATCCCTGAGCTTCAGCGAGATTGCAAAGTAGAGCCCGGCTGGTCCGCCGCCGAGAACCGCAACTTTCATCGTGCGATCTCCTCTTCGCTTCTGTTTGTCGAGTTTACGCCTGAGACGGATTAATTCAAGCTTGAAGTTTCAGGATTGAAACAATCCGCCCCAGAAACCCAGCTTGCCGGCAGTCGGCTTGCGCAGGCCAGGGACGCCCCGGGCTATTTTTCCGGGTTCTTCGGGCTCCACAGCACCGTCTCCGCATCTTTTTCATAGGCCATGCCATTGGGATAGCTGATCGCTTCCAACTGCAAGCCCCAGGGCGCCTGGAAGTAGAGGATGGTCTGGCCGGCGGCCGGGCCTTCGGTAACCGGCAGCGGTCCCATCCGCGTCTTGACGCCCTTGCCGTCAAGATAGGCTTTTGCGGTGGCGATGTCGTCGACATAGAAAGCGATATGGAAGCCGCCTATGTCGCTGTTGCGAGGCGTCAGGTCCTTCTGGTCCGGCGCGGTGTATTTGAACAGCTCGATGTTCGACCCGTGTCCGCAGCGGACCAGGGTGATCTCCTCAATCACCGCCTTGGGATCGACGCCCAGCAGATCCTGCATGAATGTGCCCTTGTCGTCGGCGAACGGGCCGAACGACATCGCCTTCTTGCAGCCAACCACCTCGGTGAAGAAATCGACCGCCTGCTCCATGTCGGGGACGGTGACGCCGGTGTGGTCGTGGCCACGCATGCCGGGAATGGAACTGGCGTAAGCCGTGCCGATGCCTCCCAGCACGGTGGCGGTGAGCACTGCGTAGCGGATTGCATTCTTCATGTCAGTCATCCTCCATCGCGGGACATTTTGCCGGGTGCACGCCTGAGGCCCGCTCTTTAGCGTGCGAATAGGATTGTGTTTCATGCCGGCGCCTTTGCGGCGGGAAGTAGCCAGGCATCATCGATCTCGGGCAGCGGAATGGCGGCGAGGAGGTCGCGCGTGTAGCCCTGCTGCGGCTGCTCGAACAAAGTATCGGTCGCGCTGGCTTCGACGATCGCCCCTTCGCGCATGACGATCACGTGCCGGCAGAGCCGCCGAATGACAGAAAGATCATGGCTGATGAAGGCAACGGTCAGGCCCATTTCGGCGGCGAGTTTTTCCAGCAGCGTCAGGATCTGCGCCTGCGTCGACACGTCGAGGCCTGAGACGATTTCGTCGGCCAGCACGAATTTCGGCGACAGCGCCACCGCGCGGGCAAGGCGGACGCGCGGGGGCTGGCCGCCCGACAGTTCGTGGCGATAGCGGCTGGCGAAGCCTTGCGGCAGGCCGACGCGCTGAAGCGCTTCAGCAACTCGGGCTTTCAGATTGTTGCCGAGGCCATTCTGCTTGAGTGGTGCGGCGATGATGCTGGCGATGGTGCGGCGCGGGTTGAGCGACGACATCGGATCCTGGAAGATCATCTGCAGATTACGGCGCAGCGGCCGGAGCTCGGCCTCAGGCAGATGTGTGATGTCGCGGCCGTCGAAGATGACGTTGCCGGCGCTGGGCTCCAGAAGCCGCACCAACGCGCGGCCAAGCGTCGATTTGCCGGAGCCGGATTCGCCGACGATGCCGGTCACCGATCCCTTTGGCAGGTCGAAATCCAGCCCTTTCAGGATCTCGGCCAAGGGCGCGCGGCCGATCAGCGGCTTGCGCGTCATGTCGGGCAGCGCGACCTTCAGCCCACGCACGGAAAACAGCGGCTCAGCCATGCGGGCGCCTCCAGGCCTGATCGGCGGCGGCGATCTCCGCGGCTAGCCCGGCCAGCACCGCCTCGTCCACGGGTTTCAGCGAAGTGAAGGGATCGGTGTAGCGCGGCGTCGCGGCCATCAGCGCTCGCGTGTAGGGGTGCTGCGGGGCAGCGAAGAGAGCAGCCGTCTCGGCCTCCTCCACCACCTTGCCGGCATAGAGCACCGAGACCTTCTGGCTGATCTTGGCGACGACGCCGAGATCATGGGTAACGAACAGGATCGCCGTGCCGTGCTCGCGCTGCAGCTGCGCGATCAGCCGCAGGATCTGCTTCTGCACGGTCACGTCGAGCGCCGTGGTCGGCTCGTCGGCGACGATCAGCCTTGGTTCGGCCGCAAACGCCGCGGCGATCAGCACGCGCTGGCGCATGCCGCCGGACAGCTCGTGCGGATAGCATTTGAGGACACGCTCGGGGTCGCGGATCTGCACCTCGTCCAGCAATTGGCGGATGCGTGCATCGGCCTTCTCGCCGCTCCAGCCGAGGATGCGCACCAGCCGGTCGGTCATCTGCGGGCCGATGCGGCGTGACGGGTTGAGCGCGGTCAGCGGGTCTTGCGGGATCAGCGCCGTGCGCGCGCCGATTAGCGTGCGCCTTGCCTTTGGCTGAAGCTTGCCGAGGTCCTCGCCCTCGAGCAACATATCGCCTTCGACGATACGCACGCTCGAAGGCAGCACGCCGAGCACCGCCTTGCCGATCATCGTCTTGCCGGCGCCGCTCTCGCCGACCAGCGCGCGCACCTCGCCGGGCTCGACGGCGAGCGACACCGAGCGCAGCACGCGCAAGCCATTAGGCAGCACCGCGCTAAGGCTGCGTATGTCGAGGCAGGGTTTCGCCAGCGCGTTCATCGCAGCACCGGATCGAAACGTGCCCTGAGGCCCTCGCCAAACTGGCTGAATGACAGCACCGTCAGGATCAGCGTGACCAGCGGGAACACCAGCACCCACCAGGCCTGATGGATCGACAGGCGGCCCTCGGCGATGATGCCGCCCCAGGTCGGGTCGTCGGTCGAGATCGACAGATTGACGAAGGACAGGATCGCCTCGACGATGACGGCAATGCCCATCTCCAGCGACAGCAGCGCCACGATCGACGGCACCACATTGGGCAGCACCTCGCGCAGCATGATGCCGATGCGGCCGTAGCCGGCGATGCGGGCGTTCTCGACATAGTCCATGCGCGACTGGCCCATCGTCTCGGCGCGGATCACCCGGCAGAAGCGCGTCCAGTCGATGACGGCAATGGCAATGATAACCGAGCTCAAGCCGGTGCCGAGCACTGCGACCAGAAGGATGGCAAACAGCACCGGCGGAAACGCCATCCAGACATCGACGATACGCGAGATGATGCGGTCGGCCCAGCCGCCGAAATAGCCAGCGATCAGCCCCAGCGTCGAGCCGACCAGGCAGGCGGCAAGGGCTGCCGCGAAGGCGACGATGAAGGCGATGCGGGCACCGAAGATCAGCCGTGACAGAAGATCGCGGCCGAGGCTGTCGGTGCCGAGCCAGTAGCCGGGCTCAGCACCGCTCAGCCAGAACGGCGGCAGCCGCTCCAGCATCAAATCCTGCGCCAGTGGGTCCTGCGGCGCGACCAACGGCGCAAAAATCGCGGCCAGCAGCGCAATCAGCAGCCAGCCGCCGGCCAGCCACAGGCGTGCCCGCGAGCCATGTCTCGAAATGCGGGCCTCATCCATGGCGCAGCCTCGGATTGAGCAGGGCGTACATCATGTCGACGGCAAGGTTGATCAGCACGAACAGCAGCGCGAAGACCAGCACGATGCCCTGGATCAGCGGCAGGTCGCGGTTGATGACGGCATCGATCGCCATGTTGCCAAGACCTTCATAGGAAAACAGTCGTTCGACAATGACCGTGCCGCCGATCAGGAAGGTGAACTGCACGCCGACCAGCGTCAGCGTCGGCAGGGCCGCGTTCTTCAGCGCCTCGCGCAGGATGACCTGCGTTTCCGAAAAGCCCTTTACCCGCGCCAGCACGACGTAGTCGAGGTCGAGCACTTCCTTCAGCGACTGTTTCAGCAGCTGCGAGATGATCGCGGCCAGCGGCAGCGCCAGCGCAATCGCCGGCATCAGCATGTGTGCCAGCAGGTCCCTGGTCAGGTCGAAGCGCAGCCGTACGAAGCTTTCGAACAGATAGAATTGCGTGGCGAAGGGCAGGTCGAGCTGCGGCGACACCCGGCCAGAAATATCGAAGATGGGCACCAGCACGCCGAACAGAAGGATCAGCACCAGGCCCCACAGGAAATCGGGAATCGAGAGCGCCGCACCGCTGGCAATGTCGATGCCGGCTTCGACCGCGGTGCCGCGTTCGCGCGCGCCGAGGATCGCCGTCGTGCCACCGATCGCCAGCGCCATCACAAGCGCGACGATGGCGAGTTCCAGCGTCGCCGGGAGGCGATTGAAGACCAGCCCAAGCACGTCCTGCCGCAGTGAGATCGACGTGCCGAAATCGCCCCTGACGACACCGGCCAGCCAGATGAAGAACTGCTGGACGATGGTCTTGTCGAGCCCGTAAAGCGCGCGCAGCCGCGCGATGTCGGCATCGGTCGCGCCGGGCGGCAGCATCATCGCGATCGGGTCGCCCGGCGCGACACGGATGACGATAAAGACGACGACGGCCACACCGAACAGCGTGATCGCCATCGTCAGAAGACGGATCAGGAATCTTTGCAGCAGCATGGTCGCCCGTGGCGGAAAATGCGCGCCGTCATTCCGGACGGCGCGCGACAAACCGAAGACTGTCTCAGGCCGGGCTCATCAGCGCCGGCAGAAGTGCGCCCGACACATGCTGCACGACATTGACGCCCTTGGCATGCACAATCGGCTGCGCATACTGGATCAGCGGCAGCACATAGGCCTGTTCGGCGATGTATTTGTCGACGGCCTTCCAGCCGGCAATGCGCTTGGCCTCGTCCTTCTCGCCCCATAGTGGATTGATCATGTCGATCAGGTCCTGGCTGTCCCATACCGAATGCGGGCTTGGGCCATACATGGCAAAGCCGGTCGACGTGGTGGGATCGCCGATGGCATTGCCCCAATTGTAGAAGGCCGCCGGCGCCAGCTTGTCGGCGGCGCGCAGCTCGTAGTGCTTGGCGATCTCGTAGACCTCGATCGTTGCCTCGATGCCGACCTTGCGCCACATGCCGACGATCGCCTGGATCATCTCGTAGTCCTTGGGCTTGAAGCCCTTGGTCGTCTGTATCGTGAACTTGACCGGCTTTTCCGGCGAATAGCCGGAGGCGGCCAGCAGTTCCTTGGCCTTGTCCGGATTGTGCTCCACCTTGATCGACGCATCGTAGGCCTCGTATTCCGGCGTCTCCAGCGTATCGATGGGCTGGCCGTAACCGCGCAGCAGCCGGTCGACCAAAAGCTTTTTGTCGACCGCCATCACCGCCGCCTGGCGCACGTTCTTGTCCAGCATCACGTCGATGTCGTTGAAGAAGATCATGCCGATGTCGGAGACGTTCTTGCATGAGCCGGCAAGTCCATCCTTGGCGATCAGGCGGTCATATTCCTCATAGGGGATTTCCAGCGTCACCTGCGAGGAACCGGACTCGATCTCGGCGACGCGGCTCGCCGCATCGGTGACGAACTTGATGGTTACGTTTTCGAAGGCCGGCTTGCCGCCCCAGTAGTTCGGGTTGGCCTTGAGCCGCAGGAAGGCGTTGCGCTCGAATTTGTCGACCATATAGGGCCCGGTGCCGATCGGGGCTTTCTCAAAACCCTCGGCGCCGACCTTTTCGTAATAGGCCTTCGGCATGATGTAGCCGGTCAGGAACGACATCCACTTGAAATACACCGGGTCGAATTGCACGACGTCGCCGGTGATCTTGTTGCCGTCGATCTTGAAGTTGTTGACGTTCTTCCAGACGAACTGGATCGGGTTGCCGGTCTTTTCATCGCCCGCCCGCTGCAGCGACCAGACCACGTCTTCGGCCGTGAATGGCGAGCCGTCATGCCAGGTGACGCCCTCGCGCACCGTCATCATGATCTTGCTGCGATCCTCGTTCCAGCCCCATTCGGTGAGCAGGCCGGGCGCGAAAGAAAGATCCGGCTTCTGCGGGATGAACTGGTCGAACACCGACTGGTAGAGACCCTGGATGGTCGGGTTGACCGCCGAAGGCCCGGTGGTCGGGTCCCAGGACGGCAAATTGACATTGTAGGCGATGGTCAGTTCGCCGGCAGCCTTGGCGATTTGCGGCAGGCCGAGCGCCGTGGCGCCAAGTGCGGCCGCGCCATATCCGAGCAATTCTCGTCTGTTGATTGTCATGGTCGTTCCCCTGTTGCTTTTATGCGCGGTGTCGTTGTCAATCGGTGGGTTCAGGCTCCTTGGGCAACCGCGCCTTGTCCTCCTTCACCCTAGATGAAAAATGGAGCCTACCTCCCGCCAAGTTGTTGCGCGAGCATGTAGCCCGACGCCGCCCCGGTGCCGGCGCCGGGCCATGTTGCCGCCCCGGTCAGGTGCAGATTGCCGACCGGCGTGTTCCAGCCGGCGTAACCGCGCGCCGGCCGGAACAGGAAATTCTGCGCCAGATGATGGCTGCCGCAGATCTGGTCGCCGCCGACAAGGTTCGGGTTCTCGCGTTCGAGGTCGATGGGCGAGAACACGGCGCGGCCGAGGATCTTCCGACGAAGGCCGGGCGCATAGCGCTCGATAATGTCGAGGACGCGCTCGGCGTAGTGCTCCCTAGCCTCGTCCCAGTGAGCCGCCGCGATCGTGCCCGCTGCATCGCCTGCAATCTCGGCTGGCAGCATGCGCACCTGCACCCAAAGTACGTGCTTGCCGTCCGGCGCGCGCGAGGGATCGACGGCCGTCGGCTGGCCGACGACCAGCACCGGTTCATCCGGCAGCATGCCTGCCATCACCTGCTGGTAGGTCAGCGACATGGCGTCGAGCGACGGCGAAAGGTGCACATAGGCGAACTGCCGAAGCTCGGCGCCGGCGCGCCAGTCCGGCAGATCGTCGAGCGCCAGATGGATCATCAACGTCCCCGGCGCGTGGCGGAATTTTTTCACGGCCGTGTCGAAGCCGGTGTCGCCCGATCCGTTAGGCAACAGTTTCCCGGTCAGCGCCTTGGGCGCGACACCGGCGATGACGGCCTTGGTGGCTGTGTGGGTCTCGCCGGAAGCGAGCCGCACGCCGGTCGCTTTGCCGGCCGAAACCGTGATCTCGGCGACATCAGCCCCGGTGACGATCTTGCCGTCGGCGGCCGTGAGCATGCCCGACAGAGCGCGGATAATGGTGTCGGCGCCGCCTCTGCCGAGCACCATGCCGAAGCGCTGGTTGGCCATGGATTCGAGGTAAGGGAACACCGCGCCGCCGGCGATATCGGGGGCGAAGTCGAGATGCATGCCCCAGGTGGCGAGCGTCGCCCTGACATGCGGTGACTGGAAAGTCTCCTCGAGCCAGGCGCGGGGTGACGAAAGCAGCAACCGACCAGTATCGAGCGCGCCCGCAAAACCCTTCTTGCGCCAGAGGTTCCAGGCGGTGCCGGCGAGCGCACGGCCGCTCATCGGCGAGCCCAGCAGCCGGAACAGATGCTCGGCCTCCGCCGGGAATGCCGCAACCAGACGGCGCCATGTCTGTGCGTCCGCGTCGGAAAAAGCGGCCATGCGCGAGGCGGTCTTTTCCAGGTCGCTGCTGACGCCGAACCAGCGACCGTCGGGGAAGGCGCTGGCAAAACAGTCGGCCACCGGCACGAATTCCAGCCCGTGGGTTTTCAATTCATTTGCATATTTCTTGTGAAAGGCCGAGCCGGCGAACAGGCTGAGATTCATCGCGCCGAAATCGTGCCGGAAGCCCGGAAGCGTCAATTCGCGCGTCTGGACGGCGCCGCCGATCGTTGCATTACGCTCGAAAACTGCCGTTTTCCAGCCTTTGAGCGCCAGATGCGCGGCGCATGCCAGACTGTTGTGGCCTGCCCCGACAAATATGGCGTCGAACTCGCTCACGCCCCGTCCCATTTGCTTTATGCTTAAAGATAATTGCAGATGCATATGTTTTCGTCTAGTAGGATATTAAGGGCCGCGAGAGCCTTCAGCACCATCGAGAAAGAGGGAACAGAGACCATGGACACACAACAACTTCTAGGCGAAGTCGCCGGCCAGCTGCTTTCAGGCGCCATCCAGGTGGTCGACCTGACGGCGCCGCTCGGGCCCAACACGCCACTGATCAAGCTGCCGCCGGAACTGGCGGTCGACACGCCGAAGATCGAGATCCACGCCATCTCCGCCTATGACAAGAATGGCCCGTGGTGGGCGTGGAACTGGCTCAAGCTCGGCGAGCATTCGGGCACCCATTTCGACGCACCCAACCACTGGATCACCGGCAAGGATTATCCGGACGGCGCCACCGACACCATTCCGGCGCAGAACTTCGTCGGCCCGGTCAACGTCATCGACTGTTCGAAGCAAGCGGCAGCCGATCACGATTTCCTGCTCACCGTCGATCACATCAAGGCATGGGAAGCCGAACATGGCGCTATCAATCCCGGCGAGTGGGTGGTGATGCGCACCGACTGGTATAAGCGCAACGGCTCGGAAGCCGAGTTCCTCAACGCCAATGAGACCGGACCGCACACGCCTGGCCCGACCGCCGAAGCCATCCAGTATCTGATTAGCAAGGACATCAAGGGCTGGGGCAGCGAGACGATCGGCACGGATGCTGGAAAAGCAGGGGGAATGGAGCCGCCGTTTCCGGCGCACAGCCTGATGCACAAGGCCAACCGCTACGGCCTCGCCAGCCTCTGCAACCTCGACCGGCTGCCGCCGAAAGGCGCGATACTGATCGCTGCACCGCTCAAGATCGAGCACGGCACCGGCAGTCCGATCCGCGCGTTGGCGTTGGTGCCAAGGCAATAGGGTAGCTGCGGTCTTCGGGAGAAGATCATGTGCGGAAATGGGACTGTGGTGACGGAGTGGGAGCGGCAGCCTTGCAAAGCTGCGGCTCTACGGCGCCGTAGAGCGCCAATCTCTGCAATTGAACTCCTGCCGGCTAGGAGCACGCATCGATGAGCGCTCCCGATCACATCGTCGTCGGCAGCGGCATCAACGCGCTGGTCTGCTCGGCGATGCTTGGCGGCAAGGGGGCGAAGGTGCTGGTGCTCGAGCGCAACGACCGCATCGGCGGCTGCATGCGAACCGAAGAAATCACCGCGCCCGGCTTCATCCACGACGTGATGGCGACGACCTTTGTCCTGTTCATCACCTCGCCGGCGTATGCGGCGCTGGGCAAGGATCTGGCGCGGCACGGCCTGGAGTTTTGCAACACCTCCACGCCGACCGGTGTGCTGCGCCCGGACGGCAGCCATGCCGTCCTGCGCACCGATCGTATCGCCAATGTAGCGGCGATCAATGCGCTTGCCGCGGGCGACGGCGACCGGCACGCAAACGATGTCGGCGAGATCGAGCGCAACGCCGGTCTGCTGTT
The DNA here is from genome assembly GCF_040320025.1 of Mesorhizobium sp. M0808. NCBI lineage: Bacteria > Pseudomonadati > Pseudomonadota > Alphaproteobacteria > Hyphomicrobiales > Phyllobacteriaceae > Mesorhizobium > Mesorhizobium sp. M0808. The sequence continues at coordinate 382,509 of NZ_JAMYOX010000002.1, forward strand.
CGGACTGCTCGGTGGCAGCCTGTGGTCCTACCCGACGGCCAGGCTGCTGGCGGGTGAAGCCTGGCGGTGCGGCCCGCGTGGCCTTGCCGCCTTTCTCGGCAGCGCGCTGGTGCCAGCGCGCGGTTGGCTGGAAAGCACCTACCAGTCGGAAACCATGCGCGCGCTGTGGGCACCCTGGGTGCTGCATGCCGGCCTCGGGCCTGAGGACGCGTTCTCCGGCCAGATCGCCAAGGTCATCGCCTTCGCGCTTGAGGCGGCCGGCGCGCCGATCGTCAAGGGCGGTGCCAGGAATCTGCTGGCCGCCTTCGAAGCCTTGATCAGGGAACGCGGCGGCGAAATCCGCACCGGCGCCGACGTCGCGGCTATTGTCCAAAGCGGAGGCCGCGCCGCCGGCGTGCGGCTGGCTTCGGGCGAAACGATCAACGTGAACAAGAGCGTCATCTGCTCGGTCACGCCGACCCAGCTCTACCAGCGGCTGCTCGGCGACGCGGCGCCGAAAGCCGACGTCGAGGCAGCGCAAAAATACCGCTACGGCAAGGGCAATTTCCAGATCCACTATGCCTTGGACAAGCCGCCGGCATGGCGCGGCGAGGGCCTGGACAAGGTCGCGCTGCTGCATCTGACGCCGGGGCTCGACGGCGTCTCGAAGGCCTGCAACGAAGCCGTGCGCGGCATGCTGCCGGAGGTGCCGACCATGTGCGTCGGCCAGCCGCACGCGCTCGACCCATCGCGCTGCCCGGCCGGCAAGGCGGTCCTGTGGCTGCAACTGCCCGAGGCGCCACGGCATATCAAGGGCGATGCCGCCGGCAAACTGCAAACACCGGCAGACGGTCGCTGGACCGAGGCGCTGCGCGAAGCCTATGCCGACCGTGCCGAAGCGATCCTCGCCAGCCATATCGATGGGTTCAAGGACAGCGTCATCGCACGCCGCGCCTGTTCGCCGACCGACCTGGAAGCTATGAACATCAATCTGGTCGGCGGCGACCCCTATGGCGGTTCCTCGGCTATCGACCAGTCGTTTCTGTGGCGGCCGTTCAAGACGAGCCGCAATCACGCCACCGAGGTCAGGGGTCTCTACCACATCGGTGCCTCGACCCATCCGGGTGCTGGCTTGGGCGGCGGCTCCGGCTTTCTCCTGGCGGGGAGGCTGTGATGGAACAGAAGGTTGAAAAGCGCCAGCGCATCTCGACTTTGGGCCAGATCGGCCTGCAGCAATTCGCGCCCTATCTGATGAACCGCATCATGGGCCGCTACAACGCCACCTTGCGCGACAATTTCCGCAAGCAGGGCCTGACCATTCCGCAGGTGCGCACGCTGGCGGTGTTGTCGGTCACCGATGGCGTCACCGTCAACGATCTCTCGGTCTATACCGTCATCGAGCAGTCGACCTTGAGCCGGACGCTCGACACGCTGGAGGGGCAAGGGTTTGTGCGGCGCGAGCAGGGGGTCACCGACAGCCGTATCCGCCATGTATTCCTGACCGACGATGGCCGCGCCGAGTTCGCGCGCGCCTGGCCGGCCATGCACGACGCTTTCGAGGCAATGTTCGACGATGTCGACGATGCCGAATACGCGGCGCTGATCGCGACATTGCAGAAGATGCTGAAGAACATTCGCAAGCACGACATCTGATCTTACGCGCCGCCATCGGGGCGGTAACGGAAGGAGCCCAAAATGGCCGAACGGTCTTTTGCCAAGGAAGTCGAAAAGCTCAGGCTCGGCGCCGGCGAGGAGTTTTCCGGCGAAGGCATTCTCGCCATCACCAAGGCGCTGCTGCAATGCGGCGTCGGCTATGTCGGCGGCTATCAGGGCGCGCCGATCAGCCATTTGATGGACGTGCTGGCCGACGCGCAGGATATCCTGGGCGAGCTCGGCGTGCATTTCGAGGCGAGCGCCTCGGAAGCCACGGCCACCGCCATGCTTGCCGCATCGGTGCATTATCCTATCCGCGGCGCGGCGACCTTCAAGTCGACGGTCGGCACCAATGTCGCCTCCGACGCGCTCGCCAATCTCGCTTCCGGCGGCGTCACCGGCGGTGCATTGATCATCGTCGGCGAGGATTACGGCGAAGGCTCCTCGATCATGCAGGAGCGCAGCCACGCCTTTGCCATGAAGAGCCAGGTCTGGCTGCTCGACCCGCGACCGAACCTGCCGTCGATCGTCAAGGCGGTGCAGGACGGCTTCGAGCTGTCCGAGGTTTCCAACACGCCGGTCATGCTGCAGGTCCGTATTCGCTGCTGCCATGTCCACGGCCATTTCATCGCCAAGGACAACAAGCGCCCGGCAATGACTGTGGCCGATGCGCTCGAGGCGCCGCGCCGCGACACCGGCCGCATCGTGCTGCCGCCCGCGTCCTTCCTGCACGAGAAGGAAAAGGTGCAGAAACGCTGGCCGGCGGCGGTGGATTTCATCCGCACCAACAAGATCAACGAGTTTTTCGGCCCGGAGCACGGCTCGGTCGGCATCGTCATGCAGGGCGGCATGTACAATTCGGTCATCCGGGCGCTGCAGCGGCTTGGCCTCGCCGACACTTATGGCGACACCGACGTGCCGCTCTATGTGCTCAACGCCGTCTATCCCTTAGTCGACGACGAGTTCCTGTCTTTCTGCGAAGGCAAGGACGCCGTCCTCGTCGTCGAGGAAGGCCAGCCCAACTACATCGAACAGGCCTTTGCCGCGATGCTGCACAAGGCCGGCCGCGGCACCAGGCTCGTCGGCAAGGAACATCTGCCTATGGCCGGCGAATATACCGGCCAGGTGATGCTCGACGGCATCGGATCGTTCCTGCGCGCCACCATCCCGCATCTGCTGCCAAGCGAGGTCCGCGCGCCGAACAAGATCGGCGACGGGCTCGACACCGCCGACCTGATCAACGTCGTCCCGGGCCGGCCGCCCGGCTTCTGCGTCGGCTGCCCGGAGCGGCCGATCTTCGCCGCCACCAAGCTGGTCGAGCAGGAGCTGGGCAAGCACCACATCGCCTCCGACATTGGCTGCCATCTGTTCTCGATCATGCCGCCTTTCGAGCTAGGTGCCACTACCATGGGCTACGGGCTGGGGCCGGCCTCGGCTTCGGCGTTCAATTCGCCCGATGCCAAGCGCCGCTCGATCTCCTTCGTCGGCGACGGCGGCTTCTGGCACAACGGTCTGACCTCGTCGATCGGCAACGCGGTGTTCAACAAGAACGACGGCGTCATCGTCATCGTCGACAATTTCTATTCGGCCGCCACCGGCGGCCAGGACATCCTGTCGTCCCGCGCCGGCAACAAGACCAAGTCGACCAAGCACCCGATCACCGAGGCGGTGAAGGGCATGGGCGTCAAATGGCTGCGCCACATCGACCGCACCTACGACGTAACCAAGATGCAAGACACGCTGCGCGAGGCGCTGACGACGGACGAAAAGGGCCCGAAAGTCATTGTCGCCTCGTCCGAATGCATGCTCAACCGGCAGCGCCGCGAAAAGCCGCTGGTCGACAAGGCGATCAAGGGCGGGGCGCGCATAGTCAAGCCGAAATTCGGCGTCGACGAAGATATCTGCACCGGCGACCATGCCTGCATGCGGCTTTCCGGCTGCCCGTCGCTGTCGGTGAAGTCGCTGGACGACCCCCTGCGCGACGATCCGGTGGCGCATATCGACCAAAGCTGCGTCGGTTGCGGCAATTGCGGCGAGGTCGCCGATGCGGCGGTGCTCTGCCCATCCTTCTACCGCGCCGATGTCGTGCACAATCCGAGCCGCTGGGACCGTTTCCTTGAAGCCGCTCGCCGCGCCATGATCGGTCTCTTGCAGCGGCGCCGTGAAAGCCGGCGCCTGATATTCGCCGATGCTTGACGCCGTGCCCTCATCGCGCTCGAAAGCCGGCGCCCCCGAAGACGAGCGCGTCATCAAGCTTGCCGTGCTGGCGGTCGGTGGCCAGGGCGGTGGCGTGCTGGCCGACTGGATCACCGACGTCGCCGAGCGCAACGGCTACGTCGCGCAATCGACCTCGGTCGCCGGCGTCGCCCAGCGCACCGGCGCCACCATCTATTATGTCGAAATGTGCCCCGACACCGGCCGCCTGCCGGTCTTCGCGCTGTCGCCGTCGCAGGGCGACGTCGACATCCTGATTGCCGCCGAACTGATGGAGGCCGGCCGCGCCATCATCCGCGGCTTCGTCACGCCCGAGCGCACGACGCTGATCGCCTCGTCGCACCGCATCGCCGCGGTCTCGGAGAAGATCGAGCCCGGCGACGGTCGCGCCTCGTCCGCCAAGGTGCATGCCACGGCGGAAGCCGCGGCCAAGCGCTTCATTGCCTTCGACATGGAGAAGATCGCCGCCGACAATGGCTCGATGATCTCGGCCAGCCTGCTCGGCGCGCTGGCCGGCTCCGACGCCTTGCCGTTCAGTCGCGAAAGCTATGAGCAGGCGGTCAGTGCCGGCGGCCGCGGTGTGAAGGCCAGCCTCGCCGCCTTCGGCGCCGCCTACGATCGGGCGCGCGGCATCGCGAGTGCGCCTTCGGGCGACAAGACTGCAGGGCCGGCGGCCGCTGAAACCGGCTCGGGCGCCGCGACAGAAGTCAGCGGCCCGGAAAGCCTGTTGAAGGGCTGGCAACAATTGGCGGCGCGCGTCGCCACGCTGCCTGTACCCGTGCGCGAAATGGCGCTTCGCGGCCTGAAAAAAGTGGTCGACTATCAGGACGTTGCTTATGGCGGCGAGTATCTCGATAGGCTCGACCGGGCCGTCGCTCTGGACGATGCCGAACACGCCTACGCGCTGTCGATCGCCGCCGCCAAGCATCTGGCCAACGCGATGTGCTACGACGACATGATCCGCGTCGCCGACCTGAAGACGCGTTCTAGCCGCGACCGACGCGTACGCCGTGAGGTTGGCGTCAAGGACGGCTCGGTCCTGCAGGTGACCGAATATTTCCATCCGCGCATCGAGGAATTCTGCGGCACGCTGCCGGCCGGGCTCGGCAGCTACATCGAGGCGCGGCCGAAGCTCGCCGCCTTCCTCGACCGCCGCATCAACCGCGGCCGCCATATCCGCACCGACAGTTTTGCCGGCTTTGCCGCATTGTGGTTCATCGGCGGCCTGCGCCGCTGGCGCCGCCGGCTGCTGCGCCACAAGATCGAGACCGCGCATCTCGAGCGCTGGTATGCGCTGGCGCTGGGCCAAGTCGGCGAGGACTACGCGCTTGGCACGGAGATCCTCAACTGCCGCCGGCTGATCAAGGGCTACAGCGACACCCACGCCCGCGCGCAGTCGAAATTCGACCGGGTGCTGTCGGCGCTCGACCTGGTCAAGGGCCGCCCGGACGCCGCAGACTGGACCCGGCGCCTGCGCGAAGCCGCGCTGAAGGACGAAAAGGGCGACATGCTCGACGGCGCGCTGAAGACGGTGGCGTCGCTGGGCGACGGCGACGTTCCATCAAGTTGATCTGTGAAATGGTCCCGTTTAATTCATCGAGAATTTTGGTGCCGCTTAGGTGACTCGAACACCTGACCCCATCATTACGAATGATGTGCTCTACCAACTGAGCTAAAGCGGCCCGGGAAGCCGAGCTTCCAGGATGGGCTGCGTGATAGACGCAACCGGCCGCGAATTCAAGATGGCAGTCGCGATTTCAGGACGAGGCAATTCGTGCCGCCTCCGGCCGGGCGCAAGGGCAGCCGCCGCGCGGATCTACCATTGGCCGCGTGATGCCGCATCGGCACGCCGCCCGCCGCCGTGACCGGGAAAATCAGCGAAAAATGTTGATTCCTTTACCGAAAATCACCGAAATGAGCTTTGTGCCCCTCGGCAAGGCAGAATGCGGCCGCTCGCTTGTTGATTGATTGGTCGCCTGCGGCTAACGATCATGGCAAAGTGAGTGAAATTGCAGAGGGAATTCGCTTGGACGCGATCGAAAAAGCGATCCGCAATGCCTTCGAGAAAGGCAATGCCGACGACCGGGCGTTTCGCGAGCGGGTCTATCGATCGGCTTTCGCGGCACTCGACCGTGCCCTGCAGGCCAATCCAAACGTGACCGTGGAAGTCGCCATCAAGCGCCGCAAGGCGGTCCAGGCGAAGATCACCGAAATCGAATCGGAATTCCTGCCGGCGGTTGCCGACGTCGCCGCGCCGACCGACAGTTTGCAGGCAGCACCGGAGGTGGAGCCCCCGGCCGAAGCCGAAGCCGCGCCGTCGCCCGATGTCGTCGTTGACGGTCCGGCGCAGCCGCCCGAAGCCGATGCGCCGCGGTCGCGCGTCCTGCCGGTCGTTCCCGACATCATGCCCGATGCGCCTGTTGCCGAGGCGCCGGTGATCGACATGGGGGCTTCGGCTCCGACCGAAACCGACGATGCGGAAGTGACGCCCGACCGCGACGACCGGCGGGCGAGGCGGCGGCGCCTGCCCTTGACCGCGATCTTCTTCGGTGTGACGCTGCTCGCAGCCGCCGGCATCGGCCTTTATTTCGCCAACCAGACCGGCGTCTTCAAATCGGCGACCGAGCTCGACACAGCGCCACCGGAAGCGCCGCCAACGGTCGATGGCGAAGATTTCACGCCGGACGACACCGCTTCGCCGCCAAAGCAGGGCGAGGAGGACCAGGCGCGCGACTGGATCAACGTCTTTTCGCCGGGTGACCCGACGCAGGTCAATGCACCGTCGGACGCCAAGGCCGACGTTGTCCAGGACGAAAGCGGTTCCTTCCTGCGCATCCGCTCGGGCGCATCCGGCTCGGCCATCAGCTTCGACGTCGGACAAGGCGTGTTGGAAAGACTAGCCGGCAAGCATGCCACATTCGACATCATCGCGCGCTCCGAGGAGGGGCAGGAGACGCAGATTTCCGTCGATTGCAATTTCGGCGAACTCGGCGACTGCGGCCGCAAGCGCTATGCGGTCGGTCGCGAGCGCAATGAATATCTGTTCGACGTGCGCTTTCCCGACAAGCGTCCGGGTGCTGCCGGCACCATCGCCATCAATTCCGACTTCGACAAGCAGGGCAAGTCGGTCGACATCTACGAGATCCGCGTTTCAGTCGTTCCCTAAAGCACGTGGCGTTCGGACCGGCCTCATGCGACGCACTTTAGGTTCTTGTTTTGATGCATGTCGTTACCGCAAAACCGCTGCACACTTTTTGCGCGACATGCGTTAACTATCGAGCAGCGCCTGCAGCGTCTCGATGCGGTCGGCTTCCGCCGCCGGCTTGTCCCAGCGCAGCCGCGAAATGCGCGGAAAGCGCATGGCGACGCCGGATTTGTGCCGCGTCGAGCGGTTGAGCCCTTCGAAGGCTACCTCAAGCACCAGCCCGTTCCTGCGGTCGGCACGCACCGAGCGGACCGGGCCAAAGCGCTCGATCGTGTTGTCGCGGACATATTTGTCGATCTGCCTCAGTTCCTCGTCGGTGAAGCCGAAATAGGCCTTTCCCACCGGCACCAGCTCCTCCGATCCTTCCGGCCCGGACCAGACGCCGAATGTGTAGTCGGAATAGAAGCTCGAACGCTTGCCGTGGCCGCGCTGGGCATACATCAGCACCGCGTCGACCGTGTGCGGATCGCGCTTCCATTTGAACCACGGGCCCTTCGGCCGCCCGGCCACATAGGGCGAATCCCAGCGCTTCAGCATGACGCCTTCGATAACCGGATGCAGCGGCTTGCGGCGCAATTCCTCGAGTGCCTGCCAGTTGCTGAATTCGACCAGCGGCGACAGATCGAAGCGGCTCGGATCGAGTGTCCTGACGAAGGCCTCGAGCCGGCCGCGCCGTTCGCGGAAGGGAAGTCCGCGCAAATCCTCGTTACCAATCTGCAGCGCATCGTAGCAGCGCATGAAGGCGGGGTATTGCTGCTGGATCTTGGGTGACACGCTCTTCCGGTTCAGCCGCTGCTGCAGGTCCGAGAACGTGCCCGTCGCCTGCCTGGGGTCACCGACCAGAAGCTCGCCGTCGAGGGCTCCTGAAAAATCCATAGCCTCGGCAAGATCCGGAAAGGCGCCGGAGACGTCGTCACCGGTGCGGGAATAGAGCCGACGAATGCCGCCTTCGCAAACCGCCTGGACGCGGATGCCGTCCCATTTCCATTCGGCCGCGTAGTCGGCCGGGTCGAGCTTTTCGAGGTCGCCGTCGCCGACGGCATTCGACAGCATCACCGGCCTGAACAGCGCCAGCGCCGTCTTCCTGGGTTTTTCCGCTTTACCCTCCAGCCAGGCGAACAGCCCGATATAGGGCGGCGTCAGCCCGTGCCAGAGTTCCTCGATCTCGGCGATTTCGACCTTGCCGAAATCGGCCAGCGCCTGCTTGGCCAGCCGCGCCGAGACGCCGATGCGCAGGCCGCCGGTGACCAGCTTTATGATGGCGAAGCGCGCCGAAGTGCTGGCGCTGTCGAGCAGCCGGGCCAGCACCTGCGGCCCGTCGGAACGGCTCGCCGCCTGCAGCTTCGCCACCACCTCGGCCAGCGTCGGCTCGTGGTTCGCAATGTCGACCGGCGCCTGCGGCCAGACCAGCGACACGGTCTCGGCCAGGTCGCCGACATAGTCGTAGGAATAGCCGAACAGCACCGGATCCATGCGCTCGATCACCAGTGTGCGCAGCATCGCCGGCTTGACCGCGGCGATGGACAGATCGCCGGTGATGGCAGCCAGCGCCAGCCCGCGGTCCGGATCCTCGACGCTGCGGAAATAATCGGTCAAGAGCGTCAGCTTGCCGTTGCGCGACGGCGTCAGCACCAGCCGGTCGAGAAGCTCGGCGAAGCGGTTCATGAGCGGCGCGCCAATGGGAAAGGCTTGCGTTCTGTCGCGCCCCCCTCTGTCCTGCCGGACATCTCCCCCTCAAGGGGAGAGATTTGCTGTCGCGACTGCTTTCGCCAATTTCCAACGTTGCAGGATGAGCGGCAAAACCAAAGCTGCCGATCTCCCCCGTTGAGGGGGAGATGGCCGGCAGGCCAGAGGGGGGCGCCGTAGAGCGCCGTACCGGCGATTGCTGGATCCAAAAACACCATCAATCGCCCTCGTCCTCATAGCCGACGAGATGCAGCGGCCGGGCGGCAATGCCTTCGAGCTCGCACCAGCGCACCAGCGCCTCCTCGCGGCCATGCGTTACCCAGATTTCTTCGGCGCCGGTCTCCTTGATCGTCGCCGTCAGTTCGTCCCAGTCGGAGTGATCGGAAATGATCAGCGGCAGCTCGACGCCGCCCTGCTTGGCGCGCTGGCGGATGCGCATCCAGCCTGAGGCGAAGCACGACATCGGATCGGGAAAACGCCGCGCCCAGCGATCGGCGAAGGCGGATGGCGGGCCGACGACGAGGGCGCCGGCAAAGTCGCTTTTTTGGCCGGTCTCGACGGTCGCCGGTTCCAATGTGCCGAGATCGATATTCTGGCTCTGGTAATACTCGCTGAGCTTGGCCAGCGCGCCGTGGATGTAGATCGGCTTTTCGTAGCCGGCATCGCGCAGCAGCCGCATGACGCGCTGCGCCTTGCCCAGCGCATAGGCGCCGACCAGATGCGTTCGCTCGGGAAACTGCTCGGTCGATTTCAGCAGCCGGGCGATCTCTTCGGTATCGGGCGGATGCCGAAACACCGGCAGACCGAACGTCGCCTCGGTGATGAAGACGTCGCATTTGAGCGGCTCGAACGGCTCGCAGGTCGCGTCCTTCTGGCGCTTATAGTCGCCGGACGCGACGATGCATGTGCCCTGATGCGCGACCTTGATCTGGGCCGAGCCAAGCACATGACCAGCCGGGTGAAAGCTGACGGCCACACCGCCAAGCGCAATCGTCTCGCCGAGCACGGCGACTTGCGTCGTTCCGGCAAAACTGTCGCCGTAGCGCAGCCCCATGATATCGAGCGTCTGCTGCGTCGCCATCACCAAGCGGTGGCCGGAGCGGGCATGGTCGGAATGGCCATGTGTGATCAGCGCCCGGTTGACCGGCCGCACCGGGTCGATGAAGAAATCGCCGGGCGGGCAATACAGCCCTTCCGGCCGGGGATGAAGCAGGTCGCTGGCGCGCATGGCCCCAAGATAGGCGCTAATTCCGGCGCGGGAAGCCTGTTGTAAGTCACTGCTGACTCCAGCATAGAGCGCAAGCCGGCTGCAAACACCCGGCGGAACCCGATCGCATGAAACCGCTCCAGACCTCGTCCGGCGATTTGACCGCCGACCGCCGCGCCGACTATGCCGAAATGCTCTATGCATCCGGCGATCATGCGGCAGCGGCGGAATTGCTGCTCGGCGCGCTCGAACTGGCGCCGCAATGGCCAGCCGGCTGGTTCCGCCTCGGCGAGATGCAGGAGGCGGCGGGCGCGCCCGATCGTGCCGCGCAGGCCTGGACGACGGCACTGCGGCTCGACCCGGCGGACAGGCTCGGCGCGGTGCTCAAGCTGCAATTGATCGGCAGGGCGGCGGCGGCACAGGCGCCGCCCAGCGCCTTCGTCGAGACGCTGTACGACCACTATGCCGGGAGTTTCGAGGCTGAGCTGGTCGACAGGCTCGGCTATCGCCTGCCCGAATGTCTCGACCGCGCCATCCGGGCGGCACGGCCGGGCCGGTTTTCGCTGGTGCTCGATCTCGGCTGCGGCACCGGCCTCATGGGCCAGAAGCTGCGGCCGATCGCCGACCGGCTGGAGGGTTACGACATCTCGACCGGCATGCTGAGGCAGGCGCGCGCCAAAGGCGTCTACGATCTGCTCGTCAAGACGGACCTGCAGGATTTTTGCTATTCTGGCCCGAAAGCCGATCTGGTGACGGCGGCCGATGTGTTCATCTATCTCGGCGCACTCGACAAGGTGGTGAACAAGATTGCCGGAATGCTTGCCGGCGGCGGTCTGTTTGCGTTCTCCGTCGAGACGCTCCCGGGCGGAGAATCGTCTGACAGCGCCGGCTTCGCCCTGCAGCCGTCGCGCCGCTACGCGCATTCGCAAGGCTATGTAGAGCGGGTTCTGGATGCCGACGGCTTTTCGATCCTGTCGCTGCAGGCAACAATCATCCGGCAGGATCGCCGCCAACCGGTCGAAGGGCTGGCCGTAGTGGCAAGCTTGCTTTCCGGCAGCGTAAAATCTGGCTAAGACTTCTGCCGCTGCGCATGAGAAGCCGCAGCTGCGAAAGACAAGGAGCACGTTCATGCGCTGGAACATGACGGTCTTGGCATCTTGCCTGGCGATGGCCGGCTGCGTCGGCAATTCGATGTCCGAACGGCAGGACGAAAACGTCCAGTCCTCGCTGCAATATGACAAGGTGCCTTGCGATCAATTGCTGGCGCAACGAAACGGCCTGGCGCAGCAATATCATTTGCCGGTGGACGCCAAGCCGTCCTTCTCCAACCCGGCGACGGGCTTTGGCCCGTTCACGCCGGACATGCGCTCGAAAGCCAAACGCGACGCCGACCAGGCAAGCGGCAAGATCGACGCCATGAACCGGTCGATCAGCCGGCGCGAATGCGGCAAGCCGGCCAAGCAGAACAAGCTCGGCCTGACCTGACCGGATCCTAATCCGCCACCTTCCATTGCTCGCGCGAGGCGCTGGCGGGATAGACGCCGAGAATGCGCATTTCGCGCGAGAAAAAGCGCAACTCGTCGAGTGCCAGCTTGACCAGCGGATCGTCGGGATGGCCCTCTATGTCGGCGTAGAACAGCGTCGCCGTAAACGCGCCGAGCTGGTAGCTTTCCAGCTTGGTCATGTTGATGCCGTTGGTGGCAAACCCGCCCATCGCCTTGTAGAGCGCCGCCGGCACGTTGCGGACGCGGAAGATGAAGGTCGTCATCATCCTGGCGTCGGCCGAGGGACGTTCGGCCCATTGCTTGTTCTTGGTCAGCACAACGAAGCGGGTGACGTTGCTGTCGGTGTCCTCGACATTCTCCTCGATGATGTCGAGTCCGTAGAGGGTCGAGGCCAGCGCCGGCGCCAGCGCGGCCATGGTGCGGTCCTTCATCGCGGCGACCATCTTGGCGGCGCCCGCGGTGTCGCCGGCAACCGTCGCCTTCCAGCCGTTCTTGCGGATGTATTTGCGGCATTGGCCGAGCGCGTGGATGTGGCTGTGCACGGTCCTGATCTCGTCGCGCCTGACGCCGGGCAGCACCATCAGCTGGAAGTGGATCGGCAGAAAGTATTCGCCGATGATGTGCAGCTTCGATTCCGGCAAGAGGTGATGGATGTCGGCGACGCGGCCGGCAATGGTGTTCTCGATCGGGATCATCGCCAGATCGGCTTTGCCGGTCTCGACCGCATTGAAGGCGTCCTCGAAGGTCGGGCACGGCAACGGCTCCATCGACGGGAACATGTTGCGGCAGGCGGTGTCGGAATTGGCGCCCGGCTCGCCCTGGAAGGATATTTTGTTGGTCTTTTCAGCCATGCGCAGAGTCTCGGGGATTGGGGGAAGAATTTTTTAGTTGGAAAGGAGCGCCCTGGCGCGTTCGAGATCGCCCGGCGTATCGACGCCAAGCGGCACCGACTGCACGATCTCCGCATCGATGCGCATGCCGGCCTCCAGCGCCCGCAACTGCTCCAGCCGCTCGCGGCGCTCCAGCGGCGACGGCCTTAGCGCAACGAAGCGTTCGAGTGCGGCGCGGCGATAGGCATAGAGGCCGATGTGATGGTAGAGCGGACCTTCGCCCCAGGGCGCGGTGGCGCGGGTGAAATAGAGCGCCCTGAGCCGTGTCGCCGAGAGTGGCGAGCCGACCAGCTTGACGACGTTCGGATTGGTCTTTTCCTCGTCGCGGACGATCTCGACGCAGAGCGTGGCGATATCGACCGCTGCGTTCTCGAAAGGCTTCAGCGCGGCGCCGATAACAAGGGGGTCGATGGTCGGCAGATCGCCCTGCACATTGACGATCGTCTCGACGCTGTTGCCAGGGTCGAGAATGGCCAGCGCTTCGAAGATGCGGTCGGAGCCGGTTTCGTGGTCCGCCCGCGTCAGCACCGCCTCGAAACCGTGCGTGCGCACCGCCTCCGCAACGCCTTGCGTATCGGTGGCGACGACCACCCGGCCGAGCCCGGCTTCGGCGGCGCGGCGGGCGACGTGGACGATCATCGGAGTGCCGGCAATGTCGGCCAGCGGCTTGCCCGGCAGGCGCGTCGAGGCCATGCGGGCCGGGATCAGGATGAGCGTGGACATGAGGCGGGCAAAGGGCTCGAAAAAGAGGAGGACAAAGTGGCAAAAGGTCTCACTGGCAGCGCCCTTATAGGTGTTGCAACGCCGGAGCAAAAGACCTAGTTTCCGCGCGATTTGGCCGGTTCCACCGGGTGGATCACGATACCGACGGACGGAGTGGACGGATCGGTCCGCCGGAAAGGGAGCATGGGGCGTATGGATTCCAACGAAGTCAACAAGCTGCTCGCCGGTCTCCTCGGAACCGTGTTCATCGTCTTTTCCGTTGGCATCGTGTCCGACGCGCTGTTTGCCTCGCCGGCGCCGGAAAAGCCCGGCTTCGCCATCGAGGCGACCGAGCCCGCCGAAGGCGGCCCGGCCGCTCCCGCCGCAGCCGTGAAGCCGATTGCCGAGCTGCTGACCACTGCCAACGCCGAAGCGGGCGCCGCCATCTTCAAGAAATGCCAGGCTTGCCACTCCGGCGAAAAGGGTGGCCCCAACAAGGTCGGCCCCGATCTCTGGGACATCATCGACCGTCCGGTCGCCGAGCATGAGGGCTTTGCCTATTCGGCCGGCATGAAGGAGTTCTCCAAGGGCGGCAGCGAGAAGTGGACCTACGACAATCTCAACCACTTCATCACCTCGCCGAAGAAGTTCGTGAAGGGCACCGCGATGGGCTTCGCCGGCCTGCCGAAGGATGAGGACCGCGCCAACGTCATCGCCTATCTGCGCACGCTGTCGGACAATCCGAAGCCGCTGCCGGCGCCCGGCGCCTCGGCCGAAAATGAGCCCGCCAAGCCGGCCGAAGGTGCGGCCCCTGCCAAGCCGGCAGAAGGCGCGGCGCCAGCCGCTCCGGCGCCGGCTGCGCCCGCAAAATAACAAAACTGTAATGGCATAATCCTTGAAAAAGCCGGGTTCAGCCCGGCTTTTTCGTTAGGAAAAACGCATATGCGACGACAAAGCCGCTCGGTTGCGGTTTTCAGCGCCGTCAAATGATCTAGATTGGGCCCAGACGCTATGGTGACGGCGCTATATCGCGAAGAGGAGAACGCATGACGGTTGGCCGAGCGCGGACGCTTCTGAAATCGGTGCTGATGCTGGCTGCCTTTGCCGGCGGCCTGCAGGCGGCCTTTGCGGACGAATGGCGCACGACCTCCTCGCTGATCGGCGAATCCAAATACGGCGACAATTTCCAGCACTACGACTACGTCAATCCGGATGCACCGAAGGGCGGTACGCTGAACTCGGTGGTGCCGGGCACGTTCGACAGCTTCAATCCTTATATCGTCCAGGGTTCTGCCGCCGCTGGTCTCGTCCCGTTTGGCGGCGGTCTGCTCTACGACACGCTGATGGAGCAGGCGACCGACGAAGGCAGCACCAGCCATTCGCTGGTCGCCGAAGCCTATAAATATCCGGCCGACTATTCCTCGGCGACCTACCGGCTCGATCCGCGGGCGAAGTGGCATGACGGCCAGCCGATTACGGTCGACGACGTGATCTGGTCGTTCCAGGTGTTAAAGGCCAGCAGCCCGCAATACAGCCGCTATTTCGAGAACGTCACCGACGCGGTCGCAATCTCCGATCGTGAGGTCGAGTTCCATTTCAGCCAGAAGGGCAACCGGGAATTGCCCAAGATCATCGGCGATCTCGTCGTGCTGCCCAAGCACTGGTGGGAAGGCACCGATGTCAACGGCAAGAAGCGCGACGTCACCCGGCCGACGCTGGAGCCGCCGCTGGGGTCGGCTGCCTACAAGATCGCCAGCTTCAAGCCAGGTTCGGAAATTGTCTGGCAGCGCGTGCCCGACTATTGGGCCGCCAAGCTGCCAGTGAAGATCGGCCGAGAGAATTTCGACACGAAGCGGTATACCTATATTCTCGATGAGAATGCGGCTTGGCAGGCATTTACCAAGGGTGGGCTTGAGGACATCAACGCGGAAAACAGCTCGAGACGCTGGTCGACGGCATATAACTTTCCCGCGATCAAGCAAGGCGACGTTGTCAAGAGGGAGTTCAAGACCGAGTCGCCTGAGCCGATGCAGGGTTTCGCGCTTAATCTGCGACGCCCGCAGTTTCAGGATCGACGCATACGCGAGGCGTTGACCGACGTGCTCGATTTCGAAAGCATGAATCGTACGCTGTTCTTCGGTCTTAACACCCGTACGAGCAGCTATTTCCAGGGCACCGACCTGACGTCCAGCGGCCTGCCGAAAGGCAAGGAGCTGGAGATTCTCGAGCAATATCGCGACAAGCTGCCGCCTGAAATCTTCACCGAGGAATTCAAGCTGCCGATCTACGAGACGCCGCAGGCGGAGCGTAAATACCTGAAGTCCGCGGTCGATCTGTTCGCCAAGGCTGGTTGGGTCATCAAGGGCGGCAAAATGGTCAATGCCCAGACGGGCCAGCAATTCAAGCTGGAGATCCTGGGACGGGATCCGACCGACGAAGTCATCGCAAATCCCTACGTCGATAATTTGCGCAAGATCGGTATCGATGCCGCACTTCGCATTGTTGACCCCAGCCAATATGTGAACCGCACCCGCAGCTTCGACTTCGACGTGGTGACGGGGATCTTCCCACAGTCGGATTCGCCCGGCAACGAGCAACGCGACTTCTGGAGTTCAAAAGCCGCCGACGCACCCGGCTCACGCAATCTGATGGGCATCAAGGATCCGATCATCGACGCGCTGGTCGACCGCGTTATCTACGCCACCGACCGCGACGATCTGGTTGCTGCCACCCATGCGCTCGACCGGGTTCTGTTGTGGAACTATTATGTCGTGCCGCAATGGCACAGGCCGGTGGTCTGGCTGGCCTACTGGAACAAGTTCGGCATGCCCGAAAAGCAGCCTGCCTATTTAGGCGTGGACACGGATTCCTGGTGGATCGATCCGGACAAGGAAAAGGCGCTGGCGGCCAAATACAAGAGTGGCAATTGATGGCGGCGCTGCCTCGTCGCGACTTCCTCGCCCTGGGCGGTGCTGCCGCCGCTGCGGCACTGCTGCCAGGCCGAGCTTTCGCGGCCATTCCGACCGGCGTGAAACTGCACGGGTTGTCGGCCTTCGGCGATCTCAAATATCCTCCGGATTTCACGCATTTCGACTATGTCAATCCAGACGCTCCCAAGGGCGGCCGGATGAATTTCGGCCCGCCGAACTCCACCCTCAATCAGAGCTTTCTGACTTTCAACACGTTGAACTCGCTGGTGTTGAAGGGGGATTCGCCGCCGCGCACCGAGCTCTGTTTCGATTCGCTGATGGCAAGGGCGCTCGATGAGCCGGATGCGGTCTACGGCGTGCTTGCCGAATCCGTTACCTTGTCGCAGGACCGCAACGGCTTCCGCTTCAGCCTGCGGCCACAAGCGCGCTTCCATGACGGCTCGCCGCTGACGGCTGAGGACGTTGCCTTCGCCTTGAACCTCTACAAAGACCGGGGACACCCGAACCTTTCCCAAGCGCTGCGGCATATGACGGATGCGGTCGCAATCGATCCGCTTACTGTCAGCCTTACCTTCAACGGCAAACAGTCGGCGCAGAATATCCTCGCGATCGCCGTAATGCCGATCGTGTCCAAAGCCTTCTATACGGCCAATGATTTCGACGCCTCGACGATGACCCCGCCGCTCAGCTCCGGGCCGTACAAGATGGGACGGGTCGTGGCCGGGCAGACTATCGAATATGAACGTGTCGCCGATTATTGGGGGCGCGATCTCGCCGTGAACCGCGGGCTTAATAATTTCGACCGTATCCGTATCGATTTCTATCTTGATCGCCAGGCAGCGTTTGAAGCGTTCAAGAAAGGCGATACGCATTTTCGCGAGGAGTTCACCGCGCGCGTATGGGCGACCGGCTACGACTTTCCAGCGCTGAAGGATGGCAGGGTCGTCAAACGCGAATTTCCCGGCGAGAAATCGCCCGACATGCAGGCTGTCGCGCTGAACCAGCGCCGGCCGCAATTCCGCGATGTGCGCGTGAGACAGGCGATCGCCTATTGCTTCGATTTCGAATGGACCAAGCGGGTACTGTTTTTCGGCTCCTACGAGCGCTCGCAATCGAACTTCGAACGATCGGACTACAAGGCCGAGGGCCCGCCCTCGCCCCAGGAATTGAAACTGCTGGAGCCGTTTCGACCCGAGTTGCCGCCGGAAACCTTCGGCGAACCGGTGGTGCAACCCGTCTCGGACGGTTCCGGTCACGACCGTAAGGTGCTGCGCGAAGCTTCGAGACTGCTTGCCGAAGCCGGCTGGAAGCGAGCGGGCAATTTCGTCGTCAATGAGAAGGGCGAGCGACTGCGGGTGGAAATGCTGGCCGAGGACGAGGGTCTCGTTCGCATTTTCGCGCCGTGGTCCGAGAATATGAAGGCGATTGGCATCGACGCTTCGATCCGGCAGGTCGATTCGACGCAATTTGAAGCGCGGCAAAGCAACTACGATTTCGATTTCAACATGCTACATTGGTTGATCGGGGCGACGCCTACTGCCGACGGCCTGGAAATCCTCTACAATTCCCGGATGGCGAAAACGCCGGGGATGCGCAACTATCCGGGTACGGAAAGCAAAGCCATCGACGCGCTGATCGAAGCAGCCGGCAAGGCGCAGAGCCGGATCGAACTCGTCACAGCGCTCAACGCGCTCGATCGGGTCTTGCGCGCGCGGCTAGACTGGATTCCAACATATCATCTGGCGAATCACCGGGCTGCCTTCTGGGATATGTTCGGCTTTCCCGCTCAAAAGCCGGATTACGACTTTCCGGTCGAGACGCTGTGGTGGTTCGACAAAGACAAGGCGGCAAAAATTGGCAAAGCCTGAGATTTTCGCACAAGCGAGGCAGAGAGCCTGATGGGCGCCTATATACTGCGCCGTATCCTGCTGATGATCCCGACCCTGTTCGGCATCATGGCGGTGTCATTTGCCGTCATCCAGTTCGCGCCGGGCGGGCCGGTCGAGCAGGTCATCGCCAGGCTGACCAACCAGGGCGGCAGCGATCGCCTCGGCGGCGGCGGCGGTGATGCCGGCGGCGCCAATTTCGATGTCGCCGGCGACGTCGGCTCGAAATACCGCGGCGCGCAAGGGCTCGATCCGGAATTCATCAAGAAGCTGGAGAAGCAGTTCGGCTTCGACAAGCCGCCGCTCGAGCGCTTCGGCATGATGCTGTGGAACTATCTCCGCTTCGATTTCGGCGACAGCTATTTCCGCGACATCTCGGTGCTCGACCTGATCCTGGAAAAGATGCCGGTGTCGATCTCGATCGGGCTGTGGATCACGCTTTTATCCTACCTGATCTCGATCCCGCTCGGCATCCGCAAGGCGGTCAAGGACGGCTCCACTTTCGACGTCTGGACCAGCGGCGTCGTCATCGTCGGCTACGCCATTCCGGGCTTCCTGTTCGGCATCTTGCTGATGGTGCTGTTTGCCGGCGGCTCGTTCTGGGACTGGTTTCCGCTGCGCGGCATCACCTCCGACAATTGGGACCAGCTGTCCTGGCCGCAGCGCATCGTCGACTATTTCTGGCATATGACCTTGCCGCTGACCGCGCTGGTGCTGTCGGCCTTCGCCACGACGACGCTGCTCACCAAGAATTCCTTCCTCGAGGAAATCCGCAAGCAATATGTGGTCACCGCCCGCGCCAAGGGCCTGTCGGAGCGGCAGGTGCTTTATGGCCACGTCTTCCGCAACGCCATGCTGATCGTCATCGCCGGTTTCCCCGGCGCCTTCATCTCGGCCTTCTTCACCGGCTCGCTGCTGATCGAGAACATATTTTCGCTCGACGGCCTCGGCCTGCTCGGCTTCAACTCGGTGGTGCAGCGCGACTATCCGGTAGTCTTCGCCAATCTCTTCATCTTCTCGCTGCTTGGCCTGTTCGTCGGGCTTTTGTCCGACCTGATCTACACCTGGGTCGATCCGCGCATCGATTTCGAGCGGAGAGACGTCTGATGGCGCGGACCATGGCCGAAACGGCGCCGGCTCGGATCGCGCGGCCCTTTCTGTCGCCGCTCAACCAGCGGCGCCTGCAGAACTTCAAGTCCAACCGGCGCGGCTACTGGTCGTTGTGGATATTCCTGTTCCTGTTCGTGCTGTCGCTGGTTTCGGAATTGGTCGCCAACGACAGGCCGATCATCGCCTCCTACAAGGGCGAGATCCTGTTTCCGGTCCTGGTCGCTTATCCCGAGGAGAAGTTCGGCGGCTTCTATGCCGTCACCGACTACCGCGACCCGGTCATCCAGGACGAGATCAACGCCAATGGCTGGATGATCTGGCCGCCGGTGCGCTACTCCTACCAGACCGTCAACAACGCCATTCCCGAAGCAGCACCGACCAAGCCGTCCTGGCTCTACGACAAGAAGACGCGCTGCAATCAGTATCCGAAAGGCGAGGCGGACCCCAATTGCATCGTCGGCAACTGGAACTGGCTGGGCACCGACGACCAGGCCCGCGACGTGCTGGCGCGCGTCATCTACGGCTTCAGGGTCTCGGTGCTGTTTGGTCTGATCCTGACCGCCGGCTCGGCGCTGATCGGCGTGGCGGCCGGCGCTCTCCAGGGCTATTTCGGCGGCTGGACCGACCTTCTGTTCCAGCGCTTCATCGAGATCTGGTCGGCCATCCCGGTGCTGTATCTGCTCTTGATCGTCGCCGCCATCCTGCCGCCCGGCTTCTTCATCCTGCTCGGGCTGATGCTGCTGTTCTCCTGGGTGGCACTGGTCGGCGTGGTGCGGGCCGAGTTCCTGCGCGCCCGCAACTTCGAATATGTCAATGCGGCGCGCGCGCTCGGCGTGTCCAACGTCACTATCATGTTCCGGCATCTGCTGCCCAATGCCATGGTGGCGACGCTGACCTTCCTGCCCTTCCTGCTCAGCGGCTCGATCTCGACGCTGACCTCGCTCGACTATCTCGGCTTCGGTCTGCCGCCCGGCGCCGCCTCGCTGGGTGAGTTGCTGAAGCAGGCACAGCGCAATCTCAACGCGCCATGGCTCGGCATTTCCGGCTTCGTCGTCATCTCGCTGATGCTGTCGCTGCTGGTCTTCGTCGGCGAGGCCACGCGCGACGCCTTCGATCCGCGCAAGACGTTCAGATGAGGGCGATGCAGGCTGGCATTCGGCATGTTATATTCTGGAAATGGCAATCCGGACAAAAGCGGACGTACCCTCAAGTGACCGGCGGCTTTGATCGGTGAAACACCAGTGGCAGCCATCGCTCGATCGCTGGAGAGCAAATTGGCCGATATGAGCGAACCCGGAGCCATGACCGTGTGTTGGCGTCCGTGCAGTCCGTCAATCCGCACGTTGGGGAAGGAAGGGTTATGAATAGGATCATCCTTGAACACTACCCGGCATCGAAGCTCCCTGATGAACTGCGAAAAGGCATAGCTCCGAGCGCCTCGGTCAAAGTGACAGTGGAGGAGGAGGCCAACAGGCCCCTTGGCCGCGAACAATTGCTTGAACTCATGCGGGATGCTCAGGCCAACGCGCCGGGAACAAGCCTCGACGAGGCTGTCGCGCGTGTTCGTGCCCTCCGCGATGAGTGGGAGGATTGATGGCTGCAGTCCGGCTTTATGTCGACACCAACATTTTCATCTATGCCTTTGAAAACAATGATGCGCTTGCAAAAAAACTGCTTCAGCTCATTTCACTGAACGAGGGCAGAAAGCAGCCTTTCCTGGCGACCAGTGAGATCGTGCTCGCGGAGTTGATGGTCGATCCCTTGAGAAAGAACAATGAGCGACTGATCGAGCTCTACGACAATATTTCAATCGGCAATGCCTTCATCTCAATTGGGACGATAACTCGCGACGTTCTCTGGCACGCAGCACAGTTACGTTCGGAATTCCTTTCCTTGAGATTACCAGACGCGATCCATCTTTCCACAGCGACGCACTTCGGCTGCACGCAATTTCTGACCGCGGATACGAGATTGAAAGAGACCTATTCTATCGCACCAAATCGTCTCGTCCCACCTCAAATGGCAGCCAAAATTTCGATCATACGACCGGAAATTTCCGCCTTGGACAGGGTTGTCGCGGAAGTTGAGCTATGACCGCCCCTCTCCTTTCGATCCAGGACCTCAGCGTCGCCTTCACGCAAGGCGGCAGCCAGTCGATCGCCGTCGACCGTATTTCATTTGACCTCGCCAAGGGCGAGACGGTGGCGCTGGTCGGCGAATCCGGCTCCGGCAAGTCGGTCACCGCGCTGTCGGTGCTGAAGCTGCTGCCCTATCCGACCGCCAGCCACCCGTCGGGAAAGATCCTGTTCCTCGGCGCCGACCTGCTTGCCGCGGACGAGAGAGACTTGCGCCGCGTGCGCGGCAACAAGATCACCATGATCTTCCAGGAGCCGATGACCTCGCTCAACCCGCTGCACACGATCGAGCAGCAGATCGTCGAGGTGCTGAAGCTGCACCAGGGCCTGGGCGATCGCAACGCCAAGGCGCGCACGCTGGAACTTCTGCACGAGGTCGGCATCCGCGAACCGGAAAAACGGCTCGACGCCTATCCGCACCAGCTATCCGGCGGCCAGCGCCAGCGCGTCATGATCGCCATGGCGCTCGCCAACGAGCCTGAACTTTTGATCGCCGACGAGCCGACGACGGCGCTCGACGTCACCGTCCAGGCGCAGATCCTCGAGCTGCTCGCCGGCCTGAAAAGCCGCAAGAACATGTCGATGCTGTTCATCACCCACGATCTCGGCATCGTCAGGAAGATCGCCGACCGGGTCTGCGTGATGACCAAGGGCAAGATCGTCGAGACAGGGCCGACCAAGGAGATATTCGCCAATCCGCAGCACGCCTACACGCGGCATCTGCTTGCCGCCGAGCCGAAAGGCAAGCCGCCGGCGGCCAACCAGGCCGCCAGGCCGGTGATGGTCGGCAAGGACGTCAAGGTCTGGTTCCCGATCAAGAAGGGCTTCTTCCGGCGCACCGTCGACAATGTGAAGGCGGTCGACGGCATCGACGTCACCGTGCGGGCCGGTCAGACGCTCGGCGTCGTCGGCGAATCCGGCTCCGGCAAGACGACGCTCGGCCTGGCGCTGGCCAGGATGATCTCGTCGACCGGGAACATCCAGTTCAACGGACGCGGCATCGATCAGCTGTCCTTCAACGAAATGCGGCCGCTGCGGCGCGAGTTGCAGATCGTCTTCCAGGATCCGTTCGGTTCGCTCAGTCCGCGCATGTCGGTCGCCGAGATCATCGAGGAAGGGTTGAAGATCCATGAGCCGAAGCTGTCTCCTGATGCGCGCGACGAGCGTGTCGTCGACGTGCTCGGGGAAGTCGGCCTCGATCCGGCGACGCGCAACCGCTATCCGCACGAATTCTCCGGCGGCCAGCGCCAGCGCGTCGCCATCGCGCGCGCCATGGTGCTCAACCCGCGTTTCGTCATGCTGGATGAGCCGACCTCGGCGCTCGACATGAGCGTGCAGGCACAGGTCGTCGACCTCTTGCGCAGCCTGCAGGCCAAGCACAACCTCGCCTACCTCTTCATCAGCCACGATCTGAGGGTCATCCGCGCGCTCGCCAACGAAGTCATCGTCATGCGCAACGGCAGGATCGTCGAGGCCGGTCCTTCCGAACATATTTTCGGCAGCCCGCGGACCGACTATACAAAGGCGTTGATCTCGGCCGCCTTCAAGATCGAAACGGCGCCGGTCGGCATCGTCAGCGAGTAGATTTTCGCCAGAGATCATGCACAAAATCAAAACGCTGCCGCGCCTTGCGCGTCGGAACGCGAACGCTGTTGGTAAAAGGGAAAAACAATCCACAATGGAAAAAGGCCGCATCCTGCTTGCCCTCACCGGTATTCATCCGCTGCGCTGGCGCGAACTGCTGTCGGCGGAGCGCGAGGTGGTGCTCGAGCCGAATGGCGCCGGCGATCCCTCGATTACCTATGCTGTGGTGTGGAAACAGCGGCCGAACCTGTTGTCGTCGCTGCCCAATCTGCGCGCCATCTTCTCGATCGGCGCCGGCGTCGACCACATCTTCGCCGATCCCACCTTGCCCGACGTACCGGTCGTCAAGGTGGTGGCCGACAACCTGACCCAGTACATGACCGAATACGTCGTCTGGCGGGTGCTCGACCACCATCGCCAAGGCATGCTCTACCGCGCCCAGCAGCAGAAGAAGATCTGGCATGAACCGCAGCAGCGGCCGGCCAGCGACATCTCGGTCGGCATTATGGGGCTCGGCACGCTTGGCCGCGCGGCGGCATCGGTGCTGTTGTCGCTCGGCTTTCCCGTCAATGGCTGGTCGCGCAGCGATCGGCCGATGCAAGGTGTCTCGACTTACGCGGGCGAGGCCGGCCTGATCCCGTTCCTAAACGCCACCGACATCCTGGTGGTGCTGCTGCCGCTGACGCCACAGACGCACGGTATCATCAACCACGGCGTGCTGAAGGAGCTGCGGAAGCGCAACGGCCTCGGCGGCTCAGTGCTGATCAATGCCGGGCGCGGCAGGCTGCAGAAGGACGCCGACATTCTGCGCGCGCTGGACGACGGCACGCTGAAGGAAGCCAGCCTCGACGTGTTCGAGGTCGAGCCGTTGCCGAAGACCAGCCCGCTATGGAGCCACCCCAAAGTGTTCGTGACGCCGCACGCGGCGGCAACCTCCGATCCGGTCCACCTGGCGCCGATCATGCTGCGTCAGATGGATGCTTTCGAGCGCGGCGAAGCGCTGGAAAATGTGGTGGATCGCGACGCCGGGTATTAATTTGTTGGAGCGCCGCTTTCCAGTCTCAGCCCCAGCCGAGCGGCACGTAGTCGATCTCCATAAACGCCTCGACTTCCGGGATCCAGCGGTCGCGGACGAAGGCGACGTGGTCGGGATGGTCGTTATAGCCGGAATAGGCCCGCTGATCGGCGAACTCCATCGAGAAGCCGAAGCGGTAGTCGTTCTTGGGACTGACCTGCCGCAACTGCTCGAAATGCGTGACGCCCTTTATCGCCGTGAGGATCGTCTTAGCGTCGGCGAGGAACCGTTTTTCCTCGAGCGAATGCGGCTGGTGTTTCAGCGTGAACACGACGGTGTGACGGATCATTTTTTGCTCCTGCGATGTCTTCGTGTCACACGCTGTCGGCCCAGGCGCGGATGAGGTTATAGGCGATCGCGCCTTTCGGCGGCGTCACCAGGCCGCTCGGATGTTCCCTGGCCAGCATCGACAGCACCTCCTCGCGAAAGAACCAGCGGCAATCTTCCAGCTCGTTGAGGTCGGGCTGGATATCGTCGTTGAGCGGTTCGCCGAAGCAGCCGATCATCAGCGAGTAGGGAAACGGCCAGGGCTGGCTGGCGTGGTAGACGACGCGGCCGAGCCTGATGCCGGCTTCCTCCAGCGTTTCGCGCCGCACCGCCGCCTCGATCGTCTCGCCCGGCTCGATGAAACCGGCGAGCGCCGAATACATGCCGGGCCCGAAATGCCGGCCGCGGCCGAGCAGGCATTTTTCGCGTGTTGCCGTCAGCATGATCGCCACCGGGTCGGTGCGCGGAAAGTGCTCCGTACCGCAGGCCGGGCAATGCCGCTTGTAACCGCCCGCCCGCATCTCGGCTTCGGTGCCGCATTTGCTGCAGAAGCGATGGCTGGCATGCCAGGCGAGCAGCGCTGCCCCTTGCGCCAGCGCGCCGGCCGCCGCTTCGTCGATCAGCCCCTGCATATAGACCGAGCGATAGTCGATCGCCTTGATCGTCTCGGGAAGCTGCTCGGGCTCGACCCCGGCCGGCACCGCCAGCACCGGGCCGCTTTCGGAAAAACCGAGCAGGACGCCGTTTTCGAGCGATGCTTCGAGCGGCCGGCATTCGGCCACGCCGAACCAGGGGTCGAATGCGCCTTGCGCAAGCTTCAGATAGAGCCGACCGCCACGCATCAGCAAAAGCCGCGCCGAGGGATCGGCGAGTGCCTTTTCGACGGAATCGTCGGCGCGGTTTTCGGACTGCCGGTCGATAATGTTGCCGGCGAAGCCGACGAACTGGCTCGGCTCGCGCAAGGGCGCGTCAAACAGGCGAAAGCTCATGCAGACTCGGGAAGGTTCAAGGTGGACACGGGAGAGGCTTATAGCGCTGCCTTGATCTTTTCCGCAAACTTGCGAAGGTCGGAGCGCTGATAGGGCTCGCGCAGGCCGTGCCCCCACACCGGGCCGGGCCAGCCGGGATCGCCTTCCGAGCGCGCAATGACGTGTACATGCAATTGGCGCACGATGTTGCCGAGTGCGCCGGTGTTGATCTTGGTGCAGCCGGTCACCCGCTTCAGCGCCAGCGCCACCATGTTGGTCTCGAAGGTCAGCATCGCCTGGTCCAGCGGCGTCATGTCGTGGATTTCCTCGATGCCCGGCCGCTGCGGCACCAGCAGCAGCCATGGCCAGCGGCGGTCGTTCATGACGCGCAATTCGCACAGGCCGAGCCACATCAGCTGTTCGCTGTCGGCTTCCAGCTGGGCGTCAAGCGTGAATCCGGCCTTGAGGCCCGGCAGCATTGGCGTTTCCCACACTTTTTGACGTTTTTTGAACTCCATCGACGCTAGAGCGGCTTCCGAAGGGCCGCAAGGGGCAGCAAGCAACATTGGCCGTCGCGGCGCTGATTGTGCGCGAAGAAGTGAGGGCCCGGGCAAATTGCATCAGGTTGGCGCTGCCCCGCCGAGGTCGACGATTTTGATCGCGGCCACATTTTGTTCTTGCTTTGTGCCGGCAGCTATGCTATTAACCTCGCTATGGTGATTATTCGCACCAACGACCCGCCCGCCGAGGCGGGTTTTTGGTTTCCGCTTTCGCCGTCGCTCAAGGCCCCTATCATCCGCACTTGCATTTCATCGCCGGATTGCCGATATGGAGGCTGGGAGGTTGGTGGTGGACGGTCCACTCGCCAACCGGGTCAGGTCCGGAAGGAAGCAGCCCTAACGAGCCCGGAACGGGTCATTGTTCCAGCCTCCCGCCTCTTCGCCTTTTGCCCCGACATTGACGGCGCCAAGCCGTGCGGGCGAAACTATGCGCAGGAATCGGCCGCCTCCAGTGGCAGCCCTTGGAGCTTAACGGGCGAATGAGCGAAGCCGGAAACGAGGCCGGGAAATTGGACAAGCCTGCCGCCTACCGCGTGCTGGCGCGCAAATACCGACCGTCGAATTTCTCCGAACTGATCGGCCAGGAGCCGATGGTCCGCACGTTGACCAATGCTTTTGCCACCGGCCGCATCGCCCAGGCCTGGATGCTGACCGGCGTGCGTGGCGTCGGCAAGACGACGACCGCGCGCATACTCGCGCGGGCCCTGAACTACAAAACATCGACCGTCGACCAGCCGTCCGTCGACCTTGCCGTGCTCGGCGAGCATTGCCAGGCGATCATGGAAGGCCGGCATGTCGACGTCATCGAGATGGACGCCGCCTCGCATACCGGCATCGACGACATCAGGGACATCATCGAGCGTGTGCGCTACGCCCCGGTGTCGGCGCGCTACAAGGTCTACATCATCGACGAAGTGCACATGCTTTCCAACCAGGCCTTCAACGGCCTGCTGAAGACGCTGGAAGAGCCGCCGCCGCACGTCAAGTTCATCTTCGCCACCACCGAAATCCGCAAGGTGCCGATCACCGTCCTGTCGCGCTGCCAGCGTTTCGACCTCAGGCGCATCGATGCGGCAATGATCAAGGCCGACCTTGCCAGGATAGCCCGTCTGGAGGGCATCGAAGTCGAAGACGATGCGCTGGCGATGATCGCGCGCGCGGCCGAAGGCTCGATGCGCGATGCGCAGTCCATCCTCGACCAGGCGATCGCCCATGGCGGCGGCGCGGTCAGCGCCGAAGCGGTGCGTGCTATGCTCGGCCTTGCCGACCGTGCCCGCATCGTCGACCTGTTCGAACATGTCATGAAGGGCGACGTCGCCGCCGCACTTGCCGAATTCCGTGCCCAGTACGATACCGGCGCCGATCCTGCCGCGGTGCTGACCGACCTTGCCGAGTTCAACCATCTGGTCACCCGTCTGCGTTTCGTGCCGGCTGCCATCGACGACGCCTCGCTGTCCGAGGACGAGCGTCGGCGCGGCGCCGATTTCGCCAGCACGCTGTCGGTCAAGGTGCTGTCGCGGACGTGGCAGATGCTCTTGAAAGGTATTCCCGAGGTGCAGACCTCCAACCGCCCGGTCAGCGCCGCCGAGATGGTGCTGATCCGGCTGGCCCATGCCGCAGACCTGCCGACGCTGGACGAGGCGCTGAAATCGCTGGAGAACGGCGGTACCCTGCCGGGCGCCGCGCCGCGCGCGAATGGCACGCCGGCAAGCCCCGGCCCCGCAAACCATGCGCCTGCAAGCGGTGGTGCCGGCGCCGTGGCGCAGGCGCGGATGCCGACGGCCAATGGCGGCGCCCAGACAATGCGCCTGGTCGAGGCCGAGCCGGTGCCGACCAACTTCGTTGCTCCGCCGGAGCCGGCGGTCGAGGCGCCGCCGGTGCCGGTGAAATCGCTGGCCGACATTGTCGCCCTTGCCGACGCCCAGCGCGACATGGCCTTCAAGGTGCTGGTGAAGCGTTGCGTGCGCCTGGTGCGCATCGAGCCCGGTCGTATCGACGTCAGCCTGACCGACGATGCGCCGAAGATGTTGCTCAATGATTTGACCGCCAAGCTGCGCGCCTGGACCGGCCGCAACTGGCTGGTGTCGCTGTCGAAGGACGAGGGCGGCCAGACCTTGGCCGAGATGGAATCGACAAAGCGCGAAAACGCCTTCCTCGATGCCAAGAGCGACCCGACGGTCGCCGCCATCCTGGCGCGCTTTCCCGGCGCCAAGATCATCGACGTGCGCATTCCCGACGCGCCGGAAGCCGACGAGGCCGAAGTGCCGGTCGAGCCGCCGGCCGACGACGACGAAACCTGAAACAACCAGCACCAACTGCAAAGGACCGTGCGATGAAAGACCTTCTCGGCATGATGGGCAAGGCAAAGGAAATGCAGGCCAAGTTCCAGGCCATGCAGGATGAGATCGCCACGCTGGAAGCCACCGGGCAGGCCGGCGGCGGCCTGGTCAGCGTCACGCTGACCGGCAAATTCGAGATGAAGTCGCTGAAGATCGACCCGTCGCTGTTCAAGGAAGACGAGGTCGAGATTCTCGAGGACCTGCTTCTCGCTGCCCACAACGACGCCAGGACCAAGGTCGAGCAGATCATGCAGGAGAAGACCAGGGCGCTGACCGCGGGCCTACCGATCCCGCCGGGAATGAAACTGCCGTTCTAAGGCTAGTGCATGTCGCGCAAAAGTGTGCAGCGGTTTTGCGATAACGACATGCATCAAAACAAGAACCTAAAGCGCGTCGCATGAGGCCGGTCGAACGCGACGCGCTAGTCAATCGTATGCCGTTACAGTGGCCGAAGAGTGCAGCGGCCCAGTGCTCGCTCTACCGCCAGCTGTGTCTATTAGGCAACTCCCCACACTTAATAACGCTTTAGCCATCTTTTTGCCTGAAAGTGTCTCATTCTTGCCGCAACCAAGGGCGGGCTGGCAGCAGAATTGAGGGGACACCTGTTGATCTCTACCCGATGGAAGACGCCGTTGCGGCTCGGCGTCGTTATCTCGCCGCTGTTTTTGGCCGCTTGCAGTCAGACCGCCTCGCACGGCATGTCCAGCCTGACCGATGCTATTACGCCGAGTTTCCTGAGCTCGCGCTCCTACAATTCCACGCCGAAGGAAAAGGAGTGCCTGGAGCGGGCAATGTTCTTCGAGTCCAACCGGTCGAGCCGTGACGGCATGATTGCGGTCGGCACGGTGGTGATGAACCGGCTGCGGTCCGGCAATCACGGCAACACCATCTGCCAGGTCGTCGGCGAGCGCGGGCAGTTCGCGCCGGGCGTCATGACACGGCCGATGAATTCGAAGGCGATGCCCGACGTCGAGGAAGCCGCCGAGGCGGTGCTCAAGGGCGAGCGCAAAGCCAAGCTGAAGAATACCATGTTCTTCCACACCGCCGGCCTGCGCTTCCCCTACAAGAACATGCACTACACCATGGTCGCCGGCGGCAATGCCTTCTATGAAAAGCGCGGCCGCAACTGGCAGCCGTTGCCGGACGAACCGGTGGTCGCCATGGCCCAGGCCAAGCCGCAAGCGCCTGCCGCTCAGGCCATACTTGTCGCCTCGGCGGAGCCGGCACGCAGCGCCAAGCCGACATTCGCCAAAGCGACCTATGTGACCGCCGCGGCATCGCAGCCGGCAAAGCAGACAAGGGTGACTGCCGGGATGGCAACCGCGGCGAGGGCGACACCGGAGAAGCCGATGCTTGTGGCGCTGCAAGAGCCAATGCAGGAGCCGGATGCGGCCCGCTTCGGTGGAACCGCGAGCGCGCCGCCTGTCGCCTCCTTCGAGGCAGCGCCGGCAGAGCCGACAATGTCGTTCGAGGCGACGCCCGAGAACACTGACGCCATCGGCGCGATGATCGCCGGCCAGACCCGGCCACTGGAAGAAAACTGAGGACGGCAGCACTGGCCGCGACGTCGGCCTTCCCTTCTCCCACAACAAGGGAGAAGGGAAGAGCGGAGCCCCTGGCCGCTCAACTGTTCCAAAGCGTGCGGAAAAATCCTAAACCGGTGCGATGTCTAAGCGAATCGCCGGTCCCGAGATCGAACGCCTGATCCAGCTGCTGGCCAAGGTGCCGGGGCTCGGTCCGCGTTCGGCACGCCGCGCCGCGCTCCACCTCATCAAGAAGAAGGAACAGCTGCTGGCGCCGCTCGCCGCCGCCATGGGCGAGGCGGTCGACAAGGTGCGCATCTGCTCGACCTGCGGCAATGTCGATACCTCGGATCCATGCATGATCTGCACCGACCCCCGCCGCGACCCCACTACGCTCATCGTCGTCGAGGACGTGGCCGACCTTTGGGCGCTGGAGCGGGCGACAGCCATGAACGTGCGCTACCATGTGCTCGGCGGTACGCTGTCGCCGCTCGACGGCATTGGTCCTGATGAGCTAAACATCCGTTCGCTGGTCGATCGCGTCGCCGGCGGCGAAGTCAAGGAAGTGATCCTCGCCGTCAACGCCACGGTCGAGGGCCAGACCACCGCGCACTACCTCACCGACCAGCTTTCCGGCTTCGACATCAAGGTGACGCGCCTGGCGCACGGTGTTCCGGTCGGCGGCGAACTCGATTATCTCGACGAAGGCACGCTGGCCGCCGCACTGCGCTCGCGGACGGTGTTTTGAGGCGAGTTGCGGGGAGAGTGCTTCCGAGATGATTGCGTTCCGTCGCGCCCCCCTCTGTCCTGCCGGACATCTCCCCCACGAGGGGGGAGATTGGATGTCGCGCTGGCTTTCGCCAATCTTCAACGGTGCAAGGCTGGAGCAGAAATCGAAGCTGCCAATCTCCCCCCAAGTGGGGGAGATGTCCGGCAGGACAGAGGGGGGCGCGACAGAACGCCGAGCTCGCACACTAGCCTGCCTCTCGTTTCTAGCAGCCCTACTTGGGTTGATCCTCGCCACCCCCGCCTCGGCGGCAAAGATCGACGACCAGTTCCGCGCCTGGCTTGGCAACGACCTCTGGCCCGAAGCCAATGCCAAAGGCATCTCCAGGAAAACCTTCGATGCCGCCTTCGAAGGCGTCAAGCGAACCTGAAGCTGCCCGACCTGGTGAAGCCGGGCGAGAAGGCGACGACGCCGCAGAAGCAGCATCAGGCCGAGTTCGGTTCGCCGGGCGCCTATTTCGCTGAAAAGATAGTCCGAGCGGTGACCGCCGGCGGCCGCACCCGCGAGGCGACCAACGCTAGGACTCTTGCCGCGATCGAGAAACGCTACGGCGTGCCTGGCGAAGTGCTGCTGGCGATCTGGGGCCGCGAGAGCGGCTTCGGCGCGGCGAAAATGCCTTATGACGCCTTCGAGGTGCTGGGCACCAAGGCGTTCATGTCGACCAAGAAGGAATTCTTCCGCACCGAGCTCTTGGCTGCGCTCGAGATCGTCGAGCGCGGGCTTGCCCCGGTCGGCGCGATGAAATCGTCTTGGGCAGGCGCGCTTGGCCAGCCGCAGTTCATGCCGACATCGTTCCTCAAGCATGCCGTCGATTTCGACGGCGACGGCCGCACCGACATCTGGAATTCGACGCCCGATATACTGGCATCGATCGCCAATTATCTCGTCCATTATGGCTGGGTCAGGGGCCGCGGCTGGGGCTTCGAGGTGACTGTGCCGGACAGCGTCTCGTGCTCGCTCGAAGGTCCGGACCAGGGCAAGAAGATTTCCCAGTGGGCTGATATGGGCATCAGGCGTGTGTCGGGTAAACCGTTCCCGGCGAGCGAACTGAAAGCCGAGGGCTTTCTTTTGATGCCGGCCGGGCGTAGCGGCCCGGCCTTCATCGTCACCCCCAATTTCTATGTGCTGAAGCAGTATAACACCAGCGATCTCTATGCCCTGTTCATCGGCCATGGCGCCGATCGCATCGCCCATGGCGACAGCAATTTCTCGGGCAATTGGGGCGCGGTCGGCGGGCTCTACCGCTCCGACATCGCCGCCCTGCAGCGGGCGCTGGAAGCTAAGGGCTACGATGTCGGCAGCGCCGACGGCCTGCCTGGCTTCAAGACGCGCCGCTCGATCGGCAAATGGCAGGCCAGCAACGGCCGTTCCGCTACCTGCTTTCCCGACGCCGACCTGGTTACCGCGCTGAAATAGCCGGATTTTCGCACCGCCGGTCTGGCCCAATCGACCGTTCTGCAAATGCTCGTTGCCGCGCTCGAAACCGCCGGATATGGTGAACCGGAACCGCACAAAAAATTGCCAAGACAACGGTCCGGGGATCACCGTTCGACGCGGCAAGAAATGCCACAACCCTGAGCCGGGAACTCAGGTCAACAAAAACAGGGAACAGTTAAAATGATGATGGAAAAGTTTGCTCTACGCTCCCGCTTCTTGCTCGCGGGCGCGGCCATGTCCGCGCTGCTTCTGGCCGGTGCGCCTGCCTTCGCGGTCACGCCCGCCGACACGCTGGTCGAGGGTTTCGCCATCGACGACATCATCACCATGGATCCGGGCGAAGCATTCGAATTGTCGACCGCAGAGGTCACCGGCAACACCTATGATCTTCTGGTACGCCTCGACCTCAGCGACACATCCAAGGTCAAGGGCGATCTCGCCGAAAGCTGGAGCGTCTCCGACGACGGCCTGACCTACACATTCAAGCTCAAGCCCGGCCTCAAATTCGCCTCCGGCAATCCGATCACGGCGGCCGACGTCGCCTATTCGTTCGAGCGCGCCATCAAGCTCGACAAGAGCCCGGCCTTCATCATCGGCCAGTTCGGTATCGATGGCGGCAATGTCATCGACAAGGCCAAGGCCGTCGACGACACGACGTTCCAGTTCACCGTCGACAAGGCCTATGCGCCGAGCTTCGTGCTGAACTGCCTGTCGGCGACGGTCGCCTCGGTCGTCGATGCCAAGCTGGTCAAGGAGCATGTCGCGGCGGTCACGCCGAGCGCCGACTACAAATGGGACAATGATTTCGGCAATGCCTGGCTGAAGACCGGCTATGCCGGCTCAGGTGCCTTCAAGCTGCGCGAATGGCGGGCCAACGAGGCCGTCGTGCTGGAGCGCAACGACAATTACTACGGCGAAAAAGCCAAGCTTGCCCGCGTCATCTATCGCAATATGAAGGAAAGCTCGGGCCAGCGCCTGGCGCTCGAAGCCGGCGATATCGACGTCGCCCGCAATCTCGAGCCGAACGACCTCGATGCCATCGCCAAGAATGCCGATCTCACCACCACCTCGGCGCCGAAGGGCACGGTCTTTTATATCAGCCTCAACCAGAAGAACCCGAACCTCGCCAAGCCCGAGGTTCGCCAGGCGTTCAAATATCTCGTCGACTACGACGCCTTGAGCACGACCATCCTCAAGGGCATCGGCGAGATCCACCAGACCTTCCTGCCCAAGGGCGTGCTCGGCGAACTGGACGAGAACCCGTTCAAGTTCGACGTCGCCAAGGCCAAGGAACTGCTCGCCAAGGCCGGCCTCGCCGACGGCTTCAGCGTCACCATGGACGTGCGTACCGGGCAGCCGACGACGGGCATGGCGGAATCGATCCAGCAGACGCTGGGACAGGCCGGCATCAAGCTGGAGATCATCCCCGGCGACGGCAAGCAGACGCTGACCAAATACCGCGCCCGCAACCACGACATCTATATCGGCCAGTGGGGCCAGGATTATTTCGATCCGAACTCCAACGCCCAGACCTTCGCCAGCAACCCCGACAATTCGGATGAAGGCAAGACCAAGACGCTGGCCTGGCGCAACGCCTGGGACATCCCGGACTTGACCAAGCAGACCGAAGCCGCCCTGCTCGAGAAGGACGCGGCCAAGCGCGCCGCAATGTACCAGGATCTCGAGAAGAAGATCCTCGATACCAGCCCCTTCGTCATCATCCACCAGCAGCTGGAAGTGGCCGGCCTGCGCAAGAACCTCAAGGGTTTTGCGCTCGGCCCGAGCTTCGACACCAACTTCGTCGGCCCCGTCTCGAAAGAGTGATGCCGGGGAGTGACGCCGGCGGACGCGCCGTATGAGTGTGGCTGAAAGCGAGGTGACGGCAGGGCGCGGCGGCGCCCGCGCCGTTGCCGTGGCCTCATCTATCGCCCGGTTCCTGGTCATCGCGATAACGACCTATCTCGGTCTGCTCGCGGTGACCTTCTTCATCGGCCGCGTGATCCCGATCGACCCGGTGTTGGCGGTGCTCGGCGACCGGGCGCCGGCCAACGTCGTCGAACGAACGCGCCGCGAGATGGGCCTCGACCTGCCGCTGGTCGAGCAGTTCTACATCTATGTCAAACATGCCCTGAACGGTGATTTCGGCACCTCGGTGCTGACCACCAATCCGGTGATGACCGATATCCGCCGCGCCTTTCCGGCGACGCTCGAACTGGCGACGTTGGGAACATTGATCGGTTCGGTGATCGGCGTGCCGCTTGGCGTGCTGGCCGCCGTGCGGCGCGGCAGCGTCATCGACCAGATCGTGCGCATCATCGGCCTTGTCGGCTATTCCGTGCCGATCTTCTGGCTGGGGCTGCTGGCGCTGGTGCTGTTCTACGCCAAGCTGCAATGGGTCGCCTTTCCCGGCCGGCTCGACGTCGTCTACGAATACACCTTCACGCCGATTACCGGCTTTTACCTGCTGGATGCGCTCTGGCAGCGGCAGTGGGATGTATTTGCCGATGCCTTCCGCCACATCATCCTGCCGGCTTCGCTACTCGGCTATTTCTCGCTCGCCTACATCAGCCGCATGACGCGCTCGTTCATGCTGAACGAACTCACCCAGGAATACATCGTCGCAGCGCGCGCCAAGGGCCTGTCGGAAACGCGCATCATCTGGGGTCACGCGCTGCGCAACGCCGCGGTGCCGATGGTCACGGTGATCGCTCTGTCCTATGCCGGGCTGCTCGAAGGCTCGGTGCTGACCGAGACAGTGTTTTCGTGGCCGGGCATCGGCCTCTACATCACCAACTCGCTGCAGAACGCCGACATGAATGCCGTGCTTGGCGGCACGATCATCATCGGCTCGGTCTTCATCGCCATCAATCTATTCTCCGACCTGCTCTACCGGCTGCTCGATCCAAGGACCAAGGCAGGATGAGGACCAAGGCAGGATGAGCACGGAAGCGATTCAAACCCGCCGCGACTGGCTGCTCAGCGAGCGGCCGGCGTCGCGCGTGCAGGCGAGGCTCGGCCGCGCCTATGTGGCGTGGCGGCGCTTTTCCGCCAACCGGCTGGCGTTTGCCGGCCTGCTCATCATCGTCGCCCTGCTGGTGGTCGCGGCATTCGCCGATGTGCTGGCGCCCTATTCGCCGACATTCGGCGACCTCAAGGGCTCGCGGCTGCTGGCGCCGAGTGCGGCGCACTGGTTCGGCACCGACGATCTCGGCCGCGATATCTATTCGCGCATCATCTTCGGCTCGCGCTGGACACTCTACGTCGTCATTCTGGTTGCCATTATCGCCGCGCCGATCGGCTTGCTGGTCGGCACCGTCGCCGGTTACGCCGGCGGCTGGACCGATGCGATCCTGATGCGCATCACCGACATCTTCCTCGCCTTTCCGAAGCTGATCCTGGCGCTGGCCTTTGTCGCGGCGCTCGGCCCCGGCATCGAAAATGCCGTGCTTGCCATCGCCATCACCTCGTGGCCGCCCTATGCGCGCATTGCCCGCGCCGAAACGCTGACGGTGCGCAATTCCGATTATATCAAGGCGGTGCAATTGATGGGCGCCTCGCCGTTTCGCATCGTGCTTCGCCACATCATGCCGCTGTGCATCTCCTCGCTGATCATCAGGGTGACGCTCGACATGGCCGGCATCATCCTGACCGCGGCCGGCCTCGGCTTCCTCGGCCTCGGCGCGCAGCCGCCGCTGCCCGAATGGGGCGCGATGATCGCGTCGGGCCGCCGCTTCGTGCTCGACCAGTGGTGGGTGGCGGGTGCTCCGGGCTTTGCCATCCTCATCGTCAGCCTCGGCTTCAACCTGCTCGGCGACGGACTGCGCGACGCGCTCGATCCCCGAAGTGGCGACCAATGAGTGGCGACCAATGAGCACGCTTCTCGAAGTCAACGACCTGCGCGTTACCTTCCCGACGCGCACCGGCCTGATCGAGGCGGTGCGCGGCGTCTCCTTCTCGCTCGGCCGCGAGCGGCTCGGCATTGTTGGCGAGAGCGGTTCGGGCAAGTCGCAGACCGGCCGCGCCATCATGGGCGTCACCCCGCCGCAGGCCGAGGTGACCGCGAAGACGCTCGCTTTTGACGGCATCGACCTGCTGGCCGCCCCGCCGCGCGAGCGCCGCGCGCTGCGCGGCAAGCGTATCGCCATGATCCTGCAGGATCCGAAATATTCGCTCGACCCGGTGATGAGCATCGGCCGCCAGATCGTCGAGACGCTGCGCACGCATGAGAAGGTCTCCAAGGCCGAAGCCCGCGACCGCGCGCTGGCCATGCTGGAGGCTGTGCAGATCCGCGATCCGGCCCGTGTCTTCGACCTGCATCCGCACGAGGTTTCCGGCGGCATGGGCCAGCGCGCCATGATCGCCATGATGCTGATCGCCGGGCCGGAAATGATGATCGCCGACGAGCCGACCTCGGCACTCGACGTCACTGTCCAGCTCGACGTGCTCGGCATCCTCGACCGGCTGGTCAGCGAGCGCGGCATGGGGCTGATCTTCATCTCGCACGATCTGCGCCTGGTCTCGTCCTTCTGTGATCGTGTGATCGTCATGTATGCCGGCAAGGTGGTCGAACAGCTCAAAGCCTCGGAGCTCGGCCGCGCCCAGCATCCCTATACGCGCGGCCTGCTCAACTGCATGCCCAAGATCGGCGCCGACCGTCACCCGCTGCCGGTGCTCGACCGCAAGCCGGAGTGGGCAGCATGACGGCAGCCCTTTCCGTCGACAGGCTGGAGGTGGTCTTCGACCGCTTCCGCGCGTTGAAAGGCGTCAGCCTCGAGGTCGAATCCGGTGAATCCTTCGGCCTGGTCGGCGAGTCCGGCTCCGGCAAGTCGACGTTGCTCAGGGCAATCGCCGGCCTGGCGCCGGCCGCATCAGGCACCATCGCGGTCAACGGCAAAATGCTCGGCGCGCGTCGCGACAAGGCGTTCTACCGCGAGGTGCAGATGGTCTTCCAGGACCCGTACGGTTCGCTGCACCCGCGCCAGACCGTCGACCGCCTGCTTCAGGAGCCGCTCGCCATTCACGGCTTCGCCGACGGCGAAAAGCGCATCCAGCGGGCACTCGACGAGGTCGGCCTCGGCACCGGGTTCCGTTTTCGCTATTCGCATCAATTGTCCGGCGGTCAGCGCCAGCGCGTGGCGATCGCCCGCGCCCTGATTCTGGAACCGTCGATCCTGCTGCTCGACGAGCCGACCTCGGCGCTCGACGCTTCGGTGCAGGCGGAGGTGCTGAACCTGCTGGAAGAGATCAGGCGCCGCCGCAAGCTGACCTTCCTGATGGTCAGCCACGACCTAGCCATCATCACCCACATGTGCGAACGGCTGATGGTGATGCAGAACGGCGAGGCGATGGAGAATCTGACCGCGGACGATCTTGTCGAACGCCGTGTCACCAAGGACTACACGCGCAATCTGCTGAGGGCCAGCGAAGGGTTTGTGAGAACCGCTTGAACCTTCTCACGGTGCGCAGGACCAACTGTCTTCGGGAGATTCCCATGCAGCAATGGACGTTCCCAGACCCGCCCAATGTCGCGGTGTTTTTGGATCGGGTCATAATTACCCGCGGCGACTGGATTGCACACGTCTCGCATGACGATGACGACGGCAGTTGGCAATTCCACAACAGCGAAATTGGACCTGTTGACGAAGGCGACATAATGATTGTCAGCTTGCAAAACGTTGTGCAGCGGGATGAAAGTATCCTTGCGTTGGCCGACTTGCCGGAAGGCTGGCATGCTTGGCGCGAGTCAAAATCGTCGCCGTGGCAGCGCGCCAGGTCGCGCCCTGTACCCTCCAACGATAACGAATGATCCGGCAAAGCCTTAAGTCGGACCTTGCACCGGTTCGCCGGTCTCCAAAACGGGTAGCTCTTTCCAGCCTTTCGGCTCCATGACCTGAACCACGCCGAATAGCGCGCCGGCAGGAACAGCAGCATGATCGCTGCGCCGGCGATAGTGCCGGCCATCATCGCGTAGCTGCCGGACCGCAGGCCCAATCGCCCGCCGCCAGTGCCAACTTGAGGAAAACCTGAAATAAGCCCAGAAGAGTCTCAACAGCCATCAAACGAGAGCGGGCGCCGGCCCGGTGAGGGATACGATGACAAATTCAGCCATTTCCGAACGCAAGAGCCAGTCGATTTCGCGCGGCGTCGGCATGACCACGCAGATCTATGCCGATCGCGCCGAAAACTCGGAGATCTGGGATGTGGAAGGCCGCCGCTACATCGGTTTCTCGTCCGGCATCGCCGTCGTCAACACCGGCCACCGTCACCCCAGGGTGATCGAAGCGGTCAAGGCGCAGCTCGACCGCTTCACCCATACCTGCTACCAGGTCGTGCCCTACGAGAGCTATATCCGGCTGGCCGAACGGCTGAACGGCATGCTGCCCGGCAAGTTCGACAAAAAGACGATTTTTGTCACCACCGGCGCCGAGGCGGTTGAGAATGCAATCAAGATTGCCCGCAACGCCACCGGCCGGCCGGCGGTCATCGCTTTTTCCGGCGGCTTCCACGGACGCACCTTCATGGGCATGGCGCTGACCGGCAAGGTCGTGCCTTACAAGGTCGGCTTCGGCGCCATGCCGGCGGATGTCTTCCATGCGCCGTTCCCGGTTGCGCTGCACGGCGTGTCGGTCGCCGATTCGCTGGCTGCGCTCGACCGGCTGTTCAAGGCCGATGTCGATCCGGCCCGCGTCGCCGCGATCATCGTCGAGCCGGTGCAGGGCGAGGGCGGCTTCTACGAGGCGCCGCGCGATTTCATGACCGCATTGCGCAAGATCTGCGATCAGCACGGCATGCTGCTGATCGCCGACGAGGTGCAGACCGGCTTTGCCCGCACCGGCAAGATGTTTGCCATGGACCACCACGAGGTGGCGGCCGACATCACCACCATGGCCAAGAGCCTGGCTGGCGGCTTCCCGTTGGCGGCGGTCACCGGGCGTGCCGAGATCATGGATGCGCCGAACCCCGGCGGACTCGGCGGCACCTATGGCGGCAGCCCGATCGGCGTCGCCGCGGCGCATGCCGTGCTCGACGTCATCGACGAGGAGAAGCTCTGCGACCGGGCCAACACGCTGGGCAACCGTCTGAAGCAGCGCCTGCAAGCGATCCGCGACGAAGCCCCGGAAATCGTCGATATCAGAGGCCCCGGCTTCATGAACGCGGTCGAGTTCAACGATGTGACGAAGGGGCTGCCGTCGCCGGAACTCGCCAATGCGGTCCGGCTGAAGGCGCTCGACAAGGGCCTGATCCTGCTCACCTGCGGCGTCTACGGCAACGTCATCCGCTTCCTCGCGCCGATCACCATCCAGGACGGCGTCATGAACGAGGCGCTCGACATCCTGGAAAGTTCGATCCGCGAGGCCCGCGCCGCCTGAGCGATACGATTATCCTGCCGCCGGGGCCGGCTCTGCCTGCTGGAAGGCGGCGAGCGCCGCCTTCAGCCCGTCGGGCCCGGTCGCGACAATCTGCGGCGACGGCGAAAAGCCGGCGCCGAGCATCTTGCGGCCAAGCATGTGGTCGCCGGGCCGGTTGACCGATTCGATGCCGAGCAGCCGGCTTCCGGCATAGTGGTAGATGGAGAATTTGTTCTCGGCCACGTCGCCCAGCACGACATGGCTGTCGCCACCCGCAATCAGGCCGACCATCTGCAGCTTCATGTCACCGATATCGGACCAGAACCACGGCACCGCCGAGTAATTGTCGGTGTGGCCGGCGATAGTGCGTGCGGCGAGCCGCGCCTGGTCAGTGGCGTTCTGCACCGATTCCAGCCGCACGTCGCCGCCGGTGAACCAGTGCCGGTAAGACGCCGCGTCGCCGATGGCGAGGATTTCCGGCACCGACGTGCGCATCTGCTGGTCGACGCGGATGCCGTTGGCGATGGCAATGCCGGCGGCTTCGGCCAATTCGACATTCGGCACGACGCCGATGCCGATGACGACCATCTGCGCCGGCAATCTCTCGCCGGACGAGGTGATTGCAGCCGAAACACGGCCGTTCTCGCCCTCCAGCCGTTCGATGGTGGTGCCGGTAAGGATGCGCACACCGGTGGCCTCCAGCCGCTGGCGCACATGGCCGGCGATGGCCGGTGCCACGGCGCGGCCGAGCAGCCGGTCGACCGCCTCGACCACCGTAACCTTGCGGCCTGCCGCGGTGAGCGTCGCGGCAATCTCCAGGCCGATGAAGCCGCCGCCGAGGATGACGACCTCCTCGCTTTGCGCGCTCAATTCGCGGATCAGGCGGGCATCGCCGAGCGAGCGCAGCGACACAACGCCAGAAAGCTCCGAACCCGGCAGCGGCAGCAGGCGCGGCCGCGCGCCGGTGGCGAGGATCAGCCGGTCAAACGGCAACACGCCGCCGCCCGATATCTCCAGCCGGCGGCCGCCTACGTCGATGCGCTCGACCCGGAGGCCTGGCCGGTAGTCGATGCTGCTGCCGGTATAAAAAGGCTCGCCGCGCAACGGCTGCGGCTTTGCTTGCTGATCCTTGATGAAAGTCTTCGACAGCGGTGGCTTGTGGTAGGGCAGTTCGTTTTCGTCGCCGACCAGGATCACCGGGCCGTCATAGCCTTCTTCGCGCAGGCTGGCGGCCGCTTGCACGCCCGCATGACCCGCACCGACAATGACGACCCCGTTCTTCATAACAGCCCGATTCCTCATCCAAATCTAGGACGTCTCGCCAGGTGGCGATTGTCCGGCGCCGCCGCAAGAGCGCCGATCCGGGTCGCACCCGGAACGGCCGCCTGTCAACCGCGTCATGCGCCGGTATCCCTATACATCGGCGTTAAAGTTGACAGTTATAGTTTAGAATAATTCTAAACTGTTGTTTCAATTGAATTTTTCTACGTCACCAGTTGACATCCGACGTCTTCGCCGTTTTATGGAAGCTCGCGCGTCAGCGCATCCCTTTGATGTCTGGGCCTTGAACCCTTTCGATTGGAGGCATTTCGGTGTCTTTCTTCCGCGAACCGCGCGATGGCGCGACCCTTCTTTGCCCGCTGGCAACTGCCCGCCGCGGCGCCGGCATTTCATTGATTCCCGAGGAGAGACAATCATGAGAACGATGATGACCGCGCGGTATGGCGGCAGGCTTGCGACGATCGGCGCCACGGCGATGCTGACGGCGGCCGTGTTCGTGCTGCCGGCCAAGGCGCAAACCGATGCCAAGGCGGTCATCAAGACCTATTCCGACATTGCGCTCGCCAAATACGAGGATTCGCTGATCACGGCCGAGGCGCTCGACAAGGCTGTCGATGCGCTGCTCGCCAAGCCATCTGCCGAAACGCTGAACGCCGCCCGCGAGGCCTGGAAGGCATCGCGCGTTCCCTATCAGCAGACCGAGGTCTATCGCTTCGGCAATGCCATCGTCGACGACTGGGAAGGCAAGGTGAACTCCTGGCCGCTCGACGAAGGCTTGATCGACTATGTCGCCAAGAGCTACGGCACCGAGTCGGACGCCAACGCGCTCTACACCGCCAATGTGATCGCCAACAAGTCGATCGAGATCAACGGCAAGAAGGTCGACGCCACCGAGCTGACGCCGGAGTTCCTCTCCGGCACCCTGCAGGAGGCCGGCGGTATCGAGGCCAATGTGGCGACCGGCTATCACGCTATCGAATTCCTGCTTTGGGGTCAGGACCTGCACGGCACCGGTCCGGGCGCCGGCGAACGGCCCTACACCGATTACGACCTCGCCAATTGCACCGGCGGCAATTGCGACCGTCGCGGACAGTATCTGAAATCGGCGAGCGACCTTCTGGTTTCCGATCTAAAGGATATGGTCGACGACTGGAAGGAAGGCGGCGCCGCCCGCAAGAACCTTGTCGATGGCGAGCCGAACGCCGCCATTTCGACCATCTTCACCGGCATGGGCTCGCTGTCCTATGGCGAGCTCGCCGGAGAGCGGATGAAGCTCGGCCTCTTGTTGCACGACCCGGAAGAGGAGCACGATTGCTTCTCCGACAATACCTACAACTCCCATCTTTACGATGCGATCGGCATCCGTGCCGCCTATCACGGCAGCTACAAGCGGCTCGACGGCACTGTCGTCGAGGGGCCGTCGGTGGCCGACATGGTCAAGGCGGCCGACCCGGCGGTCGACAAGGAATTGTCGGACAAACTGGACGTCACTATCGCCAAGATGGAGGCCATCAAGGCGCGGGCGCTTGCCGGCGAGGCCTATGACCAGCAGATCGGAGAAGGCAACACGGAAGGCAATGCCACTGTGCAGGCGGCGATCGACGCGCTGGTCGATCAGACCAAGTCGATCGAACGCGCCGTCGGTACCCTGAAGCTCAATGCGATAGCCTTCGAGGGCTCGGACAGCCTCGATTCACCGGACAAGGTGTTCCAATAGACTATCGAAACCACCAGCCACGCGACGCAACGAAGCGCCGTTAGCCAGAGCGACAAATGCTGATCTGCCATTGCAACATCATCACCGAAAAGGAGATAGAGCAGACGATCGTCGGACTGCTGGATGAGGACCCCTGGCAGCTGATCGTGCCGGCGAAGGTCTATCACGCCATGCACAAGCGCGGTCGCTGTTGCGGCTGCTTCCCAAATGTGGTCGAAACGATCATTCGGGTCACCGAAAATTACCATGCCCGCTCGGCGGTGAGTGGCGTGGACATCGTTTCACACCTGGATCGCGTCAGAGGCCTGCGCGTCCAATACGGGAGCAGAACCCATGAAAGGCGAACAGCAGATCATAGAGCGGCTTAACGAGGCTCTGTTTCTGGAACTTGGGGCGGTCAATCAATACTGGGTGCATTTCCGGCTGCTGGAAGACTGGGGATACGCCAAGCTGGCGAAGAAGGAACGCGCTGAATCGATCGAGGAAATGCACCATGCCGACCGGCTCGTGGCGCGCATCATCTTCCTCGAGGGCCATCCGAACCTGCAGTCCGTGGCGCCGCTGCGCATCGGGCAGAATGTCAAGGAAGTGCTCGAATCCGATCTTGCCGGCGAATATGACGCGCGCACCGCCTACAAGCGTTCGCGCGAGGTTTGTAACGAAGCAGGCGACTACGTGACGATGAAGCTGTTCGAGGAATTGCTGGCTGACGAGGAAGGTCACATCGACTTCCTCGAGACGCAACTCGACCTGCTCGCCTCGATCGGCGAAGAAAAGTACGGCCAACTCAACGCAGCGTCGGCCGACGAGGCGGAATAAGGACATGCCGGAATGCGGCGCCCCCTAGATTTCATGCGCCGCTTGCGGCCGGCCGAGCATTGTGGCCTGCCGCCTCAGAAGAAGCCGCGATACGGTATCCTTCGCGGCGCCTTTCTTGCCGTGGTGGCGACGCTCACAGCCTCGGCGCTGGCCGGGGCGCCGCAACCGGCGGGGCTTGCCACCAGCCGCACGGATCTGACGCCGAAGGATCTGGCGCGCGTCATCGCCATCACCAGGCCGACCAGCGATTTCTCCAAGCCCGAGCAATTCGAGCTGATGCAGGGCGGCGCCGGCACCTCGAAGAAGGACGTCAACAAGGACGCCTTCTCGCAATCCTCTGCCAACATCAGCTTCGAGGAAGAGGGTACCTTCAAGCTCGGCAACGCCATTTTCCGCAAGAACTGGGTGTCCTCGCCATCCTCGACACAAGCCTCGGATGGGCTCGGTCCGTTGTTCAACGAGCGCGCCTGCCAGAACTGTCATCTGAAGGACGGCCGCGGCCATCCGCCCGAAGGCGACAGCGGCACCACCTCGATGTTCCTGCGCCTGGCAAGGGAAGCCAGTACCGAGGAGGAGAAAGCCGCGCTCGCCGATCACAAGGTGCTCAACTTTCCCGACCCGGTCTATGGCACGCAGCTGCAGGAATTGGCCGTTCCCGGTCTGCAGGGCGAAGGCAGGATGCATGTCGACTACCAGGACGAGAAGGTGAAATTGGCGGACGGCAGCACGGTGTCGCTGCGCAAGCCGAGCTATTCGGTCGACGGTCTCGCCTACGGGGCGCTCGATCCACACACCACGCTGTCGCCGCGCATGACGCCGCCGATGATCGGCCTTGGCCTGGTCGAGCAGATCGCTCCTGCCAACATCCTTACGCGTGCCGATGCGGCCGACCGCGATGGTGACGGGATTTCCGGCAGGCCAAACATAATACGCGACGCCAGCAGCGGTGAACTGACGCTCGGCCGTTTCGGCTGGAAGGCGCAGGCGGCATCGATCCGCCAGCAATCGGCGGACGCTTTTGCCGGCGATATCGGCATTTCGACGCCTGAGGTGCCGAAGCACTGGGGCGATTGCAGCGCCGCGGAAAAGACCTGCCTTGCCCTACCTAACGGTGTACAGGAGCGCCTCGGTCCGGTCGAAGCGCCGCCGCCGGTCATG
This sequence comes from Mesorhizobium sp. M0808, assembly GCF_040320025.1. Lineage (NCBI taxonomy): Bacteria > Pseudomonadati > Pseudomonadota > Alphaproteobacteria > Hyphomicrobiales > Phyllobacteriaceae > Mesorhizobium > Mesorhizobium sp. M0808. The sequence goes on from NZ_JAMYOX010000002.1 coordinate 426,475, forward strand.
GACCTCGTGACCTTCTATTCGCAAAACCTTGCCGTGCCGGCCCGGCGCGATCTCGACAGACCGGACGTGCTCGCCGGCAAAAAACTGTTCTACGATATGGGCTGCATCTCCTGCCATACGCCGAAATTCGTCACCCGTCGCGGCACCCCGAACAAGGCGCAGGCCTTCCAGCTGATCTGGCCTTATTCCGATTTCCTGCTGCATGACATGGGACCCGGTCTTGCCGACGGACAGGCGGTGGGCGAGGCCACGGGAAGCGAATGGCGCACGCCGCCACTGTGGGGCATCGGGCTCACCCAGACCGTCAGCGGCAACACCTTCTTCCTGCATGACGGGCGCGCACGAAACCTGGCCGACGCGATTCTGTGGCATGGCGGCGAGGGCCAGAAGGCGCGTGACCGCTTTGCCGCTGCCGATGCGGCCGACCGCGCCGCGCTGATCAAGTTTCTGGGGTCGCTCTGATGCGGAAGCGTCTTGCATTCGCTCTGATGCTGGTCCTCGCCGGTGCGCTGCCGGCATCCGCGGCGGTGAAGGCTTCGGATGTGATCCAGCGGGCGATCGACGGCTTCGTCCGCCCGGCCTATGCCAGACTGCATGACCATGCGGACAGCTTGGCCAAGACCATGCACGCGCTTTGCCAAGCGCCCTCGCGGGACAATCTCGATGCGGCACGCGCCGAATTCTCGGGTGTCGTGGATGCCTGGTCGGTGGTGGAAATCATCCGTTTCGGGCCGATCGCGGAAAACAACCGGCTTGAGCGCATGCTGTTTTGGCCGGACCGCAAGAGCATCGGCCTGAAGCAGGTGCAGGCAGCACTTGCCGGCAAGGATCCGACAGCCGCCGATCCCGCCCAGCTGGCTACAAAGAGCGTCGCCACGCAAGGGCTCGGCGCACTGGAATTCGTCCTCTACGGCGACGGAGCCGGTCAATTGGTCGGCAGGGACGACACCTATCGCTGCGCCTACGGTGCGGCCATTGCCGGCAATGTCGAGACGATTGCCGGCGAGGTTGGCGATGCCTGGAACGAGCCCAACGGCTTTGCCGCGCTCTGGGCCAATCCGGGTCCGCAGAACGCGCTCTACCACGACGGAACTGAAGCGGTGACCGAACTGGTCGGCGTCTTCATCAACGAGCTGGAAATGGTCCGCGACGTACGCCTGAAAGGCTTCCTGGGCGCCAAGCCGGAGGCCGACAAACCGAAACAGGCGATCTATTGGCGCTCGCAAAACACCGCCCGCTCGCTGACCGGGAATCTGGCGGGCATGGACACGCTGTTCCAGGCCTCGCAGCTTGGCGACGCGCTGCCGCCCGATGCGCGCTGGATGGCAGAATCGGTCCACATCCAGCTCACCAACGGGATCGAGGCGGCCAAGGCGATCAGGGGACCGATCGACAAGGCACTTGCCGATCCGGCGCTGCGCCAGAAGCTCGACTATTTCTCGCTGGTGACATCCAGCCTGACGACCCTGATCGGCACCAGGCTGACCGCCGAATTCGGCCTGACCGCCGGGTTCTCGTCATTGGATGGCGACTGATCATGAGGACGCCGCTGATCGATCGGCGCGATTTCCTGAGGGCCGCAGGCGCTGGTTTCGTAGCGGCGATGGCGCCGTCGGCCTGGGCAAAGACACTCGACGCCGACGCGGTCTTCGCCACCGCTTTCGTCAAGCGCGACGGCAGCTATGGCGCGGCCGTCCTGTCCAAGGCCGGCAAGTTGTTGCACACGATCGATCTGCCCGATCGGGGCCACGATGTTACCTTCGACCCGGTGTCCAAGCGTTCGGTGGTGTTTGCCAGGCAGCCGGGCACCTTTGCTGTCGTCTTCGACCATACCGGCCGCGGTGAACCGCGCACCATTGCCAGCGTTGCCGGCCGGCATTTCTTCGGCCATGGCGTGTTCTCGGCCGATGGCACGCTGCTCTACGCAACCGAGAACGATTTCGACAATGCCGCCGGCGTCGTCGGCGTCTATGACGCGCATGCGAAATTCAAGCGCATCGGCGAGTTTCCGACCTACGGCACAGGCCCGCACGAGCTTTTGCTGCTTTCCGACGGCAGGACGATCGCTGTGGCCAATGGCGGCATCGAGACGCATCCGGATTATGGCCGCGCCGAGCTCAACATCGCAACGATGAAGCCTTCCTATGTTCTGGTCGACCGCCTTACCGGCGATCTCACCGAAAAGCACGAATTGCCGCCGGCGCTGCACCAATTGTCGATCCGCCATATGGATGCCGACCGGTCCGGCACCGTCTGGTTCGGCTGCCAGTACAGGGGGCCGGGTACCGACCGTGCCCCGCTGGTTGGCCGCGCGCCGCGCGGCAAGGACTTGCAATTGCTCGATATGTCGCAGGATGTGCTCTCCGGCTTCAGGAACTATATCGGCTCGGTCGCCGCCAATCCTGCCGCCGGCACCATCGCCGTGTCTTCGCCTGAGGGCAATTCGCTTGCCGTGATCGACACGGCCAGCGGCCGCGTCGTCGCTACCAAGGCTCTGGTCGAGGTCTGTGGCGTTGCGCCCGATGGGAAAGGCTTCATCGCGACGACGGGTGCCGGCGAAATCATCGAAGCCGGTGGCGCGACCCGTTCCGAGCCGGACTATGTCTGGGATAATCACGTGCTGCGTATCGAGCAGGTCGGCTAGTCCCGATACCTATTGTGGCGATTGCGTGCGGTGGAACTTACATTCTTGGACCCGCGCCGAAGCCAAGTCGCCTGATGATTTATCCATTATTCCCTTGCGGGGATGAGCCCTGGCGGGCAGAGGGAAGCTGTTTTCGAAACTGTCTCAACCGGCCGCTTCATGAAATTGCTTGCCGTCGACTGTGCCGCCAATCTCTGCGCCGCCTGCGTCTACGACGCGGCGGCCGGGAAAGAACTCGGCCGTTCGGTGCTCGATCTCGGTAAGGGTCATGCCGAGCATCTGATGGGTGTCATCGAAAAGGCGTTGGGGACCAGCAGAACCGACTATTCCGGCCTCGGCGCCATTGCCGTTTCGACGGGTCCGGGCTCCTTCACCGGTCTGCGCGTCGGCGTCTCGGCGGCGCGCGGCCTTGCGCTGGCGCTGAAAATCCCGGCGATCGGCGTGACGACTCTGGAGGCCCTGGCGGCGCAAGCGAGAGCGGCATTTCCCGGTCGCGCCGTGCTCGCCGCGCTCGATGCAGGTCGCGAGGAGATCCATGCGGCACTTTACGATGAGAGGTCGGTGCTGATCTATGGTCCGGCTGTGACCACACTCTCGCAAGCCGCAGCCATGGCGGTCGACAGATCTGCGGTTCTCGCCGGCACGGCGGCAACCCAGATTGCCGCGGCGGCCGGGCGCAGCTTCGATCTCGGCGGGACGGCGGCCACCGCCGACATCGCCGTCTATGCCCGGCTGGCCGCGGCCCAAGGTGCCGGTAAACACGGCGAGAGCGAAAAACCGAAACCGCTCTATCTGCGCGGCGCCGACGCAAAGCCGCAGGCCGGCTTTATTCTATCGAGGCAAGACCATGATCCCAAAAAGTGGAAACCGGTTTTGGGAAAAGATCATGGTCCAAACGGAAACAAGTCCTGATGCGCATTCCCTTCCTCCAGTCGCGCCGCAGGGACTATGCGCTCGAGCCGTTGACGGTTGCCGATAGCGCGGCCATGTCGGTGCTGCATCGCGAGGATTTCGCGCGGCCGTGGACCGACGACGAATTCGCCGCCCTGCTCGAGCAGGACACGGTGTTCGGCTATGCCGCGCGCGAGACCGGACAGGGTGCCAAGCCGCCGGTCGGCTTCGTGCTGGCGCGGCTGGCGGCCGGCGAGGGGGAGATCCTGACGGTCGCGGTGGCACGCTCGCATCGGCGCCGGGGGCTCGGCTGGCAATTGATGGATGCGGTGCTGCGTGAACTGCACGCACAGCGCGCCGAGGCGCTTTTCCTCGAGGTCGACGAGACCAATGTCGCCGCGATCGCGCTCTACCGGCGGTTCGGCTTCCGCGAGGTCGGCAAGCGTGCCAACTATTACAAGTCGCCGGAGCACGGCCCGACCGGCGCGCTTGTCATGCGCCGCGATCTTCGTTAGCCAAACGCCGGGGTGGTGCGGATGATCGGAAAAATCAGGATTTTCCTGGCGCTGGGGCTGGTTGTCGTCGGCTCGCTGGTGCTTGTGCCGCTGCAGATCTTGTCGATGCGGACCGGGCTCTGGCGCGAGACCTTCATCCTGAAAATCTGGCACAGGATGATTGTCAGGACGCTGGGGCTGCGCATCCATGTCAAGGGAGCGCTGTCCGGCCAGCGCCCATTGCTGATTGCTGCCAACCACATCTCCTGGACCGACATCATGGTGCTGGGGTCGATGGTCGACGTGACGTTCATCGCCAGGGCCGATATGGCCGGCTGGCCGTTGATCGGCATGCTGTCGAAGCTGCAGCGCACGGTATTCATCGAACGTGAGCGTAAGCGTTCGTCGGGCGACCAGGCGAGCGAGATCGCCGGCCGCATGGCCAAGGGCGACGCCATGGTGCTGTTTGCCGAAGGCTCGACCGGCGACGGCAACATGATCCTGCCGTTCAAGAGCACGCTGTTCGGCGCCGCTACAATGGCGATTGCGGAAGGGGCGGCCGAACAGGTCTTCGTCCAGCCGGTGGCGATCGTCTATACGCGCCTGCATGGCGTGCCGCTCGGCCGCCGGCATCGGCCGGTTGCCGCCTGGATCGGCGATGAAGAGCTGATGCCGCACCTCAAGGTGCTGATGGCCGAGGGCGCCCTCGACGTCGAGGTGCATTTTGGCGAGGCGATTGCTTTCTCCAAGGGCTCCAGCCGCAAGGAGACGGCAAAGCAGATGGAACGCCAGGTGCGCGAGATGGTACAAGCGGCGCTCGCCGAACCGCGTCCGAGCCGGTAGGCTGCGCAGGTTCCGGCCAGATTCGTCTGTTTTTTGTCAGGGAAAGGCGTTAGAAGCCGCGAAATGGAATTGAACACGATAGAACGCGACGACATCGGCGCTGCCGCCGAAAACCTGGTCGTTCCGCCTGCCGCGACCAGAAAGGTCTTCGTCAAGACCTATGGCTGCCAGATGAACGTTTACGATTCGCAGCGCATGACCGATGCGCTGGCGGCCGACGGCTATGCCGCGACAGACGCTATCGGCGAGGCCGATCTGGTGCTGCTCAACACCTGCCACATCCGCGAGAAAGCGGCGGAAAAAGTCTATTCCGAACTTGGGCGCATCCGTGAGTTGAAGGCCGAGCGTGCAAAGGCCGGGCGCGAAATGCTGGTCGGCGTCGCCGGCTGCGTGGCGCAGGCCGAGGGTGCCGAGATCATCCGCCGCTCGCCGGCCGTCGACCTGGTCATCGGCCCGCAGACCTACCACCGGCTGCCCGGTGTGCTGGCGAGGGCGCGTGGCGGCGAAAAGATCGTCGAGACCGACTATGCCGTCGAGGACAAGTTCGAGTATCTGCCGCAGCCGAAGCGCGCCGAACTGATCAGGCGCGGCGTGACGGCGTTCTTGACCGTTCAGGAAGGCTGCGACAAGTTCTGCACCTTCTGTGTCGTGCCCTATACGCGCGGCTCGGAAGTCTCGCGGCCGGTGGCACAGATCGTCGCCGAGGCCGAGCGCCTGGCAGATGCCGGCGTGCGCGAGGTGACGCTGCTCGGCCAGAACGTCAACGCCTGGCACGGAAGAGGTGAAGACGGCGAGGAATGGGGCCTTGGCCGGCTGCTGTTCAGGCTGGCAGAGATTCCAGGCCTGGCGCGGCTGCGCTACACGACCAGTCATCCGCGCGACATGGAGGATGAATTGATCGCCGCCCATCGTGATTTGCCGACGCTGATGCCCTATCTACATTTACCGGTGCAGTCCGGCTCCGACCGCATACTCAAGGCGATGAACCGCAGGCATATGGCCAAGGACTATTTGACGTTGATCGACCGCATCCGTGCCGCGCGGAACGACATCGCACTGTCGGGCGACTTTATCGTCGGCTTTCCCGGCGAGACGGAAGCCGATTTCGAGGCGACGATGCAGTTGGTCGAAGACGTCAACTATGCCTCGGCCTTCTCGTTCAAATATTCTCCGCGCCCCGGCACGCCGGGCGCCGAGATGGGCGATCACGTGCCGGAGGCCGTCAAGGACGAGCGCCTGCAGCGGCTGCAGGCGCTGCTTCTGAAACAGCAGCAGCATTTCGGCGCAAGCCTGGTCGGCAGGACCATCGACACGCTGATCGAAAAGCCGGGCCGCCAGGCCGGCCAGAAGGTTGGCCGCTCGCCCTGGCTGCAGCCGGTTATTGTTGATGAAAAGGCCGGCGAAATCGGTGACATTATCCAGGTACGAATCACGAAGACGGGCTACAACAGCCTGTTCGCCGAATTGGCCTGAAGGTCTCGGCAGATGAGGAGAGACGGTTGAGCGCTGCTGAAGTGAAGAACCTGCCCCAGAACCTACCCTCGGGGGCCTCGGATATCGCGCACATCGTACTGACTTTCGACAACAACAAGCTTGCCAGCGCCCTTTACGGCCAGTTCGACGAGAATCTGGCCCGACTCGAGCAGAAGCTCGGCGTCGATATCCGCTCGCGCGGCAATCAATTGACCATCAAGGGCTCTTCCTCGGCCGCCGAGCAGGCACGCCGCGCCTTGGACAATCTTTACGGCATTCTGCAGAAAGGCACCGACATCGGCCAGTCCGATGTCGACGGCGCCGTGCGCATGGCGATCGCCAGCGACGACCAGCTGACGCTGCCGACACTGGAGCGCAAGGGCAAGGTGTCCGCCGCCCAGATATCGACGCGCAAGAAGACCATCTATGCCCGCTCGCTCAACCAGGACGCCTATATGCGCGCGCTGGAGCGGTCGGAACTCGTCTTCGGCATCGGCCCGGCCGGCACCGGAAAGACCTATCTGGCGGTGGCGCATGCGGCAATGCTGCTCGAACGCGGCATGGTCGAACGCATCGTGCTGTCGCGCCCCGCGGTCGAGGCCGGTGAACGGCTTGGCTTTCTGCCGGGTGACATGAAGGAGAAGGTCGATCCCTATCTGCGGCCGCTCTATGACGCGCTCTACGACATGATGCCGGCCGACAAGGTCGAGCGGGCGATTGCTGCTGAGGTCATCGAGATCGCGCCGCTGGCATTCATGCGCGGCCGTACGCTGGCGCACGCTGCCGTCATCCTCGACGAGGCGCAGAACACCACGCCGATGCAGATGAAGATGTTCCTGACCCGGCTCGGCGAGAACTCGCGCATGATCGTCACCGGTGATCCGACCCAGATCGATCTGCCGCCAAACACCAAGTCCGGCCTAGTCGAGGCGCTGAGAATCCTCGACGGCGTCACCGGCATGGTGACGGTCCGCTTCAACGAAGGCGACGTCGTCAGGCATCCGCTGGTCGCCGAGATCGTCAAGGCCTATGACCGCGACGGCAAGCTGGCCAGGGGCCTGGGTGTCGAAAGCTGATATGACTATGCGGCCGCATGGCTGAGGAGCAAAAGGCGGGGGGGCCGCTTCCCGTCGAGATCGATATCGCGATCGAGGCGGGCGACTGGCCCGACGAGACGACGCTGACGCGGCTGGTCGACCACGCCGTCTCGGCCGCCTTTGCCGAAACCGGTGCCGACGGCCGTTCCGAGCTCAGCATCGTCTTTTCCGACGATGCCCATATCCGCACGCTCAATGCCGGCTGGCGCGGCAAGGACAAGCCGACCAACGTCCTGTCTTTTCCGGCTTTTCCGTTTGCCAGGGGCGGGCCTCTGCCGCCGATGCTCGGTGACATCGTGCTGGCCGCCGAGACTGTCGCGCGCGAGGCGGCACTGGAAGACAAGCCCATCGAGGACCATATCTCCCATCTCGTCATCCATGGCCTGCTGCATTTGCTGGGCTATGATCACGAAACGGATGCCGAAGCGGAACTGATGGAAGCGACAGAGCGCGCAGCACTTGCGAGGCTTGCCATTCCCGATCCCTACACGTAATTACAAAAGACCAATTGACCGGACGATGATGAACGACAAACCAGAGACTGCCGCCCGCTCCGACGCCGGCAGTGTGATCAAGCCTTCCGAAACGACGGAAGAGGGCTCGAGTCCGAGTACCACGACCGGCAGCTTCGCCAGCGAGGCATCGCCTGCCGGTCCCTCCCTGTTCGATCGCGTGCTCGGGCTTTTCAGGCACCGCAACGGCACCAGCCTGCGCGAGGAGATTGCCGGTGCGCTTGCCGAAACGGCGAGCGATGCAGAATCCTTCTCGCCCGGCGAACGCGCCATGCTCAACAACATCCTGCGCCTGCGCGAAGTGCGCGTCGAGGACGTCATGGTGCCGCGCGCCGACATCGAGGCGGTCGAGATCACCACGAAGCTGGGTGATCTTCTGGGGCTGTTCGAGCAGTCCGGCCATTCCCGCATGCCGGTCTATTCGGAGACGCTCGACGATCCGCGCGGCATGGTTCATATCCGCGACGTGCTGGCGCACATCACCAAGGTCGCCCGCGTCAGAAAGGGCAGGACGACCAGGAAAACTCCGGTCGCGACGGTTCTCGATCTCGCCCAGGTCGATCTGGCGCGCACCATCGGCGATCTCAACCTGATCCGACCGGTGCTGTTCGTGCCGCCGTCGATGCTCGCCTCCGACCTGATGGGGCGGATGCAGACGACGCGGACCCAGATGGCGCTGGTCATCGACGAATATGGCGGCACTGACGGTCTCGTCTCGCTCGAGGATATCGTCGAGATGGTGGTCGGCGACATCGAGGACGAGCATGACGAGGACGAGCCGATGATTACCCAGGCCGGCGAAGGCGTCTTCATCGTCGACGGCAAGGCCGAGATCGACGACGTCGCCAAAATGATCGGCGAGGATTTCGCCGCCGGCGAGCACGGCGAATATGTCGACACGATCGGCGGCATGATCTTCAACACGCTTGGCCGGGTGCCAGCGCGCGGCGAAGTGGTGCAGGCCATACCCGGCTTCGAGTTTCATGTGCTCGACGCCGACCCACGCCGCGTCAAGCGCGTGCGCATCGTCGAGACACTGAAGGGCGAGCGCCGCCGCCGCGCCGTCCGCACCGAGCAGGCTTGAAAGACGCGACTTGCCCGATGCCGGTTGAGGACCCGTTCAAGCACTCGACTTAGGCTCCGGCGTCTTCTACCAGGATCCGCAGGCCGCATTGACCTGGCTTGAAAAGGCGTTCGGCTTCGAGCCGAGCATGGTTGTCAGCGATGCCGATGGCAGGCTCGTCCATTCCGAGATGCGGTTCGGCGATGGTTATATCATCGTCGATTCCGAATGGGCCGACCATATAGCCAGCCCGGCTTCAGTTGCAGGCAAGAACACGCGCGCGATCCTGAAGGCCATGTCTGGACCTTTTCCCAGACTGTCGGCTCTGTCCCACGCGTAGAGGCTGAGCGGCTGGGCGGGCTGAAGATACAAGGCTGGCATCGATAGCTATGAGCGGACTAGGTCGCCCGGTTTGGAGCCAAGCCCGCAGCCTGATAAATCTTGCTTCCTGATTCGCACGACTCGGAAGCATAGATGGAGCGCCAGGCCGGCCGGATAATTCTGCTTTGGGGCTGGCGGCGCGCGCTAGTGGCGTTTCTTGCCGGGGCGCTGACGGTTCTTGCCCAGGCGCCTTACGATTTCTTCGCCGTCTGTTTCGTTTCGTTCCCGCTGCTGGTGTGGCTCCTCGACGGCGCGACCGGCGAAGCCTCGGACGGTTTTCTGCGGCGCTTGCGGCCGGCTTTCGCCACCGGCTGGTGGTTCGGTTTCGGCTACTTTCTTGCCGGTCTCTGGTGGGTCGGCTCGGCGCTGCTGGTCGAGGCCGACAGCTTTGCCTGGGCCTTGCCGTTCGCGGTGGTCGGCATCCCCCTCGCGCTGGCCCTCTTTTACGGTTTCGCTGCCGTGGTTGCCCGGCTGTTGTGGAGCAACGACATCGGGCGCATCGCCGCGCTCGCCTTCGGCTTTGCGCTGGCGGAATGGCTGCGCGGCTTCCTGTTCACCGGCTTTCCGTGGAATGCCGTCGGCTATGCGGCGATGCCGGTGCCTTTGCTGATGCAGAGCGTCTCGGTGACCGGCATGGTCGGCATGAACGCGCTTGCGGTCTTCGTCTTCGCGCTGCCGGCGCTGCTTGCGGCGCGCCAGCATCTTCGCCTCGGCGCGGCGTTGCTTGTCGTTCTCGTCGCCGCCCATGCCGGCTTCGGCTATATCCGGCTCGCCGCCCCCGAAAAGCCGGCCGCCCGCAGCCTTGACGTCCGTATCGTGCAGCCTGCCGTCGACCTTACGGAAAAATGGGATACCTCGGTGCGTGACCGTATCTTCGCCACCATGATGGGGCTTTCGGCTAAGGCGCCGGAACCCGGCCATGACAGGCCGCAATTGATCCTGTGGCCGGAGACGTCCGTGCCGTTTCTGTTCACCGAACGTCCGGATGCCCTGCCTGCGATCGGAGAGATGCTTGGCGATGGCCAGATGCTGGTCGCCGGCGTCGTTCGCGAGGAAGGCGGCTCGGTGGCCGGCAGCCGTTACTACAACTCTGTGGTGGCGATCGACGAAAGGGGCGAAATCGTCGATGCCGTCGACAAGGTCCACCTGGTACCCTTCGGCGAATACCTGCCTTTCGCCGATCTGCTCGGCCGCTTCGGGCTTGAGCAGCTTGTTGCCGGTCCAATGACCTTCGCGGCGGGCAATGAGCGGCATCCGATCGCGCTGCCCGGCGGTATCCGGGCGCTGCCGTTTATTTGCTATGAGGTCATCTTTCCCGATCTGGTCGCAGTTGACGCAACGTCAGCCGAGCTTATTGTGAACGTCACCAATGACGCCTGGTTCGGCGACACGCCGGGGCCGTACCAGCACTTCAGGCAGGCGCAGATCCGGGCGGTGGAGAATGGGGTGCCCCTGTTGCGCGCGGCTAATAACGGCATTTCGGCCGTTGTCGACCCGCGCGGTCGCATCGTCGACGCGCTGGCAATCGATGCACGCGGCGCGATCGATGTGCGTGTGCCGATCTCCGACCAAGCCATCGTTTCCTCCGGCCAACGACGCATTAACGGAATGCTGATCATGTTTTTGCTTGCCGTTGCGGCATGCATTTTGAACGTAAGGCAAAGGCTACGGGCGAATTGACAGCCGACACATTAGAAACTCATACTGTAAGCGCCTGAAAATTTTCGAAGTCGATAAGGTCGTTCTGTTGGGGCACGGGCCGCGGCGTCGTTTGGGCAGCAAAATAGAAAAAGCCGGAAAAATTCGGCGAGGAAAAAATGACAGAAGAAAACAAGAAAAAGCCGAATCCGATCGACATCCACGTCGGAAGCCGCATCCGGCTTCGCCGCAATATGCTGGGAATGAGCCAGGAAAAACTGGGTGAAAACCTCGGCATAACGTTCCAGCAGATCCAAAAGTACGAAAAGGGCACCAATCGCGTCGGCGCCAGCCGTTTGCAGGCAATCGCCTCCATACTCGGCGTCCCCGTCGCCTTCTTTTTCGAGGATGCGCCCGGTCAGGAGCCCGTGGGCAGCCGTGGATTTGCCGAGGATGCTTCGATGACCTCCGCCGTCGAATTCTGCGGCAGCCCGGAAGGCCTCCAGCTGAATCGCGCCTTCGTCAAGATCGCCGACGTGAAAGTGCGCCGCAAGATCATCGAGCTGGTGAAGTCGCTTTCCACCGACGAAGTCGATTGATGGCCCGTGAAGAGTTCAACAAGGAAGGGGTCGTCGTAGCTGGGCATGCAATTTCTCGCGGCTGCGCGCATTGAGGGATGTTCATTCCGCAGATGCGCTAAAGCGCAGATCGATTTCGCTCGACACGCTTCCTCGAAGTCGTTTTCCTCAGTCTGTTGGTGCAAGGGCTGATCGCAGTGCGCCCTGCCGCCGTCTCGGGATACAAAGATAATAACGTCAAAATTCATGCCAGAACGGCTGCATGGCTTGACGAGCGACGCCCGGCACCGTTAACAACTGGCGCGCCAAAATCGGCGGCCTGCCGATATTTTTTTCAAGAGGGGACACCCGTGACGCGGCACAATTACTTCTTCACCTCGGAATCCGTTGCCGAGGGCCATCCCGACAAGGTCTGCGACCGCATCTCCGACGAGATTGTCGATCTCGTCTATCGCGAAGCCAGAAAGACCGGCATGGACCCGTGGAAGGTCCGCGTTGCCTGCGAGACGCTTGCGACGACCAATCGCGTTGTCATCGCCGGCGAGGTGCGCGTCCCCGAGACGCTGCTCAAGAAGGACAAGGAGGGCAACGTCCTGAAGGATGCGGCCGGCCATCCGATTGTCAACCCGGCCAAGTTCAAGTCGGTCGCTCGCAAGGCGATCCGCGAAATCGGCTACGAGCAGGCCGGCTTCCACTGGAAGACAGCCAAGATCGAGGTCCTGCTGCACGGCCAGTCGCCGGATATCGGCCAAGGCGTCGACAACGCCTCCGACCGGCAAGGCGAGGAGGGAGCCGGCGACCAGGGCATCATGTTTGGCTATGCCTGCCGCGAAACCCCGGACCTGATGCCGGCGCCGATCTATTACAGCCACAAGATCCTCGAATTGCTGGCGGCTGCGCGCCATGAAGGCAGCGGTGATGCCGGCAGGCTCGGGCCGGATGCCAAGAGCCAGGTCACCGTCCGCTATGTCGACGGCAAAGCGGCGGAAGTGACGCAGATCGTGCTGTCGACCCAGCATCTCGATGAGACGTGGGATTCGAAGAAGGTGCGCAACGTCGTCGAGCCCTATATTCGCGAAGCACTGGGCGACCTGAAGATTGCCGACAATTGCAACTGGTACATCAATCCGACCGGCAAGTTCGTCATCGGCGGGCCTGATGGCGACGCCGGCCTGACCGGCCGCAAGATCATCGTCGACACTTATGGTGGGGCTGCGCCTCATGGCGGCGGCGCTTTTTCTGGCAAGGACACCACCAAGGTCGACCGCTCGGCGGCCTATGCGGCGCGTTATCTCGCCAAGAACGTGGTTGCCGCAAAGCTCGCCGATCGCTGCACCATCCAGCTTTCCTATGCGATCGGTGTCGCCCAGCCGCTGTCGATCTACGTCGACCTGCACGGCACCGGCAAGGTTGACGAGGCAAAACTCGAGCGTGCACTGCGCGCCGTGATGGACCTGTCGCCTTCCGGCATCCGCCGCCACCTCGATCTCAACAAGCCGATCTATGCCAAGACGTCGTCCTACGGCCATTTTGGCCGCAAGGCCGGCCGCGACGGATCCTTCTCCTGGGAGAAGACCGATCTCGCCAAGGCGCTCAAGGACGCTCTCGCCGAACCGGTCGCCGAAGCAGTCGCCGCCTAACCGCGGCGCCTGTGGATCCGAAGGACCGGCCAAGCCGTGCGACCGAGGCCTTTTTCGGTCGCCGGCGCGGCAAGACCATTCGACCACAACAGGCAGCGGCGCTGGAGAGCGGCTTCGCCGCCTACAGGCTCGATCTGACGGTTGAACCGCCGGCCGACTTGCGCAGCCTTTTCGAAGCCGAAGTTTCGGCTGTCCAGCTCGAAATCGGTTTTGGCGGCGGCGAACATCTTCTGCACCGTGCTACGGCCAGCCAGGCGACCGGCTTTATCGGCGTCGAGCCTTTCGTCAACGGCATGGCCAAGATGATGATGGCGGTCCGGGAGCGGCCGCTTGCCAATCTGCGCGTCTATGACGACGACGCCACACGTCTGCTGGACTGGCTGCCGCAGGCTTCGCTTGACGGCATTGACCTTCTCTATCCGGATCCGTGGCCGAAGAAGAAGCACTGGAAGCGGCGCTTGGTCAGCCCGGTCAATCTCGACCGCTTCGCGCGCGTCCTGAGGCACGGCGGAAAGTTCCACTTTGCGTCCGATATCGACAGCTATGTGAACTGGACGCTCCTGCATTGCCGGGCGCACGACGCCTTCACGTGGCAGGCAAGCGAAGCAGCCGACTGGCACCGGCCCTATGATGGCTGGCCGGGGACGCGCTATGAGGCCAAGGCCATTCGCGAAGGCCGACGGCCCGCCTATCTCACCTTCGTGCGCAAATAAGCGGGAAATTAGAGCTGAGCACAAGGCGAGCGGGCCGAAGGCTCTCGGCGCTCACTTGGCTCAGAAGCGACGGATCTTGTCGAAGGCTGCCGGCTCCATGCCGAGATTGCGCAGATCATGCGCACGCGGCTTGCGACCGCTTTCCACAGCCCGCGACGCGGCTACGGCACTGCCGAACACGCTAAAGACATCGCCTATGGCTGAAAAAAATCCACGATTGTTCATGATGGTACCCTTTCGAGCGCAGTGAGCGCTCCAATTGTGCAATGCAACATAGATAGTCGTGCGTGGCCGGTGCTCAAAGGGGGATCACGGCATGGGCGCCATGCATTTGGCGCAGCGCTGCGGACTCGGAGCCCTGCCGTCATGCAGGACGGGCTTGAAATGAGGACCACGATCGTCTATATCGGCTTCAAATTCTTGGTCGGTATGACGAAGAGTGGGTCCACCCGGTCCCGCTCTTTTTTATTACCTGCCGACCAACAGAAATCGAGTGACAGGACCGAATGACAGTGACGGCAAGCGAAGGCGACGACCGCATCATCCGCGAAAGCGGCATCGATGCGCGCATCGCGCTGATCGTTCAGCCGGTACTGCGCGCCATTGGCTTCCGCTTGGTACGTGTGCACCTGTCGGGCCAGAACGGGCTGACGCTGCAGATCATGGCCGAGCGCGAGGACGGCACCATGACGGTCGAGGATTGTGAAGAGGTCAGCCGGGCGGTGTCGCCGGCGCTCGATGTCGATGATCCGATCGAGAAGGCTTATCATCTCGAAGTGTCGTCGCCGGGCATCGACCGGCCGCTGGTCCGCAAATCGGACTTTGCAGCCTGGACCGGCCATCTGGTGAAGATGGAAACGTCGGTTCTCGTCGCCGACCGTAAGCGCTTCAAGGGCAAGATCGCCGAAAGCGACGCGGACGGTGTGCTGATCGAGCGTGACAAGGCCGCTTACGGCGAGGAGCCGACGGTACATGTTCCCTACGATGCGATTGCCGAAGCGCGGCTGATTCTGACCGACGACCTTATCCGCGATGCGCTGTCGAAGGACAATCGGGCGCGCAAGGAAGCCAGGAAACGCCGCGGCGAACCCGAAGACGCACCAGAGGGTGCGGAAGACGAAACCGAACAGGAAATGTGATTGGGCTGCCGGCCGTAAAGGTCGGCAATAAGCTCGGGAGAAAGAAGATGGTTGTAAGCGCCAACAGGCTTGAACTGCTGCAGATCGCCGATGCGGTCGCGCGTGAAAAGTCGATCGACAAGTCGATCGTCATCGCCGCCATGGCCGATGCGATCCAGAAGGCCGCGCGCTCGCGCTACGGCCAGGAAACCAATATCCGCGCCGACATCAATGCCAACACCGGCGAGATGAAGCTGCAGCGGCTGATGGAAGTGGTCGAGAAGGTCGATGACTACGCGACGCAGATTGCCATTTCCTCGGCGCGCGAGCGCAATCCGGACGCCCAGCTCGGCGATTTCATTGCCGAACAGCTACCGCCGATGGATTTTGGCCGCATCGCCGCCCAGTCCGCCAAGCAGGTCATCGTGCAGAAGGTGCGCGAGGCCGAGCGCGACCGGCAATATGACGAATACAAGGACCGTATCGGCGAGATCGTCAACGGTACCGTCAAGCGCGTCGAATACGGCAACGTCATCGTCGATCTCGGCCGCGGCGAAGCGATCATCCGCCGCGACGAGCTGATTCCGCGCGAAAACTACAAGTATGGCGATCGCGTCCGTGCCTATGTCTATGACGTGCGCCGCGAACAGCGCGGCCCGCAGATCTTCCTGTCGCGCACCCATCCGCAGTTCATGGCGAAGCTGTTCACCATGGAAGTGCCGGAAATCTACGACGGCATCATCGAGATCAAGTCGGTCGCCCGCGATCCGGGTTCGCGCGCCAAGATCGCTGTCATCTCGCGCGACAGCTCCATCGATCCGGTCGGTGCCTGCGTCGGTATGCGCGGCAGCCGCGTCCAGGCGGTCGTCGGTGAATTGCAGGGCGAGAAGATCGACATCATTCCTTGGTCGCCTTCGGCGGCGTCCTTCATTGTCAATGCATTGCAGCCGGCGGAAGTCGCCAAGGTCGTGCTCGACGAGGATGCCGAGCGCATCGAGGTCGTCGTTCCCGACGATCAGCTGTCGCTGGCCATCGGCCGCCGCGGCCAGAACGTCCGTCTTGCCTCGCAGCTCACCGGCTGGGATATCGACATCCTGACCGAGCAGGAAGAGAGCGAACGCCGCCAGAAGGAATTCGTCGAACGGTCGTCGCTGTTCATGGAAGCCCTCGACGTCGACGAGATGGTCGGCCAGGTGCTCGCTTCCGAAGGCTTCACCAGCGTCGAGGAGGTCGCGTATGTCGATTCCGGCGAAATCGCGTCGATCGACGGCTTCGACGAGGACACGGCTTCGGAAATCCAGACCCGCGCCCGCGAATATCTGGAGAAGATCGAAGCCGAGCATGACGAGAAGCGCAAGGCGCTCGGCGTCAAGGACGAGCTGCGCGAGATTCCCGGCATCACCACCGCCATGATGGTGACGCTCGGCGAGGACGGCGTGAAGACGATCGAGGATTTCGCCGGCTACGCCGCCGACGACCTGACCGGTTGGAAGGAACGCAAGGACGGCGAGACGAAGGTATTCCCGGGTGTGCTCGCCAACCACGGCGTATCACGCGCCGATGCCGAGCAGATGGTCCTGGCCGCTCGCCTGAAGGCTGGCTGGATCACCGAAGACGAGCTTGCCGCCGAGGGCGTGCCGGTTGACGAAACCGTCGGTGCGTGAGGTGAAACCGCATCGCACCGAACCCGCCCTTGGACGAGATGAACGATCGCACCTGCATCGTCACCCGCAGGCAAGCCGAAACGGATGAACTGATCCGTTTCGTCGTCGGCCCGGATTCGGCCGTCGTTCCGGACATCAAGAGAAACCTGCCCGGCCGCGGTTGCTGGGTGACGGCCGACCGCCTACATATAGAAAAGGCAGCGGCCAAAAACCTGTTTGCCCGTGCTTTTAAGGCGCAGGTGAGCGTGCCGGCCGATCTTGGCGGCATGGTCGACGCGCTGCTTTCCAGGTCCGCTCTGGGCATGCTTGGCCTGGCCCGCAAGGCGGGCGCCATAGCACTCGGAGCGACCAAGGTCGAGAGCGCCGTGCGCGGCGGACTTGCACTTTTCGTGCTCCACGCGACCGAGGCTTCCGACGATGGCGTCCGCAAGATAAGCCAGGCGCGACGGGCAACCGTCCACCTCGGCGGGCCTGCGATCCGCGCTTACAAACTTTTCTCCGAGGCCGAGTTGAGCTTGGCATTGGGGGGTACAAATGTGATACATGCTGCCGTTCTCGCGGGAGACGCGGGCAGGGCGGTCCAGAAGCGCATGGTTGCGCTCGACCGATATCGGGGCGGTTCCCCGGACGATCTGGCAATGCTTGCGGCCGTTGCTGACGAAGATGATGCCGCAGAGGATATGGAATGAGCGATACGAAATCGGGCGACGACAAGACGCTGAGTGTTACGCCGAAGAAGACCTTGACGCTGAAGCGCCCCGGTATGGAACAGGGCACGGTGCGCCAGAACTTCTCGCACGGCCGCACCAAGTCGGTGGTCGTCGAGACCAAGAAGCGCAAGTTCTCGCTGCCCGGCGACAAGCCGGAGCCGGCGGCAGCGCCTGTGTCCGTCTTCACGCCGAAGCCGGTCGCGGCAGCGCCCGCCGTGCAGGAAGCTCCCAAGGCGCCTCCCCCTCCGCCGCCGGTCGAACGCGGCGGCATGGTGCTGAACGAGTTGTCGCGCCAGGAAATGGAAGCACGCCGCCGGGCTCTCGAGGGCTCGAAGGTCCGCGATGTCGAGGATCGCCAGCGCGCCATCGAGGAAGCCAAGCGCCGCAGCGAGGACGAAGAGCGCCGCCGCCGCGAGCGCGAGGAATCGGCTCGCCGTCAGGCCGAGGAAGAGGCACGGCTGCAAGCCGAGGCCGAATCCCGCCGCCGTGCCGAGGAAGAGGCGCGCCGCCGTGCGCCGCTCGCCGCCGAACTGGCAACAGTCGATGACGAGGAAGAGGTCAAACCGAAGCGGACCGGTGCCGGCGCACCAGTGCGCCGTCTGGTCACACCGGAAGTGGCGCGTCCGGCCAAACCGACCAAGGGCGAGGAAGACCGCCGCCGCGGCAAGCTGACGCTGAATTCGGCGCTTTCCGAAGAGGATGCGCGCGCCCGCTCGCTCTCGTCGATGCGCCGCCGTCAGGAGAAATTCAAGCGCGCGTTGCATAACGAGCCACGCGAGAAAGTCATGCGTGAAGTGATCCTGCCCGAAACCATCACCATCCAGGAGCTGGCGCAGCGCATGTCCGAGCGCGCTGTCGACGTGGTCAAGTTCTTCATGAAGCAGGGCCAGATCCTGAAGCCTGGTGACGTCATCGACGCCGACACGGCCGAACTCGTCGCCACCGAATTTGGCCACACGGTCCGCCGCGTCGCCGAGTCCGACATCGAAGAGGGCTTGTTCAACATCGCCGATCGTCCCGAGGACCTGCAGCCGCGTCCGCCGGTGGTAACGATCATGGGCCATGTCGATCACGGCAAGACCTCGTTGCTCGATGCCATCCGCAATGCCAACGTCGTCTCCGGCGAGGCCGGCGGCATTACCCAGCATATCGGCGCCTATCAGGTCGAGAAGAACGGTCACAAGGTTACCTTCATCGACACGCCCGGCCACGCCGCCTTCACGGCGATGCGTGCCCGCGGTGCCCAGGCGACCGATATCGCCATCCTCGTGGTGGCAGCTGACGACAGCGTCATGCCGCAGACGATCGAATCGATCAATCACGCCAAGGCGGCCGGCGTTCCGATCATTGTGGCGATCAACAAGATCGACAAGCATGACGCCGACCCGCAGAAGGTGCGTTCGGAACTGCTGCGCCACGAGGTGTTCGTCGAATCCATGGGCGGTGAGGTGCTGGATGTCGAGGTGTCGGCGACCAAGGGCATCAATCTCGACAAGTTGCTCGAAGCGATCCTGCTGCAGGCCGAAATCCTCGACCTGAAGGCCAATCCGGACCGCACCGCCGAAGGCGTGGTCATCGAAGCCCAGCTCGACAAGGGCCGCGGCCCAGTCGCTACCGTGCTGGTGCAGACCGGCACGTTGATGCCGGGCGACATTCTCGTCGCCGGCAACGAATGGGGCCGGGTACGCGCGCTCGTCAATGATCGCGGCGAGCAGGTCAAGGAAGCGCCGCCGGCAATGCCGGTGGAGGTGCTCGGCCTGCAAGGCACGCCGCAGGCCGGCGACCGCTTCGCCGTGGTCAACAACGAGGCCCGCGCCCGCGAGATCACCGAATATCGCCAGCGTCTGGCGCGTGAGAAGGCGGTGGCCAGGCATGCCGGCCAGCGCGGCTCGCTTGAACAGATGATGTCGCAGTTGCAGACCAGCGGATTGAAGGAATTCCCGCTGGTCATCAAGGGCGACGTGCAGGGCTCGATCGAGGCGATCAACGCCGCGCTCGACAATCTCGGCACCGACGAGGTGCGTGCGCGCATCGTCCATGCGGGGGCTGGCGGCATTACCGAAAGCGACGTGTCGCTGGCGGAAACTTCGGGGGCTGCGATCATCGGCTTCAACGTTCGCGCCAATGCGCAGGCCCGCGCAGCCGCGGCTGCGGCCGGCATCGAGATCCGCTACTATTCGATCATCTACAATCTGGTCGATGATGTGAAAGCGGCGCTCTCCGGCCTGCTCTCGCCGGAGCGTCGCGAGACCTTCATCGGCAATGCCGAGATCCTCGAGATCTTCGACATCACCAAGGTCGGCAAGATCGCCGGCTGCCGTGTCACCGAAGGCAAGGTCGAGCGTGGTGCGGGCGTGCGCCTGATCCGCGACAACGTCGTCATCCACGAAGGCACGCTGAAGACCCTGAAGCGCTTCAAGGACGAGGTTTCGGAAGTTCCGGGCGGCCAGGAATGCGGCATGGCCTTCCAGAACTACGAGGACATGCGCGTCGGTGACGTCATCGAGTGCTTCCGCGTCGAGATGGTGACCAGGACGCTATAAAGCGCTTGGCACCGATATGGGCCAGGACGTTCCAAATTTGGAAGGTATGTTCCCTCTATGGGAGTATACCTTCCAGACAAATGATACGCAGCTTAAACGTGCTGCGCGTTCGTTTTCCGATCTGAGGTATGGTCGATCCAGGCGTTGGATTCTTACAGGGCTTGCTTGGCTGATTTTGATAGCCGCAATTCTTTTGATTATCTGGACATCTGCGTTGGCCGTCGCTCTGCTGGAGTACCTTGCAAAGGGCGTGGTTTCCAGTCAGACAATTTACGTTCTGGCCCCAATTGCTATGGGGACAATATATATAATAATAGCTCGTAGTTTTTTGGTTCCTTTAAAAAGGAAGGCAAATAATAAGAAGCTTGGCAATATCGCTGAATCGGTTAAGATTTTCGACGGGTATATTATCCAGTTTTTGGACGAGAGCTCGATAAAGAATCGAAAGATAGAACGGATGCATCTCAGCAACGATTATTTATTCTTCGTTATTGACGACGGCACCCGTTTCGTTTTTGTCCCGAGAGATGTCGTTACCGCCGATGCGCTTGCGAAAATAATAATCTGGGTAGCTGACGCTCGGTCATAGAATGAGGACCAATTAACGCAGGTTCCCAAGGGTAGCCAAGCCAGTTCAACAGCGCTAAGTGGGCGGCTTGAGGCGGTTCGAACCCGCGCGAAGGAAGAATTTTTATGCCTAGACCATCAACGGCTGGCCCATCCCAGCGCATGCTGCGTGTCGGCGAGCAGGTGCGCCATGCGCTGTCCGAGACCTTGCAGCGCGGCGAGATCCTCGATCCGCTGATCGAGAACACGGTGGTTTCGGTCTCGGAAGTGCGCATGGCGCCCGATCTCAAGATCGCCACCGCCTTCGTTTCGCCGCTCGGCGCCAAGGATGCCGGGGCGGTGATCGAGGCGCTCAACAAGCATGCGAAGTTCGTGCGCGGCCGCGTCTCCGGCGCGCTGCGCCAGATGAAGTACATGCCGGAATTCCGCTTCCGGCTCGACACCAGCTACGACAATTTCCAGAAGATAAACGAGTTGCTGCACTCGCCCGAAGTGGCGCGCGATCTCGACCCCGACGACAAAGACAAAGACGACAGGAAGGACAGCGAATAGTGGCGCGTCGCGGCAAGAAGAAGGGCCGGCCGATCTCGGGCTGGCTGGTGCTGGACAAGCCGGTCGGCATGGGCTCGACTGAAGCCGTCTCCAAGATCAAATGGCTGTTCCAGGCGGAAAAGGCCGGCCATGCCGGCACGCTCGACCCGCTGGCGTCCGGCATGCTGCCGATCGCGCTCGGCGAAGCGACCAAGACCGTGCCATACGTCCAGGACGGCGCCAAGGTCTACCGCTTCACGGTTGCCTGGGGCGAGGAGCGCTCGACCGACGACCTGGAAGGCCCGGCGACCAAAAGCTCGGACCGCCGTCCGGCGGAAGCCGACGTACGGGCGCTGCTTTCGAAATATACCGGCGTCATCATGCAGACGCCGCCGCAATTTTCGGCGATCAAGATCGCCGGCGAGCGCGCCTACGACCTTGCCCGCGATGGCGAGACGATCGACATTCCGCCACGCGAGGTTGAGATCGGCCGGCTCGACCTGGTCGAGCACATGGCAGATCGCACCATCTTCGAGGTCGAATGCGGCAAGGGCACCTATGTCCGCTCGCTGGCGCGCGACGTGGGGCGCGACCTTGGCTGCTTCGGTCACATCGCCGAGCTGCGGCGGGTCGAGGTCGAGCCGTTCACGCAGGAAGATTTCGTCACCTTGGCCGAGCTGGAAGCCGCCCGCTTCGGCGAACAGAGCGAGGAAGGTTCGCAAACAGCGGACGCGCCGATCGACTTCGGTGCCATCGATGCACTTCTGGTCGACACCGCCGCGGCGCTCGAATGCTTGCCGCAGGTTGCGATCAGCGACGATGCGGCAACCAAAATCCGCCTCGGCAATCCGGTCATCATTCGCGGCCGTGACGCGCCGGTAGAAGCTGAGGAGGCCTGCGCCACCGCGCGCGGCAAGCTGGTCGCCATCGGCGCCATCGAGCAAGGCATGTTCAAGCCAAAGCGGGTCTTTGTCGGGTAACAGCTGTCTCTCGGCGCATGATCTCCAACCGGATTCTATTTTGCGAAAGGATCATGCGCTAAATCAACAGGGCGACGGCGTCGTTTGCCGTCCGAAGGGATGCGCGGCACCGACGCTGCATTCGAGGGGGCACATGGCAAAGGCTGAGACGGGCAGGAAGCGGGCGGTGCTCAACACACGGCGGCCGCCCGTCGGGGCTTCGCCCGGCACGCTGATCGCCGACCCGGCGGCACGCCGTTCCGAGCTCAGGCTGACATTGATCTCGCCCGAAAAGTTCAAGACCATCGACAATGCCAGCATCGACGACGTCAACACCCATTGCCACAATTGGCCGGTTATCTGGCTCGATTGCACAGGCCTCGCCAACATCCAGCTGATCGAGGAGATCGGCCGGATCTTCAACCTGCATCCGTTGGCGCTGGAAGATGTCGTCAACACCGGCCAGCGGCCGAAGGTGGATTTCTTCGAGGACCATGCCTTTGTCGTCGTCAGGATGATCGACGATGTCACCGCGCATCGCTACGAACAGATCGCCGTCTTCTTCGGCAGGAACTTCGTCGTCACCTTCCAGGAGCGCGAAGGCGACCCGTTCGATCCCGTGCGCAAGCGGATCGCAAGCTCGGTGCCCAACCGCTTGCGCTCGCGCGGCGCCGACTATCTCGCCTATGCTTTGATCGACGCCATCGTCGACAGCTATTTCCCGCCGATCGAGGCTGCCGGCGAATTGGTCGACAGCATTGAGGACCAGATGCTGAACCAGGCGCACAAGCATCAGATGCGGCAGCTTCACGAATTGCGGCGCGATGCCAATGTGCTGAAGGGCGTGCTTTGGCCGATGCGCGACGCGCTGGCGACCATGATCCGCAACGACGTCTCTTATGTGAAGGCCGAAACCAAGATATTTCTGAACGACACGCTCGATCATTCGCTGCGATTGATCGAACTGGTCGAAACCCAGCGCGACATGCTGACCGGCCTGATCGAGATGCACTTGTCGCTCAGCCAGGCGCGCACCAACGACGTCATCAGCTATCTGACGATCGTCTCGGTGATCTTCATGCCGCTTACCTTTCTCGTCGGCGTATGGGGCATGAATTTCGACCCCGACACCTCGCCCTGGAACATGCCGGAGCTGAAAGCCTATTACGGCTATCCCCTGTCGCTCGTCTTCATGGCGCTTGTTGCGGTCGGGCTCTTTGCGTACTTCAAATGGAAGAAATGGCTCTGACTAGGCGGAAGTGCCCGTTTATGCAGCAAAAAGCCGGCTTGTGAATTAGGCTGGCCTTTTTGTCGGAATTGCACTATATGCGCCGCAGCCTCGCGCTTTGACGCGTTGCTTGCACCGGCCCCTGCTGGACGACATCCCGGCTGAGGGCGTCCCGTTTCCTCAAACAGACAAGGAAAAACACGATGTCGATTACTGCCGAACGCAAGAAGGAATTGATGGGCGAATTCGCAACCGCCAAGGGCGATACCGGGTCTCCGGAAGTCCAGGTGGCCATCCTTTCGGAGCGCATCAAGAACCTGACCGACCATTTCAAGGATCACAAGAAGGATAACCATTCCCGCCGTGGTCTGCTCGCTCTCGTTTCCCAGCGCCGCAGCCTGCTTGATTATCTCAAGCGCAAGGACGACGCGCGCTATCAGACGCTGATCGAGAAGCTCGGTCTGCGCCGTTGACGAATTGACCGGCGGGTTCTTTCGAGAGCCCGCCGGTCGCGCATTGGAGCATCGGGTCATCCAAGGCTCCATGAAGGAAGTAGGAAGGAAGTAGAGCGCCGCGCATCGGTTTGGATGCGCAAAGGACGCTCTGAAGTTTAGATTTGCGCAGGATATTTTCCGAAAACCTGGTTTTCGGGTTCACGCGCAAGGCCACTCGGATCGATTGGCCAACCCGGTTTCGAAACAGCAGAGGGCCGCTCGAAACCGCCCATGGACGGTCATGGGGCAGGATTGCAGGACGCTCGTGCGGCACCGCGCCGAATAAGCCGAGCCTCCCGTTGTCTTGCCCGTGGCTGCCCGAGAAAGGAAGCCAAGGGAAAGGGGCATCCGCGCACGCTGAAACGGCGCGGCCCTTTCCGCATACGAAGGACAAGACATGTTCAATTACCACAAAGTGGAAATCGAATGGGGCGGCCGCCCGCTCATTCTCGAAACCGGCAAGATCGCGCGTCAGGCTGATGGCGCGGTGCTGGCCACCTACGGCGAAACCAAGGTTCTCGCCACCGTCGTCTCGATGAAAGAGCCGAAACCCGGCCTCGATTTCTTCCCGCTGACGGTCAACTACCAGGAAAAGACTTACGCCGCCGGCAAGATCCCGGGTGGTTATTTCAAGCGTGAAGGCCGTCCGAGCGAGAAGGAAACGCTGGTTTCCCGCCTGATCGACCGCCCGATCCGCCCGCTCTTCGCCGAAGGCTACAAGAACGACACCCAGATCGTCGTCACCGTCGTCCAGCACGATCTCGAAAATGACCCGGACATCCTGTCGATCGTCGCCACCTCCGCGGCCCTGACCTTGTCCGGCGTGCCGTTCATGGGCCCGGTTGGCGGCGCCCGCGTCGGCTACATCAACGGCGAATATGTGCTCAACCCGCATGTCGACGAGATGCAGGAATCGAAGCTCGACCTGGTCGTCGCCGGCACCGCCGACGCCGTGCTGATGGTCGAGTCCGAAGCCAAGGAACTCGGCGAGGACCTTATGCTTGGCGCCGTCATGTTCGGCCACAGGGGCTTCCAGCCGGTGATCGACGCGATCATCAAGCTGGCTGAAGTCGCGGCCAAGGACCCGCGCGACTTCACCGCGCCGGACTATTCCGCACTTGAAGCCGAGATGCTCAAGATCGTCGAAGGCGAGCTTCGCGACGCCTACAAGATCACCGACAAGCAGAAGCGCTATGCCGCCGTCGACGCCGTCAAGGCGAAGGTCAAGGCCGCGTTCGCGCCGGCAGAAGGCGAAGAGGCCAAATACACGTCCGAACAGATCGGCACCGTGTTCAAGGAGCTCCAGGCCAAGGTCGTGCGCTGGAACATTCTCGACACCGGCTCGCGCATCGACGGCCGCGACCTGAAGACGGTCCGCAAGATCGTCTCGGAAGTCGGCGTCCTGCCGCGCACGCACGGCTCGGCGCTGTTCACTCGCGGCGAGACCCAGGCACTGGTTGTCGCCACGCTCGGCACCGGCGAGGACGAGCAGTATGTCGATTCGTTGACCGGCATGTACAAGGAGAAGTTCCTCCTGCACTACAACTTCCCTCCCTATTCGGTCGGTGAAACCGGCCGCATGGGTTCGCCGGGCCGCCGCGAAATCGGCCATGGCAAGCTCGCCTGGCGCGCCATCCGGCCGATGCTTCCGACCGCCGACCAGTTCCCCTATACGTTGCGCGTCGTTTCGGAGATCACCGAGTCCAACGGCTCGTCGTCAATGGCTACCGTCTGCGGCACCTCGCTGGCTCTGATGGATGCCGGCGTGCCGCTTGCCAAGCCGGTCGCCGGCATTGCGATGGGCCTGATCAAGGAAGGCGAGCGCTTCGCCGTGCTCTCCGACATCCTTGGCGACGAGGACCACCTCGGCGACATGGACTTCAAGGTTGCCGGCACCGCCTACGGCATCACCTCGCTGCAGATGGACATCAAGATCGGGGGCATCACCGAGGAGATCATGAAGATCGCCCTCGACCAGGCCAAGGATGGCCGTCAGCACATTCTCGGCGAAATGGCCCACGCGCTGTCCGGCGCACGTGCCGAGCTCGGCGAGTTCGCGCCGCGCATCGAGGTCATGCACATCCCGACGGACAAGATCCGCGACGTGATCGGCTCGGGCGGCAAGGTCATCCGCGAGATCGTCGAAAAGACCGGCGCCAAGATCAACATCGAGGACGACGGCACCGTCAAGATCGCCTCGGCCAATGCCAAGGAGATCGAGGCGGCGAAGAAGTGGATACACACCATCGTCGCCGAGCCGGAAGTCGGTGAAATCTACGAGGGCACGGTCGTCAAGACCGCCGACTTCGGCGCTTTCGTCAATTTCTTCGGTCCGCGTGACGGCCTCGTCCACATCTCGCAACTCGCCAATGACCGCGTCGCCAAGACCTCCGATGTGGTCAAGGAAGGCGACAAGGTCTGGGTCAAGCTGATGGGCTTCGACGAGCGCGGCAAGGTCCGCCTGTCGATGAAGGTCGTCGACCAGGCCACCGGCAAGGAAATCGTGCGCGACAAGAAGAGCGAAGGCGAAGAAAACGCCGCCTAAGCTGATCTAACTATGCAATCGAAGCGGGCGCGCCGGAAGGTCGCGCCCGTTTGCGTTTCAACAACAGCCTTGCAGTTCAAGAGTGGTGAATGTCCGCCGAGCCGCTGAAAACGCTTTTCCATCCGTTCGAGGCCGGTGCTGTTTCCCTGCCACGAAAGGATGAACGCATACTCTTTCTCGGTGCCGAGCCCGGCTTTCGCTTGCCGGAAGGGTTTGATGCCAAGCTTCATCTTGTCCAAGGCTTCAGGCCGCACTTTCGCGCCTTGCAGGCGTCCGGCTTCGCGGTCACGCCGCAGGTCGAAGGCGAGGCTTTCGACGCGGCATTTGTGCTCGCTGGCCGCCATCGCGGCCAAAACGAGTTGCGCGTTGCCGAAGCGGTCGAGCGCGCAGCACCAGACGGGTTGATCGTCGTCGCCGGCAGCAAGGACGATGGAATCGCCAGCCTGCGCAAGCATGTCGGCGCCCTTGTGCCGCTCGAAGGCCACCTGCCGAAGCATCACGGCATTGCCTTCTGGTTTCGCCGGCTGGCCGATACCGTTGCCGCGGCAACGCTTCGCACCGCCAATCCGGACTTGGTGGTCGAGGACCGCTTCCGCACGGCCCCAGGCATGTTTTCCTTCGACAAGATCGATGCCGGATCGAAGCTGCTGGTCGAAAATCTGCCCAACGATCTGCGTGGCAGCGTTGCGGATTTCTGTGCCGGTTGGGGCTATGTCGCCGCCGAAGTCGCCGCCCGCTCACCCGGCATATCGGCGCTTGACCTTTACGAAGCGGATTTCGAGGCGCTGGAGGCGGCCAAGGCCAATGTCGGCAACACAGGCGTGGAGCCACGTTTCTTCTGGATAGATCTTTTGAGCGAACCGGTCGAGCGCCGCTACGACGTGGTCGTCATGAACCCGCCCTTTCACCGCAGCCGGGCGACTGAGCCGGAAATCGGTGCCGGCATGATCCGCGCGGCAGGCAAGGCGCTGAAGCCCGGCGGCCGGCTGTTCATGGTGGCAAACCGTCAGCTTCCCTACGAACCGGTGCTGGCGGCCGCCTTCTCCAGCCATGCGGAGCTCGCCCGCGACGGCATGTTCAAGGTCTTATCGGCGCGACGCTGAAATCCTGCGGGGCAAGCCGGCGATACGTCGCTCGCGCTATTCCCGCCCGCCGTCGGTCTGCTTCAATTCGTCAAGCGTCGGCATGGAAACGATGTGATAGCCGGAATCGACATAGTGGATTTCGCCGGTGACGCCGGAGGACAGGTCGGACAGCAAATAGAGCGCGGAGCCGCCGACTTCGTCGATCGTCACTGTACGGCGTAGCGGCGAGTTGCGCTGCTGGTAGGAGAACATGTGGCGTGCGTCGGAAATCCCGGCGCCCGCAAGCGTCCGTACCGGTCCCGCCGATATGCCGTTCACCCTGATGCCGCGCGGGCCGTAGTCGTTGGCGAGATAGCGGACGCTGGCCTCCAGCCCCGCCTTGGCGACACCCATAACGTTGTAGTTCGGCATGACACGGACCGAACCGGCATAGGTCAGCGTGATCATCGAACCGCTATCCTTCATCAATGTGGCGGCGTGACGGGCGATCTCGGTGAAGGAGTAGCAGGAGATCACCATTGTGCGGATGAAGTTGTCGCGGCTCGTGTCGGCGTAGAGGCCTTTCAGCTCGTTCTTGTCGGAAAAGCCGATGGCATGGACGACGAAATCCAGCCCGCCCCACGCCTTCCCCAAAGTCTCGAAAGTCGCGGCGACCGACACGCTGTCCTCGACGTCGCAAGGCACCACCAGGGATGCGCCCAATTTCTCGGCGAGCGGCTTGACCCGGCGCCCGAAGGCCTCGCCCTGATAGGTGAAGGCGAGGTCCGCGCCATGTTCGGACAGTTTGCGGGCGATACCCCAGGCGATCGAATGATCGTTGGCAACACCCATGACAAGCCCGCGCTTGCCCTTCATCAATCCGTCCATGGTCGGCAAATCCTTATGCGGAATAGCGCTGGAAAATCAGCGTTGCGTTGGTGCCACCGAAACCGAACGAATTGGACAAAACGGTGTCGATCCTTGCATCGTCGATGCGCTTGCGCACGATCGGCATGCCCTCGAATTCCGGATCGAGGTTCTCAATGTGGGCGCTCTCGCCGATGAAGCCGCCTTGCATCATCAGGATCGAGTAGATCGATTCCTGCACGCCGGCGGCGCCCAGAGAATGGCCGGTTAGCGATTTGGTCGACGCGATGAAAGGCATCTTCTCGCCGAACACCTCGCGGATGGCGCCCATTTCCTTGGAGTCGCCGACCGGCGTCGAGGTGCCGTGCGTATTGATGTAGTCGACCGGCGAGGACACCGTTGCGAGCGCCTGCTTCATGCAGCGCGCCGCGCCTTCGCCCGACGGCGCCACCATGTCGTAGCCGTCCGATGTCGCGCCATAGCCGACGATCTCGGCATAGATCTTGGCGCCGCGTGCCTTGGCATGCTCGAGCTCTTCAAGAATCAGCACGCCGGCGCCGCCGGCAATGACGAAACCGTCGCGATCGACGTCGTAGGCGCGTGAGGCGACCGATGCTCTGTCGTTGAACTTGGACGACATGGCGCCCATGGCATCGAAGAGATCCGACATCGTCCAGTCGAGATCCTCATGGCCGCCGGCGAAGACGATGTCCTGCTTGCCCCACTGGATCAGCTCGTAGCCATTGCCGATGCAATGCGCAGACGTCGAGCAGGCTGATGAGATCGAATAGTTGACGCCGTGGATCTTGAACCAGGTGGCAAGCGTCGCCGACGCGGTCGACGACATCGCTTTTGGCACCGCGAACGGTCCGATCCGCTTGGGGCTGCCGTTTTTGATCGTGGTCTCGGCCGCCTCGACGATTGCACGGGTCGACGGTCCGCCGGAGCCCATCACGATGCCGGTGCGCTCGTTGGTGATGTCGGCCTCGTCGAGGCCGGCGTCTGCGATCGCCTGGTCCATTGCGACATGGTTCCAGGCAGCACCCTGCGACAGGAAGCGCATGGCGCGACGGTCGATCATGCCCGATGGGTCCAGCGTCGGCGCACCCCACACCCGGCAACGGAAGCCATGCTCGGCGAAAGAGTCGGAGAAGCTGATGCCGGACCTGGCATCGTGCAGCGAGGTCTGCACCTCGTTGGCATTGTTGCCTATCGACGACACGATGCCGAGACCTGTGACTACGACCCGTCTCATTCGCAACTCCTTCCAGCGCGGACCCCGAACCTGAAATCAATTTCCGGAATGGAACCATGCGCAAAATTAAAAGTGCTACAGCGTTCATCAGACGTCCAAGACGTCGTACTGTAGGGTCTTCGTTCAGACGGCGGCCGATTGCTTGGACAGACCGACCTTCAGATCCGTTGCCGCGTATATGGGCTCGCCATCTGCCTTCAGCCAGCCATCGGCGATGCCAAGCACAAGCCGACCGCGCATCACTCGCTTGAAGTCGACGCCATACTCCACCTTCTTGACCGAAGGCGTGACCATGCCTTTGAACCTCACCTCACCGGTCGACAGCGCCATCCCCTTGCCGGGTTCACCGAGCCATCCGAGATAGAACCCCGTCAACTGCCACATGGCGTCCAGGCCTAGGCATCCTGGCATGATCGGATT
Source organism: Mesorhizobium sp. M0808 (assembly GCF_040320025.1). NCBI lineage: Bacteria > Pseudomonadati > Pseudomonadota > Alphaproteobacteria > Hyphomicrobiales > Phyllobacteriaceae > Mesorhizobium > Mesorhizobium sp. M0808. Next base: position 456,407 of record NZ_JAMYOX010000002.1, read on the forward strand.
ACCGATGAAATGGCAGGCGAAAAACCACAAATCCGGCTTGATATCGAATTCCGCGCGGATGAAACCCTTGTCGAACGCACCGCCGGTCTCGCTGATCTCGGTGATGCGGTCGAACATCAGCATCGGCGGATAGGGCAGCTGCGCATTTCCCGGTCCGAACAGCTCGCCGCGGGCGCAGGCAAGCAATTCCTCGTAACCGTAGCTGGATTTCGAACCCGCCATCAATCTCGTCCCCGTGATCGTCCCGGGCGATAGGCGCCCTTGTCGGTGGTTTCCTAACACAATCTGTTTCAGGCCGGAAACCGGCGCTTGCGCTTAACCTGCCCGTCTGCCCGGGTCAATGCGCGCTATTGATCGCATTCGGTCGACAGAATATATGTCAGGACACGTCCAGTTTCGGCAGATGCTCAATTTCTGCCATTTTGGACCTGTCTGAGGCGGAACTGTGAGCGCGACGGATAGATGGATCTGGGTTGCCGGAAGGATAATGTCGCTGTGGACAAGCGGGTTCGCGAGGCCGGTCTGAGGCCGACACGCCAGCGCATCGCGCTGGCAGATCTGCTTTTCGCCAAGGGCGACCGCCATCTTTCGGCCGAGGAACTGCACGAGGAGGCGCTTGCCGCCGGCGTGCCGGTGTCTCTGGCCACCGTCTACAATGCTCTGCACCAGTTTACCCAGGCCGGTCTTCTCCGCATCCTTGCCGTCGAGGGATCGAAGACTTATTTCGACACCAACACCTCCGATCACCATCATTTCTATATCGAGGGCGAAAACAGGATCTTCGATATCGACAGCGGCCCGGTGACGGTTTCCAACCTGCCGGAACCGCCGGAGGGCATGGAGATCGCCAATGTCGATATCGTGGTGAGACTGCGTCCGAAACGCTGCGACTGACCGGCGCCTTATGAAATTCCTGGATTTGACGCTCCGGCTCGAATGGGTCGCCGTCGCGGTGGCGGCTCTTGTCTTCTATGCAATCGCCGGTGTTTCCTGGTGGCTGTTTGCCGTGCTCATTCTGGCGCCCGACCTGTCGATGCTGGGTTACATGGCCGGGCCGCGCGTCGGGGCCGTCGCCTACAACGCCTTGCACATACTGATCTTGCCCGTTCTGCTGGCGCTTGTCGGCAGCGTCTTTGACAATGCAATGGCGATAGCTGTCGCGCTGATCTGGATCGCCCACATCGCCATCGACCGCGCTCTGGGCTATGGTTTGAAGCTGTCAAGCAGTTTCCAGGATACCCATCTCGGCCGCATCGGCCGCTAAACCATCCCCGAACCGAAGATCAGCGAAACAAATGCCGGATCCGGTGCTTGCAGCGCTGGCCCGACCTCCGGTTCGGAAAAGTCAGTTCTTGACCTTTTCGCCGGGATAGGCACCCCAGACCAGCGACTGCGCGAGCCAGCCGGTATGGCCGTCGAAGGTCATTTCGCACCACTGGCCATCGCAGGACTTGATCGTGCCCATTACCCCCGGTTCGAGGATCGCGATGACGCCTGCATCTTTTGCCGGGTCGTCAAGGAGGTTGACGCGAGCGTCCTTGCCGCGCTGCCAGGGGGCGACGATCGCCGTGCGACGGCCCGAAAGCAGCGACTGATTGATCCAGCCTTCCGAGCCGTCGGCATCACGCACACGGCGCCACGTATCGAACTCCTGGATGATCTCCATCGGCAGGCCTGGCTTCATATACATCCAGTCGACGGAATAATTGACGCCCGGCCCAACGCGCGAGTTGACGCGGCCGGATTTCAGGCTGACGAAGCGCGGCAGCGGCAAGCCGCTTGGTCCGAGCGTGACGCTCTGGGCGGGTGCGGCGGCACTTTGCGCCATCACCAGTGGGCTATGGATGAGAGCGCCGAGGAATGCTGCACTGAGGGTCAGGCGGAGCGACGCGAAACCAGACACTTTCGTTCCTTTCGGCGCCCGCCAATCGGCCTTCGCGCCCATTTTTCTTTGTCTTCGGCGGAACCGCTTGTTACATGGATGACCGGTACCGCGATCGGCTCTCAGTTTCGCCGTTCTTGGTTAAAGAGGTCTCAACGAGATCGGGTTCGAGGAAACAATGGCAGGCAAAAAGAAGCCCCTCGTCGTCATCACGCGCAAGTTGCCCGACCTAGTCGAGACCCGCATGCGCGAGTTGTTCGACGCCCGCTTGAATGTGGAGGACAGGCCGATGACGCAGCCGGAACTGGTGGCGGCGGTCAAGGAGGCCGACGTGCTGGTGCCGACTGTGACCGACAATATCGACGCGGCGCTGATTGCCCAGGCCGGCGACAACCTCAAGCTGATCGCCAACTTCGGCAATGGCGTCGACAAGATCGACGTTGCGGCAGCGGCCAAGAAAGGCATCACCGTCACCAACACGCCGAACGTGCTGACCGAAGATACGGCCGACATGACCATGGCGCTGCTGCTGGCCGTACCGCGACGGCTGGCCGAAGGCGCCAACGTGCTGACCGGCGACAAGAAATGGGCGGGATGGTCGCCGACCTGGATGCTCGGCCGTCGCATCTGGGGCAAACGGCTCGGCATTGTCGGCATGGGTCGCATCGGCACTGCCGTCGCCAGGCGCGCCAAGGCGTTTGGCCTCTCGATCCACTACCACAACCGCCACCGCGTGCTGCCGGCAATCGAGGACGAGTTGGAAGCCACGTATTGGGAAAGCCTCGACCAGATGCTTGCCCGTATGGACATTATCTCGGTCAATTGCCCATCGACACCGGCAACTTTCCATCTGCTTTCGGCACGGCGGCTGGCGCTTCTGCAACCGTCCGCTTACATAGTCAACACCGCGCGCGGAGATATCATCGATGAGGAATCGCTGATCAAGCTCATCCATGACGGCAAGATCGCCGGCGCCGGCCTCGACGTCTACGAGCACGAGCCGGCGCTGAACAGCAAGCTGCTGAAGCTTGCCCACAAAGGCAAGGTCGTGCTGTTGCCGCATATGGGTTCGGCGACGCTCGAAGGCCGTATCGACATGGGCGAGAAGGTGATCATCAATATCCGCGCCTTCTTCGATGGTCATCGCCCGCCCGACCGCGTGCTGCCGTTGAGGGCGTGACCTGCCGTCACGCCGGCACGGTCTTGCCGCGGCAACCGCGCGTTCGTCGTTGGATAGCTTTGGCTTACGAAAACGCCTTGCGCATGGTGATTGAGGTCGGCCGGTCGTAGCCCTTGTGCGCTGTCCGTTCGGTTTCACGAAAACCGAGGCGGGCAAAGGCTGCGTGATTTCCGGTCAGCTCGATCCGGGTCTGGAGCTCGATGGCGGTCCTGTTGTGGCTGCGGGCAAGATCTTCGACGGCCTGCATCAGCTGTTTTCCAATGCCTTGTCCCTGAAGAACCGGCTCGACCGCGAGCTTTCCAACATAGAGCTCGTCTGCGCGCTTCAGGATGAAGACGCAACCGACGATCTCGTTTTCCTTCAGCGCCAGGAATGCTGTCTCCTCCAGCGCTCTAGCCCTGAGATTTTCAACGGTGAGCCGATGCGCCGAGGACGGCGGGTCAATAACCCCGTCCATAAAGGCGAAGGCCCGCATGACCAGCGCCAGCACCTCGTCCCAACAGTCGAAATCGGCCGCAAGCTGCACGATGGAAACGTCGGCAGGCAGGCTCACGGGCTGGTTCGCTTGTAGCGGATCGTGTCGAAGCGTGCCGCCAGCGCATCGTAGAGCAGCAGTCGTCCGACCAGCGGCTCGCCAATCCCGGTGATCAGCTTGATCGCTTCCATGGCTTGCAGCGTGCCGATGACCCCGGTCAGCGCGCCGACAATGCCGGCCACCGCGCAGGATGGCACCAGTCCCGGCGGCGGCGCCTCGGGAAAGAGATCGCGGTAGCTTGGGTTCAACTTGCCGTCCGGGCCGGTTTCGAATGGCTTCAGTACGGTGACCGAGCCGTCGAAGCGGCCAACGGCGGCATGCACGAGCGGCCGGCTTTCCGCGGCGCAGGCGTCGGCCACCGCGTAGCGTGTCTCGAAATTGTCGGAGCCGTCAACGACGATGTCATAACGGGCAATGAGGGTAGGGGCGTTGTCCAGGGTCAGCCTGAAATTGTGCTCTTCCACGACGACGTTTGGATTGATGCGGATGATCGCCGCTCTGGCGCTGTCGGTTTTCGCCACCCCGACATCGCCCGTGGCGTGGATCACTTGTCGTTGCAGGTTGGAAAGCGAAACGATGTCGTCGTCGACGATACCGAGAGTGCCAATCCCTGCGGCGGCGAGATATTCGAGCACCGGCGCTCCCAATCCGCCGGCGCCAATGACGAGCACCCGCGCCCGCTTCAGCCGCTGCTGGCCCGCGCCGCCGATCTCGGGCAGCACGATGTGGCGGGCGTAGCGTTCGAGCTCTTCATCGGTGAGGGCGGCTGTGATCATCGCCGGACCATATAACGGAGGAAAAAACTTGTCAGGCGTCAATGCATGCAGCTCAGAAATGCGCCATGGACGAAATTCAAATGGTCGGCCTGACCGTGCCGTGATCGACGGTCAGGAATTGCGCGCGTCCCTTGAGGCTGTCAAACAACGCGGCATCGGTCCCGGTCATGAAGGCCTGGCAGTTTAGTTCCTCCAGGATCGAGAACAAGGCCGCCCGTCGACCGCCGTCGAGATGGGCGGCGATCTCGTCGAGCAGCAGGATCGGTGTCATGCCCGACATCTCGCCGGTTAGCCGCGCATGCGACAAGACAATGCCGACCAGCAGCGCCTTCTGCTCGCCGGTCGAACAGAGCTCGGCCGGCATCGCCTTGGGCCGGTGGCGCACCACGAGGTCGGAACGGTGCGGGCCGTCGAGCGTGCGTCCGGCGGTGCGGTCGCGGTCGCGCCCCTGGGCAAGCGCACGACGGAACCGTTCCTCTACGTCGACGGCCGGCAAAATACCGAGTTCGCCTTCCAGTTCGCCAGAGATGCCGATGTCGGCTTGCGGAAACGGTCCGTCGCCGGGCAGCCGGTCGATCATGGCGGCGAGCAGGCGCACCAGTTCGGCACGCGCCGCGGCAATTGCCACGCCGGTCTCGGCCATTTGCATCTCGATCGCATCGAACCAGGCACCGTCGCGTGAACCGTCGGCGAGCAGTCTGTTGCGGCCGCGCATTGCCTTTTCGTAGTCAAGCGCGCGCTGGCCGTGGCCAGGATCGATCGCCAGCACCAGCCGGTCTAGGAAGCGCCGGCGGTCGGCAGCCGGCCCGGGGAACAGGCCGTCCATGGCCGGTGTCAGCCAGACCACGCGCAGCCATTCCAGCATGTCTTCGGCTGAGCGTGCCGTCGCGCCGTTGATCCGCACCCGCCGGCCGGCTTCGCCGTCGCTGCCCGATATTCCGGTACCGATCTCGACCTGGCCTTCCGGCCCGTCAAGCCGGGCATGCAGCGCAAAGCCACCGTCGCCGCCTTCGCGCGCCACCTCGGAATAGGGTGCGCGGCGCAGGCCGCGGCCCGGCGTGAGCAGCGAGATCGCTTCAAGCAGATTGGTCTTGCCGGCGCCATTGTCGCCGGAGAAAACCACAGCACCGGGATCAAGGTCGATTGCCAACGCCGCATAGTTGCGGAAATTCGTAAGTGTGAGCTTACTTATGTACGTCTGCTGCGGTTTTGCAGATCTGGTCACGACAGCAAGATGGCCCCGTTCGGGCCCTACACCCGCATCGGCATCAGCACGTAGAGCGCGGTCTCGTCGGCCATGTCGTGGATCAGCGTCGGGGAACCGGCATCCGCCAGCATGAACTTCGCCTCCGTGCCGGTCAGTTGCGCGGCAACGTCGAGCAGGTATTTGGCGTTGAAGCCGATTTCGATCGGATCGGACGAATAGTCGGCCGCCAGTTCCTCGGTGGCACTGCCCGAATCCGGGTTGTTGACCGCAAGCGTGACCTGCCCTTCGGCGATCGAAAGCTTCACCGCCCGGCCGCGTTCGGACGAAATGGTCGAAACGCGATCGACGGCAGCGGCGAAACTCTGGCGATCGATAATCAGCTTCTTGTCGTTGCCGGTCGGAATGACGCGCTGGTAGTCCGGGAAAGTGCCGTCGATCAGCTTGGAGGTCAAGATAACGCTGCCGATGGTGAAACGGATCTTGGTGTCGGACAACTCGGTGGTGACTGCAACATCGGGATCGTCGACCAGCTTTTGCAGCTCGCTGACCGTCTTTCGCGGGATTATGACGCCAGGCATGCCCTCAGAGCCTGCCGGCGCATCGATCTCGGCGCGCGCCAGCCGGTGGCCGTCGGTCGCGACAGAGCGCAGCTTCAGCTTGCCGCCGGCCTCGTGCGTGTGCAGATAAATGCCGTTCAGATAATAGCGCGTCTCCTCGGTCGAGATGGCGAACTGGGTCTTTTCAATGAGGCCCTTTAGTCCGACGGAATCGAGCCGGAAAATATGCGAGAACGACCCGGCTGAAAGCTCGGGAAAGTCGGACTGCGGCAGGCATTGCAGGCGGAAGCTCGAGCGCCCCGACGTCACCGTCATGGCGTTGCCGTCTTCGTCGGTCTTCAGCGCCACCTCCGCGCCGTCGGCAAGCTTGCGCACGATGTCGTAGAGCAGATGTGCCGGGACCGTCGTCGCCCCGCCACGTTCGACCTTTGCCGGCGTTGCTTCGGTCACCTCCAGGTCGAGGTCGGTCGCCTTCATTTCAAGGCTGGCCCCCTCGGCGCTGAGCAGCACGTTCGACAGGATCGGAATGGTATTGCGCCGCTCGACCACGCGGTGAACATGGTTGAGCGACTTCAGGAGATTTGACCGTTCCAGGATAACACGCATGACGAAACAGGCTCGCTTGAATGAATGAACGGGTCTCCGGCAAGCGGCGCCCCGCGAAAGGTCTGAACAGGCTCAGAATCTGCGTAAACTGACAGGAAAAACCCGGCAAACGCAAGCCCGCGCCACCGGTTCGGACCGGCTGCACGGGCTTTCTGGGGATAAAAAGGCCGGAGTCCGCGAGCCGGCGTTTTTCGGGCCGTCAGGCCTGGTCGTTGATCAGCCTTCTCAGCAATTCGAGTTCCTGCGCCAGTGTGTTGTCGGCACCGGAAAGATCCTCGATCTTGCGCACCGCATGCAGCACGGTCGTATGGTCACGACCGCCGAACCGCCGCCCGATCTCCGGCAGCGAGCGCGGCGTCATCACCTTCGACAGATACATGGCGACCTGCCGTGGCTTGACGATGGTGCGTGTGCGCCGGTTGGACAGAAGTTCGGTCTTCGACACGTTGTAGTGGCGCGCGACGATGCGCTGGATGTCCTCGATACGCACCCGCTTGGGTTCGCCCGAACGATAGATGTGGCCAAGGATCTCGTCGATGCGGTCGATGGTGATCTGCGGTTCGAAGGATTGGCGAAACAAAAGCTGGTTGAAGGCACCTTCGAGCTCGCGTCCGCTGCCGGTCACCGTGCGGGCGACGTGGTTGAGGATCTCTTCGGAAATATCGAGCGACGCATCGTCGAGCTTGGCGGTGGCAAGCCTGAGCTTGAGCATACCGATACGCATGGCGAAATCCGGGGCTGACATTTCCAGCGCGACGCCGCCGTTGAGGCGCGAGCGGACGCGTGGCTCCAGCGACTCCAATTCCGACGGCGGCCGGTCGGCAGCGACCACCACTTGCTTGGCGCTGTCGAGCAGCATGTTGATCAAATGGCAGAATTCGTGCTGGATCGACTTGCCCTGCAGGAACTGCATGTCGTCGATGATGAGGAGGTCGATGTCGCGCAGCTGTTCTTTCAGCGTCAGTGCGTTGTTGTCGCGGATCGCGGTGGCGAACCGCCACATGAAATACTCAGCCGTCAGATAGACGACCCGCGATTTCGGATTCTGCTTCAGCGATTCTGCGGCGATCGCCTGCAACAGGTGCGTTTTGCCCAGCCCGACCGTCGCGTGAAGAAAGAGCGGATTGAAACGCACCGCGCTCGACTGCGATTCCGCGACCGCCTTGGCGGCGGCAAAAGCCACTCGGTTCGATGGTCCTTCGATGAAGGAGGTGAAAGTATAGCGTGGATCGAGTGGCGAACCGAGAACATTGTGCCGGAACTCGGTTTCTGCCGGCATCCCCGGGCGGGGTACCGGGACCCGTTCGACCCTACTGGGGCTCGCCGTGCCCGCAGAGAGCGCGGTTTGCGTCTGCCTGGTCATCTTGCGCGCCGGGGCCACTTCTGGCTCGACGCTGTTGCGGCCCTGCCGTGTGGCGGTGCGAACCACGATCTCGATCTTGAGGATCTCCGGATCCTCGTGCTTCCACAACTCGGTGATGAGATCGAGATAGTGGCCGTTGATCCATGAACGCAGGAATGCGGTTGGCACTGAGATGCGGACAATGCCCTTAGAGGATTCAGCGACCTTCATGCGCCCGAACCAGCTCGAATAGACCTCGGTTCCCAGACGCGCCTTCAACTGGGCCTTGACCCGATCGAACTTCTGTTCAGCTTCATTGGAAGCCGCCATGTCGTTCCTTCCGATTAACGTTCCAGGAAATGGGAGGTCGCCTGTAAGCTCCCTTTCGATGCCGCCGCTCTGCATGATCGAGTTCCTTGTCTCTTGTACCTGTTTTCCGCCGGGGATGCGCCTCCTGCATCCATGTTTCCGGCGACCGTGTCTTCGCTGCGACACCATCGCCGCCGCCGGCTGATGAATCGCCTCGTTGTCGGTCCGGCGCCGAAGAGCCGATCCGCTTTGGTCATGTCAGGGCAACAAAATGCCGTCCGGCGAAAAACCGCCGGCGCACCGTCGACCTGCCATGTACAATTACGCCAGTCCCCTACCGTATCGAAAAGACAAACCAACCCCGTCCGCGGAGTTGAATCCGCGGTGTAAACTCTGCCAATTTGAGCTGGCCGGTTTCAGGCTGGTCAAGGGCCAAGGGCCCGTCCCTTCGATGGACAGACATTACCGAAATCGCTGTGGATAGGGCAAGGCCACCCCTAACGGATTTTTAAGGAATCTGACTAGCAAGGGACGTTTCGAACGCCATGCTGCAACAGTTGATTTTGACAAAGCCATTGTGATTCAAACCCTTTTCCGGCGAATATGAAAAAGGCCACACAACGCGAAATTTTCTGAAATAATTCACTTGACAGCCAATTGTCGCCTATCGGCCGCAGCTGATGTGAACAAGCTGTGGATCACCATCGGTAAGCTTCTGAAAAGAAAAGGTAATCTGTGACGCTCGGAAATTTTCGTATTGGCGGTTTCGGAGGCTCCGAATATGAGCGGGCATGTATATGCCGGCAAAGCATTTCGAACTTTGAAATGCTCGCGGAGCGCCATTTTGCGGGCTTTCTTTTAAGTACTTGCCGGCAAACGAAAAAACCCGGCGCGATTGGCCGGGTTTGAAGAAGCGCAGTTCAGGAATGGATATATCAGGCTGACAGCACCTTGACCCGTTGGGCCAACCGCGACACCTTGCGCGATGCCGTGTTCTTGTGCACCACGCCCTTGGTCGCGGCGCGCATCAATTCCGGCTCGGCCACCTTGAAGGCAGCCTGTGCGGCCGCCTTGTCGCCAGCCGCGAGCGCCTCTTCGACCTGGCGGATGTAGGTCCGGACGCGGGAGCGGCGGTTCTTGTTGATCGCTGCGCGACGGGCGATCTTGCGCGTTGCCTTTTTGGCCGAGGATGTATTGGCCATGGTGCCTCTCTTCTGATCTGGTGGGCGCTTGCGGGATACCGCAGGGCGCAAAAAACAAACGGGCAGCCACAGGGCCGCCTCGATTGGTGCGGCTTATAGTTCAGCTTTTCCGGCGCGTCAACGCTGCAGCGCTTTCTTTTTGACCGGCGCCTTCGTCATCTCATCGGTTCGTGAAATTCGGCTTCCGCTTGCCGGTGAAGGCCGCCATGCCTTCCTTCTGGTCATCCAGCGCAAACAGCGAATGAAACAGCCGGCGCTCGAACCGCAGACCCTCGGTGAGCGTCGTCTCATAGGCGCGGTTGACGGCCTCCTTTGCCATCATCACCGACGGCAAGGAAAAACCAGCGATCTTGGACGCTGCCTTAAGCGCTTCCTCGATCAACTCGCCGGCTGGCACCACGCGCGAGACAAGGCCGGAACGCTCGGCCTCGGCTGCGTCCATCATTCGACCCGTCAGGCACATATCCATCGCCTTTGACTTGCCGACAAAGCGGGTCAGGCGCTGCGATCCGCCCATGCCGGGCATGACGCCCAGCGTGATCTCGGGTTGGCCAAACTTGGCGGTGTCGGCGGCGATGATGAAGTCGCACATCATCGCCAGTTCGCAGCCGCCCCCCAGCGCATAGCCCGCCACCGCCGCGATGATCGGCTTTCGTGCCCGCGTAAATTCTTCCCAGCCGACGAAGAAATCCTGCAGATAGGCATCCACATAGGAGATGGACTGCATTTCCTTGATATCGGCACCTGCCGCGAAAGCCTTTTCCGAACCAGTGATGACCATGGCGCCGATGTCGGCATTGGCGCCCATGCTATTCACCGACGCGACCAGTTCCGCCAGCACTTGTGAATTCAGCGCGTTGAGCGCCTGCGGCCGGTTCAGCGTAATCAGCCCGACCTTGCCGCGGGTTTCGACGATGATGGTTTCATAGCCCATGCTTTGCTCCTCCTCGCTTCTGGTTCAAGCCTGACAGGCCCGGCAGTGGAAAGTCGAACGACCGCTTTGCACGATACGCTCGATGTGGCCGCCACAACCAGGCTTGGAGCAGGCTTCCCCCTCGCGATCGTAAACCGCGAAGGAATGCTGGAAGTAGCCCAGCGATCCATCGGTCTGCATATAATCGCGCAACGACGAGCCGCCGGCGGCGATCGCATCGGCGACGACCGAGCGGATTGCTTCGGCCAGGCGTTCGCTCTGCTCTTTGGCTTTCTTGCCGGCTCTCGCGAGGGTGCCCGCTTCGCGCAGCGGCGACAGGCCGGCCCGCCAAAGCGCTTCCGAGACGTAGATATTGCCTAGCCCGGCAATCAGCCTCTGGTCCAGAAGTGCCGCTTTCAGCGGTGACTTGCGACCTTTCAGCAACGAAGCGAGCAGCGCGCCGTCCAGTGCGTTGCCTGTAGGCTCGACGCCTAATCCCGCCAGCATCGGATGCATGTCGGGCTCGCCTTCCGAAAACAGCATGAACCCGAAGCGGCGCGGGTCGTTGAAGATCACGCGAGAGCGGACGCCGGCAGGGGATGCGATGTCGAAGACGACGTGATCGTGAGCAGTGTTTTTCGAACGTTCGTGGTGGAACGCGCCGGGCGTTGCGCTCTCGTCGGCCGTTTCGATGCGAAACGAACCCGACATGCCGAGATGGCAGATCAGAACCGGGCCGTTGTCCATGTGCATTGTCAGATATTTGGCACGGCGGCCGAGCGCCGCAATCGTCTTGCCGGTCAGCCGCTCCGAAAATCTCTCGGGGAACGGAAACCGCAAATCCGGCCGGCGTGCCTCGACACCGACAATGCGGGCACCTTCAAGGGCCGGCTGCAGACCGCGCCTGACTGTCTCTACCTCCGGCAGCTCAGGCATGGCCACCTATCGTGGCATGGAAGGAGGTGCCGTGACGGCCGCGCGCCAGCCCGAGATGTTCGGCCACGGTTTCGCCGATGTCGGCAAATGTTGTCCTCAGTCCGATCTCTGCGCCTTTGAAACCCGGCCGTGTCCCGATAATCGGAATACGCTCGCGCGTGTGGTCGGTGCCGCGCCACGTCGGATCGTTGCCGTGATCGGCGGTCAAAATGAGCAGATCGCCTGGCCTCAGCCGTGCGAATGCCTCGGGCAGGCGCCGGTCGAAAGCTTCGAGTGCGGCGGCATATCCCGCAACGTCGCGCCGATGCCCGAACTCGGTGTCGAAGTCGACAAAGTTCGCGAAGACGAGGTCGCCGTCGCGGGCGTCTTCCATGGCACCAAGCGTTTTGTCGAACATCGCCATGTTGCCGGCAGCCTTGCGGACTTCCGAGATCCCCCGATGGGCGAAAATGTCGCCGATCTTGCCGATCGCGATAACCCGGCTGCCGCGCGCCGTCAGCCGATCGAGCAGCGTCGGTTCCGGCGGCGGTACGGCATAGTCGCGACGATTATGCGTTCGCTCGAACGTGGCGGCGGTTTCACCGATAAACGGCCTCGCGATGACGCGGCCGATATTCAGCGGATCGACGAGCCTGCGCACCACTTTGCAGAACTCGTAAAGCCGTTCCAGGCCGAAATGAACCTCATGCGCGGCGATCTGCAGGACGGAGTCGATCGAGGTGTAGCAGATCGGCTTGCCGGTGCGGATATGGCCTTCGCCGAACCGTTCGATAATCTCGGTGCCCGGAGCATGGCAATTGCCGAGGATGCCAGGCACCTTCCCTTCACGCACCATTGCGTCGGTCAACTCGGCCGGAAAGGCGGGAATCTTGTCTGGGAAGTAACCCCAGTCGAAACGGACCGGCAGGCCGGCTATTTCCCAATGGCCCGATGGCGTGTCCTTGCCGCTCGAAACCTCTTGGGCCGCGCCGTGAAAGGCGGCGGCAAGCGGCGCACTGCCGGCATTCTCGAACCTGAAACCCGTCGCCGTTGCCGCGGCCTGGCCGAGGCCGAGCGCGAGCATGTTTGGTACAAGAAGGGGTCCGGCACGCAGGCCTTCGCGATCGGCGCGGCCTTCTGCGCAGGCCCGCGCGATGTGTGCGAACGTATTAGAGCCGGTGTCGCCATAACGTTCGGCATCGGCCGCGCCGCCGATGCCGAAGGAGTCGAGGACAAAAAGGAAGGCGCGTGCCATCGAAAGGTTCATCATTGCCTGTGTGTTGGCTCAGACATAGGGTTCCGCGCCGCCATTGGCAATTCGGAAACCCAACGGCACGGCTTGGCGTGCTGGTCCCGGAGAGACGAATCGCGGCATGGTCGATCTGCGGATGGAAATGCGCGGCGCGGAGCTCGCATGAGGCTTGCCCTGACGGCATTCGCCGCCGTACTGGCTTTGCTGCTGGATGCGTCTTGCACAAACCTGGCGCGAGCCGATTGGCGCGATGTTATCGGAACGTTCCGTATCGGTATCGTCGCCGAACCGTTGCCGGTCCGAGGGACTATGTGCTGGCTGCAGCCATCGTGCGTCTAGTCTCGGCCCGCGGTCGCAAGCAATAGCAACAGACCGGTTAGCGGGCTTCAGGCGTCAGCAATCGCTGCACGGAATGGTCGGGCTCCTGCGCGGCCGCAGATAATAAGTTTCCGCCATCGATATCGAATTGAAGACCGAGCTCAACCCGAACCGGCTTTGGCCGTCCGCCGACCAGGTGATGATTGGCTTGTAGGCGAGATCGCTTTCGACCCGAATGAGGAACGTGCCTTTGATCTTGAGCGCGCTCGGGACCGTTGTGGTGGAATCCTTGACAGCGTCGACGCTAGAGACGCCATCGACCAGTTTGCGCGACCACACGACCAGGACTTTCGGCGTCGTCTCGTTCGTCACCTGTATCGCCGTGATAATGATCTTCGGTTTCGAGCGGTTGTAGGGCTGGAGCGTGGAACTGCCGATCGCCATGATGGCATCGACATCGGCCGCCTTGACGGTCTGCTGCTGCGTGACGAGGTCCGCTACCATGCTGCCGATGCGGCTGACCTTCTTGCTGGTCTCGATGGCTTGCGAGGCCTCCATTGTCATAAAGTACATGATCAACAGGACAGGCACGATGAGGGCAAACTCGACAGCCGCAATACCGCGGCGGTCCGAGCAAAGCCGGACTGCTCTTGTACAAATCCCTGCGATGCCCAGCTGTGCCCCCGCACGAATCATGGCTTTGCCCTTTTCAAGCGACTACGTGGTTCAGTTGTCGAACGGCTCGTTCTGCCAAGTGATCGAAGCAAAATGCAGCGTTTTGCCGTCCTTCAGGTTGGCCATCGATTTGGCCATGAAGTCGGTCATCACCGGCCATTTGTAAAAAACACGCAGCATGTTTCTCGACTCCGCCAGGCCAGGTGCGACGGTGAAGGTCTGTGTGCTCGTGCCCTTGGTCAGCACGACATCGCCATCCTGAATCTTGAAACCGGCCAGCGCCGCATCGGCGAAGGTCGGATATTCCCGCAAGTCCACCAGCAATCCGGGACAGGTCTTGGCGACCATGATCTCCAATTTGGTGCAGATCATATCCCGCAGCTTGGTCCCGGACACATCGGCCGGTCTTAGTTGGCCGGTACGCAGCTGGCGCGCGATGTCGTCGGTGGCGTTTGCCATCACTTCCTGTGCGGCAAAAGAAATGCAGCTCTCCAGGATGGCGAAGACAAGAAGCGCGAAAGGAATTGCAAGCATGGCGAATTCGATCGCCGTGCTTCCGCGGCGGTCGCCCAAAAACCGTCTTGGAGAACCTGCTCGTCCTGCCTTGTTCATGTCCTCTGCCCGCCGATGCCGCTTCTGTATCGGTCCCACCCTTAGTCGGAACCGATTGAAGTCCGGTTGGAATGACCGTTAAATTCAACGGGAAGGCCTTAACCCGGCGATAACCGAAGCACGTTCCCGCCAAAGGCGGACACGTCGGCTAGCTAATGCCCGGCGCTCATTTCGGCTTCAGAGGCCTTCTCGGCATCGCTCTTATACGAGCTTTCGCAATATGGCGCGCAGGACATGGTCTGTACTTCGGAACGCCGATAGATGCGCACCGACGACGCTGCCTGGCGCACGACGGTTATTTGCTCATCGACGATCGGGTTACCCTCCTGGTCGAGGACGACGAGATTGGTGACGCCAAATCCCTTGCCGGTCAGTACGATCGTCGATGCGTCCTGCACGGAGGCGTCGGCGATCGCCGGATTGCCGACGACAATCGTATCGGCGGCGCGCGACAATTTGATGATCTTTGCCTGGTTCATCGTCACCTCGATGCCGGCGCCGGCCTTGGCTGGAAAGGCGAAAGCCGCTGCGGCAAAAAGCACGGCAACTGGAAATGATGATCTCGGCCCGGCCATTGAGGCGCCCCCTGGCAAACTGTTCAACGGAACATGAACGAGATTGGTGAACCAACCGTTAAGCGGCTGGAGTTCAGGATCAAGCCGGAACCGGCATTGGGCCTAGCCGGCACGGCTGGAACGTCTTTGCCGAATTGCGCCTTTTGCGCCTTTTGTCAGCCCGGGCGCCTAGCGGCGGGTATTTTAGTTCTGGGTTAACCACGCAATCTCGTCGAAGCGGGAAAGGAATCGGTAAGCCTGTTTATTAAGCCGATTGAAACAGCTTCTCCTTAGATTCGCAGTATCCGATCAGCCACCAAGAGAAGTTGACGGAAGTGCTGTAACAATTGGAGTAGGAGCTCGAATGTCTAACCTCATCGCACGTTTTGTGAAGGACGAATCCGGCGCGACCGCTATCGAATACGGTCTGATCGCCGCTCTTATCGCACTCGCCATCATGGTCGGCGCCGGCCAGCTCGGCAACTCGCTGAACGCCAAGTTCACCGCCATCTCCACTAAGGTGAACGGTAGCTGACCGTAACGGGTTCGGTTGTTCTGAAATAAGGGCCGCCGCACTGGCGGCCCTTATTTAGTCCTGGTATGATTTGAAATTTAGGCCTCATCAGTCGTTAATCGAATAGGATTAGGCTGGGGCCAGATGCAATTGGGTCATAGGCGCGCCGATGCTTGAAGCCGTGATCTTCGTCGTGTTTCCGTTCTGCATGCTTTTTGCCGCGATCTCCGACATGCTTTCGATGACGATCGCCAATCGCGTGCCGGTGTTGCTTGTGGTTGTCTTCGCCTTGGTTGCGCCTTTGACCGGCATGGACTGGGCCACCTATGGCTGGCATTTCGCCGCCGCCGGCCTGGTTCTCGCGGTGACGTTCGGCCTGTTCGCGCTGGGCGGCATGGGCGGCGGCGACGCCAAGCTTCTGGCTGCCACTGCCATGTGGATGGGACTGAACATCCATCTCATCGAATACCTCGTCGCCTCGACATTCATCGGCGGCCTGCTGACGCTAGCCATCCTCGCCTATCGAAAATCGCCGCTTGCCGCCGTCACAAGCCACAATCCGTTCCTGCGCCATTTCGCCGATGAGGCGACCGGCGTTCCGTACGGCATTGCGCTTGGCATTGGCGGTCTGCTCACCTATTCCGACTCGCCGTTGATGGCCTGGGCACTTACCAGGCTGGCGGGCTGAATTTCGCTTTACGCCATTGGCGCCGAGCAGGCGAGTTGGCCACGTTTTCCTTCGGGCCGGGCTTGTCGGTCCAATTTATGTAAACGTTAAATTAATCACGATCGTAAGTATAACATTAACCTTGTTTTGACGATTGCCGCTGCAAAGTCCCGCTTGGCTACGTGGTTTGCCAAGGCGAGGTTCGGACAGATGCCAGCATCCCGATTGATTATTCTGAGCGTGGCGATAGCCGCGGCCGGTGGTGCAGGCTATGTCGCGAAGAACATGGTCGTGGCTCCGCCGCCTCCGGTTGTCGATTCCGGTCCTCAGGCGCCGGCGATCGCGCTGCAGGATGTGCTTGTTCTTTCCGGCGACGTTCCGATGGGCAGTCCGCTTGAAAACAACATTTCCTGGGAGTCATGGCCGTCCGCAGGCATCAACGCAAATTTCATCACCCGCGCCGCCGAGCCTGAAGCGCTGGACAAGCTGAAGGGCGCCGTCGCTCGCGTGGCGCTCTACGCCGGCGAGCCGCTGCGGCGCTCGAAGCTGATCGGTGAAGGGCAAAGCTTCATGTCGTCGATCCTGCCCTCCGGCATGCGGGCCGTTGCCACAAGCATCTCGGCCGACACCTCGGCCGGTGGCTTTATTCTTCCCAACGATTTCGTCGACGTCATCATGACCCGCAGAGCCGATCCCGCCAATGGCGGTGGTCCGGGCTTCACGACCGAAACTATCCTGAAGAACATTCGCGTCCTGGCGATCGACCAGACCATTCAGGAGGACGAGGAAGGTAAGAAGACCAGGGTTGGCCAGACCGCCACCCTGGAACTGACGCCGCAGCAGTCCGAGATCATCACCGTCGCACAGCAGATGGCGGATCGCCTGACATTGGCGCTGCGCTCGATCAAGGACAGTCAGGACAAGAATGTGGGCGAAGCCGATTACCTGGTTTCCGGCAATGGCCGGCGCGGAACCGTGCGGTTGATCAAGTCGGGCGAAGTTTCCGAAGTGGGGGCGAGGAAATGAGGCTAAAAACCAAATTGCCGGTCACGCTGGCTGCGGCGATCGGCCTGCTTTTCCTTGGAACGAATGCATATGGCGTTCTCTGTGCCAGCGCAGCAGGCGACAACGCCAGGGTCACGGCTTCGACCGCCACCCAGCGGGTCAAGCTCGGACTGAACAAATCGGTGGTCATCGACCTGCCGAGCGATGCCTACGATATTCTCGTCGCCAACCCAGCTGTAGCCGACGCGGTGACCCGCACTGCCAGGCGCATCTATCTGTTCGGAAAGGCGGTCGGCGAGACCAACATCTTCGTCTTTGGCCCGAATGGCGAGCAGATCGTCAGCCTTGATCTGGCGGTCGAACGCGATGTTGCCGGGCTGGAGGACTATATCAGGCGCTTCATCCCGTCATCGACCGTCAAAGTCGAACTCCTGAACGACAATGTCGTTCTGACCGGAACCGTGGACACGCCCCTGGATGCCAAGCGGGCGGAACAGCTGGCCACCATCTTCGTGTCGGGCGGTGAAGCGACCACGGGACAATATTCGCAGACTGCCGCCGGCGGTTCGGCCGAGGCTGGCGTCGCCATTGACAACCCGGATGCCGAGCGTCGCGTCAGCCAGATCGTCAACCTGCTGCAGATCATCGGCGACGACCAGGTCACGCTGAAGGTGACGGTTGCGGAAGTCAGCCGCTCGGTGATGAAGCAGCTCGGCGTCAATATGATGGGCAGCGGCAGCAGCAACGGCATCAGCTGGGGTGCGGTAAGCGACAATTTCACCGGTTTGGGCAAGTCGCTGTCGAACTCGGGCCTCGCCATCGGCAGCTCGACGCTGCAGGCCTACATCAACGCCATGGAACAGTCAGGCGTCATGAAAACCCTGGCCGAGCCAACACTGACAGCGGTATCCGGCGAGAAGGCGACCTTCAAGGTCGGCGGTGAATACAATATGGTGACCAGCGTTTCCCAAGCCGTATCCAACGATAACCAGACAGGTCTGAAGACCTATTCAATCGAGAAGATCGAATATGGCATTGGCCTGGAATTCCAGCCGGTGGTGCTGTCTCCCGGCCGCATCAGCCTGAAGGTCAGGACCTCGGTCTCCGAGCCGACAACGGAGGGATCAGTATCTTTGTCCGAAGGCGTAACAAGCCCCGGCATGAACGCCCTGTCGCTCCGCAAGCGCTTGGCCGACACAACAGTGGAACTGCCTTCGGGCGGCTCGATGATGATTGCCGGCCTTGTCCGCGATGATCTCAGGCAAGCCGTCAACGGCTTGCCCGGTCTGACAAAGATTCCAGTGCTTGGCGCGCTGTTCCGCAGCAGGGATTTCGTTCGCAACGAGACCGAGCTCGTCATCATCATTACGCCGTATCTGGTGAAGCCGGTGGCGCGCAACGATCTTGCCAAGCCGGATGACAATTTCAACGCCGCCAGCGATGGTGCCGGCATTTTCCTTGGCCGCGTCAACCGTGTCTACGGCACCATGCAGACCGACAAGCCCAACGGCCGTTACCACGGCGTTGTCGGCTTCATCTACAAGTAAGCGGGGAAGCGGTCATGTCTAAGGCAGCATCGAAGGCACGGGCGATCACCGCGACGCGGTCGGTCCATTCGCGAATCTGGCGGCCGGCCGTTCCCATTATGGCGATCGCGGTGGCGGCATTGCTGGCCGGCTGCGCCAATCGCGACAGCGTCACGGTGGGTGCCATACCGGACGATTATCGCACCACCCATCCGATCGTCATAGCCGAGAAGATACAGAAGATCGACCTTCCGGTCGGCGCCGGCGACCGTGGCATGACCAGATCCCAGCGCGACACGCTCCTGGGCTTCCTGGACGGATACGACAGGAGCGCGGCTCCGGTGCTGACGATCGAGATTCCGAGCGGTTCGGCCAACGAAATCGCGGCGGCCGCCGCCGGCCGCGATTTCGCCAGGCTTGCCATGGCCAGCGGCATCAGCCGGAAGCGGATCGCCATGCGGTCCTATCAATCCGGTTCGGTCGAAGCGTCCGCCCCGGTCCGTGTCGCCTACGTCTCGGTGAAGGCTCAGACGGATAAATGCGGGCGCTGGCCCGAAGACCTGCTGGAGACTTCGGAAAACAAGCACTATGCCGATTTCGGCTGTTCGTACCAAAACAACCTTGCCGCCCAGATGGCCAATCCGGTCGATCTGATCGGACCGCGCAAACAGACACCCATCGACGCGGCAAATCGGAGCGCGGTGATCGACGTCTATCGTGACAGAGGTATTTCGGACGAATTCCTCGGCAATTCGGAAGTCGAATATTAACGAGTGTTGAGGCTCAACAAACCCTAAGCCGCGCAAGTCACGGAAAGTGATGACAATGAGCAATCTTGCCTACGACACAGAGGTACCGGGCGGCGAAACCTCGGAGCAGGATATTGCCGCGATGCAGGCGTTGCGGCCGATCCCGCGCATTTCGATCCAGGCATTTTGCGAGACCGAAGGCGTAGCCAATCCGGTCGAGCGCGCCGGCGAGGATCGCCGCATGGCCAAGGCCCATCTGAAAGTGCATATGGGGGGCATCCCTACCGCTATCGAATTCTATCAGTCGGCGCCGACACCGAACCTGATCCTGCTTGAATCGCGCAGCGAGCCGAAGCTGTTGCTGGAACAACTCGCCCAGCTCTCCGAGCATTGTGACCCGACCTCCAAGGTGGTGGTTGTCGGCCACTACAACGATGTCGGCTTGTACCGCGAACTCATCCGTTCGGGCATTTCCGAGTATGTCATCGCGCCCGTATCGATGGCCGACATCGTCAGCGTGGTGTCTTCGATCTTCGTTGATCCGGAAGCTGAGCCGATCGGCCGCTCGATTGCCTTCATCGGCGCCAAAGGCGGCGTCGGCTCCTCGACCATAGCCCATAATGTGGCCTGGGCCATGTCGTCCCTTTTCAAATCCGAAGTGGTTGTCGCCGATCTCGACCTCGCCTTCGGAACGGCCAATATCAATTTCGACCAGGATCCGGCGCAAGGCATTGCCGAGGCAGTCTTCTCGCCGGAACGCGTCGACGAGGTCTATCTCGACCGGCTGCTCGCCCAATGCGCCGAGCACCTGTCGCTGCTTGCGGCCCCTTCGACGCTGGAGCGGGTCTACGATTTCGATCCCGACGCCTTCACCCAGCTTATCGACATAGCCCAGCGTAGCGCGCCGCTCCTCGTGCTCGATGTTCCCCACGTGTGGGCCGGCTGGACCAAGAACACGCTGGTCAAGGCCGACGAGATCGTCATCACGGCGACGCCCGAACTGGCCAATCTGCGCAACACGAAGAACCTGGTCGACATGCTGAAGCGGCTTCGTCCGAACGATCCCGCGCCAAAGCTTGTGATCAACCAGGCCGGTGTGCCGAAACGTCCTGAGATTACGCCGTCCGACTTCTCCGAATCGCTCGGCCTTTCGCCGATGTCGGTCATCCCGTTCGAGCCGCTTTTGTTCGGAAATGCTGCCAACAACGGACGTATGCTCGGTGAGATGGATGCCAAGAGTCCGGTTGTCGCCACGATCAACGAGATCGCCCATGTGCTGACAGGGCGCAGCGAAATCAAAGTGAAGAAAAAGGCTGGCCTCGGCAATCTGATCGGCAAGCTTTCGCGCAACAAGAAGTGATGCCTCAGCGGTGGAATTGGTAAGCGATCATGTTTGGTAAAAGAGGCAGCGACGACGGCAACCGGACCATTCCGGAATTCCGTCAGCCAGCACTCGCACCTGCTGCGCCGGCGGCCGCGAACCCTGTGGAAGCGGCTGTAACTGCCAGGTCGGCGGCGCTGCCGCCATCCGGCGCGCCTGCCGCGCCGGCGGTTCGCCGTGCGGTCGAGCCGCCGCCATTGGCCCCGGAGCCGAAAAGTATCCAGCGCCAAAAGAGCGAAACCTACTACGACACCAAAAGCCAGGTCTTCGCCGCACTCATCGATACGATAGATCTGTCGCAGCTCGCCAAACTCGATCCCGAAAGCGCGCGCGAGGAAATCCGCGACATTGTCAACGACATCATCGCGATCAAGAATTTCGCGATGTCCATCGCCGAGCAGGAAGAGCTTCTCGAGGATATCTGCAACGACGTTTTGGGCTACGGGCCGCTGGAGCCACTGCTTGCCCGCGACGATATTGCCGACATCATGGTCAATGGCTCCAAGAACGTCTACATCGAAGTCAACGGCAAGGTCGAGCAGACCGGCATCCGTTTCCGCGACAACCAGCAGCTCCTCAACATCTGCCAGCGTATCGTCAGCCAGGTTGGCCGCCGCGTCGATGAATCAAGCCCGATCTGCGATGCGCGTCTTCCTGATGGCTCCCGTGTCAACGTCATCGCACCGCCCCTGGCTATCGACGGCACCGCACTTACCATCCGCAAGTTCAAGAAGGACAAGCTGACGCTCGACCAGCTGGTCAAGTTCGGCTCGATTTCTCCGCAAGGGGCCGAGATTCTCAAGATCATCGGGCGTGTCCGCTGCAACATTGTCATCTCGGGCGGTACCGGCTCAGGCAAGACGACGCTGCTCAATTGCCTGACCAACTATATCGACCGCGAAGAACGCGTCATCACCTGCGAGGACTCAGCTGAGCTGCAATTGCAGCAGCCGCATGTGGTGCGTCTCGAAACCCGTCCGCCCAACCTCGAAGGCGAGGGCGAAGTGACCATGCGCGACCTGGTCAAGAACTGTCTGCGCATGCGCCCCGAACGTATTATCGTCGGCGAAGTGCGCGGACCCGAAGTGTTCGACCTGCTGCAGGCGATGAACACCGGCCATGACGGCTCGATGGGAACGATCCACTCGAACAGCCCGCGCGAATGCCTCAACCGTATAGAGTCGATGATCGCCATGGGCGGCTATACGCTGCCGCAAAAAACCGTGCGCGAAATCGTCGTCGGCTCCGTCGACGTGATCATACAGGCTGCACGCCTGCGCGACGGATCGCGGCGTATCACCCACATCACCGAGGTGATCGGCATGGAAGGTGACGTCATCATCACCCAGGACATCGTTCTCTATAACATCAAGGGCGAGGACGCGAACGGCAGGCTGCTGGGCGAGCACGTGTCGACTGGGATCGGCCGTCCGCATTTCTGGGAGCGCGCCCGCTACTACGGTGAGGAGCAGCGCCTCGCGGTTGCGCTCGAGGCGATGGAGAAACGCGCTGATTGATCCGTCTGGAAGCGTGGGGGCCAGGGTCGATGTTCGGAATTGACGGCACCGTATTGGCATTCGTTGTGCTCGCCGGCTTCAGCGCCGGCGCTGTGGCCTATGCTTTCCTGTTCAACCGGATCAGCACCGAGAAGCAGGTCGGCAAGCGGCTTGAATCGATCAAGACCGCCGAGACGGATCGATCCGTCGTCAAGGCGTCGCGCGATCGCGTGGCGGAAGCGGCCAAGCGTCGCAAGTCCGTCCAGGATTCGCTGAAGGATCTCGATCAAAAGCAAAAGTCCAATCAGAGCCTGGTCAAGAAACCACCGCTGAAGATCCAAATCCGTCAGGCCGGCATGAAGATCTCGCTCGAGCGCTTCTATGTCTACTCGGCGGTCTGCGGCGTCGTCTTGACGGCTCTTGTTTATTTCATCGGCGCACCGCTGCTGGTCTTGCCGGCTGCGCTGCTGGTCGGCGTCTTGGGTCTGCCCCGCTGGTTCGTCTCGTTTCGCCGCGCGCACCGCGTCAAGGCGTTCCTCAACGAATTTCCGAACGCGCTCGATATCATCGTGCGTGCGGTAAAATCCGGCCTGCCGCTGAACGACGCCGTGCGCCTGATCGCCAACGAATCCCCCGAGCCGGTCAAGACCGAGTTCCGCCGCATAGTCGATTCGCAGCAAATGGGTTTGTCGATCCCCGACGCGGCCATGCGCATGCCAGAAACGATGCCGTGCACCGAGGCGAGCTTCTTCGGCATCGTCATCCAGATCCAGTCTCAGGCCGGCGGCAATCTTTCCGAAGCGCTGGGCAATCTTTCGCGCGTGCTTCGCGACCGCAAGAAAATGAAAGCCAAGGTCCAGGCATTGTCCATGGAAGCCAAGGCATCCGCCGTGATCATCGGCGCGTTGCCTTTCGTCGTCGCCTTTCTCGTCTATTTGACGAGCCCGAACTACATCATGCCCCTCTTCATCACCAGCACCGGCCATCTGATCCTCGGTTGTTCCGGCATCTGGATGTCGATGGGCGTCCTGGTAATGCGCAAGATGATGAATTTCGAAGTCTAGGACTGGCGTATGACCGATCACGTCATCAGAACTCTCACCGACCCGTCCCTGCTGATCGCACTGCTGGTCGGCATCGCGGTGTTTGCGACCGTCTTCACGCTGCTGCCCGCTTTTGGCGGGAACCAGCTCAAGGCGCGCATGAAATCCGTAGCGCTGGAGCGCGATGAGCTGCGCGCCAAGCAGCGCGCGCGGCTGGCAGTCGAAGCCGACCGCCGCCGCAAGGGCCTGCGCGAAGAACAGTCGGTCGGCATGCGCAATATTGTCGATCGCCTGGATCTCAGGCGTGCGCTGGCGGATGAAGGTACCTTGCAGAAATTGAAAGTGGCAGGTTTTCGCGGGCAAAATCCGCTGACGCGCTTCCTTTTCTTCCGTCTCGTCCTGCCCTTCATCGGCTTTGCATTGGCGGCGATGTATCTGTTCGTGCTCGGCGGATTGCCCGAGCAGCCGCTTTTCGTGAAGCTGTTCGTGTGCATCGTGGTAGCCTATGCGGGATTCTACGCGCCGGTGCTCTACGTCAACAACCGCGCTACCAAGCGCAAGCAATCGATTCAGATGGCGTGGCCGGACGCGCTCGACCTGTTGCTGATATGCGTCGAGTCCGGCATGTCGGTGGAAGCGGCGCTTCGCAAGGTCGCCGATGAGATCGGCGCGCAATCGGTGGCATTGGCGGAAGAATTCATCCTGACAAACGCCGAGCTTTCCTATCTGCAGGAGCGCAAGCAGGCCTATGAGAACCTTGCAAGCCGAACTGGCCTGGAATCCGTCAGGTCGGTGTCCCAGGCGTTGGTTCAGGCCGAGCGCTACGGCACGCCCGTGGCGCATGCGTTGCGGGTGCTTGCCAGTGAGAGCCGCGACATGCGCATGAATGCCGCCGAGAAGAAGGCGGCCGCGCTGCCGCCGAAGCTCACCGTGCCGATGATCCTGTTCTTCCTGCCGGTGCTGTTCGCCATCATTCTGGGTCCCGCCGGCATCCAGGTGAGCCAGCGCGGCATCTTTGGCGACCAGCCGAAATCCAGCAGCGAGTAGCGCCAGCGGCGTTGCCAGAAACGCTGATACGATTCAGAGCCACGCTGCCGGTGCAGCGCGGCTCTTTGCGTTAGACATGTTGCGGAATTCGCGCGCCGGTTCGGCGCTCGAAGCGGTCAGTTGGTGGCGGGCTTTGCCTTGTCCTGGTCCTTGAGCTGGCTCCAGGCATTCTGCTGCGCCAGCATCTGGCGAAGGTAAGCGACGTTAGCCTGCGCCTGATCCTGCGACAGCTCTTGCGAGGCGATCTTCTCAGCCTCGTCGAAACGGCCTTGCAGACCGACGACCAGCGCAAGGTTCTGGCGGACGCGGCTATCTGCATTCGGCTGCTGGGCGGCTGAGCGCATATAGGTTTCGGCCGTGCGCAAATCACCTTCCAGCACGTACGACATGCCGAGATTGGAAAGGATCGACGGTTCGTTCGGCCTGAGGTCAAGCGCCTTGCGATAGCCTTGGCGCGCCTCGTCCTTCTGGCCGAGCTGGTCGAGAATAGCAGCTTCCGCCGATACCAGTTTCCAGTCAGGATATTCGGGCGTCTGGGCGCGGCGCACGGCATCGAGAGCCGGTTCGAACTGTCCGTTGGCGGCAAGCGCCTTGCCATAGGCGGCGAGCACGTCGCGGTCCTTCGGCAGGGCGATCGCCAGCTTGCGCATCACCGCAAGCGATTGGTCTGCGTCGCCGTCCATCTGCAGCGCCGCGGCATAATTTGTCGCGATCCGCTTGTCGCTGGGGTTTTTCGAATAGGACTGGCCGAGCGCCATCGTAGCGTTGTGCAGTTCGCCCGCCGACATTGTTTCCAGCGGCTTGCCGCTTGGACGAGAAATCGAGCCAGTCGTCAATTTGCTGGTTCCGCAGCCGGCGACGCCTGCGGCAAGCGCCATCATCAACGCCGTGCTGATCAGCCTATTTGCGCTGGCGTTCATCCTGCGGTTGGTCGGCATCGGCACCAGGGCTCCGTTCATGCGCGTGACCATTTGCGAGGTCATCTTTCCTCCCGCAGAAATATTCTGTTAACCCTAACGGAGAGTTAAGAAACGCCGACTCGGAAGCCGGAGGCCAGCGAATGCCTGTCGAACTCGTCGAGAAAGAATTGAGCAATGCGCTGCCGGTCCATCTGGTGGCGAAGGATGCTCTGGCGGCGGCGGGCCTTGCGCCATCGTCGGTCGCCTGGGCCAAGGCCAACGGCTTTTCCGGCGAGGCCGGCAGGACGCTGATCGTGCCTGGCGACAACGGCGCGATTGCCGGAGCCCTGTTCGGCACCGGTGATGGCGAGGGCGCACTGGCCATCGGCGCACTAGCGAGAGCCTTGCCCGAAGGCGAGTGGCATTTTGCGTCCGCACCGGCCAAGCCGGAGCTTACGGCACTCGCCGTAGCGCTCGGCGGCTATGTCTTCACCCGCTACGGCAAGAAGCCAGGCAAGACGCTTCGCCTCGCGCTGCCGGCAGGCACCGACATTGCCCGCATCCGCCGCATCGCCAATGGAGTTTTCCTGGCGCGCGATCTGGTCAACACGCCGACCAGCGATATGGGCCCCGATCAGCTGGAAAAAGCCGCCCGAACCTTGGCCGCGACGCACAAGGCCGAATTATCGGTGACCAAAGGCGACGATCTTCTTACCGCCAACTTTCCGATGATCCACGCCGTCGGTCGGGCTTCTGCCGACGCGCCGCGCCTGATCGACATGATTTGGGGGCCGAACAATGCCCCCAGGATAACGCTGGTCGGCAAGGGCGTCTGCTTCGATACAGGCGGTCTCGACATCAAGCCGTCCTCGGGCATGCTTTTGATGAAGAAGGACATGGGCGGCGCTGCCAACGTGCTGGGCCTCGCTTCCATGATCATGGCCACCGGGCTGAAGGTCCGGCTTCGCGTGCTCATCCCGGCTGTCGAGAATTCGATAGCCGGCAACGCCTTCCGGCCAGGCGACGTGCTGGTGAGCCGCAAGGGCATCACCGTCGAAATCGGCAACACCGACGCCGAAGGACGGCTGGTGCTCGCCGATGCCTTGGCCTTGGCCGACGACGAAGAGCCGCAGATGCTGGTCGATATGGCGACGCTGACAGGCGCTGCCCGTGTTGCGCTCGGTCCCGACCTGCCGCCGTTCTACACCGGTGACGAGGCGCTTGCATCCGAGCTGGCGGACGCCTCCGTTGCGGTCGAGGATCCGCTATGGCGCATGCCGTTGTGGAAGCCCTATGACGCCAAGCTGGCGTCGAAGGTGGCCAACATCAACAACGTCACGTCGGACGGTTTCGCCGGCTCGATCACCGCGGCGCTTTTCCTGAAGCGCTTCGTGGAAAAGACCGCCGGCTGGGCGCATGTCGACATCTTCGCCTGGAACCCGTTCGACCGCCCGCACGGCCTTGCCGGTGGCGAAGCGCAAGGCATCCGGGCGCTGGAGCAGGTCATTTCGAACCGCTACGGCTGATTCTCGGGCATAGCCGACGAAGGTATTGACTGAAACGGAACCGAAACAATTTTCCGTCATGCTGGACGGATGTCGATTATCATGCGTCCAAGCCAGGCCTTGCGACTATGGCAACAGGTGGTGTTATCCGAGGTGCGTGACGACGCGCCCGATCTCACTATGCGCCAGACGGCGATCCTGTTCACCATCTATCTCGATCCGCCGCCGCACACGGTGCGGGGGTTAGCCGCCCGACTCAACGTCACCAAGCCGGTGATCACCCGTGCGCTCGATACGATGGGGGCGCTGAAACTGGTGTCGCGCCACCGCGACGAGCTCGACAAGCGCAACGTGCTGGTCAGGCGCACGGTCGAAGGCGCGCTCTTTGTCGAGCGCTTTGGCGATGTTATCATTGCCAGAGCCCAAGAGTTGCCCATTTGAACGAGTTGCCGATTTGACCGCCAGGGATGCCCGCCTCCATGCCTTCCGCTCCGATCTCGCCGACGCCAGGCTGACAGGCGAGGTCGCCGCCGACCGTTTCGTCGCCGGCCGGCCGGCTCGCATATCAGCCTCCGCGGCCGATGTCCGCAAGGCTCCGCGCCCGGATGCCGGCGTCGATACCCAGCTTCTGTTCGGCGAAGACGTCCTCGTCTTCGAGGACGTTGAGGGCTGGGCCTGGATACAGGCCGAGCGCGACGGCTATGTCGGCTATGTCGCCGACACTGTGCTGGGCGGTCGGGACCATGCACCCACGCATGTTGTCTCGGTGCCGCGCACTTTCCTCTATCCGGGACCGGATTTGCGGTTCCCGGTGAGCGGGGAGCTCTCGATGGGGTCAGCGGTAACAGTGAAAGGCGCGGCTGAAACACGCCGCACGTACTATGCTCTGCTGCCATCCGGCGAGGCGGTCATATCTGACCATCTCAGGCCTGTCGCCGAGGTTGCCCCCGACTACGTCGCGGTCGCCGAGGCGTTTCTCGGCACGCCCTATCTATGGGGCGGCGTTTCCGGCTTCGGCATCGATTGTTCCGGTCTCGTGCAACTTGCAATGCACATGGCTGGCAGGCAAGTGCTGCGCGACACCGACATGCAGGCGGCGACCGTCGGTGAACCGCTCGACCTCGGGCCGGATTTTGCCGGGTTGCGGCGCGGCGACCTGGTCTTCTGGAAAGGCCACGTCGCGATCATGACGGATCCGGAGACCATGATCCACGCCAACGGCCACACCATGCTGGTGTCGCGTGAAGGACTGAGGGAGGCGGTCGCCCGTATCGGCTATCTCTATGGCGGACCGACCGGGTTTCGCCGGCCGTAACGCGAATCGATCACCTTTTGTTCTGATTCTGCTTGGCGATTGCGCGCCGCCGCGCTACGTCTGGCGCGTGACAGAGCAGCCGCGCCTTGCCGAACAGAATGCCGCCGTCGTCCTGCCCGAGCCATTTGTCAAATGGTTTGAAGAAAAGGGCTGGTCGCCGCGCGCCCACCAGATCGATTTGCTGGCCAAAGCCCAGGGCGGCCGGTCGGTATTACTAATCGCCCCGACCGGCGCCGGCAAGACGCTGGCCGGGTTCTTGCCATCGCTGACCGAACTGGCCGGCCGGCCGAGGAGAAGGCCGGGGCAGGCGCATCGAGGCATCCACACACTCTACATCTCGCCGCTGAAGGCGCTGGCCGTCGACATCGAGCGCAATCTCGGCAAACCCGTCGCAGAAATCGGGCTGCCGGTCTCCGTCGAGACGCGCACCGGCGACACGCCCGCACACAAGCGCCAGCGGCAGAAGCTGGCGCCGCCCGACATTCTCCTGACCACGCCCGAGCAATTGGCGCTGCTGATTGCCGCGCCCGATGCCAGGCGCTTCTTCGAGGACCTGCGCTATGTCGTGCTCGACGAATTGCATTCGCTGGTGACCTCGAAGCGCGGGCATCTCCTGTCGCTCGGGCTGGCCCGGCTGCGCTCGTTTATGCCCGCCCTGCAGACGATAGGCCTGTCGGCGACGGTCGCCGAGCCTGACGAATTGCGGCGCTGGCTGGTCAGCCAGAATCCACCGGGGCCGATGGCCGAACTGATCGTCGTCACTGGCGGCGCCAAGCCCGACATCTCCATTCTCGATTCGGAGGAGCGCGTGCCGTGGGCGGGACATTCGGCCCGCTACGCAACGCCGGAAATCTACAACGAGATCAAGCGCCACAAGACAACCCTGCTGTTCGTCAACACGCGCAGCCAGGCGGAGTTGCTGTTCCAGGAGTTGTGGCGGGTCAACGAGGAGACCTTGCCGATCGCGCTGCATCACGGCTCCCTCGACGTCGCGCAGCGCCGGCGTGTCGAAAAGGCAATGGGCGAGAACGCCCTGCGCGCCATCGTCGCCACGTCGACGCTCGACCTCGGCATCGACTGGGGCGATGTCGACCTGGTCGTCCATGTCGGCGCGCCGAAAGGTGCCAGCCGGCTGGCGCAGCGCATCGGCCGTGCCAACCACCGTATGGACGAGCCGTCCAAGGCGATCCTGATACCGGCCAACCGCTTCGAGGTGCTGGAATGCAGGGCGGCGCTCGACGCCAATTATCTCGGTGCCCAGGATACGCCGCCGCTGGTCGATGGCGGGCTCGACGTCCTGGCGCAGCACGTGCTGGGCTGTGCCTGCGGTGCGCCGTTCCATGCCGATGCGCTGTTCGAGGAGGTGCGGACGGCAGCACCCTATGCCGATCTCGATCGCCCGACATTCGATCGCGTCATCGATTTCGTCGCCACTGGCGGCTATGCGCTAAAGAACTACGAGCGCTATGCCCGCATCCGGTTGAACAAGGACGGACTGTGGCGGGTCTCAAATCCTCGCGTCGCCCAGCAATACCGGCTCAACGTCGGCACCATCATCGAAGTGCCGGCGCTCAACGTCCGCTACGTCCAGGCCGGCAGCAGAGGCGCGGCTTCGCGTGGCGGCCGGGTTCTGGGCAAGATCGAGGAGGCGTTCCTCGAAACGCTGACGCATGGCGACACCTTCATGTTCGCCGGCAAGGTGCTGCGCTTCGAAGGTATCCGCGAGAATGAGTGCTTTGTCTCGAATGCACCCGGCAGCGACGCCAAGGTGCCGTATTACGGTGGTGGCAAATTCCCGCTTTCGACGTACCTGGCCGAACAGGTCCGCGCCATGCTGGACGATCCGCAGCGCTGGAAGAAGCTGCCGGAGCAGGTCGCCGACTGGCTACGCTTCCAGGCCGACAAGTCGGTGCTGCCGAAACGCGACGATCTGCTGATCGAGACCTTTCAGCGCGGCAACCGCCACTATCTGGTGGCCTATCCGTTCGAGGGCAGGCTGGCGCACCAGACGCTCGGCATGCTGCTCACCCGCCGCCTCGACAGGGGGGGAGCCAAGCCGCTCGGCTTCGTCGCCACCGACTATGCGCTTGCCATATGGTCGCTGGCCGATATGGGCCATATGTTCAGGGCGAAGAAACCGTCGCTGGCTGCGCTATTCGATCAGGACATGCTGGGCGACGACCTCGAAGCCTGGCTCGCCGGCAGTTGGTTGTTGAAGCGCACCTTTCGCAATTGCGCGCTGATCTCGGGATTGATCGAGAAACGCCACCCGGGGCAGGAGAAGAGCGGCCGCCAGGTAACCGTGTCGACGGATCTCATCTACGACGTGCTGCGCAGCCACGAGCCCGACCATATCCTTTTGCAGGCGACGCGTGCCGATGCCGCGACCGGTCTCTTGGATGTCAGCAGACTTGCCGAGATGCTCTCGCGCGTCCAAGGTCGAATCATGCATAAGAACCTCGAGCAGATATCGCCGCTCGCCGTGCCGATCATGCTCGAGATCGGCAAAATGCCGGTGCACGGCGAGGCCGATGACACGCTGCTGATGGATGCAGCCACGCTGGTCGAGGAGGCCATGGGGACGAAATGACTGTCGCGCTGGCCATGGCTGCGCCTCTGGCGGATGCGGGCGCTGTCCGTATCGCCGGCGAACGCGCGATCTGCGACCGTCGCGGCGTGCTCTATTTTCCCGAATTCCGGCTTCTGACCGTATCCGACCTGCATCTGGAAAAAGGCTCATCACTGGCCAGGCGCGGCACGCTGGTCCCACCTTACGACACCGGTGCGACGTTGCTCCGGCTACAGGCGGTGATCGCCGATTATCAGCCTGCGATCGTTATCAGCCTGGGCGACAGTTTTCACGATGGCGGCGGCGCCGCACGTATGCACGCGAGCTTTCGCCAAAGGCTGGAAGGGCTGATGGTCGGGCGCGACTGGTTCTGGGTCGCCGGCAATCATGATCCAGAAGCGCCGGCCGACTTGCCAGGCGAGACCGTGCGCGAGCTGGCCATAGGCTCGCTACTCTTCCGGCACGAGCCTTCGGCGGTGAGAGTGGAAGGCGAGATATCAGGCCACCTGCATCCTTGCGCCCGCATCGTGCAGCAAGGCCGTTCGGTGCGGCGTCGTTGCTTTGCCGGCGATGGCGGCCGCATGATCATGCCGGCTTTCGGCGCCTATACCGGCTCGCTCAACGTGCTCGATCGCGCCTATGCCGGGCTGTTCCGCCGCGAAACGCTGATGGCCTATATGCTTGGCACAGAGCGCATTTTCGCGATTTCCCACGCGATGCTCAGGCCGGGCTGAACCTACCTGCCGTAGTACAAAGTGACCGTGTGCTTGGCCTCGGCGAAGAACAGCCAGCGCTCGACCAGCATTCCGGCGAGTTGGGCGATTGCGGCGAGTATCGACAGTGCTGCCGCATAGGGCCACGGCAAGGCGAACGCCGCGACCAGCAGCAACGCGGGCAAAGCAAAGGCCAGCACCTGCGTGATCTGGCGGAGTTTAGCGCTGTGCTTGCGCGCAATGCGAAAGCCCATCTCCTTGAGCAGATAGTTTTCCTCGGTATGCGGCCATTCCAGCGACCGCACCGTGCCGCCGGAAAGCCCGGTTGCGGTGTTGGCATTGGTCGGGATCTCCAGCCTGTCATTGTATCGCCAGGTCGCCAGCTTCAAACCCCAGCCGAGCGCGGTCAGCAACAGGGCAGCCGCCAGAAGCATATTCGAGCCTGCGGCAAATCCCTGCAGCAGGGCGTTGAGCAGTACGCTGCCGGTCATCGCCGAAAAGACCAGGTAGGCGGGCAGGGTGAAGCGGCTGTGCCACTGGGCAATCGGCTTCAACGACGCGTAGATCATGCCGGTGGTGCAGACGGTTGCGACCGCGCCGATGGCAGCGAGCAGCCCGGCGACAGCCGCCCAGCCGCTCGTACGGCCGAGGACCACCCAGCCAATACCGAACAACCCCGCCGGCACGAAGGTGGCGACCGAGGCAACACCTTCGCGCGACAGCCATGAGCTACGCCATTGCGAGAAGGCACGCCAGGCGCGTTCGGGCCGGCCGAGATGGCCGGCCGACGACAGCAGGCCTGTCGAGATCAGGCCAAGCGCCAGCCCCATGCCGGTGAGGCCAAGCCAGAAATCGGGCGGGATAAAGCCCTGTCCGGCGAGCACGCCAAGCAGCGCGAGCAGGCCGTAACCGGCGCCCGTGGCCGTGGTGAAAAAGACGACGGAGAAGGCTGGATGCATGAAGGCACGGGTCAGTTCGAAAGCATGCGGTCGACCCAGCCGAGGAAGCCGCCTTCAGCCTGCACCGCTTCAAGCGCTGGCGCCGGCACCGATGCGGCGCGGGTGGTGTGGGCACGTGGCGGCAGATATTTGTTGGTCGGCTTATAGCCCATTTCCGGCATCAGATCGACACCGCCGCGCTCGGCCACCAGTTGCGAGATAGCGGATGCCGGATCGCCCAGATCGCCAAAATGCCGCGCGCTGGTCGGGCAAGCAGCGACGCAGGCGGGCACGCGATCTTCTTCCGCCAGATTGTCGTTGTAGATGCGGTCGACGCACAACGTGCATTTCTTCATCACGCCGACATTGGTGTCGAATTCGCGCGCTCCGTAGGGACAGGCCCAGCTGCACAGTTTGCAGCCGATGCATTTGTCCTCGTCGACCAGCACGATGCCATCCGACGCCCGCTTGTAGGAGGCGCCGGTCGGGCAGACCGTGACGCACGCCGGCGTCTCGCAGTGCAGGCAGGAGCGTGGGAAATTGACCGTGCGCCCACCCATCTCGGTCATGTGCTCATAACTGTGCACGCGGTTGAACCAGACGCCGTCGACATTGCCGCCATAGGGGTCGATGTCGGTCAGCGGCGCCATGTGGCCGCCGGTGTTCCATTCCTTGCAGGCGGTAACGCAGGCCTGGCAGCCGACGCAGGTGTCGAGATCGATGACAAGGCCGAGCTTCTTGTCGGTGTGGGTGGGAAGGCAAGTCATTTGGCAGCTTCTCTTTCCCGACGGAATTCGGCGCCGAAACTAAGCTTATCGGGCGGGGGTTCAAAATGCGGCGGCTGTCGGAACCGCTCGAACTGCGGTTCGGTGAAGCCTGCTTCCTCGTCTGCGCATTTGACGATGCGCACGCGCAGGTCGAACCATGCCGCCTGGCCGGTGACAGGATCGGAATTCGAATAGTGTTTGCCATTCGCATCGGCAGAGGTCTGGTCGCCGATGATGTGGTTGAGTAGAAAGCCGCGATTGGATTCGGCCGCCTCATCCTTCAGCCCCCAGCTGCCGCGACGCTTGCCGATCGCATTCCAGGTCCACACCGTATTGGCGTTGACGCCGTCGACCAGCTTGATCTGTCCTTTGACCTTGCCGTTGATGCTCTCGATCCACACCCAGTCATCATCGACAAGCCCGAGGCTGGCGGCGGTCCGATTGTGCACGAACAGCCGGTTCTGGCTGGTGATCTGCCTTAGCCACGCATTCTGCCCGCCCCAGGAATGGTACATGTGCATCGGCCGCTGCGTCAGCGCGTGGAGCGGATAGGCTTGGCTATCGACGGCAGCCTCTTCGAAGGGCGCGTACCAGAACGGCAGCGGATCCATATAGGTCTCGATACGGCTGCGCTCCGCCTCCGGCGGCAGCACCCCGCCATGGCCGCGCGCCGCAAGGCGAAAGCGCTGCATCGGCTCCGAATAGAGTTGGAAGACGATCGGCTCGGCCTTCGGCATGAAGCCCATGCTCTCAGCGAATTCGAGATACGAGCGGTTGGCCATCTTGTAGTAGCGCTGATCGGCGGCGAAATCCTGGTGCCAGAAGCCGCCATTATCGATGTAGCGCTGCAACTGGTCGGGATTGACCTCGCCCTTGCCGACCGAGGCCCCGTCCTTGCCGCGCCAGCCGGCGAGCGGACCGACACCTGGCGTGCGCTCGTGATTGACGATGTAGTCGGCATAGTCGCGGTATTTGGCGGAGCCGTCGTCATGAACGAAGCCCGGCAGACCGAGCCGCGCGCCGAGTTCGATCAGAACCGTCTGGAACGGCCTGACGTCGCGATCCGGCTCGACAACGGGATGGCGGATAGCGTCGCCCGGACCGTCGGCGTGGCTGATCGGCCGGTCGAGCAGACTGATACAGTCATGACGCTCGAGATAGGTCGTGTCCGGCAGCACCAGATCGGCAAAAGGTACGGTCTCGGAATAATAAGCGTCGGAATAGATGATGAACGGGATCTTGTGCTCACCTGACGCATCGATATCGGTCAGCATTGCCATCGTCTCGACGGTGTTCATCGACGAGTTCCAAGCCATGTTGGACATGTACATGAACAGAGTGTCAATCGTGTAGGGATCCCCGGCCCAGGCGTTGCGGATAACCGTGTGCATGAGCCCATGGGCGGCCAGCGGCGCGTCCCAGGAGTATGCCTTGTCGATACGGATCGGTTTGCCGCCTCCGTCGATCAGCAGGTCTTCCGGCCCGCAGACGAAGCCGAGCGGCATGCCTTCGAGTGGTGTCATCGGCTTCACATTCTTGCCGGCGGGCTTTGGACCCGGCGGCGCGGACCGCGGATAAGGCGGTTTGAAGCGGAAGCCGCCCGGCACGTCCACCGTGCCGAGAAGCACCTGAAGCAGATGAATGGCGCGGCAAGTGTGAAATCCGTTCGAATGGGCCGAGATGCCGCGCATCGCATGCATCGACACCGGCCGACCCTTGATGGTCTCGTGCCGGCGGCCGGCCCAGTCCGTCCAGGCCACCGGCAGTTCGATTTGCTGTTCGAAGGCGACATGAGCGAGTTCTGCGGCAATGCGTCGGATGGTGCCGGCGGAGATGCCGCACCGGTCAGTGACGGCGTCCGGTGAATAGCTCTCGTCCAGATAACGGTCGGCGACGAGTTGGAAGACCGGCACGCAGCGGCGGCCGTCGACGAGAACGCTGCCGGTCAATGCGGGCTTCGCGTCGGCATCGCTGGCATTGACAGGCGTCTTCGCCACCCTGTCCCAAGCCAGCGGATTGCCGTCGCCATTGCGCATGAACAGCCCGTCATCGACAGCTCCAGGCTCCTGAACGACCAGGATGTGGGCATTGGTGTACCGCAAGAGGTACTCGAGATCGATGCGGCCAGCCTTCAGCAATTCATGGATGAGGGCGAATACGAACAGGCCGTCGGTGCCGGGCCGGATGCCGATCCAGTCGTCGGCAATTGCATTATAGCCGGTGCGGCAGGGATTGATTGAAACCACCTTGGCGCCGCGCGCCTTGAGCTTGCCGAGTCCGATCTTGATCGGATTGGAATCATGGTCTTCGGCAACCCCGAACAGCAGGAAATATTTGGTGTTGTCCCAGTCGGGCTCGCCGAACTCCCAGAACGAGCCGCCAATCGTGTAGAGGCCGCCGGCTGCCATGTTCACCGAGCAGAAACCGCCATGGGCGGCGAAGTTCGGCGTGCCGAACTGGCTCGCCCACCAGCCGGTCAGCGATTGCGACTGGTCGCGCCCGGTGAAGAAGGCGAGTTTCTTCGGATCGGTCTGGCGGATGTTCGAAAGCCGTTCTGTCGCGATCGACAAAGCTTCCTCCCACTCGATCTCGCGGAACTCGCCCGAGCCGCGCAGTCCGGTGCGCAGCAATGGTTTCGTCAGCCGGGCCGGGCTGTAATGCTGCATGATGCCGGCGCTGCCTTTGCCGCACAGCACGCCGCGATTGACCGGATGATCCTTGTTGCCGTTGATGTACCGAACCTTGCCGTCCTTGATATGGACGTCGATGCCGCAGCGGCAGGCGCACATATAGCAGGTGGTCTTGGCGATGCTGTCGGAGACATCAGGCGAAGTATCGACGCCGTCGCGTTCAGCGGGCGCGCGCGTATCGGCAAGCGGCCGTTGTGATGGTGCCGAATTGGCTCCGCGCAGCAGGTTGTTGGTCATGATCCGGTGATGCTCTTGCGCTCCGCGAACTTGGCTCTCGTCTTCGGGCCTGGGCCGCGCATGTAATGCTCTTCCGGCCGATAGCGTTCACCCAAGAGCCGCCGCCGCAGGCTGCGGGTCCAGTGCGCAAACACGGATTTGAACCGCCCCACCAATTCTACCCTCGACTGCTCTGGCGCGACTTTTTTCCAATTTCGGGCCAAAATTTAGAACAAAGCGACCGATCCGTCTAACAACTTGCTCTTGTAATTCCAATCGGATTTGCTTCTTAGTATCGGAATGACCCTGGACCAGTTGCGGATCTTCGTCGCCGTCGCCGAACGGGCGCACATGACCAAAGCGGCCGAGTTGCTGGGCATCTCACAGTCGGCCGCATCCGCCGCGATCCGCTCGCTCGAACAGCAGCATGGCGTCCAGTTGTTCAACCGCGTCGGCCGCAACATCGAGCTCGCCGAGACCGGACGCCGATTCTTGCCCGAAGCCAAGGCGGTCCTCGAGCGGGCTGCGGCGGCCCACAATGTGCTGGAGCATGTCTCGCAGACGATATCAGGCAGTCTCTCGATAGCTGCCAGCCAGACCATCGCCAGCTATTGGCTGCCGCGCCGGCTCGCCTCTTTCCACGAAGCCTATCCTGCCGTCAGGCTGAGTGTGAGCATTGGCAACACCAGGCAGGTCGAGACCAATGTACTTGATGGCGCAGCCGATTTTGGCCTGGTCGAGGGGCGCACCGAATCCGACATTTTGCGGCGTGCCAAGGTCGATATCGATCGCATGATGCTGGTCGTGGCGCGCTCGCACCCTGAGATCGCGGAAGTTTCGCCTGGACATCCCGACCTTGGCGGGCTTCGCTGGATCATTCGCGAAGGCGGGTCGGGCACACGCGAGGCGCTGGAGGACCTTGCCCGACGCGACGGGGTTTCGTTCGCGGACCTGCAGATATTCCTGGTATTGCCGAGCAATGAGGCTATTCGCCAGGCGGTCGAGGCCGGCGCCGGCGCCAGCATCATCTCGGAACTCGTCGTCGCCCGCGCGGTCGCCGAAGGCAGCCTGCGTTCTGTGCCGGTCGATCTGCCGAAGCGCGAATTTGCCATGATCACGCATCGCGACCGGCAGCCAAGCCTGGCCCAGATGGCGCTCAAGGCGCATCTTGGCGGCAAAGCTGAGAGATCCGCGCCGCTTTAAGCCGATCAGCCGAACTTCCGCTGCGCGTCGAGCGCCAGTCCAAGCCCGACCGAGCCGAACACATCGCCTTCGATTACCGACGCCTGCGGCACCAGCGCCAGGATCTGCTGCCTGGCCAGCGGGATCGCGGTCGATCCGCCGGTCAGGAACACCACGGTGATGTCCGAGGCCTTCACCTGTGCGTCGCGGATGGTCTGCTCGACCGTAGCCGCAACACGCTCAATGTCCCTGACTATGGTGGCTTCGAGACCCTTGCGCGTGATTTCTGCCGTGAACCTCACCTCGGGCAGCGCGACCTCGAGATCGGCCGACGATCGGTCCGTCAGCTCGATCTTGGCCTTTTCGACCAGCGCCGCCAGCGCATGGCCGTAACGATGCTCGACGATGTGGATGAAGCGCTCGACCAGGTCCGGGCGCTCCGCCTCGTAGCGGATCTGGCGCAGATGCGTCATCGCCCTCGCTGTGTAGACCAGGTTGATGCGCTGCCATGTCGCCAGCTCGATGAAGTAGCTCGCCGGCAGATTGCGCTTGCCGTCCTTGGTTGGCGTCAAATAACCGAGCTGCGGCATTACATGGGCGATGCTCAGCAGCCGGTCGAAATCGGTGCCGCCGATGTGGATGCCGCGGCTGGCCAGTATGTCGTCCTTGCGGTCGAGCGAGCGGGCGCGCTCGGGCGAGACCCGCACGATCGAGAAGTCGGACGTGCCGCCGCCCATGTCGACGATCAGCGCCAGTTCCTCGCGCGTCACCTTCTGTTCGTAATCGAGTGCCGCCGCGATCGGCTCGAATTGGAAGGCGATATGTTTGAAGCCTTGGGCGCGAGCGGCGTTTTCGAGTTGGTGCTCCGCCTTCGCATCGGCCTCGGCATCGTCGTCGACGAACTGCACGGGCCGTCCCAGCACGACGCTGTCGACCGCGTCATGGGCTTCTTCTTCCAGCTTCTTTTTCAGGTGGCCGACAAATAGGCCGACAATTTCCATGAAGCCGATCGAGCGCACCTTGATGCGCGTCTTTTCGTGAGCGAGCGAGCTGCCGAGCACGCTCTTCAGCGAGCGCATCAGGCGGCCTTCGATACTGTCCGTATAGTTGGCAATGGCGCGTCGCCCGAAATAGGTGAGGTTGTCCTCGAAATTGAAGAATACCGCACTGGGCAGCGTGACCTGGCCGTCTTCCAACGCCACCAGCCGCGGCTGCCCGTTCCTGACCACGCTCACGGTGGAATTCGAAGTGCCGAAGTCGATCCCGGCAAATGCTGGTCGCATCGTGCGTTCCTGTAGTTCTGATTTGGGGAGCAGCAGCTCGTATCCGGTCGGGCCGGGGGTCGCGGTCTAACCCATACCCTCGGAAAGGGAAACCACTTTTACGAGAGTTCAGTCTTTCCTGAACACCAGTCTTCCGAGCCAGCCGGTCAGCATGGCCAGCGATACGGCAAAGACACCATAGAGGAAGGAATAGTCGTGCGCGACGCGGAAGATCGACTGTTCGAAACCGGACTTGCGGATTTCGAGCTGGGCGGAGCTTTCCTTGATGAACAAGCCGCTCTTGAACAGGAAGGCGCGGGCCTTATGGGTGCCGACCGGAACGTTTGGGGCGAGCCTGACGGTGGCGCGGAACAGGTTCTGCGACAGAAACTGCACACCGCCGACATTCTCGCTGTAGAGGCCGGTCGCCGCCTTGCGTTCGCGCAGCGCGGCGGTGAACTCCTCGATTGTCGCCGGGCTGTCCTCCGCGTCGGCGGGCTGCAAATAGAGGTTGGAGGCGCCAAGCGACAGCTGCTTGTAGCTGTTCGGATCGGTGACGTCCTGCAGCGGCCGCGTCGTCGCCACCGAATAGGAGACAGGTACGTTTTTGAAGGTCTCCGACTCCAGATTGACCCAGACGCCGAGCACCCGGTCCTTGCGGCGCACGACGACCGGCCGAGCCGGGCCTTCCAGCACGACGATCACGTCGTAGCGCCCTTGCCGCGCGACAAGCGGATCGGCATTTTCCAGCGAGCCGAAAATGGTCAGGTCGGCGCCGGAAAAGCCGGCGGTAATCGAGACATTGTCGGTGGAAAGGCCGATCTGGATGTTTTCGGTTAGTGGCGCCTGCGCCTTCGCCGATGGCGCAGCAGCCAGCAGCGACAGCAAGGCGGCGGCCGCGAGCGTCCTTAGGCCGGCCATCAGCTCAGGCCCACGCCGGACAGAGAATAGAGATTGGGCGGCGTGACGAAAAGATCGATGGCAAGCCGGATGGCTACCGCCAGCACGAGCAGCGCCAGCAGCGCCCTGAGTTGCTCGCCCCGCAGCCTCTGACCAGCCTTGGCGCCATATTGCGCGCCGGCGACGCCGCCTGCCATCAACAGGAAGGCGAGCATGACGTCGACCGTCTGGTTGGTGGTGGCGTGGACCAGCGTGGTGTAAGCCGAGGTGAAGATGATCTGGAACAGCGAGGTGCCGATGACGACGTTGGTCGGCACCTTCAAAAGGTAGATCAGGGCCGGCACCATGATGAAGCCGCCGCCGACGCCCATGATCGAGGACAGGAAGCCAATCGCCGCGCCCAGCCCAAGCACCGGAATGACGCTGACGAAGAGCTTCGAGGCCCTGAACCGCATCTTCAGCGGCAGGCGGTGGATCCAATTATGCTGGCCGGATTTCTTCAACACCGGTGCGGCGCCGCTGCGAGTGGCGCGCAGCGCATTGACGCTCTCGACCAGCATCAGTCCGCCGACGGTGCCGAGCAGCACGACGTAGAGCAGCGAGATGAACAGGTCGAGCTGGCCGAGCCGGCGCAGGAGCGCAAAGACATAGATACCACCGGTCGAGCCGACGATGCCGCCGGCTAAAAGCACGCCGCCGAGCTTGAAATCGAGCGTGCCGCGCTTCATGTGCGACAGGGCGCCGGAGAAGGAGGAAGCGATGACCTGGTTGGCGCCGGTGGCGACCGCGATTGCCGGCGGTATGTTGTAGAAGATCAGCAGCGGCGTAATGAGAAAGCCGCCGCCCACGCCGAACATGCCCGACAGGAAACCCACCGCCGCACCCATGGCCAGCAGCACGAAGATGTTGACGGAAATTTCCGCGATCGGGAGATAGATGCCCACCCGTCAGTCTCGATCAGTTTGCCTCCTGGCGAATGCAACCGTTGCGGGCATTTTTGCGTCAGAAGGCTATCTCGTTCTTGCGCCGGCCGGGCCGTGAAGTCAAACTTCGCAGCACCGCCGAAACAAAAAACAACTCAATCAGTTAACAGGCAAATCTGTGGCAAAGGCGTCGCGGAAACGACGCATCCGCCGTTATTTACGCGCAAGCAGCGCCTTGACCAGCTTTTCGTCGATCGCGCCGGTTGCCTTCATATCGTTGTCGGCCTGGAAGGCCATGATCGCGTTCTTGGTTTTCTGGCCCATCATGCCGTCGGGATTGCCGGCCTCGTAGCCGTTCTTGTTGAGAATGCGCTGGATGTTCTGGACCGCTTTCTTCATGTCGATGCCGGCGGTCGTCTGCGGTGTGCCGTCCTGCCACGATTCAGGAACGTCGGCCGAATTGGCGGCTGGATCGAGCGGCTTGGCCTTCCACAGTTCAGCCGCGGCCCGCGCACGCTCCAGCTGGTCGGGCCTCAGCGCCTTGGCGATCTCGTCGCGCTTGGCCGCCGCATCCTTGTCGCCGGTCTTGGCGACGAGTGCGAACCATTTGTAGCTCTCCTCGAGGTTCTGCTTCATGCCGACGCCCTTCGCCGCGAGGATGCCGAGATTGAACTGGCTATCCTTGACACCGAGATCCGCCGCCGCCTGGAACCAGCGCGCTGCCGATTCATTGTCGGTCACGCCATCCGTCGCCATCGCAAACAGCACGGCAAGATTGTGCATCGCGCTGGCATTGCCCTGCGCTGCGGCAAGCTGGTACCAGGTTTTCGCTTTCTTGATGTCGCGTGCGACGCCGACGCCCTTCTCGTAGAAATTGCCGATGCGGTATTCTGCCGGTACGAAACCGAGTTCGGCAGCTTTCTCATACCATTTGGCCGCCGCCGCCATGTCTTCTTTGACGCCGCGAGACTCGGCGTAGCGCGAGCCGATCTCGAACAGCGCCTTGGCGTCGCCGCCGGCCGCTGCATCGCGCAGGGCGGCCGGACCCGCATCGGCCGGAACGTCGATCTTGGCAACGCCTGCCGCGGCAGCATCCGCCGGCGGCACCGTGCCGGTCGTGTCCTGCGTCGCAGTGGTGGCTATAGCAGGCGCGGCAGCCATTGGCTCGGCGTCGCTGGCCGTCGCCGCTGCCGGCGCGGGCACTGCGGCCGCGGTGTCTTGCGCCGCCAGGTCAGCAGGCGCCGCGGAAGCCGAGGGCGCCGTCGATGTCTCGGCTGCCGGTGTAGCGGGGCCGGTTTGCGCCGCCGTGTCGTCCTTGGTCATCGATGCGGATGGCTCTGCCTGCCTGACGGTGGGCGACGGCGCGCTCTCCTGTGTTGTCGTCTGCGCGTCCGCCTTCGGCTCGCTGGCAACGCTGGCCAAAGCGGTTTCCACCGGCTGTACGGCCACGGCCGGTGCCGCCTCATTGTTGGTGACTTCGACCGGGTCGGAGAAGAAGGCTTTGCCCAGTTGCAGGCCGGCAAGCGCCAGCATGATGGCGATTGCCCCCATCAGGATCGGCTTGCGCCGCGCCTTGAGCAGGTCGCCGATCCTGAGTGCCTTGACCGGGCCTTTCATCGTCGACTGGCGCTTGAGGGCGTCCGCCTCGGCGGCCGCCGCTTGCGCAGCCCGTCTGGCTGCCGCGATGAAGTCCGATTTCGCCGCCTCAGCGCCGCCTTCCCGGGTCGGCTGCCCGCGCTCGTCGCGCACGCGCTTCATGATGGCGCTGAGGTCGGGTGCGCCGGAGCCGGGTTCCAGTGGCCGGTTGGCGAGCTTGGGGTCGAGGGGCTCGTCGAGATCGACGCTCGGTATCTCGGCGCTCTGCGCCGAGCCTGCAAGCGGCGGCATCTCGGCGTCCTTCTTGCCCTTCAAGGCGCGCGCCAGCCCGCCTAACATCGATTTCCTGCCGCCGCCTTGCTCGGTTTTTTCACGCGTCGTGTCTGAACCGAGAGCCGCCAGGGCTGCTGCGGCGGCGGCCTCGGCTGGCGTACGCGGACCTGGCTCGTCGCGCACGAGCGCCGCGGCGCGGCCGTCGAGATCGGCCATGCTGCCCGTCAACGGCAGCGGCTGGTCGAGGTCCATCGACGGTGCGTCCTGCACCGAGATCTTGGATGGCCGGCCGAAACGCTTGCTCAACTCCGCGCTTGCCGGTTCGCCCGTCTCCAATGAACCAAGCCTGTCAACGATCTTGAGCAGCGTATCGTGGATAGCCTCGAACGTTCTCGAATTGCGCTCGTCCGAACGGCGCGTCAGTGCCTCGAGCGTCTTCAGGTCCTGGGCGAGGCCGGTAACGGCCGCCGTGTTGGCGCTTGATCCGGCCAGTGAGCGGACGGCGCTCTCAGCCGCCTCGCGCGCCGCGCCGAGGATGGAATCGCGGGTTCCGGCCAGCGACTTCTCGATTTCGTTGAGACGCGGGCTGATGTCGTCGAATTCCGGCAGCGGCGTGCCGGGCTTGGAAAGATGCGCCGTCAGGCCGGCGACCTGCGCTTCAAGGCTGCGGATCAACGCCGGGTCGATGCTGGCG
This sequence comes from Mesorhizobium sp. M0808, assembly GCF_040320025.1. Lineage (NCBI taxonomy): Bacteria > Pseudomonadati > Pseudomonadota > Alphaproteobacteria > Hyphomicrobiales > Phyllobacteriaceae > Mesorhizobium > Mesorhizobium sp. M0808. The sequence goes on from NZ_JAMYOX010000002.1 coordinate 499,112, forward strand.
ACCTGCGCCGCGGACGAATCCAGCCGGCTTGAGATGTCTTCGAGCCGGCTCTCCAGGCCACGGATCGCCGCCTCGTTGGCGGGATCTGGAACGCGCGTCTCAATCCGCTTGGCCAGCGCGGTGAAGCGGGCGTCGATAGCATCCATAATGCCGGCGCTATCGACCTGCGGCATGCGCTGGTCCAGCCTGTCGGCGACCTCGTCCAACCGGCGCTCAAGGTCGCGAAACAGCATGTTGCCTTGTTCGATTGCGTCGCCCTGGCGACGTTCCATCATGCTGGACAGCACGTCGAAGCGCTGCTCGAGCCCCTGGAAGATGTAGTCGGCGTCGGGCATGGCAGGCGCGTGGTCGATCTTGTCGGCAATAAGCGCGACTTGCCTGGCAAGGCGCTCCATCGCCTGTTCCGGCAGATTGGCTCGGCCGGCCAGTTCATCCACGCGGCTCGACAATGTGTTGAGACGGTCGATGACCTCCCGACCCGGACGATCCTGCGACACTTCTTCGATTTGCTGGGCCAGTGAATCGATCCGCTTCTCGATGCGTTCGAAGGGCTCGGGGTCGAACGAATTGGCTTGCGCGGCAACCGTCGAGGCGACGATCGCGCGGGAAATCTCGTCGAGCCGCTCGTCGATCTGACTGAATGTGTCGCCGCCGCGATTGTCCTGCTGGCGGGCGAAATGGTCGACCGCTCCGGCAAGCGTGCGGACCTTTTCCTCGAGCGAGCGCAGCGACAGCGATTCCGGCAGATTGCTGACGGCATTGCTGATCTGTTCGAGCCGCTCCGTCAGCGCCGACAGGCCGGGTGCATCGGAACGCTTGCGCTGATCGGCCTCGACGCGATCCTCGAAAGCGTTCCAGCGGCGGTCGAAATCGTCCCAGCGGCGTCCGACCGCCTGCACGCTCTCCTCGCGCGCCAGCGTATCGAGCGCGGCTTTGACCTGCTCAAGCTCGAGCCGCAGCATATTGACGCTTCTGTCGTCGCTTTTTTCGGCCAGTGTCTGGATGGCGCCGGAAAGCCGCTCGAATTCGACGCTGAGTTCGGCGCTGCCTTTGCCGCCGCCATTTGACTGGAAGGCTCGCCCAATATTCTTGCGCAGTACCTCGAACTCGCGTTGCAGGCCGGAGGTCATCTGCTGGCGCAAGTCTTCGCGCAGGCCGCGCAATTCCCCGGCGATCTTGCCGGCTAGGGCGACGCTGTCCTCCTGGCCGCGTACCCGGTCGATATCGCGGGCGATCGCCTGGTAATTCTGGTCGAAAGCCGCTGCTGGACCTTTCGGCCGCTGCGCGCGTGGATCCTCATACCGGCGCTGCTGGCCATAGGGTTGGGCGCTGGGATAGCGTGGTTCTGCCGCTGGTCGGCGCGGATCGGGGTGGCTTGCCGTCTCCTCGCGCGTCCGCTCCAGCCGCTGCTCCAGAGTTTCCAGGGAGCGGTTGAGCTCTTCAAGCGTCGTGTGCGGCCGGCGTTGCCTGCCGGCGTTGAGTGTATCGAGGTAGGACCGCTTGCTGTTCATCAATACGCCCGTTTCAGAATTGCTGGCTTTCACCAGGTTCCCAAAGTCCTGCCGGGACGAAGGCGACTGCTTGGCTTGTTGCAGTGGAAGACGAGCTTCCCGGGTCTCATCCGCGCTCCGAAAAACCGTGAAAAATTCAGTACAGGATAGACACGGGTAACCGACATGCGCACATTTCGCCCCAACGTGGTAAACAACGCGTTAACCAAGCTTAAGAAGTTGCAACTTTGTCGGCTGGCCGCCGACGGCGCCGGGTGTCTTTTTTGGACGCGCAAAAGACGTTGTAGAATTTTGATCAGCCGCATGATCGCTCCCGAAATCGGCAACGACCTTTTAGGTTGTCCGCTGGTGCTGCGGCATAAAGTTGCAAGACCAGAACGCTCTTGCGTGGTGAGGCGGCTATCGATATAGAATTGACGTAAACGTAAATGAGCGGATTACGCCGTTTGCGATTTGTTTGTTGAAACCACGAGTGGAAGCACGCCCCCGCTTTCACTCAGGCGACGCAAGGTCCGCGACCGCGACGCCACCAGACGGGGAAAGCCAGTGACCATGAAACTTATTTCGCCCGGCCAAGCCGCGGCCAACACCAACGATATGTCGAGCGAAGCCGGTGAAGAGCTTGTCCGCATCGGCGAAATGGCCAAGAAATACGGAGTGACGCTGCGTACGCTGCGTTTCTATGAGGACAAGGGTCTGCTCAACCCGCAGCGCGACGGCTCGACCCGTCTCTATACACGCCGCGACAGGGCCCGGCTGAAGCTGATCCTGCTTGGCCGCAAGGTCGGGTTCTCGCTGCGCGACGTCAAGCAGATGATGGACCTCTATGATCCGAACGGCTCCAACACCAAGCAATTGCGGCTGGCGCTCGACAAGTCGGAGAAGCAGCTTGCCCGTCTGCAGAAGCAGCGGGCGCTGATCGACGACGCCATCAGCGAACTGAGTGCTTCGATGTCGACCGTCCGGCAAATGCTGATCGAGCGCTCGACGCCGCAGGCCAGCGTAGCGAGCTAAACTAAGCTTTCGATTTGTGACGAATAAGAGCCGCGTGGCTTTCGCTGCGCGGTTCTTCGTCGTTTGCCGTGCTTTGTCGTTTGTCGTCCTGGCGCGCGGGGGAAAATTTGACGCACCGCCGAATTGACGTTTACGCAAACGTCAATATTTGTTATCTCGACCACAACGTTGGTCCGTCTGCCATCCTCATATGCTGGGGCTGATTTCGGGGCCAAGACCGCATGGTGGAGGAAACGCATGCCGATCTACAGAGCGCCGGTCCGGGACACGCTGTTCGTGCTGAACGAAGTGCTGGGATATCGGCGTTATTCCAATCTTCCCGGATTTTCCGACGCGACGCCGGATGTGCTCGAGGCCATCCTTGCCGAGGGCGCGAAGCTCGCCGAAAACGTGATGCAGCCGCTGAACCGCGTTGGCGACGTGGAAGGCTGCATGCGCCATGACGACGGTTCGGTAACGACGCCGAAAGGCTTCAAGGAAGCTTTCGACCAGTATCGCGAAGGCGGCTGGATGGGGCTCGCGGCACCTGTCGAGTTTGGCGGGCAAGGCTTGCCCTACGCGGTGCACACTGCGGTTGCCGAATACATGGTGTCGGCCAATATGTCGCTGATGATGTATGCCGGCCTGACGCAAGGCGCGATCGCTGCGATCATCACCCATGGCACCAAAGAGCAGAAGGCAACATGGTTGCCGAAGCTGGTCGAGGGCGCCTGGACCGGCACCATGAACCTGACCGAGCCACACTGCGGAACCGATCTTGGCTTGCTGCGCACCAAGGCCGTCCCAAATGGCGACGGCACCTACAGGATCTCCGGTCAGAAGATCTTCATCTCGGCCGGCGAGCATGACATGTCGGACAATATCGTCCACCTCGTGCTGGCCCGTATCGAGGGCGCGCCGGATGGCGTGAAGGGCATCTCGCTGTTCATCGTGCCGAAGCTCAAGCTCGATGCCTCAGGCAATCCGGGCGAGAAGAACACCGTCTCCTGTGGCTCGATCGAGGAGAAGATGGGTATCCATGGCAACTCGACCTGCGTCATGAATTACGACGACGCTGAAGGCACGCTGCTCGGCGAGGCCAATGGCGGGCTGAAAGCAATGTTCACCATGATGAATGAGGCGCGGCTTGGCGTCGCCCTGCAGGGACTTTCGCTATCTGAGGTTGCCTACCAGAATGCGGTTTCCTACGCCAAGGATCGTTTGCAGGGCCGCTCGCTGTCAGGGCCGAAGGCGCCGGACAGGAAGGCCGATCCGATCATCGTCCATCCGGACATCCGCCGCAGCCTGATGACCATGAAGGCTTTCAACGAGGCCGGCCGCGCGCTGGCGCTGTGGACGGCGATCAAGTCCGACATCGCTCACCGCTCCGGTGACGACAAAGATCGCCAGGTCGCAGACGACTACACCGGCCTGATGACGCCGGTGGTCAAAGGCGTGCTCACCGACAAGGGGTTCGATCATGCGGTAATGGCGCAGCAGGTCTTCGGCGGCCACGGCTATATAGAAGAGCACGGCATGAGCCAGTTCGTCCGCGATGCGCGCATCGCCATGATCTATGAGGGTGCCAACGGCATCCAGGCGCTCGACCTCGTCGGCCGCAAGCTGGCCTTGAATGGCGGCCGCGCGGTCCAGGCTTTCTTTAAGGAAGTCGGAGAGTTCTGCGAGGAAAACCGCACCGACGAGACGATGGCGCCCTTCACCAAGGCGCTGAAGAAGGGCCTCAACGATCTGCAGACGGCGACGATGTGGCTGGTGCAGAACGGCATGGCCAAGCCCGATAACGCCGGTGCCGCCTCGACCGATTACATGCATCTCTTCGGCCTGGTGGTGCTGGGCTATATGTGGGCGCAGATGGCCAGGGTGGCCGCAGCGAAATTGGCGAATGGCGCCGACGGCGCTTCGTCTTTCTACGACAACAAGCTGGTGACGGCGCGCTTCTTCTTAGAGCGGATCATGCCGGAGACGTCGGCGCATCTTGCCCGCATTTCCAGCGGTGCCGACACATTGATGGCACTGCCGGCGGAAGCGTTCTAGCTTCGGCATTCCTCTCCCCCTCGAGGGGAGGGTGGCCCGAAGGGCCGGGAAGGGTCCTGCGTGCAGTGCGCCGACCTTCATTCTGATGCATGCCTTGGAGGAAAATGATCGCAATGCCGTGGCACATGGCGCAGGTTGTAAAAGATAAGGTCGAGCAAGTCATCGGCGACCCCACCCGGCCGCTTCGCGGCCACCCTCCCCTCGAGGGGGAGGGGAACGTCGGCGCGAGGGAGAAACCATGACCCACCCCGCCGAAATCCTTGGCCTTCCCAAGCCCGCCTGGGCGGCGGACGAGGTCGGCATGCTTTACGACATGGCGCACCGCTTCATGTCGGAAGAGATCGCGCCGCGTTACGACGAGTTCGAGAAGAACGAAATGGTCGACCGCGAGAGCTGGCTGAAGGCGGGTGCTGCCGGCCTGCTCTGCGCCTCTATGCCGGAGGAATATGGCGGATCGGGCGGCACCTTCGCGCATGAGAGCGCCATCATCGAGGCGATCGGCCATGTCGGCGTCGACGGGTTCGGCATTGGCCTGCACAATTCGATCGTTGCCCCCTATATCCTCCACTACGGCTCGGAGGAGCAGAAGAAGAAGTGGCTGCAGAGGCTGGCGACCGGCGAGCTGATCGGCGCCATCGCCATGACCGAGCCGGGTGCGGGCTCCGACCTTCAAGGCGTCAAGACGCGCGCGGAAAAGGACGGCAACCGGTACAAGCTCAACGGCTCGAAGACCTTTATCACCAACGGCCAGCTCGCCAATTTCATCATCGTCGTTGCCAAGACCGATCCTGAGAAGGGCGCCAAGGGCATCTCGCTGATCGTCGTCGAGACCGACGAGGTGGAGGGTTTCGAGCGCGGCCGCAACCTCGACAAGATAGGCCTCAAGGCCAACGACACGTCGGAACTGTTCTTCAACGACGTACGTGTGCCGACCTCGAACCTGCTCGGCAACGAGGAAGGCCAGGGCTTCGTCCAGTTGATGCAACAATTGCCGCAGGAGCGGCTGCAGATCGGCACCACTGCTATCGCCATGGTCGAGCGGGCCCTGGCGCTTACCATCGACTACGTCAAGGAGCGCAAGGCCTTCGGCAAGCCCATCATCGAATTCCAGAACACCCAGTTCAAGCTTGCCGAATTGAAGACCGAGGCGACCATCGGCCGCGTCTTCTATAATGACTGCGTTGCCCGCCACATTAACGGCGGCCTCGACCCGGTGACCGCGTCTATGGCCAAATACTGGCTGTCGGACCTGCAAGGAAAAGTCGTCGACGAATGCCTTCAATTGCATGGCGGCTATGGCTACATGAATGAATATCCGATTGCGCGCATGTTCCGCGACGCCCGCGTCCAGCGCATCTACGGCGGCACCAACGAGATCATGAAATTGCTGATCGGGCGCTCGCTCTGAGCGAGTTTCAGCAAACCCAAGGAGCAGGAAAATGGCCGAAGCTTATGTCTATGATGCCGTGCGCACGCCGCGCGGCAGGGGCAAGAAGGATGGCTCGCTGCATGAAGTGCCGGCGGTGCGGCTCGGCGCCAAGGTGCTCGAGGCCATCCGCGACCGCAACGGGCTGGACACCGGCACCGTCGACGACATCATCTTCGGTTGTGTCGATCCGGTTGGCGAGGCGGGTGCGGTCATTCCACGTGCCGCCGCTTTCGAGGCCGGCTACGACACCAAGGCGCCTGGCATGCAGATATCGCGCTTCTGCGCCTCGGGCCTCGACGCCATCAATTTCGGCGCCGCCAAGATCGCGCAGGGCGCCGACGAGATCGTCATTGCCGGTGGCGTCGAATCGATGTCGCGCGTCGGCATGGGCGCCTCCGGCGGCGCCTGGTTCATGGACCCATCGGTCGGCCTGCCCGGCTGGTTCGTGCCGCAAGGAATCTCGGCCGACCTGATCGCCACCAAATACGGCTTTTCGCGCGACGACGTCGATGCCTACGCGGTCGAAAGCCAGAAGCGTGCCGCCAAGGCGTGGGGCGAGGGCCGCTTCAAGAATTCGGTGATCTCGGTCAAGGACCAGAACGGCCTGACCATCCTCGACCATGACGAACATATGCGGCCCTCGACCGACATGCAGTCGCTGGCCGCGCTCAACCCGTCCTTCGTCATGCCCGGCGAAATGGGCGGCTTCGACGCCGTCGCCGTGCAGAAGCATCCCGAGGTGGAACAGGTCAACCACGTCCACCATGCCGGCAATTCCTCCGGCATCGTCGATGGCGCGGCGGCCGTGCTGCTCGGCTCGAAAAAGGCGGGAAAGACGCTCGGCCTCAAGCCGCGCGCACGCATCCGTGCGTTCGCCAACATCGGCTCGGAACCGGTGCTGATGCTGACCGGCCCCGTCGACGTCACCGAGAAGCTGTTGAAGCGGGCGAAGATGAAGCTGTCGGACATCGACCTGTTCGAGCTCAACGAGGCCTTCGCTTCGGTGGTGCTGCGCTACATGCAGGCTTTCGACATTCCGCATGACCGGATCAACGTCAATGGTGGGGCCATCGCCATGGGCCATCCGCTCGGCGCCACCGGTGCGATGATCTTCGGTACGGTGCTGGACGAATTGGAACGCCGCGACCTCAACACCGCGCTGGTGACGCTTTGCATCGGCGCCGGCATGGGCACTGCAACGATCATCGAACGCGTCTGACGGAGAGAGATGATGAGCTACACCAATTTCACCCTCGACATCGACGCCGACGGCATTGCGCTGGTCACCTGGGACATGCCGGACCGTTCGATGAACGTCTTCACCGAGGAGGTGATGCTCGAACTGAATACCATCGTCGACAAAGTGGCGAGCGATGCAGCGATAAAGGGCGCGGTGATCACCTCCGGCAAGGATACATTCTCGGGCGGCGCCGACATCACCATGCTGCAGAAGATGCTGGCGACCTTCGCCGCCGACAAGGCGAAGGACCCGGAGAAGGCGACCAAGGCGCTGTTCGACAATGCGGGCACCATGAACGGCCTGTTCCGTAAGCTGGAAACTTCGGGAAAGCCATGGGTTTCGGCGATCAACGGCACATGCATGGGTGGCGCGTTCGAATTGTCGCTCGCCTGCCATGGCCGTGTCGCGGCCGATTCAGACAAAGTGAGGATGGCGCTTCCCGAAGTGAAGATCGGCATTTTTCCGGGCGCCGGCGGCACCCAGCGCGTGCCACGGCTGACCGACCAGCAGCAGGCGCTGCAAATGCTGACGTCCGGCCAGACGCTGTCGCCTCAGAAGGCCAAGTCGATGGGCCTGATCCATGAGATTGCCGAGCCGGACAAGCTGGTCGAAACCGCCAAGGCGATGATCAGGAACGGCTTGAAACCGGTGGCGCCATGGGATGAAAAGGGCTTCAAGCTGCCCGGCGCCCCGATCTATTCGGTGGCCGGTGCCAATCTGTGGCCGCCGGCCATCGCCATTCTGCGCCGAGAGACCTATGGCAATTATCCCGCCGCTGCCGCCATCCTGAAATGCGTCTATGAGGGCCTGTTGGTGCCGTTCGACACCGCCTTGCGGATCGAGCAACGCTATTTCACCGAGATCATGCAGACCAGGGAAGCGGCAGCGATGATCCGTTCGCTGTTCGTGTCGCTGCAGGAACTGAACAAGGGCGCGCGCCGCCCGGCCGGTGTGCCGGAAACGAAGTTCAAGAAGATCGGCGTACTCGGCGCCGGCTTCATGGGCGCTGGCATTGCCTATGTGACGGCCAAGGCCGGCATTCCGGTGGTGCTGCTCGACCGCGACATGGAGTCCGCCGCCAAGGGCAAGGCGCATTCCGACAACCTGATCTCGGATCAGGTAAAGAAGGGCCGTGCCAAGCCGCAGGACAAATATCAGTTGCTGTCGCTAATCACGCCGACGGCCGACTATGCGGATCTCGCCGGCTGCGATCTTGTGGTCGAGGCGGTATTTGAGGATTCGGCCGTAAAGAAGGGTGCCACCGAACAGGCCGAGGCTGTGCTCAAGCCGTCGGCGATCTTCGCCTCGAATACGTCGACCATACCGATTACATCGCTGGCCAGGAATTCGGCGCGGCCGAAGAATTTCATCGGCATCCATTTCTTCTCGCCGGTCGACAAGATGATGCTGGTCGAGATCATCCTCGGCAAGAAGACCGGCGACAAGGCGCTGGCAACCGCGATCGACTTTGTCCGTGCCATCAAGAAAACGCCGATTGTCGTCAACGATACGCGCGGCTTCTATGTTAATCGCTGCGTGCTGCGCTACATGTCGGAGGCCTACAAGATGCTGATCGAAGGTGTTCCGGCGCCAATGATCGAGAACGCGGCCAAGGCCGCCGGCATGCCGGTCGGTCCTTTGGCGTTGACCGACGAGACGGCGATCGACCTTGCCCAGAAGATCATGAAGCAGACCATGCGCGACCTCGGCGACAAGGCGGTCGATCCGAAGCAGATGGCGCTGATCAACACGATGGTCGACACGCATGGTCGCTTGGGCCGCAAGAACGGCAAGGGCTTCTATGACTATCCGGCAAAACCGGCCAAGAAGAAGCTGTGGCCAGGCCTCAGGGATCTCTACCCGCAGCTGGCGCCGGAGCAGGTCGATTATGAGGAACTGAAGCAGCGGCTGCTGGTCACCATCGCGCTTGAGGCGGTACGGGTGATGGAAGAGGGCATCGTTACCGACCCACGCGAGGCCGATGTCGGCTCGATCCTGGCCTTCGGCTTCGCGCCCTATACAGGCGGTGCACTGTCCTACATCGACGGCATCGGCGCGAAGAAATTCGTCAAACTCGCCAAGCGCCTGCAGAAGAAATACGGCACCGAGTTCAAGGCGCCGAAGCTGCTGCTTGATATGGCCGAGAAGGGCGAGACCTTCTACGAGCGCTTCGATCCCTATACCAGGGACGAGGCCAAGGAGGCAGCCTGACGCCGTCTTCGGCGGTGGACAAGATGGCGGCCAAGGGGTAAAACAGGGAAGGTATTTTTTCCTGTTTCGAAGGAAGAGCAAGGTGCTCTCGCACGACCGCGTTTGGGCCGCCATCGACGCTCTTGCCGAGCGTTATTCGCTTTCGGCCTCTGGGCTGGCCAGGCGCGCTGGCCTCGACTCGACCGCCTTCAACAAATCGAAGCGGCTGTCCTCAGATGGACGGCCGCGCTGGCCGTCGACCGAATCGCTGGCCAAGATCATCGAGGCGACCGGCGCCTCGCTGGATGAATTTGCGGGGCTGGTCGAGGGTCGGGGTAATTCCGGCGCACTACCCGTGCAGAGATCGTCGGTGCCGCTGCTCGGCTTCGCCCAGGCGGGCGCCGGTGGCTTCTTCGACGACGCCGGGTTTCCAGCGGGGCAGGGATGGGACCTGATCGAGCTTCCGGCACGGGCAACCGAAACCTCCTATGCCTTGAAGGTCCAGGGCGATTCCATGCTGCCGCTCTATCGCAATGGCGATGTCCTGATCGTCGAGCCAGGGGCTACCATACGAAAGGGTGATCGCGTCGTCGTCAAGACCAAAGCCGGCGAGGTGATGGCCAAGGTGCTCGACCGCCAGACACCGAGGTCGATCGCGCTGGTCTCCCTCAATCCCGATCACCCGGACCGCGACATCCCCATGCGCGATGTCGAATGGGTGGCGCGGATTGTCTGGGCAAGCCAGTAGGCGCGGGGCCGGTGCGTCTGCCTCACCTTGCCTTGGCTGTTCTGGCGATCCCGGCGATGGCCACGGCAATTGTCGCCGGCGGCCGCGCCGTCCAGAGCGAAAGCGGCGGCCCCTGGGAGCAAATCCAGGTCGGCGCTGAACCGCAGCCCGCCGCGCCGGCTACGTCGGCCATCCCGAAACCAGTGCCGGCCAAGCAGGCGGCGCATTCGAGGGCAATCGATCCAGAAATCGTGGTGCCGCCGCAGCTCGGTTCCAACGAGCTTGAACGGATAGAGCCGCGCGCCCCGTTGAGCGATCTGGCATTGGCCGGACCGCCCAAGCCGCCAAAAACGAAAATGCCCGACGACTGGAAAGGCACGAAACTATTCCAGCCCGTCGCGTCGGCCGCCGGGGTCATCGAAGCAAAGGGCTATTCGATTGCGGTTTCCGGTATCGACATCGTCAAGCAGGAGGAGACTTGCACCGACGGCGGCGAGTCCTGGAATTGCGGCATTCGGGCGCGAACGGCCTTCCGCGCCTTTCTCCGCAGTCGTGCGGTGGTCTGTGCCGTGCCGCCCGAAGGCGGTCCTGATCTGATCGCCGCCGAGTGCCGGATCGGCAATCAGGATATCGGCCAATGGCTGGTCGAAAATGGCTGGGCGCGCGCCGCCAAGGGCGGCCCTTACGTAGAAGCCGGCGAGAAGGCGCGTGCAGCAAAAAAAGGCGTCTTCGGGCCGCCGCCGAGCGTTTCAGGCCTGCCGCCGCTCCCGGCTGCTGCGTCGCGATCCGCGCCTGTAGCGCCTAGCTCGATCCTGGAGGAGCAAGACGGCGTCCTCATGCCGCCAGCTGACCAGCCAGCGCCCGCTGAATGAGCTCGCGCGTTTCGGCGATGCCGTAGAGCGCGGCGAAGGAGCCGAAGCGCGGCCCGCGTTCCTGACCTATCAGCACCTGATAGATCATCTGGAAGAAGGCGACGGAGACACCGGGTCCGCCCTCCGGGCTCTGCTTGGAATGATCCTGGTAGCGCTCGATCTTGCGCGCAACATTGAGGGCAGCGTTCTGGATTGCCTCGCTGTCGGCATCAGCCGGCAGCGCGGCGAGCGCTTCCGAAAGCTTGGTCAGCGCCTCGCGCTCGACCGCGTCGGCAGCACGGTACACTTTCGCCGGCTTCACGAAATCGTCGAAATAGCGGATGGCATATTCGGCCAGCCGGTCGAGCTCGGGATGGGTTGTCGGCGTCACACCCGGCGCGTGGCGCGAAATGAAACCCCACAGCACGTCCCTGTTCTGCGCATTCGAGGCGCTGACCAGGTTGAGCAGCAGCGAGAACGGAACCGGCAGGTCGACTGCCGGGGGATTGCCGTCATGCATGTGCCAGACCGGATTGCCCAGCCGCTCCTTCCAGTCCTGCCTCTGATAGGCAGAGAGGAACGTGTAATATTCGTCTACCGCCTTCGGGATGACGTCGAAATAAAGCTTCTTCGCGGTTCGCGGGCGCTGGAACATATAAAGGCTAAGGCTCTCGGTCGGCGCGTAAGTCAGCCACTCGTCGATGGTCAGCCCATTGCCCTTCGACTTCGAGATCTTCTGGCCGTTCTCATCGAGGAACAGCTCATAATTGAAGCCCTCGGGTGCCGGAGCATCGAGCGCGCGGCAAATCTGCCCGGCGAGCTTGACGGAATCGATCAGATCCTTGCCGGACATCTCGTAATCGACGCCGAGTGCTGCCCAGCGCATCGCCCAATCTGGCTTCCATTGCAGCTTGGCATGACCGCCGGTCACCGGCGTCTCGAAGCGCTCGCCGGTGTCCGGGTCGCGCCACACGATGGTGCCGGCGTCGAGCTTGCGCTCGTCGATCGCGACTTGCATGACGATGCCGGTCTTGGGATGGATCGGCAGGAAGGGCGAATAGCTCAGCGCCCGCTCCTCGCGCAGCGACGGCAGCATAATTGCCATCACCTTATCGAAGCGCTCGAGCATCTTGAGCAGCGTCGCGTCGAAGCGGCCGGAAGTATAATAGTCGGTCGAGGAAGCGAATTCGTAATCGAAGCCGAAACGGTCGAGGAAAGCGCGCAGCCGTGCGTTATTGGCGGCGCCGAAGGACGGATACTCATTGGAGAACGGGTCCGGTATCCTGGTCAGCGGCTTGCCGAGATAGGCGCGCAGCATGTCCTTGTTAGGCACATTGTCCGGCACCTTGCGCAATCCGTCCATGTCGTCGGAGAAGCACAGCAGCCGCGTCTTGACCTTGTCTTCAGTCAGCACGCGGAAGGCGTGGCGCACCATAGATGTGCGCGCCACCTCGCCGAACGTGCCGATGTGCGGCAGGCCGGACGGGCCGTAGCCGGTCTCGAACAGCACCGTTTCCGGGTAGCCGCTGCTCGCGTAGCGGGCGACGATCTTTTTCGCTTCCTCGAATGGCCACGCCTTGCTTTCGGCGGCGGCGGCGAGGACTTCCGGGCTGAGATCGATCGGCTGTTGTTCGGCCATGATGCTATTCCTGCAACTTTGCCAGCATCCATGCCGGCAGCCGCATGCTCTAGACCATGATCCCGAAAAGTGGAACCCGGTTTTCGGGCAGCACCGTGATCAGGCAAGAAGATTAAGAGCCCCCGTCCCGATAGTCAGGATGGATCAAGTTCCAAGGCGTGATCGGAGCGCCAACGATCGCGGCTGTTTTTCCTTGCGGCGCCGGTCCCTCGTTCCTAACTTCGGGACCATCTCAAGGAGTTGTAAATGCCATTGTCGCCACACGAAGCCATGATCTACCTGATGGTCATCACCTCGGCATCAGACCGCGACATGACCGACGTCGAACTGGCGCGGATCGGCGACGTCGTTCGGTCCTGGCCGGTGTTTGAGGATTTCAACCAGGAGCGGCTGGTCGAGGTCGCCCAGGCCTGCCAGAAAATGCTGCATGAAAAGGATGGGCTGGAGGGCGTCCTGGCGCGCGTCGCCGAGGCGCTGCCCGAACGCCTGCGTGACACCGCCTATGCCGCCGCCTTCGAGGTCGCAGCTGTCGATCTCGAAATGCGCCTGGAGGAGGTGCGCGTCCTGCAGCTCGTCCGCCGGGAACTCGACCTCGATGCGCTGACGGTCGCCGCCATTGCGCGAGCCGCCAAGGCCCGCCTTCGCACGCTGACCTGAGCCGGCGGCCAAGCTCAGAAAAAACTGACGGGAAAATAGCGCAGATAGAACTCGGCGAACGTGCCTTTCACCGAGATTTCCTGCAGCGCGTAGTCGAAAGCGGCGGCCAGTGCCGGATCGTCGGCCCTGGTGGCGATTGCCATGCCTGAGCCGAGATATTCGGGCGCCAGATAGGGGCCGCCGGCAAAGCGGCAGCAGCCCGCTGCATCCGAACCGCCGAGCCAGAAGGCGAAACGCATGCCGTCGCCGAAGGCGGCGTCGATCTTGCCGGCTTTCAGCTCGCCATAAAGCTCCTCCGGCTTTGCGAACGGGACGATTTGGACGTCGCCGAAATAATCGCGCAGCATCCGCTCGTGCGCGGAGCCGGCGATCACGCCGACACGCTTGCTGCGCAGCTTGTCGAACATTGGTTCGGTCAGCGCCTGTGTCTTCAACATGATGAAGCGTGCCGGAAATTGCAGGTAGGAGCGTGAAAATGTGTATTTCGACCGCGACTCCGGCGTCGCGGCGATGCCGGCAATGATCGCTTCGCCCTCGCCTTTCCCGAGCGCACCTTCGAGCTCGGCCCAGGGCAGCGCCTGGATCTGGCATTTTTCGGCAATGCCGAGCTCGGCGCAGATGGCGCGCGCCAGGTCGACATGGAAGCCCGACAGCCGGCCTGCCCCATCGAGGAAATTGAACGGCGGGAAATCCGTGGCGGTCAGGAATCGCAGCCGCGGCAGCATCGAAAGGTCCGGCTTTGGCAGCCGCTCCTTGGCGTCCCAGAACACCGGCACCTGCGGCTCCGCGGCGAGCGCAGCAGCCGCAAGCGATTGCGCTCCGATCAATATCGAGATCAATGAAATGGATATGCGCCGAAACGCCACGCGACGACTCCGTCCGGTCTTGCCCCGGCTTTCGTACGAAATAACACAGGTTTTTGTACGAAAAAAACACAGGTACGACGGTTTTTGGTTTCATCATTGCAATTTAGGGATATTGTTTAGTGAGTTTGCAAGTGACTGCGTGATGCCGGCTGAGGAGGAGCAGTAGGACGCACAGGGGAGGCAGCTTTGCAGTCCGGGGTTGATGGCGTGGTGCGGGTTGATCACTGCCATTGGCCTCAAGAGCGGAAGGCAACATGGGGTAGATGTTGCGATGGGTCATTTCGATCGTACGCTGGAGTTGATAGATCAGTTGCAGCACGCCGGCACAGCCGCCGCCGTCTGCGAAAAGCTGCTGGGGGTAACAAGCGGGTTCGGGCTGACGGCGCTGATGGCCGGGACGGTTCCGCAACCTGGCACACCGAGAAACCAGCAAAAGGACCATGTGCTGCTCTGCGACTGGCCGGCTGAATGGCTTGAGCGCTACGTCGCGCGCAACTACGTCGATCACGACCCCGTCGTCAGCCACATGAAGCAGCTTCAAGCGCCATTCCAGTGGCGGGAAGCATCTCAGGGCATCCGCATCGGCAAGAGCGGCGGCGAGGTGATGGGCGATGCCGGCGAATTCAAGCTGCGCGACGGGTTGGCCTTCCCGCTAATCACGCTCGATGGCCAGATCGTCATGGTGTCGCTAGGCGGCGAGGCTGTCGAATTGTCGAGTGCCGAGTTCGGGTTGGTGTCGCTGGTCTCGACTTATGCGATTGGCCGCGCAATGCAGCTCCACACTATGGCGGGCAAAACCATCGATCATGTCGAATTAACGCCGCGTGAGCGCGAATGCCTGCAATGGGCTGCTGTTGGCAAGTCCGAATGGGAGATTTCACAAATTCTCGGCATTTCGGAACACACGTCAGAGAAACACCTTCTTAACGCCAAAAGCAAACTCGGTGCCGTCAACCGGGTCCAGGCCGTCGCGGAAGCGATAAGGCGCGGCTATATTAACTAGGTCGGCCGCGCCGGCCTAGAAATTCTTGCTTGCGTGATCGCGTAATTTTTTTGGGAAAGCACGGCCGTATCTTCCTATTGAAACTAGGAGACGGCAAATGCTTTTTTCCCTCACGACCCAGGAATTGATGGAACGGCCCGACCTCTGGGAGGCAGTTCATCGTTTGCGTTACAGAGTTTTCGTCGAAGAGATGGGATGGACCGATCTGCAGCGCCCTGATGGCCTCGAGATCGATCAATTCGACCACGACGAGGCAGTGCACCAGATCGTCATCCGCAATGGCGAGCTCGCCGGTTATCAGCGGATGCTGCCGACGACCCGGGCACATCTTCTAACCGATGTGCTGGCGGACCTTTATGAGGGAACCCCACCGTCGGGCCCGAATGTCTATGAACTGACCCGCTATGCGGTTGCGCCGGGATTCCGCGACGGTCGGCGCGGCGTGTCGACGGTCGGCACCGAGCTGATCGCCGGCTTCGTCGAGTGGGGCCTGAAGCGCAACGTCAACCAGGTGATCATCGAATTCGAGCCGATGTGGGTGCTTCGCGCGCTGCAGCTGCATTTCCTGGCAACGCCGCTCGGTTACCAGCGTACCTATGGCAACCAGCAGGTGGTTGCCACACTGCTCACCTTCAACGAGCACACGCTCGACGTGGTGCGTTCGCGCCGCAACCATTTTGCGCCGGTGCTGGCCAGAGGGTACCCGGACATGCTCGGACAGAGACGCGCCTCGTGAGATTGGAGAGAGGCCATGAACGTTCACTCAAAAGCAGAATTCCGCAATCACACGCTGATCGTCACGGTATCGTCGGGTGACGGCCGCCCGGTGCTGGACAGGCGGGCCTATGAAAGCCTGGCCAGGACATTCCATGAAGCCGCTGTCGACGACGACGTCCGCGTCGTGGTCCTGCGCGGCTTGGCCGGGTGCTTCTGCCTCGGAGCCGATTTCTCCGAATTTCTCGATGCCACCAAACATCGGCGACTGATCGCCGCCGTCACCGATATGTTCCGCACGCTGGCGACGTTCCCGAAACCGGTCCTTGCCTGTGTCGACGGCGACGCCGTCGGCGTCGGTTGCACCATCCTGTTCCACTGCGACATGGTGATCGCCTCGAGCAAGAGCACGTTTCGGGTGCCGTTCGTCGATTTCGGCCTGGTGCCGGACGCGGCGACCAGCATTCTGGCGCCGCAGAAGCTCGGCTATGCCGGGGCGTTCCGCTTCTTCTGCCTGGGCGACACGCTCGCCGCCGAAGATGCCAGGGCACTGGGCCTTGTCGGCGAGATCGTGACGGACGGCAGCGTCGAGGAAGCCACGTTGGCAAGAGCCAGGCAACTCGCCAAGAAGCCTGTCGCGGCGCTGCTACAGACGCGCGACCTGCTTAGGGGCGACACCGGCGCGCTCTGCGACCGCATCGACCAGGAGATCTCGCTTTTCCAGCAGGCGCTGCAGGACGACACCACGCTGAAGCGACTGCAGCGGATTGCCCGGCTGGCGGCATGAGAGCCGCGTATCGATGAGGTGAGCTTATTTTTCGAGGAAAGTCGGCCCTTCGCCGATGATCTTCTTGTCCTCCTTGCCGATGACGTCGAGGTCGCGGCCGTCATAGGGAAGCGAAAGGAGAATGCGCTGCATGACGGCCAGCCGCGCGCGCCGTTTGTCGTTCGCCCGCACAATGATCCAGGGCGCGAACTCCTTGTGCGTGCGCTCGACCATCAGGTCGCGCGCTTTGGTGTATTCGTCCCATTTGGTGATGCCGGCGATGTCGATTGGCGAAAATTTCCAGCTCTTCAGCGGGCTCCAGCGGCGGTCGTGGAATCGCTCGAGCTGCGTTTCCCGGCCGATGTTCAGCCAGAATTTGAAGAAATGTATGCCCTCGTTGCGGATCATCCGCTCGAAATGCGGAACCTCGTCCAGAAATTGCTCGTGCTGCTCGGGCGTGCAGAATCCCATCACCGGTTCAACGCCGGCGCGGTTATACCAGGAGCGGTCGAAGGTGACGAATTCGCCCGACGTCGGGAAGTGGTCGACGTAGCGCTGGAAGTACCATTGTCCAAGCTCGGTGGGCGTTGGCTTGGTCAGCGCCACGTTGCGCGCCGTGCGAGGGTTCAGATACTGGCGCAAAACGAAGATCGTGCCGCCCTTACCGGCAGCGTCGCGCCCCTCGAACAGCGAAATTACCCGCTTGCCCGTCGACTGCAGCCACGCCTGCGCCTTGACCAGCTCGATCTGCAGCTTCTCTAGCCTCTCGTCATACTCCTCGCTCTTCATCTTCTTGTCGTAAGGGTAACCGCCGGCGGTGAGCTTGCGGTCCTCGACCCAGTCGGGAAGCGCGGGGGCCTCGATGTCGAACGCCCTCTCCTTGCCGTCGATCATGATCTTCAGCGGCCCCGATGAGGGTGCGGCGGGGCTTTCCTTGGCGTTTTTCATCGAGGCGAACCTTTCCAGCTTCCGGACTCGTGCTATTGGGAGCCTTACTGCATCGGCCCGAAAATCGGAATCGATTTTCGGAAAGAACGATGCAGCAGATAAAGTGGTAGAGCGTCCTTTGTGCGCCCAATTGGACGCACTGCGCTCTAGCGCCGGTCCAGCAAGAAGTTCTTGAAGTGGCCGCAGACGGAGCGCAAATGGCCGACATCGGCGCAGAGCGGAGAGGCAGGGCGCAAGCCGTCGCCATGCGGCTGTGGAACAGCCGCTGGCTGCTTGCGGCCGGCCTCGTTGCGGTTCTGATGGTCTATGGTTTTGCCGGCATGTCTGGCTATGTGGTGCTGCTGGCTGGCGCCGTGCTGGTTGCCGCTGCGATGCTGCCGGCCGGCATCGCCCGCCAATCGACCGAAAATGCCGCGGCCATCGAATCGAGCGTGCAACAACTTTCCGGCGAATATCTCGCGGCGGCGGTTGCCGATCCGCTGATCATTTTCGATCGCTCCGCCGCCATCGTCCACGCCAACGCCGCTGCCTTTGCCGCCTTCGGCGGGATTGCCCCCGGCATGTCGCTGTCGCTGAAATTCCGCGCGCCGGAAATGCAGGCCTTGCTGGATAGTATCTTGGCGGGCAACGTCGCTTCGGACAGCGTCGACTACATAGAAAAGCTGCCGGTCGAACGAGCCTATCGGGTGAGCGCGTCTTCAGTCGGCCATGCCACGGATCTCTACGTGCTGGTGTTCAAGGACCAGAGTGAGGCGCGCCGGATCGACAGAATGCGTGCCGACTTCATTGCCAATGCCAGCCACGAGCTGCGCACGCCTCTCGCCTCGATCGCCGGCTTCATCGAGACGCTGCGCGGGCCGGCCCGCAACGACCCCGCGGCGCGCGAGCAGTTCCTGCAGATCATGCAGAACCAGACCAGCCGCATGGCGCGCCTCATCGACGACCTTCTGTCGCTGTCGCGCCTGGAGATGAAGCCCTATCTCAAGCCGGGAACCGAGGTCGACCTGCGCCAGGCCATCGACAACGTCATCGATTCGCTTGGGCCGCTCGCAAAGGAAAACGGCGTCGTCATCGAGCGTGATTTCGCGGAAGGGCCGCTCGACGTGCCCGGCGATCGGGACGAGCTTTTCCAGGTCTTCGAAAACCTGCTGGAAAACGCCTGCAAATATGGTCAGTCGGGCGGACGCGTCGTGGTGTCGATCATACGCAGCGACAGCGATCCCGAACCGGGCATCGACGTCACCATCAGGGATTTCGGCCCCGGCATCCCCGAAGAGCACATCCCGCGCATCACCGAGCGCTTCTACCGCGTCGACGTCGAGAACAGCCGAACCCAGAAGGGCACCGGCCTTGGCCTGTCCATCGTCAAGCATATCCTGACCCGCCACAACGCCAGACTCTCCATCAGGTCGGAGGTCGGCAAGGGTGCGGCGTTCACGGTCCATTTGCCGGCTCGCTAACGTAGTACTATCTCTAGCACATAATGGGCCGTTTCTTTTTTCTGTCATCCGGCTAGCGTATCAGCGGGGATTCGAGGGAACGACTCAACCACGAGATCCCGGGAAAGGCATTTCGTCCATGCAGTCCGTGCATATCGTCAGCGCCTATGACGAGGAGCTGAAATATCTGTCGAAGCGCATCGCGGCGATGGGCGGGCATGCCGAGCGCATGGTCGAGCAGGCGGTCGCGGCGCTGGTCAATGCGGATCCGGGGCTTGCCCAGAAAGTCATTCGGGACGACCTGGTTCTGGATGAGGGACAGCGCGAGATCGACGACAAGGCGATCATCATCATCGCTAAACGCCAGCCGATGGCGACGGATCTGCGCGAGATCGTCGGCGCGATCCGCATCTCGGCTGACCTCGAACGGATAGGCGATCTCGGCAAGAACGTCGCCAAGCGGGTGGTTGCCGTCGCAGACGGGCGCCAGCCGAACAGCCTGTTCCGCGGCCTCGAGGCTTTGGCCAATCTGGCACTGACCCAGCTCAAGGAAGTACTCGACGTCTATGCGTCGCGGTCGGTGGAGAAAATCGGTTTCGTGCGCGACCGCGACGACCAGATCGACGCCATGTACACCTCTCTGTTTCGCGAATTGCTGACCTACATGATGGAAGACCCACGCAACATCACGCCCTGCACACATCTCCTGTTTTGCGCCAAGAACATCGAGCGCATCGGCGACCACGCTACCAACATCGCCGAGACGATCTACTATATCGTCACCGGCGATCAGATGCCGGCCGATCGTCCGAAGGGCGACAAGACGGACAAGATTATTCTTCCCGCAACCCAACCAGCGAAGTGAGTTCTCTCAGCACTGATGCGAATTTCGGATTCGCCACCTGACAGAAAATTGCGCTAAGCTTTCGACGCGCCGACTTCTCAGTTCCGCGATGAAGGCCCCGCCTTCAGGAGGCTGCGATGGAATACGTCCGCGAGTTTGCTCCTGCGCCGCCGATGTCGGGTATAATCGCTTGCGGCGTCTATACGGCTGGGCGGCGCATCGCCGACATTCCGATCGAGGAAGCCGGCGAATGGGCCGGGAAGCCGGGTCACGTGGTCTGGATCGGACTGCTGGAGCCCGACCGCAATTTGCTGCTGCGCGTCCAGGCGCAATTCCATCTGCATGAGCTGGCGATCGAGGACGCCGAGCATCCGCACCAGCGACCGAAGATCGAGCAATATGGTGATGCCCTGTTCATAGTTGCCCGCACGGCGCAGCTGATCGAGAGCCGCGTCACCTTCGGCGAGACGCATCTGTTCGTCGGCGCGGGCTACATTGTCAGCGTCAGGCATGGCCCGTCGACCTCCTACGCCGCCGTTCGGCAGCATTGGGAAAGCTGCCCGCATTCCCTTGCCAAGGGCGAGGATTTCGTCCTCTACGCCATTCTCGATTTCATCGTCGACAACTATATGCCGGTGCTTGAGCAGATCGAAAACGAGGTCGAGGCGATCGAGGACAAGGTTCTGCTGAAACCGATGACCGGCTCCGATATCGAACGGCTTTATATGCTGCGCCGCGATCTCTTGCGCCTGCGTAATGCGGCCCTGCCGCTGGTGGAGGTCTGCCGGCGGCTCACCAGCGCCGATCTGCCGCAAATCCACACAGCCATGCACCCGCTGTTTCGCGACGTCACCGACCACATCCGCACCGTCCAGGAAAAGATCGACAGCCTGCGTGAGGTTCTCGCCTTCGCCTTCGAGGCGAGCCTTCTGGTCGGTCAAAGCCAGGAGACGGCGATCTCCAAGAAGCTTGCCTCATGGGCCGCAATCTTGGCCGTGCCGACGGCATTCGCCGGCATTTACGGCATGAATTTCAGCGACATGCCGGAACTGAGGATGGAATATGGCTACCCGGCCGTCCTGGCGGCAATTGCCCTGATCTGCACGTTTCTTTACTGGCGGTTTCGCAAGAATGGGTGGCTATGAAGTGGGTGAATGGTGAATAGGGCTAGACAAGAGCCTTGCTTTCTTACTCCAAGCTCAGCCCGCCACCATTCACCATTCACCATTCACCATTCACCTGCTCCGCCGCCGCTCCGATGCCGGCTGGAACGCCACGCGGGCGTGGTACTTGCAGTAGGGGCCGGTTTCGGCTGCGTCGTTGCCGCAGAAATGGAAGTCTTCCGAAAGCGGATCGCCGTTCGGCCATTTGCAAGTGCGCTCGTTGAGTTCGACAAGTTGCAGATGCCGCGAGATCGGCACGACGACGTTCTCGACCGGGCGGATATAGTGGCGCGCCACCGGTTCGGCATCGAACTGCGCCTTGAGCGCGGTCGCACCGATCGACATCGAGGTGGTGGCATGGCGCGTGGCGCTTGCTGCCCGGGACACCGATTTCTGGATCGTCGATCCCTGCACCGTCTTCTTCTGGCGTGCCGGTGAGGCGGTCGTGCGTCCGCGACCGGACAGTTTCAGCCGGTGCACTTTGCCGATGACCGCATTGCGGCTGACCCCGCCAAGCTGTGCGGCGATCTGGCTGGCGCTGAGGCCCTCCGACCACAATTTTCTGAGAAGTTCGACTCGCTCGTCAGTCCAGTTCATGAGACCGCGCTCCTGCTGAAACGTGCGGCAATCGGAATCCATTCCCGACCCGGCTTCTGCCGGGCAGACACCACATATATCGGGTGATTAGGTCCGCCGCACGAAATCTAGTTATTTCTCTACTACAATTACCTTATGCGCTGACTCGGTGACAAGAGTCCCAAGGCCAACACGAATCGGTTTTTTCGGTTTTCCCCAACTTGCCCGGTCGCTTATGAGCCGGCGTTATGCTGGGGGGCTTGCCGCGCGACCTTGCGCGACCTTTTCGTTGACTTCACGGCCGAAAAACACGATAAGCCACAAGGGCCGCCGCTTTGGCGGCTTTTTGATTTTTCCGGTTCCGGAGACGCATATAATGAGCGGTTCGGCGCTTTTCGAGACCTTTGTTCGCGCACCCCTGGCTTTCGACCACGGTGAAGGCACCTGGCTGGTCACCGACAAGGGCGAGCGATATCTCGATTTCGCCGGCGGCATCGCCGTGAATTCGTTGGGCTACAGCCATCCGCATCTGGTCGCGGCCCTCACCGAGCAGGCCGCCAAGCTCTGGCACGTCTCCAATCTGTACGAGATTCCTGGACAGAGCCGGCTCGGCGAGCGGCTGGCCGACGCAAGCTTCGCCGACAAGGTGTTCTTCACCAATTCCGGCGCAGAGGCGCTCGAATGCGCCATCAAGACGGCGCGGCGCTACCACTTCGTCAAGGGCCATCCCGAGCGCTACCGCACAATCACCTTCGAAGGCGCCTTCCACGGCCGCACCCTGGCGACCATCGCCGCCGGCGGCCAGTACAAGTATCTGGAAGGTTTCGGCCCCAAGGTCGACGGCTTCGACCAGGTCGGCTTCGACGATGTGGATGCCGCCGAGAAGGCGATCACGCCTGAAACCGCGGCGATCCTGATCGAGCCGGTGCAAGGGGAGGGCGGCATCAGGCAAGTGCCGACGCAATCGCTGAAGCGGCTCAGGCAGCTCTGCGATCAGCACGGACTGCTCCTGATTTTCGACGAGGTCCAATGCGGCGTCGGCCGCACCGGAAAGCTGTTCGCGCATGAGTGGACGGGTGTCACACCCGACCTCATGGCGGTGGCCAAAGGCATCGGCGGCGGCTTTCCGATGGGTGCCTGCCTCGCCACCGACGAGGCAGCGGTCGGCATGACCGCCGGCGTGCACGGCACCACCTTCGGCGGCAATCCGCTGGCAATGGCGGTCGGCAACGCCGTGCTCGACGTGGTGCTGGAAGACGGCTTTCTCGAAGACGTCCGGCGCAAGGCACTGCTGTTGAAGCAGGGGCTCGCTGGCGTCGCCGACGAATTTCCGGATGTTATCGAAAGCATCAGGGGCACCGGCCTGATGCTCGGGCTTAAATGCGCGATGCCCAACACCAAGGTCACGGTGGCACTGCGTGACCAGCATCTCTTGACGGTTCCGGCCGGCGACAACGTTATCCGCCTGCTACCGCCTCTCACCGTCACCGACGCCGAGATCCACGAAGCGCTCGAGCGCATTCGTGCCGGCGCCAAGAGCCTGGCAGATGCCATCGTCGCTGCCGCTGCGAAGTAATCCTGGAATTTCTGATGTCCCTTCGCCATTTCACCGATCTTTCCGCCGTTTCCGAAGGCGATCTGCGCTTCATGCTCGACGACGCAGCGGTGCGAAAGGCAAGGCTCAAGGCCGGCGAACGCAGCAAGCCGCTCGAAGGCAAGGTGCTGGCGATGATCTTCGACAAGCCGTCGACGCGCACGCGCGTGTCGTTCGACGTCGGTATGCGGCAGTTGGGTGGCGAGACGATCATGCTGACCGGCACCGAGATGCAGCTTGGCCGCTCGGAGACCATTGCCGACACGGCCAAGGTGCTGTCGCGCTATGTCGATGCCATCATGATCCGCACCACCTCGCATGACCGGCTGCTGGAACTGACGGAAAACGCTACGGTCCCCGTCATCAACGGGCTGACCGACGAGACCCATCCCTGCCAGCTGATGGCCGACATCATGACCTTCGAAGAGCACCGCGGTCCGGTGGCCGGTAAAACGATCGCCTGGACCGGCGACGGCAACAACGTGCTGCATTCGCTGCTGGAGGCATCCGCGCGGTTCCATTTCAAGCTGAACGTCGCCGTGCCCGAGGGCAGCGAACCGGCCCAGAAGCATGTCGACTGGTCGAAAGCCAATGGCGGCAAGCTGAAATTCAGCCGTTCGCCCGAGGAGGCCGTTCACGAGGCCGACTGCATCGTCACCGACTGCTGGGTGTCGATGGGCCAGGAGCACCGTGCCCGCGGCCACAATGTCTTCCTGCCCTATCAGGTCAATGCGGCACTGATGGCGAAAGCCAAGCCGGACGCGCTGTTCATGCACTGTCTACCGGCGCATCGCGGTGAGGAGGTTACCGACGAGGTCATCGACGGACCGCATTCGGTGGTGTTCGATGAGGCCGAGAACCGGCTCCATGCCCAGAAGGCGGTCTTGGCCTGGTGCCTGGGCGCTTGATACGAGCCGCGGTGATCCGGGCCGGCCTGATCTGCGCCGCCTTGATCTGGGCCGCCTTGATCCGGGAGTTGGTGGTGCCTATCTCAGGCGCATCACGCAAATCGAGCGCGTCTCGTCGCATGCGCCCCGGAGGGCGGCATCGCCGCGCCCCGGAGCTTTGTCATGTTGGAAACTCATCAATTGGCTGAACATAAACCCAAGCTCGGCGAATTCGGCTACGCCGGCGACGACCATGTCGTGCCGTTCGAGGTCGGCCCGCTCGACGTGCGCGGTCGCACCGTCCAGCTCGGGCCGATGCTCGATGCTATTCTCAGCCGCCACGACTATCCCGAGCCGGTCGCCCGGCTCCTGGCTGAAGCCTGTGTGTTGACGGTATTGCTCGGAACTTCGCTGAAGTTCGAGGGCAAGTTCATTCTGCAGACCCGCACCGACGGGCCGGTCGACATGCTGGTCGCGGATTTCTCCACGCCGCACGCGCTGCGCGCTTATGCCCGCTTCGATGCCGACCGGCTGCAGGCTTTGACTTCTGCCGGCGAGACGTCACCGCAGACGCTGCTCGGCAGCGGCGTCCTGGCGCTGACCATCGACCAGGGCGCTCACACACAACGCTACCAGGGCATCGTCCAGCTCGACGGCGTCACACTGGAAGATGCCGCACGCACTTATTTCCGCCAGTCGGAGCAGATTCCGACCGACCTCCGGCTTTCGGTTGCCAAGCTTCTGACGCCCGGCGTCGGCGGTGCCCGCGAGCAATGGCGGGCCGGTGGCCTGCTGGCACAATTCCTGCCGCAGTCGGCGGAGCGCATGCGCGTACCCGACCTTCCCGGTGGCGACGGCGATCCGCGTGAGGAAATCCACGACCCGACCGACAATTCCTGGCAGGAGCTGCTGGCGCTGGTTGGTACTATTGAACCGACCGAGCTGATCGATCCGACGATCGGCGCCGAACGGCTGCTTTACCGGCTTTTCCACGAGCATGGCGTCCGCGTGTTCGGCGGGGTGCCGGTCGCCGACCAGTGCTCATGCTCGAGGGAGAAGATCCACGGCATCCTCGAAGGCTTTTCCGCCGAGGAGATCAGGGACAGCACCGAGGATGGCAGCATTCACGTCGCCTGCGAATTCTGCTCGAAGCAATATGACTTCGACCCGGCGGAGTTTGCAGCGGCCGGATGACGGCCGTCAATTGACGGTGCGCCGCATTCCCGGCAAGTCGAGCGAGAAGGCGGGGATGGCGACGTCGAACGTCTCGCCCCGCTTGTTGCGCATGGTGTAGTGCCCGACCATGATGCCGGACGGCGTCGAGAGCGGGCATCCAGACGTATACTGATAGCTGTCGCCGGGGTTGAGTCCGGGTTGCTCGCCGACGACCCCGGGGCCGCGCACTTCCTCGACCTTGCCGGTGCCGTCGGTAATGTGCCAGTAGCGCGACAGAAGCTGCACGAACTCATCCGACTGATTGTCGATGGTCACCTGATATCCCCAGACATAGCGGTTTTGCGGCGGGTCGGAGTGATCCTCCAGATAGAACGGCCTGACCTGCACTTCGATGTTGCGGGTGACGGCGCTGTACATAAACTGCTCCAAAGCAATGTAGATGGAACTTCGACGCTCAGCGCAGTTTGATCAACGATGCGCGTCATCTCCTTGCCCGACTCGAGCGCAGGTGCCGAAAAACAATGTCATTTAAGTGACACATGACAATGATGGTGTGCAGGCTTGTGCCGGGCGACTCAGCGTTCTGTCGAATTGTTGAAAACGGCCGTCATGCGGCCGGCACTTCTGGAGTGACCAGATCTCGATGGAACCGACATTCGCAGCCGCCCTCCTTTCCATAGCCCTCCTTCTTTCAAATCTCGCCAGCATCCTGTTAGCTTCGCTGAAGCTGAAGCGACCAGGCAGGATCGCACCGCCCGCGGCCAACGCGCCGCCGGTATCGATCGTCATCCCGGCGCGCGGCGTCGAGCCGTTTGCCGAAGAGACGCTGGAGCGCGCCTTCTCACTCGACTGGCCGCGCTACGAACTCATCTTCTGCGTTGCCCATGCCGACGACCCGGTGGTCAAGCCGATCACCGCCGCAATGGCGCGCTTTCCAGCTATTCGCGCCCGTCTTCTAGTCGGTGACGACCGCATCAGCGGCAATCCAAAACTCAACAATTGCGTGAAGGGTTGGGAAGCGGCGCATTATAGCTGGGTCATCCTTGCCGATTCCAACGTGCTTATGCCGAGCGACTACGTCCAGCACCTGATGGCGGCGTGGCGGCACGACACCGGCCTCGTCTGCTCGACGCCGATCGGCTCGCGGCCGGACGGCTTCTGGGGGGAGGTCGAATGCGCCTTTCTCAACACGCTGCAGGCACGCTGGCAGTACGCCGGAGAGGCGCTCGGCCTCGGCTTCGCGCAGGGCAAGAGCATGTTGTGGAATAAGCCGATGCTCGACGCCAATGGCGGCATCTGCGCGCTTGCTGCCGAGATCGCCGAAGACGCCGCCGCGACCAAGCTGGTCAACGGGTTCGGACTGCGGGTCAATCTTGTCGCCTCGCCCTTCGAACAGCCGCTCGGCCGGCGCACGTTTGGCGAGATCTGGTCGCGGCAGGCGCGCTGGGCGCGGCTGCGCCGCGTCACCTTCGCGCTGTTCTTCGCCCCCGAGATCCTGATCGGCGCAGCGCCGCCGCTGGTGCTTGCGCTGATCGCGGCGGCTGACGCCGGCGTCAGCCTGCCGGCAACCGCCATCGCCGTGCTGGTCGCGGCCTACCTGCCGGAATGCGCCTTGGCCTCGGCCAAGGGATGGCACCTGTCGCTGCGCACCATCCTGGCGATGATGGCGCGAGACCTGATGCTTCCCGCCATTTGGGCGCGCGGATGGCTGAGCGGCGCCGTCGACTGGCGCGGCAATGTGATGACTATCCAGACCAAGGCCGTCGCGGAGCTGGAAGAGACCCCGTCCGGCGCCTGATCGGCGCGTCCCCGCTCGCCTCTGTTCGGCCAGCCCTTATCCGGCAACTCTCAGTGCCTGCTCGATGTCTTCGAGCAGGTCGTCGGCGTCCTCAAGGCCAACTGACAGCCTGAGCGTTCCCGGTCCGATGCCGAGCTCGGCGCGGGCCTCATCGGTCAAGTTCTTGTGCGTCGTCGTCGCCGGATGGGTGATCAGGCTCTTGGCGTCGCCGAGATTGTTGGAAATCAGCACGACGTCGAGTGCGTTCTGGAAGGCAAAGGCCGCCTGCTTGCCGCCCTTCACATCGAGGCAAATCAGCGTCGAGCCGCCCGACATCTGCTTCTGGATCACGGCCGCTTGCGGGTGGTCGGCGCGGCCGGGATAGATGACGCGGGCGATTTGCGGGCGCTCGGCCAGGAAATCCGCGATGCGGCCGGCACTTTCCGTCTGCTGGCGTACGCGTAGCGGCAGCGTCTCCAGGCCTTTCAGCAGCGTCCAGGCATTGAAGGGCGAGAGGCTTGGGCCGGTGTGGCGGAAATAGTCATGCAGGTTCTCGTCGATCCATTTCTTGTCCGACAGAACGATGCCGCCAAGACAGCGCCCCTGGCCGTCAATATGCTTCGTGGCCGAATAGACGACGATGTGGGCGCCGAGCTGCAGGGGTTTCTGCTGCAAGGGCGTAGCGAAGACATTGTCGACGATCAGCCTGGCGCCGATCGAATTGGCAAGTGCCGCGACGGCGGCAATGTCGACTACCTCCAGCGTTGGATTGGTAGGGCTTTCCAGGAAAAACAGTTTGGTGTTGGGCTTGACCGCCTTTTCCCAATTGGCGATGTCGGTGCCGTCGACCAGCGTTGCCTCAATGCCGTATTTCGGCGCCAGCGTCTCGACCACCCAGCGGCAGGAGCCGAACAGCGCGCGCGCCGCCACGATATGGTCGCCCGCCTTGGCGCTGCACAGCAGTGCTGCCGTCACCGCCGCCATGCCGGATGCCGTGGCGCGCGCGTCCTCGGCTCCTTCCAGCGCGCACATGCGTTTCTCAAACATGTCGACCGTCGGATTGGCATAGCGCGAATAGATGAAGCCCGGCTCCTCGCCCTTGAAGCGGGCCTCCGCCGCTTGCGCCGTCTCGTAGACATAGCCTTGGGTGAGATACATCGCCTCGGAGGTCTCGCCGAAGCCGGAACGCAGCGTCCCGGCATGCACGAGTGCGGTCTGAGGCTTCCAGCCGCGCTTCTTGGTCATCATTCCATCCAAACACCAAAATTGGTCCAAACAACAAAAAACCGGTCGCGAAAGTCGCAACCGGTCCATATGGCCTTGCGGCCCGACGGTCCTTTAGCGACTTGTTTAACGTGGCTGCAAGCCGACCGGCCAAATCACCACGGGATAACGAGCTTTAGACCCGCGCCACGCTTGCGTCAATTGCCGGCATGATTAAGAGGGTTGTACCAAGCAGGTGCCAAAGGCGTCCACGGTCGGACCTGCGACAGAACAAGACCTCGCCCGGCGTTCGAACGGAGCCAGACCCTTGCGGCAGACAGGCATTCTTCCCGATCAGGATATTTCCACGCTGTTCCAGACGGGCGCGCTGAAATCGCCGCGCACGCTCGATGCCGATCAGATCCAGCCGGCCAGCCTTGACCTCAGGCTCGGCGACAAGGCCTGGCGGGTGCGTGCTTCCTTCTTGCCCGGCCCGGACCACAGGGTTGTCGACAAGCTCGACCGGCTGAAGCTGCACGAGATCAACCTCGCCGAAGGTGCCGTGCTGGAAACCGGCTGCGTCTACATCGTGCCGCTGCTCGAAAGCCTGGCGCTGCCCGCGCACATTTCCGCCTCCGCCAACCCGAAAAGCTCGACCGGACGGCTCGATATCTTCACCCGGGTAATGACCGACCGTGGCCACGAGTTCGACAAGATCGCCGCCGGCTATGAAGGCCCGCTCTATCTGGAGGTCAGCCCGCGCACTTTCCCGATCGTCGTGCGGACCGGCTCGCGGCTGTCGCAGATCAGGTTCCGCACCGGCAATGCGCTCTTGTCGGAAAGCGAGCTGCACGAGTTGCACCGCGCCGAGATGCTGGTCGCCACCGAACCGCCCAACATCTCAGGCGGCGGCATCGCGCTGTCGATCGATCTCGACGGCGACAAGGACGGGCTGGTCGGCTATCGCGGCAAGCACCACACCGGCCTGGTCGACGTCGACAAGCGCGCCGCGCAGGATGTGGTCGATTTCTGGGAGCCGCTCTACAAGAGCGGTGCCGGCGAGCTGGTGCTCGATCCGGACGAATTCTATATTCTGGTGTCGCGCGAGGCGGTGCATGTGCCGCCACTCTACGCCGCCGAAATGACGCCTTTCGACCCGCTGGTCGGCGAGTTCCGCGTCCATTATGCCGGTTTCTTCGACCCGGGTTTCGGCCATTCGGCGTCGGGCGGCACCGGCAGCCGGGCGGTGCTCGAGGTGCGTAGCCACGAAGTGCCGTTCATCCTCGACCACGGCCAGATCGTCGGACGGCTGGTCTACGAGCACATGCTGAAACGGCCGCAGGCGCTCTACGGCACAGATCTAGGCTCGAACTATCAGGCGCAGGGCCTGAAACTGTCCAAGCATTTCCGCACCGCGCGCTGAGCTTGGTCGCAAGACGTCAGCTGCGAAACAGATATTCTTTCGCGGCGCCAAGGCAGCCATGAAACTGACCGACAAAGAGCAGTTCTCGCACTGCCAATCGCTTCTTCCCCCAAATCCTCTGGTTTGCTTCTCGTCGTCAAGTGAGGCGCTTGAGCTGGACTGCAAGGGGAACAACTGCTTGCCGAGACATCCCAGCACATGGGCTCTGGCGGAGTCGATACCGCAGGCTCTGCCATTGTCGTTCAGTCTGTCAGCGCGGAGTGCGGACGTCATGCGATCCGCGTTGCGCATCAGAAAGCTCACTTGCGATTTCGAATAGCCGGTGGCCAGAAGCCGGTTAGTCATCGACATCCGGGCTTCGCGATAGGATTTTGCGCTGCATTGTCCGGCGCTGTAAGCCGCCGGGGAGAAATAGGCGAGGAACAGGACTAAACTTACGGACACAGTGCCAATCCGCAGGCCGTTCATTTTTCGCTCCTGAATTCTGTCACCAGTTTACAACGCCTTCACCGCCACCTTCACCGGCTGCTCGATTTCAAGCGGGTTGCGCAGCGGCAGGCCGAAATCCTGCGCCTCGATTTCGAATACGTCGCCGGCCTCGGTCCTGATGCCGTCGGCGAAGGACAGCGTCGCCGTGCCGAACATGTGTACATGCACGTCACCCGGCTGGCGGAAGGCCGAGTATTTGAAGTGATGATGCTCGAGATTGCCAATGGTGTGCGACATGTTCGCCTCGCCCGACAGGAACGGCTTTTCCCAAAGTAGCTTGCCGTCGCGCAGGATGCGTGAAGCGCCGCGGATATCGGACGGCAGGTCGCCGATCAGGATCTCCGGGCCGAACGAAGCGTTGCGCAGCTTGGAATGGGCGAGGAAGAGATAGTTCACACGCTCGGTGACGTGGTCGGAAAACTCGTTCGACAGGGTGAAGCCGACACGGAACGGGGCGCCGTCGTCGCCGATCACATAGATCCCGGCGATTTCCGGCTCCTCGCCGGCATCCTGGGCGAAGGCCGGCGACATAAGCGCCGCACCGGGCGCCACCGCCATGGTGCCGTTGCCCTTGTAGAACCATTCCGGCTGCACGCCGGTCTGGCCCTTCGCCGGCTTGCCGCCCTCAAGCCCCATGCGGAACATCTTCATGGAATCGGTCAGCTGTTCCTCGCCGTCCGTGCTGAGCTTCTTGTGCATGGAATCGCGGGTCGCGGCGGAGCCGAGATGCGTCAGCCCGGTGCCGGTGAGATGGAGATGCGCCGGATCGGGATGGTTGATCGGCGACAGCAGCCGGCCCTTCTTGTAGGCTGCGTCGAGATCGACGGTTTCGCCGAAGCCCTTGCGCTCGATCAGGGCGACAAGCCCGCTGCCGGTACGCGCGGCTTCCATCGCCAGCGAATAGACGCTGCGGGCGCCGTTGATGACGCGGGTCTTGCCGCCGTTGCGCGCAACGACGCGGATCGTCTCGGCGTCGTCGAGGATTTGTGAGATCAGCATGGTAACCCTCTCTGAATTGTGGGCTGGCCTGCCCTTTCTCGGCAAACCCTGCCCTGCGCGGCCCGGACCCTGTCCGCGCCTCGGTTGAAATTCTCGTCCGGATTGCGCTCGCGGATCAGGTCCCTCGGGGGACTTCTTTGCGCCGCCCGGCAGCGCCGCGATGTGACCCGTATGCCTCCTGGTTGCCTCTCAAGCCTTGTTCTTGTTGTAGACGTCGAAGACGACGGCGCCGAGCAGCACCAGGCCTTTGACCACCTGCTGCCAATCGACATTGACGCCCATGATCGACATGCCGTTGTTCATGACGCCCATGATGAAGCCGCCGACCACCGCGCCGATCACCTGGCCGACGCCGCCCATCGCCGAAGCGCCACCAATGAACACCGCGGCGATGACGTCGAGCTCGCTGCCGAGGCCGGCCGCCGGCACAGCCTGCCCCAGGCGCGCTGCGATAATCAGGCCGCCGAGTGCCGACAGCACGCCCATATTGATGAACACCATCAACGTCAGCCGTTCGGTCTTGATGCCCGATAGCTGGGCTGCCTTGGCATTGCCGCCCATCGCATAGATGCGACGGCCGATCGTCATGCGTTTGGTAACGAAGACGAACAACGCGATCAGCACGCCCATCACCATGAGAACGATGGGGAGGCCCCTATAGGTGGCGAATTGGTAGACGAGAAACAGCGCCAGCGCGCTGATCACCAGGGTCTTGACGACGAACAGCGAGAAGGGCTCGGCTTCGTAGCCATGCTTTTCGCGGGTGCGCCGTGCCCTGAGCCCGAAATAGGCATAGGCGAGCACGGCGACGAGGCCGATCACGATCGTCGTCAGGTGCAGCGTCAGGCCGCTGCCGACAATGGTTTTGCCGGCGGCGTTCACGGTTGGCGGTATCAGCGTCAATGGGCCGATCAGGTCCGGAATGAAGCCGGAACTGAGCGCCTTGAAGCCCACGGGAAGCGGCCCTACGGAAGACCCGCCACCCAGCAGCGCCTGGCAGATGCCGCGGAAGATCAGCATGCCCGCCAGCGTGACGATAAAGCTCGGTATTCGGTGATAGGCAATCCAGTAGCCTTGTGCCGCGCCGATCGCACCACCGACGATCAGGCAGATGATCGACACCACCAGCGGATTGCTCAATGGGCCAAGCGGCCAGATGACCATCATCATCGCCGCCAGTGCGCCGATGAAGCCGGCGACGGAGCCGACGCTGAGATCGATGTGACCCGAAACGATCACCAGAAGCATGCCCAGCGCCATCACGATGATGAAGCTGTTCTGCTGCACGAGATTGCTGAGGTTCACCGGCTTGAACAGCGTTCCGGACGTGGTGAACTGGAAGAACACCATGATTGCGATCAACGCCAGCACCAACCCGTATTCGCGCAGGTTGGTGACCAGCGCCGAGACGGCAATGCGAGGTCCCTGTTGTAGATCCTGGGCAACGCCGGTCTGCGGCCCGGGAGCGCTTTCGGTGCTCATGATGCTTTTCCTTCTCCGCGGACGATGGCGCGCATTATCTTTTCCTGGCTGGCGTCGCTTGCCGCCATTTCGCCGACGATGCGTCCTTCGTTCATTACGTAGATGCGGTCGGTGATGCCGAGCAGTTCGGGCATTTCCGACGAGATGACGATGATTGCCTTACCCTCGGAGGCGAGACGCGCGATGATCGTATAGATTTCATACTTGGCGCCGACGTCGATACCGCGTGTCGGCTCGTCGAGGATCAGCACTTCCGGATTGGCGAACAGCCATTTCGACAGCACCACCTTCTGCTGATTGCCGCCAGAAAGGTTGCCGGTCATCTGGTAGACGCTCGAGGCGCGGATATTGGTCCTGCCGCGATAATCGTTGGCGACCGAAAGCTCGCGCAAATCGTCGATCACGCCGTGGCGCGACACGCCGGGCAGGTTGGCCAGCGTGATGTTGTGCTTGATGTGGTCGATCAAGTTGAGACCGTAGGTCTTGCGGTCCTCGGTAACGTAGGCGATGCCGTGTTCCACCGCCTTGCTCACCGAAGAGACGTCGATCGGCTTGCCGTTGAGGAACACCTCGCCGGTGATGCGACGGCCATAGGACCGGCCGAACAGGCTCATGGCAAACTCGGTCCGGCCGGCGCCCATGAGCCCGGCAATGCCGACCACTTCGCCCTTGCGGGCGTTGAGGTTGATACCCTTGATGACCTGCCGCTCGGCATGGATGGGGTGGTAGACCGACCAGTTTTTCACTTCGAGAACGGTCTCGCCGATCCTCGGCTCGCGCGGCGGATAGCGGTCGTCGAGCGAACGGCCGACCATCGAGGTAATGATGCGGTCCTCCGAGATGTCCTTCTTGGCCAGCGTCTCGATGGTCCGCCCGTCACGGATGATGGTGACCTTGTCGGCGACCCGGTTCACCTCGTTGAGCTTGTGCGAGATCAGGATCGAAGTGATGCCTTGCCGCTTGAATTCGAGCAGCAGATCGAGCAGCGCCTGGCTGTCCTTTTCGGACAGGCTCGCGGTCGGCTCGTCGAGAATGAGCAACTTCACTTCCTTGCTGAGCGCCTTGGCGATCTCGACCAGCTGCTGCTTGCCGACGCCGATATTGGTGATCAGCGTGTTGGGGTCCTCCTTGAGGCCGACCTTCTTGAGCAGGGCGCTGGTGCGCGCCTCATTGGCATTCCAGTCGATGACGCCGTATCTGGCGTGCTCGTTGCCGAGAAAGATGTTTTCGGCGATCGATAGCATCGGCACCAGCGCAAGCTCCTGGTGGATGATGACGATGCCCTTGCGCTCGCTGTCATGGATGCCTTTGAAATGGCACTCATCGCCGCGATAGATGATCTGGCCGTCATAGGTGCCGGACGGATACACACCCGACAGCACCTTCATCAGCGTCGACTTGCCGGCGCCGTTCTCGCCGACCACGGCATGGATCTCGCCTTCCTCGACCATGAGCTTGACGTTCGACAGCGCCTTGACGCCGGGAAACGTCTTGGTGATGTCGCGCATCTCCAAAATCGTCGATGCCATTGAGAATACCACTCCTGCGAGGTCCGCAAACAATACCGGGCTGGCTCGCCAACGAAAAGGGGCCCTGCCTGCGCAGGACCCCAGGCTTTGTAACCGCGATTACTTCAGCTCTTCGGCCTTGATGTAGCCGGAGTCGACCACCAGGGCCTGATAGTTCGACTTGTCGACGTCGTGCGGTGTCAACAGGATCGAGGGAACGACCTTGACGTCGTTGTTGTAGGTCGTGGTGTCGAGGCCTTCCGGCTTGCCGCCCGAGAGCACCTTGTCGACGAGTTCGACCGTCGCCTTGGCGAGTTCGCGGGTGTCCTTGAACACGGTCGAATACTGTTCGCCGGCGATGATCGCCTTGACCGAAGCGGTCTCGGCGTCCTGTCCGGTGACGATCGGCCATGGCTGATCGGCGGTGCCGTAGCCTACGGCGCGCAGCGAAGCGATGATGCCGCGCGACAGGCCGTCATAGGGCGAGAGC
The DNA here is from genome assembly GCF_040320025.1 of Mesorhizobium sp. M0808. Taxonomy (NCBI): domain Bacteria; kingdom Pseudomonadati; phylum Pseudomonadota; class Alphaproteobacteria; order Hyphomicrobiales; family Phyllobacteriaceae; genus Mesorhizobium; species Mesorhizobium sp. M0808. The sequence goes on from NZ_JAMYOX010000002.1 coordinate 533,751, forward strand.
ACGCCATCGACGCGGCTGCCGTCCGAGTAGTTGGCGGAGAGCAGATTGTCCATGCGGGCCTGGGCGGTTGCCGCCAGCCAACGCAGCGTGCCGACCTTGTCCATGCCCATCTGGCCGGACTTCACGACGAGGGTCTTGTCGTCGATCAGCGGCTGAAGAACCGACATGGCGCCGTTATAGAAGAAGAACGCATTGTTGTCGTCCGGCGAACCGCCGAACAGCTCGATGTTGAACGGGCCCTTCTTCTCGGGATAACCGAGACCCTTGAGCAGCGATTTGGCCTGGATGACGCCGACGCCGAAATTGTCGAAGGTGGTGTAGTAGTCGACATTTGGCGTCTTCTTGATCAGGCGGTCGTAAGCGACGACGACAACGCCGGCGTCATTCGCCTTCTGCAACGCATCGCCCATCGTGGTGCCGTCGATCGAAGCGATGATCAGCGCCTTCGGGCCCTTGGTGATTTCGTTTTCCAGCTGGCTGAGCTGGTTCGGAATGTCGTCCTGCGCGTACTGCAGGTCGACAGTGTAGCCCAGAGCCTCGAGCTGGGACTTGACGGCGTCGCCGTCGTTGATCCAGCGCTGCGAGGTCTTGGTGGGCATCAGCACGCCGATCAGGCCTTCGCCCGCCTGCGCCGGCAGCGTCATGGCCGCGATGCCTAGGGCCGCAACGGCGGCCAGTGTCTTGACAATCTTCACATTAACTCTCCCTGGTTGATGGACGCGTACCCTTGGGTTTCGTGGGCCGCGCAATCGTGCAGGAGCGCCAAACGCGCCGCTGCCGTCAATCGATCTCCGGTATCCTCCCAATCGGCCCCGAGACTCTGGTTTCAATCGATACGAGTTTTCCCTCGTCACCGACCGTCAAGCCTCAGGACGCGCGAAGGGTGTGTCGCTTTGCCATAACTGTCAAATGCGATCTTTGATGGTTGCTATATCGAGACTGATATGGCTTAGGCTAGTGACGACGCTGCCGGATTTTGCCGGGGCGCCGGGCGTAAGAGTAGGGAAGAATCATGGCGGCGCTGCGAAATCCTGATGGAATATCAGCCAGTTACGATGAAATTCCGGGTGATGGCGGAACCTTGCTGCGCAGCGGCTTGAGCCTGCGTCACATGCGCATGATCGCAGCCCTCGACGAGCACGGCCGGGTGAGCGCCGCGGCCCAGGTAATGAACATCTCGCAGCCGGCGGCCTCGCGCATGATCGCCGAGATGGAGGCCGTGCTCGACGTCAAGCTCTGCGAAAGGCTGCCGCGCGGCATCACGCTGACACCCTATGGCAAGGCGTTGGCACGGCGCGCGCGATCGATCCTGCTCGAGATGCGCGAGGTCGACCGCGAGATTTTCGAGCTCAAGGCGGGCAAAGGCGGCTCGGTGTTCCTGGGCGCGGTGACAGCACCGGCGATCGAGCTGGCGGTGCCGGCGATCCGCGAAATCCGGCGCCTTTATCCGCGCATCGAAATCACCATGCAGGTCGAGACCTCGAACGTCCTGGCGCGCGAGCTGATCGCCTCGCGCCACGATTTCATCATCGCCCGCATCCCCGACGACCTCAATCCGCGGCTGTTCGAAGCGCGCGTCATCGGCGTCGAGAAAGCCTGCCTGATCGTGCGCCGCGGCCACCCGCTGACCAAGGGCAAGGCGGTGCGGCTGGAAGACACCGCCGCCTATGACTGGGTTTTCCAGTCGGGCGGCTCGCCGCTGCGCCAGGCGATGGAGAGTAACTTCCTGAACCGAAACATCGCGCTGCCGGACCGCATCCTCAACACCAGCTCGCTGCTATTGACTCTGGTCATGGTCGCGCAATCCGACGCCATCGCGCCGGTGTCGATCCAGGTCGCGAAGTTCATCCAGAACCCCGAAGGCCTGGCCGGCGCTATCGATGTCGTCCAGACTGAATTCGACATCGAGGTCAGGCCCTACAGCCTGATCACGGTGAAGAACCGCGCGCTGTCACCGGCAGCCAAGATGCTGCACGATTTTATTTTGCGAGAGGTGGGCTGAGGGTTGGAGCGGGTAGCGGGCGCATCCCGTGGCCGGCCAGACGACCGGACAGGCCCGCCAGCAGCGGCGCCGATGCACGTCGGCCACTACTGCCTGATGCTCAAAAAAGCCCGCCAGCAGAAGCCAGCGGGCAAAGGGTAGACTTTCCGGTTGGGGTCATTCGAGGCCCCGCCGACCCTCAATGTGAGATATTCCACAAACTGGCACATCGGCCAAACAGATGAAAGACGGCCAGCCGGGCTGTAAAACTGCCTATAAATCCGCTGGTTTTCAGCTTGGCCAGAACAAGTGCAATGCACCGGGGGCAAAAGCTGGAGCGGGTAGCGGGAATCGAACCCGCGCGTTCAGCTTGGGAAGCTGACAAGCTACCATTACATCATACCCGCGCTGGTTCCTCCGATATCATGGCCCGGCGCCGATGCGCAATCCGGTTTGAGGGCTCGGCTTGATGCAGGGCTATCAACTGCGTATTTCTAGGCATGTGCCCGAATCGCGGCACCCGACTGTGGAGACAGGCTTGTCCGCACTGAACCGCTTTCTCGGCGATACGCCGCTCCGGGTGATCCTGAAGCTGCTTGTGGTGTCGTTCCTCGTCGGGCTGGTCATGAATGCCTTCGGCTGGTCGCCGATGGATGTGCTTTATGGCATTCGCAAATTCTTCATCGACCTGTGGAATTTGGGCTTCCACGCCATCGACCGCTTTCTCGGCTACATCCTGCTCGGTGCCGCGATCGTCGTGCCGGCCTTCATCCTGCTCAGGATCGCTAACTACCGGAAGTGAATTTTCAGGCGTAGCCCGCCGCCACCTCGAACAGGATGGCGTGCCGTGCAGCAAGTGCTGCGACATCCGTCGAATAGCCTCCGCCGATAACGCCGCATACCGGTATGCCAAGCGTGCGGAAATGGCGGATCACCATATCGTCGCGGGCGCGCAGCCCGTCATCCGTGAGCGACAACCTGCCGAGCCGGTCCTCGACATGGACATCGACGCCGGCATTGTAGAAGACGAGGTCCCAGCGCCTTCGCGCCGACAGCTCCGGCAGGATGGCGTCCAGCAGCTCCAGATAGGCTGCATCGCCGGCGCCGTCGGGCAGGGCGACATCGAGATCGGAGGCGATCTTGCGCGCGGGGTAGTTGCGGTCGCCATGCATGGAGAAGGTAAACACGCGCGGCTCGTCGTTCAGGATATCCGCCGTGCCGTCGCCCTGATGCACGTCGAGGTCGACGACCAGGATGTTTTGGACAGCAGCTTCGGCGAGCAGCACCAGCGCGGCAACGGCTACGTCGTTGAAGGTGCAGAAGCCGGCGCCTTGCGCGCGCCGTGCATGATGGCTGCCGCCGGCGGTGTTGCAGGCGATGCCGTTCAGCAACGCCAGCCGCGCTGCCAGCACCGTGCCGGCCGTTGCGAGCTGCGCCCTCAGCGAAACCCGCGGTCCCACGGGAAAGCCGATCTCGCGCTCGATCGCCACCGGCACTTCGCAGTCAAGCACCTGGTCGACATAGTCGACCGCGTGGGCAAGCTTCAGCCATGATGGCCGCGCCGCCTCCGGCATGTTGAGCGCTTCGGGCTGCGCCAGGCCGCGTGCCCGCAAGGCATCCATCAGCAGCGGATATTTGCTCATCGGGAAGCGGTGGTTGACGGCGAAGCCGGCGTCGTAGTCGGGATGATGAACGATCTGCAAGGGCATGGGACGGGCGGTGCGCCAGAGGCGGGTTTCGGTTGACCATAGCGGGGTGGATGGTTGCGCGAGGTCCGCAAACTGGGGCACATCGGCTAGCCGATCAAGCCGCAACAGGAAGCAACACGCGTTTGGAGCAGGCTTTACCCACCGAAGTCCACGCCACCGAAGCCAGGGCCTTCGTCGTCACCAACCGCTTGGTGCTCGCCATCGCCGTGCCGATGACGCTTGCCTATCTGACGACGCCGTTGCTCGGAATTGTCGACACGGCGGTGGTTGGGCAGTTCGGCGACGCCGCCCTTCTCGGCGGCCTGGCGGCCGGCGCCCTGATCTTCGACGTCGTTTTCACGACCTTCAACTTCCTGCGCTCCGGCACCACCGGCCTCGTCGCCCAGGCCTTCGGGCGCGGCGATGCGCTGGAGGAGCAGGCGGTGTTCTGGCGCGCCGTGCTGATCGCGGTCGTCGCCGGCGTCGTGCTTGCCGCGCTTGCGCCGCTGGTCTCCACCGCCGGGCAATGGTTCATAGGCGCCGAACCACGCGTCAGCGCGGCGATGGACGTCTATATCCGCATCAGGATGCTCGCAGCACCGTTCTCGCTGATCAATTACGCCATCCTCGGTTACGTGCTTGGGCGCGGCGAGGGCGGGCTCGGGCTGATGCTGCAGTTGATACTGAACGGCATCAACATCGCCCTCTGCTTCCTGCTTGGCCTGGAGCTCGGCTGGGGCGTTGCCGGCGTTGCCTGGGCAACGGTCACCGGCGAATTCGTCGCCATGCTGCTTGGTCTCGCCATTGTCGGCCGGCGCTTTTGGGCGGCGCCCAAGCTGCCGCGCCGCCGCGTCCTCGATCTGCCGGCATTCCTGCGCATGATGTCGCTCAATCGCGATATCATGATCCGCTCCTTTTCGCTGCTCGCCGCCTTCGCGCTGTTCACGCGCCAAGGCGCGCAATTCGGCACTCTGACGCTGGCCGCCAACGCCGTGCTGATGAACCTCTTCCTGGTTGCCGGCTATTTCCTCGATGGTTTCGCCACCGCCGCCGAGCAGCTCGCCGGGCGCGCCATAGGCGCCCGTGCCGCCACGGCGTTTGACCAGGCGGTGCGGCTGACGCTGCTTTGGGGGCTCGGGCTGGCGGGCGCGGCGACGCTCTTCTTCCTGCTGGAGGGCACCGATCTCGTCGCCCTGATCACGACCGCGACGGACGTCCGCGCCATTGCCGACATCTACTTGCCCTGGGCGGCGTTCACCGCGCTCAGCGGCGCGCTGGCTTTCCAGATGGACGGGGTTTTCATCGGCGCGACGTGGTCGCGCGACATGCGCAACATGATGCTGTTGTCGTTCCTGGCGTTCAGTGCCGCGCTGCTGATCCTGGCGCCGGCCTTCGGCAATCACGGCTTGTGGGCGGCGTTGCATGTCTTCCTGCTTGTACGCGGCTTCAGCCTGCTCGCCATATTGCGGCTGCGGGTGCGCGCGGTCTTTGGCTGATCGCTAAAACGGTTTCGCCGCCCATTGATCGAGGCGGCTGTCGCGAAGCTCGCGCAGCGACTTCAGCCGTTGACTGTCCATGAAACGGACCATGCCGGAAAGAATACGCCCCGGCAGCGCAGGCCCGGCATAGATCATGCCGGTGTAGAGCTGCACGAGGTCGGCGCCGGCACGGATCTTTTCCAGCGCCGTCTCGGTGGAATCGACGCCGCCGACGCCGATGATGGTGGGATCCGGGCCAAGCAGTTTTCGCATCTTAGCCAGCATGATCGTCGAGCGTTCGAACAAGGGTTTCCCCGAAAGCCCGCCGGTCTCGCCGGCAAAGCCGGCGCTGCTCAGGCCGGCTCGCGCGATCGTTGTGTTGGAGACGATGACGCCGTCCATTTGCTTATCGCTGATCTCGGCGGCGATGTCCTCAAGCTCGGCCTCGACCAGATCCGGCGCGATCTTGAGGAACACGGGCGGTTTTGCCGGTGCCGCCGCACGCGCGGCCATGACCCGCGACAGGAGGTCGCCAAGCTGTTCGCGTGCCTGCATGTTGCGCAGGCCCGGCGTGTTCGGCGAGGAGATGTTGATTGCCAGATAACTGGCATATCGCGCGAACCGGACCACGCCGCGTTCATAGTCACTGACGCGGTCGGTGCTGTCCTTGTTGGCGCCGATGTTGACGCCGACGATGCCGGCACGGCCCATGCGGGCGGCAAGGCGCTTTTCCGCGGCGTCGTGGCCCTCATTGTTGAAGCCCAGCCGGTTGATCACCGCCCCGTCCGAAGGCAGCCGGAAAATGCGCGGCTTCGGATTGCCGGTCTGCGGCAGCGGTGTGATCGTGCCGACCTCGGCGAAGCCGAAGCCGAGGCCGAGCAGCGCGTCCGGCACTTCGGCATTCTTGTCGTAACCCGCGGCCATGCCGAGCGGGTTCGGGAAATCGAGTCCGCAAAGGCTGACCTTTAGCCTGTTGTCCTGCGGCGGACGACGGGCGACCGGCAGCCCGCATCTCAGCGCGGCAATCGACAGCCCATGCGCGGTTTCCGGATCGAGCGTGAACAGCAGTTTCTGGCCGATCCGGTCGAACGCGCTCATTCGGCCTCCAGCGCCGGGAATTCATGCCGGCCGTCAGCGCCGAGCGGCAATGCCTGCACCGAAACGACCGCATCGAGGCCGAGCCCGCCATAGAGATGCGGGAACAGGGCGCCGCCGCGCGAGACCTCATATTTCAGCGCATCGCCGAGGCGCGCGCTATCGACGGCGACCAGCAGCAACCGGCTTTGGCCGGCGAAATGTTTGGCCGCCGTTTCCCGAACCTGCCCGGCGGTGGAAAAATGGATGAAGCCGTCGGCGACGTCGATCGGCGCGCCGGTGAAGCCGCCTTCTCTTTCAGCCTCGCGCCACAACACCTCGGGAACTATCTTGTAGATGATCTCGGACATCGTTGCGCTATAGTCCGAACCGACCACGCGGGGAAGGGCAGGCCCGTGTTCTTCCCCATTTCAGGTTCGTCCCCATTTCAGGCGCAAACTGTGATAGATTGCGCTGACTGGCTCATGGAGGAAAACATGCGTCTGAAACACGTCTTGATCCCCGCAGCACTGGTGTCGCTTGTCGCGGCGTCGGCCTTTTCCGAGGAAGCCGATCGCTACCGGTTGGAGAAATCGGCCAATGGCTATGTCCGCATGGATACACAAACCGGCGCCATGTCGCTCTGCGAGGAACGCTCCGGCCAGCTCGTCTGCAAGACGGCGGCCGACGAACGTGCCGCCCTCCAGGATGAGGTCGACCGGCTGCAAAATTCGGTGAAGGCGCTCGACGAACGCGTCGCCAAGCTCGAAAATTCGCTTGCCGCGCGTTTCGAATCGACTTTGCCCAGCGAGGAGGATTTCAACAAGACGATGGGCTACATGGAGCGCTTCCTGCGCAGCTTCATGGATATTGTCAAGGACATGGACAAGGACGAAGACGGCGCCAAGCTCAATTCGCAAAAGACCTGAGGACCTGGAATCGCCTACGGCATGCCGCTCGAAACAGCTGGCGCCGCCGCATAAGTTCAGGTCCCGTAAGGCGGAAATCGCCTATGGGATTCGGGGAGGAATACCACTGTTGGGCTATACATTCGTCATTGCCGACGATCACCCGCTTTTTCGCGGTGCATTGAGGGAGGCACTCGCGGGCATCGGAGATGTTGCCGCCATTCACGAGGCTGGCGATTTCGAAAGCGCCAAGGCGCTGGTCCTGGCCAATGAGGATGTCGATCTGGTGCTGCTCGATCTCTCGATGCCGGGGGCAAGCGGTCTTTCCGGCCTGATTTCGTTGCGCGGCATCCATCCGGCGGTGCCGATGATGGTGGTCTCGGCGCATGACGATCCGGTGACGATCCGGCGCTCGCTCGATCTCGGCGCCTCCGGCTTCATCTCCAAATCGGCCAGCATGGAGGAGATCCGCAATGCGGTGCAGTCGGTGCTCGCAGGTGATATCGCGGCACCCGCCGGGGTCGATCTCGGTGTCGAGCGCGATCCCGAGATTTCCGACCTGATCAAGCGCCTGCAAGCGCTGACTCCGCAGCAGACGCGCGTGCTCGGCATGCTGGCTGAGGGACTGCTCAACAAGCAGATCGCCTATGAGCTCGGGGTCTCCGAAGCGACGATCAAAGCGCATGTCTCGGCCATCCTGCAGAAGCTCGGCGTCGACAGCCGCACGCAGGCGGTGATCCTTTTGTCCAAAATCGGCAGCGACCCGCTGGAGGCGGCCGGCTGATTCCTATTCGGCCGCCGGCGCCAGCGGCCTGACCCTGGCCATCATCGAGCGCAGCATCGCCGGTTTCAGTGGTTTGCTGATCACCGGCACGTCGAGCCTGCCGGCAGCGGCGCGAACCTCGCTGGAGCGGTCGGCGGTGACCAGCACGGCCGGCAGGTCCTCGCCATGGATCGCACGCAACTGGGCGATCAATTCGAGGCCGGTCTTGTCGTCGAGATGATAGTCGGCAAGCACGATGTCCGGCCGATGCATGCCGGATCTCTCGAGATCCTCCGCGCCGGAAAGCGTGTCGACGCTGCAGCCCCAGCCCTCGAGCAGCAGCCGCATGCCGTCGAGGATGCGGGCGTCGTTGTCGATGCAGAGCACATGGAGCCCGGCAAGCGAGGCCGCGGCACGGGCAGGCGGCTTCGCCTCGGCCTCGCGCCGCGGTGCCTGCACGGCCACCACCGGCAGCAACACGGAAAAGCGTGTGCCCTTGCCTGGGTTGGAGAAGATCCGGATTTCGAGGCGCAGGACGCGGGCGATGCGGTCGACAATGGAGAGCCCAAGGCCGAGGCCTTCCGCCTCGCGTGCGCCCTCGTCCAGCCGGGTGAATTCGCGAAACACGGTGTTCAGCTGGTCGCCGGCAATGCCGATGCCGGTGTCGATAACCTGGATCTCTGCCAGTTCGCCGCGCCGCCGCGCGCCGACCAGGATGCGGCCACGGCGCGTATACTTGATGGCGTTGGAAACCAGGTTCTGGATCAGCCGGCGCAGCAGATTGCGGTCCGTCATGACGCTGAGCGACGACGGCATGATCGAGAGTTCGAGCTTCTTTTCGGCGGCAAGCGGCCGGAAGTCGTTGCCGATCTGGCGCAGCAGCCCGTCGAGGCCGAAGCTCGTATCGTCCGGCTTCATCGCGCCGGCATCGAGGCGCGAAATGTCGAGCACCGCGCCGAGGATGGTCTCGACCGATTCCAGCGACGATTCGATGTTCATCGCCGCCTTGCCGGCAGGTCCCTTGCCGGTCTTCTCGATCAGCGACGAGCAATAGAGGCGGGCGGCGTTCAGCGGCTGCAGGATGTCGTGGCCGGCGGCAGCGAGGAAGCGGGTCTTGCCGAGATTGGCCTCCTCGGCCAGCATCTGCGCCTGAGCCAGCTCCTCATTGACGCGGGTGAGCTCGGCGGTGCGGCTCTTCACTCGCTGTTCCAGGGATTCGTTGGCGCGCTTCAGCGCCAGATCCTGCTCGACACGTCCGGAAATGTCGGCGTAGGTGGCGACGATGCCGCCGTCCGGCATCGGATTGGAGCGCAATTCCAGGATGCGCCCGCTTGTCTTCAGCTCCATCTGCCATGGACTGACGAAGCTGGTCAGGCGGTTGAGCATGGTGACGCGCTGGTCTGCCGGTATGTCACCGCGCTCGGCAAGGTGGCGCAGGATACGATCGAGTGAGACGCCGACCTGGCCCATCTCGTCGGGCAGGTCGAACAGCGCCCGGTACTGGCGGTTCCAGCAAATCAACCGGAAATCGCGGTCGAAGACAGTGATGCCCTGTTCCATCTGGTCGAGTGCGATCTGCAGCAGATCGCGATTGTGCTGCAGCGCCTCGGTGGCATCGTCGAGCAGGCGGAAGGCGTCCTTGGATTCGCGGTCGTTGCGGCGCAGCAGCAGCGACAGGATCAGCCGCGCCGAGGATGAGCCGACGGCACTGGCCAGAAGCTGCTCGGAGAAGCGGATGACATCCATGCTGGCCTGTTCGTTGCCGAGCAGTGAAGTGCCGCTGCTCTTTTCGAACGACTGAAAGGACCGCTCGGTCCGTTCGACACCGAGATAGCGCGCGATCGTGTCCTTGAGGTCGTTGACGGTAATGGTGGTGCGGAAGCGGCGCAGGCTGGGCAGCGGACCCGCTTCGCGCGGCACGAAGATCGACGCCTGGATGCGTTCCAGCGGCACAGAGGCGCGCGACAGCGAGCCGAACACAAAAAAGAGCGTGTTGATCGATAGGCTCCACAGCACGCCATGGTTCAGCGGCTCGGCGACGGTGCCGAAAAGAGCCTGCGGCCGCAATGCATCGAAGCCGAACAGGCCGTGGACGAGGATGCCGGTATCGGGCGCGACGAGCGAGGGAAGCAGCAGCGTATAGCTCCAGACGACGATGCCGGCGACCATGCCAAGCGCCGCACCCCGGCCGTTGGCGCCGCGCCAGACCAGGCCGCCGATCATTGCCGGCGCGAACTGTGCGATCGCGGCGAACGACATCAGGCCGATCGAGGACAGCCGCGCGCTGTTGGTGCTCTCGCGGTAGTAGAGAAAGGCGATGAACAGCATGATGAAGATCGCCGCCCGCCGTACATTGAGGATGAGCGTCGACCAGTCCTCGTTCTCGGATGTCGTGGTCCGCAGAAGCCGGCGCACGAACAGCGGAATGACCAGGTCGTTGGAGATCATGATCGACAGCGCGACGCTTTCGACGATCACCATTGCGGTCGCCGCCGACAGCCCGCCGATGAAGGCGGCCATGGCCAGCACGTCGTGGCCGCTGAACAGCGGCAGCGACAGCACGTAAAGGTCGCTGCTGGTCCTGGGGCCGACCAGTTCCAGGCCGGCCAATGCGATCGGCAGCACGAACAGGTTGATTGCCACCAGATAGAGCGGAAACACCCATGTCGCGGTGCGCAGCTCGGCCTCGCTGCGGTTTTCGACGATGGTGACGTAGAACTGGCGCGGCAGCATGAGGATGGCAAAGCCGCTCAGGCATGTCAGCACCAGCCAGGTAGCGAGCGAGGTGTTGTAGCCCATCGCCTTGCGCACCTGCGTGTTTTCGGCGAGCTGGTCGAACATATCGCCTGGCCCGCCGAAGATCAGGAACGTGACCATCAGGCCGATCGCCAGGAAGGCGGCGAGCTTGACCACGGTCTCGACCGCCACAGCCAGCACCAGCCCGTCCTGGTGCTCGGTGGCATCGGCATGGCGCGTGCCGAACAGCACCGCAAACAGCGCCAGCAGCATGGCCACGACCAGCGAGATGTCACTGACGAACGGATCGAACGACGGCGGCGAGCCGGTATAGTGCTCGACCATCAGGCTGACCGAGCCGGAGATTGCCTTCAATTGCAGCGCGATATACGGCACGGCGCCGATGGTCGCGATCAGCGTGGCGATCGCCGCGACAGCGAAGCTCTTGCCGTAGCGGGCACCGAGAAAGTCGGCGATCGAGGTGATCTTCTCGGTCTTGGCCAGCCTGACGATGCGCTGCAGCAGCGGAAAGCCGAACACGAACACCAGGACCGGTCCGATATAGATGCCGAGGAACTCCAGGCCGCGCTCGGAGGACAGGCCGACCGAGCCGAAGAAAGTCCAGGAGGTGCAGTAGATCGCGAGGCTGAGCGCATAGATGAACGGCCGGGCGCGGCCGGGCCCGGTTGAAGTCGAGCGGCGGTCGCCCAGGCTGGCGATGACGAACAGCAACGTCACATAGGCGATCGCGATGATGACGATGAACCAGCCTTGCACGGCTCGAACTTCCTCCCTGCGCCGGCTTTTTCATCCGGCCTTCCAGACGCAATCACAGCTTGGCGACCGAGTCCATCGCGGCTTTCGGCGTATTATATCGGCTGCGTCGGGCAATCGTGACCGGCTGAAACCAGCTTTTGCTCCTGTTGCAACCGCAGGTTTTTGCTATTCTGCCTGCCGGTCGATGCCGGAGGAGCGGCAGAACGGCCGGTCAAGACAAGGAGGCGTCGAATGCTGAAAGAGTTTCAGGAATTCATTTCCAGGGGCAATGTGATGGACCTGGCCGTCGCCGTCATCATTGGCGCTGCCTTCGGCAAGATCGTCACCTCGCTGGTCGACGACATCATCATGCCGGTCATCGGGGCGATTTTGGGCGGATTGGACTTCAACAACTACTTTCTGCCCTTGTCCTCGGCCGTTAACGCCACATCGCTGGCTGAGGCAAAGAAACAGGGCGCGGTCTTCGCCTATGGCAGCTTCATCACCGTGGCGCTGAACTTCCTTATCCTCGCCTTCATCATCTTCCTGATGGTCAAAGCGGTGAACAATCTGCGCCAGCGGCTGGAGCGCGAGAAACCGGCCGCCCCGGTTGCCCCGCCGCCGGCCGATGTCGCGCTGCTCACCGAAATTCGCGATCTCCTCGCCAGAAAGTAGCGCCTGCGGTAACTTTCTGGACCAAAACCCCGGTCGCTTGCGGCCGGGGTTTTCTGTTTTCGTCCGCCCTGAAACACGCTAGCAGTCGAGCAAACGAAAACGGACCCATCCATGACCCTGATCGATACTCTGCGCGCCGAAGCGCGGGCGGCGCCTGAAAGCGGCATTGTCGCCGTCATGAATCGCGGCCGCGGCCGCGACGGCATGATCCCGCTCTGGGCCGGCGAGGGCGACCTGCCGACGCCTGCCTTCATCACCGATGCCGCCGCCAAGGCGATGGCTGGCGGCGAAACCTTCTACACCTGGCAGAGGGGCATTCCTGAACTCAGGCAGGCGCTCGCCCGCTACTACACCAGGCATTTCGGCAAGACTTTCGCCAACGAGGAATTCATCGTCACCGGCTCCGGCATGCATGCCATCCAGATGGCCATCGATGCGGTGGCCGGCAAGGGCGACGAACTCGTCTACCTGTCGCCGGCATGGCCGAACTTCGCCGCCGCCGCCGGCATCGCGGGCGCCGTTCCAGTCGCGGTCACGCTCGATCAGTCGGGCAATGGCTGGTCTTGCGATGTCGACAAGATCGCAGCGGCGATCACGCCACGGACCAAGGCGCTGTTCGTCAACACGCCGTCCAACCCGACCGGCTGGACCGCCGACAAGGAGACGCTGCAGGCGATCCTCGATCTCGCCCGCGAAAGGGGCCTGTGGATCATCGCCGACGAGATCTACTCGCTGTTTCATTACGGCCATGGCCGCGCGCCGTCCTTCATCGACATCATGGCCGATGAGGATCGCATCCTGTTCGTCAATTCCTTTTCCAAGAACTGGGCGATGACCGGCTGGCGCATCGGCTGGATCAAGATCCATCCCGCCTTGCAGCAGGTGTTCGAGAACCTGGTCCAGTATTCGACTTCCGGCGTTGCGCAGTTCATGCAGCGCGGCGCCGTCGTCGCCCTCGACGAAGGCGACGCCTTCATCGTCGAGCAGGTGGAGCGGGCGAGGGCGGCGCGCGACCTGGTCTGCGGCATTCTCGCTACCACCGGCAGGGCGCGGTTCACAGTGCCGCAGGGCGCATTCTATTTGTTCTTTGCGGTCGACGGCATCACCGATTCCCGCGCTGCCGCCTTCGACATGGTCGACCGCGCCAATGTCGGCCTGGCGCCCGGCACCGCCTTCGGCCCCGGCGGCGAAGCCTTCCTCAGGCTGTGCTTCCACCGCCGCCTCGACCAGCTCGAGGAAGCGGCAAATAGGCTGGCGAAATGGATGAAGACTGTCTGAGCGACTTCGCTCTGACGACCAAATGGTTCTCGGCGTAGAGTTTTAAACGACCTTCAGCCGCCCGACTTCGGCACCAGCAGCGGAATGACGCGATCGCTTTTGGCGACCGACGGTCGGCCGGCGGACCCGTACGGAATCCCCAACGCGTCCCATGTCTCGACCAGTGCGTCCTGCAGCGACGCGATCAGCGCGTCCGAATGGAACGGTGTCGGCGTGATGCGCAGCCGCTCGGTGCCGCGCGGCACTGTCGGGTAGTTGATCGGCTGGATGTAGATGCCGTGCACACCGAGCAGGCGGTCGGTGGCCATCTTGCAGAGCTCGGGATCGCCGACCAGAAGCGGCACGATGTGGGTAGGCGACTCCATCACCGGCAGGCCGGCCGCGGCCAGCACTTGCTTGGTCCGTGTCGCCTGACGCAGCTGCGCATCGCGCTCGGCCTGCGAGCGCTTGAGATGGCGGATCGAGGTGGTTGCCGCGGCAGCGATCGCCGGCGGCAACGCCGTGGTGAAGATGAAGCCCGGCGCATAGGAGCGCACCGCGTCGATCACCGCAGTGTTGCCGGCGATGTAGCCGCCAAGCGTGCCGAACGCCTTGGCCAGTGTGCCCTCGATGATGTCGATGCGGTCGGCCAGCCCTTCGCGCTCGGTGATGCCGCCGCCGCGCGGCCCGTACATGCCGACGGCGTGGACCTCGTCGATGTAGGTCATGGCGTTGTAACGCTCGGCGAGATCGACGATCTGCTTGATCGGCGCGATGTCGCCGTCCATCGAATAGACGCTCTCGAAGACAATCAGCTTGGCGCGCTCGCGGCCGGCCGTCTGCAGCAGGCTTTCGAGATGCGCGACGTCGTTATGACGGAAGATCTTCTTCTCGGCGCCTGAGCGCCGCACGCCCTCGATCATCGAAGCGTGGTTGAGCTCGTCCGAGATGATCAGGCAATTGGGAAGCAGCTTTGCAATGGTCGAGATCGACGCCTCGTTGGAAACGAAGCCGGAGGTGAAAACCAGTGCGGCTTCCTTGTCGTGCAGGTCGGCCAGCTCCAGTTCGAGCTCGACCAGCGGGTTGCTGGTGCCGGAGATGTTGCGGGTGCCGCCGGCCCCCGACCCCATCTTGCCTGCCGCCTTCTGGAACGCGGCAATGACGTCGGGATGCTGGCCCATGCCGAGATAGTCGTTGGAGCACCAGACGGTGATTTCCTCGGCGCGGCCATTGGCGCGCCAGATGGCGCGCGGGAATTTCCCGACAATACGCTCAAGGTCGGCGAAGACGCGGTAGCGACGCTCCGCATGGAGCTGGTCGATCGCTTCCTCGAAAAACCGCTGATAGTTCATGTCGCCTTCCCAGTTTTGTGCGGGATCATAGTCATTGGCCCATTCGTCGTCCACCTGGCCTTTTTGGTCAAAATGCCACGCCCCGAGCCTGTTCCTAACGACCACGGAACGTGGCCTATTCCCTTGATGTGGATCAATCTTGTTTCACGACAATGCCACGCGCCGATGAGACTGGTTACCGCAGGTTTTAATGGCCTGGCGGCGAGTTTTCCAGTACGGCGACGATTGAGACAGTTCCGATAAATCATGAATAGCGAGGATGCGGATGACGGTTTTGGTGACAGGCGGTGCCGGCTATATCGGTAGCCATATGGTCTGGGAATTGCTGGACACGGGCGACAACGTCGTCGTCCTCGACCGGCTTTCTACCGGCTTTGAATGGGCGGTGGCCCCGGAAGCAAAGCTCGTCGTCGGCGACGTCGCCGACAGGGAACTGGTCGCCTCGATCATTCGCGACAATAAGGTCGACGCGATCATCCATTTCGCCGGCTCGATCGTGGTCCCCGAATCGGTCGCCGACCCGCTTGCCTATTACGAGAACAATACCTGCAAGACGCGCACCTTGATCGAGACTGCGGTGCGCGAAGGCGTGCCCAATTTTATCTTTTCCTCGACCGCCGCCGTCTATGGCGGCGCCGGCCTGGAGCCGGTGCGCGAGGATGCCCGGCCTGCGCCGGAATCGCCCTATGGCCTGTCCAAGCTGATGAGCGAATGGATGCTGCGCGACGCGGCAATTGCCCATGGGTTGCGCTATACGGCGCTGCGCTATTTCAACGTCGCCGGCGCCGATCCGAAGGGCCGCACCGGCCAGTCGACGCCCGGTGCCACGCATCTGATCAAGGTCGCTTGCGAGACGGCGCTCGGCAAGCGCCCCTTCATGCAGGTGTTCGGCACCGACTATCCGACGCCGGACGGTACCTGCATGCGCGACTATATCCACGTCAGCGACCTGGCGGCGGCGCATCGGCTGGCGCTTCAGCGGCTGCGTGCCGGCGGATCGAGCCTGGTCGCCAATTGTGGTTACAGCCACGGCTATTCGGTGCTCGAGGTCATCGACAGCGTCCGCCGCGTCTTCGGCCATGATTTCGAGGTACGGATGGGCGATCGCCGCGCCGGCGACGCCGCCGCGGTCGTCGCCAATTCGGAGCTGGCGCGCGGCGAGCTCGGCTGGACCCCGCAGCGCGACAACCTCGACCGGATCGTTGCCGATGCGCTTGCCTGGGAGCGCATCCTGACCAGCAAGAATTCGGCTCTGGGGTGAAGTGGGCTCTCCGCAAAGGTTGGTTCAGCGCGCTGGGGGCGGAATGAAAATCCTGGTGCTTGGGGCGGGCGTCGTCGGTACGGCGGCGGCCTATTATCTGGCCAGCGACGGCCATGAGGTGACGGTGATCGAGCGCCATCCGGCGGCGGCACGCGGCACCAGCCGGTCGAATGCCGGCCTGGTGTCGCCCGGAGACGCCACCGCCTGGGCCTCGCCAGCCGCGCTGAAGACGTTCCTGCGCGGCCTCTACAACCACGATCTCGGCATCAAGGTGCGGCTGCGCTTCGATCCGTATTTTTTCGCCTGGAGCCTGCGCTTCCTGCGCCAGTGCACGCATAAGCGCATGCGCGCCAACACCGACGTCAAGCTGCGTCTGGCGCTCTATTCGCGCGACTGCATCAACGCCGTCTCGGCCGAAACCGGCATCCACTATGACGAGCGCAAGAAAGGCATTCTCTATTTCTTCCGCTCGCAGCAGAGCTTCGATACCGGCACCGACAATTATCGCTATCTCGGCGAACACGGCCTGCCGATCGAGATCGTCGGCCGCGACCGGCTGGTCGAGCTCGAGCCCGGCCTTGCCGGCGCCAAGGACAAGATAGCCGGCGGCGTCTATTCGCCGATCGACCAGACCGGCGACTCCAGCCAATTCACGCAGCGCCTCGCTGCCTATGCCGCCGAGAAACTCGGCGTCCAATTCCTCTACGGCACCACGGTTGAAGGCCTTGACATCGACGGCGACCGGGTGCGCGCGGTGATGACCTCGGCCGGCCCGATAATCGGCGACGCTGTGGTTATCTCGATGGGGCCGGAGAGCGGTCTGCTCGGCCGCCGCTACGGCATCGACCTGCCCGTCTATCCCGTGAAGGGCTATACCGTGACTGTTCCGCTGGAAGATGAAAGCAAGGGGCCGATCATGGGCGGCGCCGACGAGGACCGGCTGATCGGCTATTCCAGGCTGGGAAATCGGCTGCGGATGTCCTCGACGGCGGAGTTCACCGGTTTCGACCGCACGTTCAAGCCACGCGATTTCAACTCGATCCTGAACACCGGCAAGGACCTGTTCCCCGGCGCTTTCGACGAGAGCAAGGCTGAGCTCTGGGCTGGACTTCGCCCGATGATGCCGAACTCCGTGCCGGTCATCGGACGGGCGCGGTACGACAATCTCTATCTCGACACCGGCCACGGCCATCTCGGCTGGACCATGGCCTGCGGTTCGGGAAAATTCCTTGCTGACGTGGTCGCCGGCCGCAAGCCGGAGATCGATCCGCAAGGATTGCTCTACAGGAACTAGGCATCTCCAGACATCAGGGCGCCATGAGCTCGGCGGTCAGGCTCGTTCGTCGACCGCCGAACGCCAGGAGCGCACGTAACTTGTCCAGAGTGGATCGGCCGACGGTTCGGTCCTTTCGCCTCTGCCTTGCGGTGTCCCCTGGTCCGACGCCAGCAAGGCGGCGCCGATGCTGGTGCCTGTCGCAGCCTCGGAGGCAATGACGGCGCGCGCCGCCGCCGCAGCCAGCATGCGGGTGAACAGCCGGTTGCGGGCGAAGGGTCCTTCGACGATGGTGGGACCGTCCGCGCCGATCAGGTCGAGGCAGGTCGCGGTCATCAGCGCCAGGTAGAACGAGATGGCGACAAAGCGATGGCCGACGCTCATACCGTCCGCGTTAAGCCATGATGCGGTATGATACGGAAACGGCCCCGAACCCTGTTGGGTCGAGGGCAATAGGGACGTCTTGCGCGCCAGCACCGTGGCAACATCGTCTTCCGTCCAGTTCTCCGATTGGCCCTCGGTCAGCACGGAAAACTCGCGGCCACCCATGAAGCGCGCCGAGGGCACGGGATCGCCGAGCGCGTTGACATTGACCAGCGTGTCGCGTGCCGGGTCGAGCGCGATCTTGTTGCCGCCAACCGCCATCGACACCACCCAGGTGCCGGTCGAGACCACGGAGAAAGGCGGCTTGTCGGACAGGAGATGCGGCATCAGCGAGGCGTTGGAATCGTGCAGGCCGCAAAACACCGGCGTTTGCGGGTCGAGGCCGGTTTGCCGCGCGAGAGCGGGCAGGATCGGGCCCAGGCGGTCCTTGGCCGGCCGCACCGGCGCCATTAGCCGGCGCCATTCCAGCCGGTCGACCAGCGACGAAAAATCCGCTTTCCACGGGTTCCACAGATCGGTGTGGCAGCCGAGCGAAGTCACCTCGCTGGCGGCGATGCCGGTCAGGCGCAAGGCCCAGTATTGCGGATACATCAGGATCGCTGCGGTTCTGGCGAAATCCGCCGGAAAGCGCTTCTGCTGCCAGAACAGCTGCGCGCCGAGATTGAGGCCGGCCGGCAGGTGCGGCGTGCCGGTCTCGGAGAACGCCGGACGGATCGTGTCATAGTCCCCGGCAAGGGCATCCGGCCCGTCGAATTCGTAGTCGAGCACCGGCAGCGCCAGTTCGCCTGATGCGTCGACCAGCACGCCCGTAGCGCCATGGGTGGTGATCGATATCGCATCGATGCGCTGCTCGCGATCGATCTCGGCCAGGCTGCCAAGGATAAACGCCCATAACCGCTCGACGTCATGGTGCGGGTACGGGCCTTGCCGAACCGGCTCGTTCACCATCCTGCGCAGCGCGACTTCGCTTGCTGCGGCAAGATCGACCAGCGCCACCTTGGCGTTGGTCTTGCCGATATCGATGACGGCGACGTGGCGGGTCATTCCATATGGAACATTGTTTCCAGCGGCACCGCCACCGGCTCGTTGTTCGGCTTGGTCTCCATGATGTCCGCCATCTCGGCCCACCAACGCTGCATCACCGGATGCTTCGGCAATTCGTCCATGCCGTGGTCGTCACGGCGCCACAGCACGCCGAACAAGGTGTTGGTCTCTTCGTCGAGATGGATCGAGTAATCGGAGATACCGGCCTGTTTGAGCAGCGCGACCAGCGACGGCCAGATGTCGTCGTGGCGCCTCTTGTATTCGGCCTTCATGCCCGGATTGAGCTTCATCTTGAACGCGTATTTCTCCGGCATCAGGCAAAGCGCTCCCGCCGCACTCGCCGCCACAGGATCGGCAGCGCGATAACGATGATCAGCAGCAGGCCGATGAAGATCGACATAACGATCCCCGGCACGTTGAGCAGGCCGAGGCCGAAGGTCACCAGTCCCATGATGAAGGCGGCCAGCACCACACCCAGAATGCTGCCGGCGCCGCCCAGGATGCTGACGCCGCCGAGCACCACCATGGTGATGACTTCCAGCTCGTAGCCCTGTGCGATGGACGGCCGGGTCGAGCCGAGCCGCGATGTTATCAGCACCGAGGCGATGCCCGCCATCAGGCCGGTCAGGCAAAACAGGATGAATTTGATACGGCCGACGCGTACGCCGGAAAACTGCGCCGCGACCGGGTTGTTGCCGATGGCAAAGACCCGGCGGCCGAAGCTCGTCCGGTGCAGAAGGAACCAGTAGACGACTGCCGCGACCAGGAAAAGCGTCAGTTCGAACGACACCACCCACCAGACATAGCCCTGGCCGAAGAAGGCGAAGCTCGCGGGATAGCCCTTGTAGGCCTGGTCGCCCAGGATGATGAAGGCAATGCCGCGAAACAGGCTCATCGTGCCGATGGTGACGACGATCGACGGCAAGCCGAGCCTGGTGACGAGCAGTCCGTTGAAGGCGCCGCAGCCGAGCCCGACGACGAGGCCGATTGCCACCAGTTCAGGCATGCCGGCGCCGGCCTGCACCGCCATGCCCATCATTGTTGACGCCAGCGCGATGATGGCGGCCACCGACAGGTCGATTTCGCCGGAGATGATCAGCAGCGCCATGGCCAGCGCGATCAGCGCCTTTTCCGTGAAGTTGAAGGTCAGGTCCGACAGAGACCACGCGTCGAGGAAATAGGGCGAGGCAAAGCTGTTGACGGCAAAGATGGCAACCGCCACGACGACCAGCAGCGCCTCCCATGAGAAGATCGCCGACGTCAGCGGCTTGTCGAGCCGGTCGGGAATATGGCGTGGGGCAGGGGTGTCGGTCATGCCGCTTCCGCCTTCTTGAGGATGATGCGGCCTTGCCGGCGTTCGCCGCGCGCGTTGAGCACCACGGCCAGGATGATGGCGCTGCCTGAAATCGCCATCTGCCAGAAGGGCGAGATATTGATGACCGGCAGCGCGTTGGAGATGATGCCGAGGAACAGCGCGCCGAGCACCGCGCCGCCGACCGAGCCGATGCCGCCGGCGATCGAGATGCCGCCGATGACGCAGGCAGCGATGATATTGAGCTCATAGCCGTTGGCGACCTCGACCGAGGCGATGACGTAGCGCGAGATCCACAGATAGCCGCAGAGGCCGCCGATCATCCCCGAAATGCAGAAGACGGTGAATTTCGTCCGGCCGACATCGATGCCGGCATAGACCGATGCGGTCGGGTTGACGCCGATGGCATAGATCGAGCGGCCGAGCGCGGTGCGCGTCATCACGAGGAAGAACAGCGCAATAACCAGCAGGGCGATCCACGACAGTACCGGAATGCCGAGGAAAGCCGCGCGCTGCAACCCGATGAAATCAGCGCTCATCTGGTCGGCGTTGACCCAGGCGCCGCCTGAAATGACGAACGTGGCACCGCGGTAGATGGTGAGGGTGCCGAGCGTTACCACGATCGAGGGAATGTTCAGCCGCCATACCAGCAGGCCGTTGATGGCGCCGAGCACCAGGCCGACCAGAAGTGCGATGACGATCAGCAGCGGGATCGGGATCGCCGGATGCGCGGCGTTCAGCATTGCCACCACCATGCCGGTGAAGCAGAGATTTGAAGCCATCGACAGGTCGATCGAGCGGGTCAGGATGACGACCATCTGGCCGAGCGCCAGGATCATCAGGATCGACGTGTCGTTGAACACCTGGCGCAGGTTGGCCGGATCGGAAAAACCTGGAAACCGCGTGGAGATCAGCCCGATCAGCACGACGATTGCCGCCAGCAGCCAGACCTCGCGGTATTTGAGAAGAGCCTTCATGCCGCGATCCCCGCTGCCGTCCGGACCAAGGTTTCGGCGTCGAGCCCTTTATTGTCGTAGACCGCGGCAATGCGGCCCTCGCGCATAACCACGACGCGGTCCGACATGCCGAGGATTTCCGGCAATTCGGACGACACCATGATCACCGACAGGCCTTGCGCGACGAGCTCGGCCATGAAGCCGTGCACGGCCGCCTTCGAGCCGATGTCGATGCCCTTGGTCGGCTCGTCCAGGATGATCACCTTGGGCGCGGTCGCCAGCCATTTGGCGATGACGATCTTCTGCTGGTTGCCGCCCGACAGCGTGCCGACGTCCTGGCTGAGCGAGGAGGCGCGCAGATCGAGCCGCTCGGTATAGGAGCGAGCCAGCGCGAACTCTTCGGCCAGCCGCAATATGCCGGATTTGGATGTCCGTTTGAGCGAGGGCAGCGAGACATTCTGGAAGATCGGCAGGCCGATCACCACGCCTTGCTTGCCGCGCTCCTCCGGCACATAGACGATGCCGGCGTAGATCGAATCCGCCGCCGATTTCGGCGCGATTGCCTTACCCTCCAGCGTGATCGTGCCGCCGCTGGTGCGGGTGATGCCTGATATCGCCTGCATCACCTCGCTGCGCCCGGCGCCGACAAGGCCGTAGAAGCCGAGGATTTCGCCCCTGTGCAGCTCGAAGCCTATGTCGTCGAACTCGGTCGGGTGCGACAGGCCGGAGACGGCCAGCACCGGCGCGCCGATCTCGGCCTTGCGCTGCGGAAAGATGTGATCGACCGAGCGGCCGACCATCATGCGCACGATCTGGCTCTGGCCGGCGTCCTTGATCAGGCCTTCGCCGACCATCTCGCCGTCGCGGAACACGGTATAGCGGTCGGCGATGCGGTAGATCTCATCGAATTTGTGGCTGATGAACAGGATCGCCTTGCCGTCGCTCTTGAGGAATTCGATCAGCAGGAAAAGCTCTTCGATCTCCTTCATCGAAAGCGCTGCCGTCGGCTCGTCCATGATGACGATCCGCGCGTCGATGGACATGGCGCGGGCAACCGCAACCAGGTGCTTGTTGGCAATGCCGAGATCCTTCAGCCTGGCGTCGGCGTCGATATGGCCGGCGCCCATCGTGTCGAGCACCTCGCGGGCATTCTTGCGCATGGTGCGCCAGTCGATGGTTTTGAAACGCGTGCGCGGCGCATGGCCGAGGAAGATGTTTTCGGCCACCGTCAGGTCGTCGAACAGCACGGTTTCCTGGTGGATGGCGGTGATGCCGTGCCCGAACGCAGCGTGGGCGCTGGGCAGTGTGACCGGCTGGCCGTCGATGCTGATCGTGCCAGCATCCGGCTGGTAGATGCCGGTCATGATCTTGACCAGCGTCGACTTGCCGGCACCGTTTTCGCCGATCAGCGCGGTTACCTGGCCGGCATAGAGCGACAGGCCGACATTGTGCAGCGCCCGCACGCCGGGAAAGCTTTTCGAGATGCCGGACAGCGTCAGGCGCGGTCCGGATGACAAAGGCGCTTCATGTGCCACTTCGTGCTGGGCTGTCGTGTCCATAATCGTATCAAGCCCTGTAGCAAGGTTCGTTTGAAAGCGCGGCGGAACCTGAGCCCCGCCGCACCGTTTCGAAGGTCCCAGGATCAATAGATCTTGGAGAACTTTTCGATGTTCGACTTGTCGAACTGGAAGGGCGGAGCCATCGCAGCCGAGTTGGTGTCGTCGAGCGTGACCTTGCCGACGCGGCCGATCGACAGCGTAGCACCGGGCTTGGCCTCTTCCTTCTTCACCGCCAGGTCGTGGGCGAGGTAGACGGCGGAGTAGCCGAGATCGATCGGGTTCCACAGCGCAACCGCCTGGCTGGCGCCATTGTCGATGAACTTTTTGAACTCCGACGGCAGCGCCAGGCCGGTGACGTTGACCTTGCCGATCAGGCCCTCGTCGGTCACCACCTGCGCGGCGGCAACGACGCCGACCGTGGTCGGTGCGATGATCGCCTTGAGGTTCGGATAGGACTTCAGCAGGCCCTTGGCTTCGTCCGTGCTCTTGGCCGAGTCGTCGTCGCCATAGACGGTGGCGACGAGCTTGATCTTGGGGAACTTCTCCGGCAGCACCTTCTTGGCCGCGTCGATCCAGGCATTCTGGTTGGTCGCGGTCGAAGAAGCCGACAGGATGGCGACATCGCCGCCTTCCGGCAGGTAGTCGGCGGCCAGCTTGATGATGGTCTCACCGATCAGGTTGGTATCGGAGGGGTTGAGGTGAAGCTGGCGTCCTTCCGGCGCGACGCCTGAATCCCACGAGATGACGGTAATGCCGCGCTGCATCGCCTTCTTCAGCACTGGCACCAGCGCGTCGGCGTCGTTCGCCGAAATGGCGATGGCATTGACCTTCTGGGCGATCAGCGAATTGACCACTTCGATCTGCGCTTCGGCGGTCGCCTTGGTCGGGCCGGTGTAGATGATGTCGACATCGCCGAGCTCCTTGGCCGCCTCTTCGGCGCCCTTGTTGGCGGCGTCGAAGAAGCCGTTGCCGAGCGACTTCACCACCAGCGCGATCTTGACGTTTTCGGCGTAGGCGGCATTCACGAACAGGGCGGCGGAGAACGCCGCCGTAACCATCAATTTCTTCAGAAAGCTCATCGAATATCCTCCCTTGAGCGTTGCATTCCATCGCCGCTGCGGGCGTGAGTGGTTCTCAGGCCTGCAGCGAAGATTCTTCCTTGTTGGTTGCCGTTGTGCGGGCGATGATCAGCGTCACGCCGGCGGTCTCCAGCATCTTGGCTTCGCGATCCTCGATGGCGTCGTCGGTGATCACCGTGGCGATGCGCGACAGGCCGCACAGGATCAGGCTCGAGCGTTTGCGGAACTTCGAGGAATCGACCAGCACCACCAATTCGTCCGCCTGGTCGATCAGTTTCTGCTCGGCCTGGATCAGCAGCGGGTCGCCTTCCATAAGGCCGAGCGGCCCCAGCCCTTGCGCGCCCATGAACATGCGGCGCGCGTAGAAATTGCGCGTCACGTCATTGTCGAACGGCGACAGGATGATGTTCTGCTCGCGGTAGATGGTGCCGCCCGACAGCATCACCGTGTTCTTGGAGTGCCTGAGCAAGTGCTCCGCGATCGGGAAGGAATTGGTGAAGATCGGCATGCGGCGGCCGGTCAGGAAATGCACCATCTGGAAGGTGGTGGTGCCGCCATTGATGATGATCGGCTCGCCGTCCTTGCACAGATCCACGGCTTCCCGCGCGATTGCCCGCTTCTGCGAAGCGTTGATGGTCTCGTTGACGGAAAAGGGCCGGCCGGCTAGGCCGATGAACTGCGGCGGCGAAAGCGCCTCGGCGCCGCCGCGCACCCGGCGCAGCCGTTTTTGCACATGCAATGCCGCGATGTCGCGCCGGATCGTCGCCTCCGACGACTCCGTCAGGTCGACCATCTCCTGCACCGTCACCACAGGCTTTTCCTGGACGGCGGACAGAATGATCCTGTGGCGCTCTTTCTCGTGCATGGTTCCTCCCTGCCGGAGCATCTAGTCACCCAAAGCGCGCAGTGTCAATCATTTCCGATCAGATAATTTCATTGTGCAATGCAATATGACTGATATTGATCGTTTGTGATTGACAAGGCCGCCGCTTGCGTAGAAATTCGTACAAAAGGGACCCGCGCCGTTTGCGTGTCCCAAAGGGAGGATACCTATGCTCGACAAGCGCTCCGGCACGCGCCTCGCCAATCTTTGGAATGACGCAAAAGCGCAAGCAATGAGCGAGCCCGAACGTCTGGTCTATCGCTCGAATGTTCTTGGCTCCGACAAGCGCGTCACCAATTATGGCGGCGGCAACACCTCCTCCAAGATTTGGCAAAACGATCCGCTCACCGGCGAGAGCGTGGAAGTGCTGTGGGTCAAGGGCTCGGGCGGCGACAGCGCCTCGATCAAGCTCGACGGCTTCGCCACGCTCTACATGGACAAATTGCGCGCGCTGAAAGGTCTCTATCGCGGCCTCGAACATGAAGACGAGATGGTCGGCTATCTGCCCCATTGCACCTTCAACCTCAACCCGCGCGCGGCTTCCATCGACACGCCGCTGCATGCCTTCGTGCCGAAGCCTTATGTCGACCATATGCATCCCGATGCCATCATCGCCATTGCCGCCGCCAAGGATTCGCAGGCGCTGACCAAGGAGATCTTCGGCGACACGATCGGCTGGCTGCCATGGAAACGGCCGGGCTTCGAGCTCGGCCTGTGGCTGGAGAAATTCTGCCGCGAAAACCCCGAAGCCAAGGGTGTCGTACTGGCCAGTCATGGCCTGTTCAGCTGGGGCGACACGCCGAAGGAATGCTACGAGACGACGATCTCGGTGATCAACCAGGCGATCGACTGGTTCGAGCGCAAGAGCCAGGGCAAGCCGATTTTCGGCGGCGAAGTCGTCAAATCCCTCGATGCGCCTGCGCGTCGCACCGTGGCCGCAAAACTGATGCCGAGGATCCGTGGCCTGATCTCGGAGAACAGCCACAAGCTCGGCCATTTCGACGATTCCCCTGCCGTGCTCGAATTCGTCAATTCCAGGGATTTGCGGCCGCTGGCGGCACTCGGCACGTCCTGCCCGGACCACTTCCTGCGCACCAAGATCCGGCCGCTGGTCATCGAGTTCGACCCCCAAAATCCCGACGTCGATGCCGTCATTGCCCGTCTTGCCGATGATGTGGCGGAGTATCGCGTCGGCTATCAGGCCTATTATGACCGCTGCAAGCACGCGGATTCGCCACCGGTGCGCGATCCGAACGCCGTCGTCTATCTGATGCCCGGCGTTGGCATGTTCACCTTCGCCGGCGACAAGGCGACGGCGCGCATATCGGGCGAATTCTACGTCAACGCCATCAACGTCATGCGCGGTGCCTCGACGGTCTCGACCTATGTCGGCCTGCCCGACCAGGAAGCCTTCGACATCGAATACTGGCTGCTCGAAGAGGCAAAGCTGCAGCGCCTGCCGAAACCAAAGGCTCTTGCCGGCCAGATTGCGCTGGTCACCGGCGGCGCCGGCGGTATCGGCCGGGCCACCGCCAACCGGCTGCTGCGCGAGGGCGCGTGCGTCGTGCTGGCCGATATCGACGAAGCAGCCCTTGCCAGCGCCAATGACGAGCTTGCCAAGGCCTATGGCAAGGATTTCGTGCGGCCCGTAGTCATCAACGTCACGTCCGAGGATCAGGTGATCTCCGGCTTTGCCGAAACGGCGGTCGAATTCGGCGGCATCGATATTCTGGTCTCCAATGCCGGCCTGGCCTCCTCGGCGCCGATCGAGGACACCACGCTGACGCTGTGGAACAAGAACATGGACATCCTGTCGACCGGCTATTTCCTGGTTTCGCGGGAGGCGTTCCGGCTGTTTCGGGCGCAGAAGATCGGCGGCAACGTCGTCTTCGTCGCCTCCAAGAATGGGCTTGCCGCATCGCCAAACGCCGCCGCCTATTGCACTGCCAAGGCCGCCGAAATCCATCTGGCACGCTGCCTGGCGCTGGAAGGCGCGGAAGCGCAGATCAGGGTCAATGTCGTCAACCCCGACGCTGTGCTGCGCGGCTCGAAGATCTGGACCGGCGAATGGAAGGAACAGCGCGCCGCCGCCTACAAGATGTCGACCGACGATCTCGAGGAGCACTACCGCTCGCGTTCGATGCTGAAGCGGTCGGTGTTCCCCGAAGACATCGCCGAGGCGATCTATTTCTTCGCCTCCGATATGTCGGCCAAATCGACCGGCAACATCATCAACGTCGACGCCGGCAACGCACAGAGTTTTACGCGATAAGCGACCGTCTTTGAGGGTTGCGCTGCCCCTCATCCGCCTGCCGGCACCTTTCTTCCCGTATAGTGACGGGGAGAAGGGAAGCGCTACAACGCCGGTGATCCTCCTCTCCCCGTGTTTTTACGGGGAGAGGGTAAGGGTGAGGGGCAGCGCCGACCAACGCAAATTGGGAGGAAACCACCATGTCCGAAACCATCATCTCCGCCGACCTCGTCGACAGGCACAATGCCGCGCGCGATGCCGACCTCAGACGCGACTACGAGTCTCTCGGCGAGCGCCTCGACCGCCGCGGCATCGCCATCGACGCCATCCGCGACAAGGTCGAGAAATTCGCCGTCGCCATCCCGTCCTGGGGCGTCGGCACCGGCGGCACCCGCTTTGCCCGCTTTCCCGGCGCCGGCGAGCCGCGTGACATTTTCGACAAGATCGAGGACTGCGCCGTCATCCGGCAATTGACGCAGGCGACGCCGACCGTCTCGCTGCATATTCCCTGGGACAAGGCCGATCCGAGCCGGCTGAAGCAGGCGGCATCCCGCTTCGGCCTCGGCTTCGACGCCATCAACTCCAACACCTTCTCCGACGCCAGCGACCAAAAACTTTCCTATAAATTCGGCTCGCTGTCGCATGCCGATGCAGCAACACGCCGGCAGGCGGTCGAGCACAATCTCGAATGCATCGAGATCGGCAGGACGCTGGGCTCCAAAGCGCTGACGGTATGGATCGGTGACGGCTCGAACTTTCCCGGCCAGGTCAATTTCGCCAAGGCATTCGAGCGCTATCTCGACGCGATGAAGGAGATCTATGCCGGACTGCCGGACGGCTGGAAACTGTTCACCGAGCACAAGATGTACGAGCCGGCCTTCTATTCGACCGTCGTGCAGGATTGGGGCACCAATTACATCATCGCCAAAGAGCTTGGCGACAAGGCGTTCTGTCTGGTCGACCTCGGCCATCACGCCCCCAACGTCAACATCGAGATGATCGTGTCGCGGCTGATCCAGTTCAAGAAACTCGGCGGCTTCCATTTCAACGATTCGAAATATGGCGACGACGACCTCGACGCCGGCTCGATCGATCCCTACCGGCTGTTCCTTGTCTTCAACGAACTCGTCGATGCCGAGCTTTCAGGTGCAGAAGGGTTCGATCCGGCTCACATGCTCGACCAGAGCCACAACGTCACCGACCCGATCGAAAGCCTGATGCTGTCGGCAATTGAGGTGCAGCGCGCCTATGCTCAGGCGCTGCTGGTCGACCGCAAGGCGCTCGAAGGTTTCCAGCATGCCAATGACGCGCTGATGGCGACGCAGACGCTGAAGACAGCCTATCGCACCGACGTCGAGCCGATCCTTGCCATGGCGCGGCTGAAGACCGGCGGCGCCATCGATCCGGTCGCCGCCTACCGCGCCGCCGGCTACCGGGCGAAGCTTGCAGCGGAACGGCCGGCCGTGGCGAGCGTCGGCGGCGGGATTGTTTGATGTTGGTGAAAATGAAAACCCGCCACGAAGGGCGGGTCGTTGGAGCCAATTAGCACCACAGCCAGATTAATAGCATAGCTGCCGGCACAAAGCAAGAACAAAATTGCTGTAACGTGAAAATTCTGGGAGCCGCGATGAAGCGTGGCCTTGCTACCAACGCTGCGGCGCTCAGAAGTTACGGCATGGATCCTAGGGTCTCCGCTACGTCGCTTCGCTCCTGCTCCGCCCTAGGATGACGAACGCGTGGTGGTACAAGAACCAGTCGCGGACGTTGGAGATTGGCGGGAAGCGTCACCTCGCTTCGTCATCCTAGGGCAGAGCGAACGCGAAGCGCAGCGCAGACCCTAGGATCTATATGTGGACGGCGCCTGCCTGCAACGGTTGTTTTGCGTCGTTTTCGATCGCTTGCGTCCATATGTCCGGCCTTTGAGCACGGTCCTTGCGGCCGCTGGCCAAGGTGGGGTTCGCGACGCCCGTTCCAATCATGCCAGCGGTTTCGTTGGCCAATGGATCCCTCGGAGTTTCGCGCGTCACGGATCGATCGATCACGCCATCTTCCTTCCGTTGCAAGAGCTTGTGTTCGGTGTTCCTCCGTTGCGGCCTATCCGGGCATGTCAGCGCCGTGCTGAGCCGCGGTCAGGGCTGGCCGCAGGCCACCGCCGTAGGCGGCGCGAAGCGGCCTTGAGGGCGGCGAGGAGGCGTCAGG